>CAMCFA010000047.1 GCA_945873955.1 uncultured Clostridia bacterium | reverse complement strand
ACCGAGATGTCCGACAACATCATCTTCGAGTGGAATTTCAAAACCAACGAGGTATTCTTCTCCAACAACTTCAACAAGAAGTTCAGCTACCGCGCACCCTCCGACCACTTCGGCGACAGCTTCCTGCTGAAAGCGAAGCTCCATGAGGAGGACTCCGAGCGCTACAAGAGCGACCTTGAAAAGCTTGGCAGAGGCGAGGAGTTCAAGCACAACGAGTACCGTATGAAGAACATCTACGGCGACTACATCTGGGTGCTGATCAGAACCGCGACCCTGCATGACACCGAGGGCAATCCGCTGAAGATCGTGGGCGTTATCCTTGATATCGACCGCGCGAAAAAGAGCGAACAGCAGCTCACCGAACGCGCCAGCTTCGACGCTCTCACCGAGCTTTACAACCGTGAAACTATCGAGAGCCAGATCGACAACGAGATCACCCTTTCCGAGGCGAGAAAGTCCCAGATGGCGGTTCTGTTCGTGGACGTTGACGACTTCAAGCACTACAACGACCAGTACAGCCACGCCACCGGCGATCAGGTGCTGAAATTCGTTGCCCAGACGATAAAGAATATCGTCGGCGAGTTCGGCTTCGCGGGACGTTACGGCGGCGACGAGTTCATTGCATGTATCCGCAACGCGGAGATCAACGACCCGACCCGGGTAGCGCAGGACATTATCGCCCGTCTGGAAGAGGGCTTCGACTGCGACGGCGAGCGGCTGACGGTCAGCGTTTCGATAGGTATCTCAGTCATCAAGGACGACTACAACACCCGTGTTGAGTACCTCATCGGAAAGGCGGACGACGCGATGTACTCTGTTAAGAAGAACGGTAAGTCCAACTTCGCTTACATCTGATGAAATAACGATATTTCAGATCTCCCCCGAAACCGGGGGAGATTTTTTGTGAACAAGAATCGTATATCTTTGTATTTATAGAATATCGCGCGATATCTGTATAAATCTTATTATATCTCTTTAAATCTCTTGAATTTACAGCGCGAACAAAAAATGAAACGAACTTAGAGAAAGCGAGAAAAACAGAGAGAAACCAAGAGAAAATGCAAGTAAACCGGATATATTTGAAATATACGCTAAAAAACCCTTGACAAACCGGAATAAAGCGTGTATAATAACTACTGTTGCATAGTTACAAAATGCTGAAATCAAAATAAGGAGGAAACTAATATGTCAACCTATATGCCTAAGGCTGCCGAAGTTGAGCGCAGCTGGTATATTCTCGACGCAGCAGACAAGCCCCTCGGACGTGTTGCTGCCACCGCTGCTCACCTCTTAAGAGGCAAGCACAAGCCCACCTTCGCACCTCACTGCGACTGCGGCGATCATGTTATCATCATCAACTGCTCTAAGGCAGTTCTCACCGGCAAGAAGCTGGAGAAGAAGGTTTACAGATGGCACACCGGCTGGATCGGCCACCTCAAGGAAGTCAGCTACGACAAGCTGATGAAGGAGAATCCCGAAAAGGCAATGACTATCGCTGTAAACGGCATGCTCCCTGATACCACTCTCGGCAGAAAGGCTCTCACCAGACTGCGCTGCTACGCAGGTGCAGAGCACAACAACGCGGCTCAGAAGCCCGTTGAATACAAAATATAAGGAGGGTCTGAACAATGTACGATTCTAAGCCTTATTACTATGGCACCGGCAGAAGAAAGCACTCTGTTGCCAGAGTCAGAGTTTACCCCGGCAGCGGTTCTATCACCATTAACGGCCGCTCCATCGACGACTATTTCGGTCTTGAGACCCTCAAGCTGATCGTTCGTCAGCCGCTCACCCTTACCGACACCGTTGAGAAGTTCGATATCGTTGCTACCGTTGCAGGCGGCGGCGTTACCGGTCAGGCTGGCGCAATCCGCCACGGTCTGTCCAGAGCGCTCCTTCAGTACTCCGACGAGCTGCGCCCTGTCCTCAAGAAGGCAGGCTTCCTCACTCGTGACCCGAGAATGAAGGAAAGAAAGAAGTACGGCTTAAAGGCTGCACGTCGCGCTCCGCAGTTCAGCAAGCGTTAATTTTTCATTCCCTGTTTGGGGAATGTGGATCGAAAAACCAAGAGATGTTCTTTCTCCCGCGGACGGCTTTATACAGCCCTTCGCAGAGTACAGCAACAAGTTCATACCAGCCTCCCCGTTCACCCGGGGAGGTTTTTTATATCCCTGTCGGAATCGCTGTGAATGACAGCTTATCCCCAAGCTATGTAATTACGCGGAAATGCCGGGCGAACTTCACCAGAGCGAACCGCTGTCGCTGGTGTATTGCGCCGCAAGGTCGGCTAGTATCTCCTCCATGTTGATACTGGAGCTGCTCTCCGTCGGCAGGGCATGGGGCTTCAATGGCTTGCAGCAGCTTTCCCCCGAAGCGGTGAACAGCGCCCGCCTTAAATACGCCGGCAGATTGCGGATATCGTTCTTGCCCGCAATATAATCCGCCACATGGCAGACAGTTTCATAATTCACCCGCTGATAAGCGGGAATTATCTCACTTGCCGGTATAGTCCGTCCGTCGGTCGTGAGGGTGAACGCCCCGCATAAGCCCTCTGCAACTGTCTGGGCGGCCAGCTTTGCGAAGCCCTCGCCGTACCTCTCGCACAGCGCAGGGTAGTTTATCTGCGCCCGCGTGCTGTCTGGTTTGACTTCTTCTGGTTTATTTTCTCTGGTTTTATTATCTCTTGTTTTGTTGGCAGTTTGGGCAGAACTTGTTTCGCCGTTTGGGCAAATCTTGTTTTGCCCTTTGGGAACATCTTGTTTGTCCTTTTCGGCAAAACTTGCTTTTCCCTCTGGGTGAGCTGCGGCAGTTGTCTGAGCTTCAGCGGCGGGAGCGTCAGAAACGGACGCTTTTTTGCCGATAGACAGCAAGCTCTCCAGCAGGGATATGTCGTCGGTGATGCGGAAGTACCGCTTTGCGGGTATGCCGCGCAATTCGCAGCGGATAAGCCCCGCCGCGGTGAGCTTGTCGATACAGCGCCGCTGCTGCTTCACAGTCAGCGCGGTGGACTCCATGAGATCGTCTGCCGTGGAGAAAAACCAGCCGTCCTCAGTGAGCGTGCCGTTCTTTTCGTAGTAGGCGTATTTCGCCAGAAGCGCGCCGAATACCACCGCTTCAGACAGCCCAAGCGCGTGGGCAAGTTGGCGGTTCAGCGATATGGTGTTGTTTGGGTTGATTATTTCAAGTATCCTGTTCATAGGGTGCAGCCTCCTTTTAGGGACACGCTGATCAAAGCGAAGCGTAACAAATTCAGCCGCGCGAGCAAGCGCGTTTGAGCGGGGCGAATTTGGTTTGATCAGCGTTTCCCGCGGACACGCTGATCAAAGCGAAGCGTAACAAATTCAGCCGCGCGAGCAAGCGCGTTTGAACGGGTCGAATTTGTTTTGATCAGCGTTTCCCTTAGTAATTCACTATAAACCGGATACGACTGCATTTCACTGCATTGTTCGGGGGGCTGAAATGAAAAAATCCTCCCGCGCGGGGAGGATCTGTGGCTCTATGGATACAGCCGAACGCCGTAGGAGGTAAGCATGTCACAACAACTATTACGCACGGCAGCCGGCTGTATTCAACTGTGTAGGATAGAGTTTTTTCAATTCTACACTATAATTATCGCAAAAATATAAAATTCTGCAAGGTATTTTCGACGAAATACAGCGCTCACGACGTGAAAAAATCGGGATACGCTGATCAAAGCGAAGCGTAACAAAATCAGCCGCGTGAGTTGATTCGTTTGAGCGCGGCGATTTTGTTTTGATCAGCGTTTCCCGCAGATACGCTGATCAAAGCGAAGCGTAACAAAATCAGCCGCGTGAGTTGACTCGTTTGAGCGCGGCGATTTTGTTTTGATCAGCGTTTCCCGCAGAAATTGCCCCCGAAATGACCTTGACAATCCCGCAGATTTGTGCTACCATAAACAATATCAATACTCAAAACGGAGGTCGCGCTATGACGCTGCAACAGATAAAATACGCGCTCACCATTGCCGACGCAGGCTCTATGAACCGCGCGGCGGAGCTGCTTTACATATCCCAGCCGACCCTCTCCGGCGCTGTCAAGGAGCTGGAAAGGGAGATAGGCATAACCATATTCCTGCGCACCAGCAAGGGCGTTACCGCCACCGCAGAGGGTGCGGAGTTCCTGTCCTACGCGCGGCAGGTGTACCAGCAGTACGACCTGCTCACCCAGAAATACAGCGCCCACGGCAGCTTCAAGCGGAAGTTCGGTGTTTCTTCGCAGCATTATTCCTTCGCAGTGAAGGCATTCGTGGAGACCGTCAAGAAGTACGGCACGCTGAACTTCGATTTTGCCATGCGGGAGACCCGCACAATGGACGTCATAACCGACGTTGGGTCGCTCAAAAGCGAGGTCGGCATTCTGTACCTCGACAGCTTCAACCGCAAGGTCATTGAGAAGCTCCTCGCCGACAACGAGCTTACATTCACGCCGCTGATAAACTGCCGCGCCTACGTTTATATGTGGAAGGGACACCCCCTCGCCGGGGAAAGCTCCGTGTCGCTGGAGCAGCTACGGGACTACCCCTGCATGTCCTTTGAGCAGGGGGAGCAAGGCTCCGGCTTCATGGCGGAGGAGATACTGAGCGACCGGGACTACCCGCGGGTGATACGCAGCACCGACCGCGCCACGCAGCTAAACCTCATGGTGGGTCTGAACGGCTACACCCTCTGCTCCGGCATTATCTGCGAGGAGCTGAACGGCAGTGAGTTCGCGGCGGTGCCGTTCCGTGAGGACGAGGATAACCGCAACTCCGACATGGAGATAGGCTATATCGTCAAGAGCCGCAGTATGCTGAGCGATATCGCCGAAACCTATATCGACGAGGTGAAGAAATATCTCTCCGCTGTCAAGAGCGCGAACCCGGAGGGCTGAATGGAGTGGATAGTCTGGCTTGCGATAGCCGTATTAATTATCGCAGTACTTATCTGGATCTGGCTGTTATCCCGGGAGAAATGGCCCTACGAGCTGAATCAGACCATTCTGACCGAGCGGGAGCGCTCATTCTACCACATATTGAAACCTATCGCGGATAAGCTGGAGCTTCAGATTTGCCCGAAGGTGAGGGTAGCGGATATCGCGTCGATCAAGAAGGGCACGAAGGACCGGCAGAAGTGGTTCAACAAGATACGCGCCAAGCATGTGGACTTCCTGCTGTGCGACTACGACATGAATATCGTGCTCATGGTGGAGCTGGACGACAGCTCCCACGAAAGCGAGCGCGCCAAGAAAAACGACGCGTTCAAGAACCGCCTGTTCGGGGAGCGGCTGGTGCGTATACGCTCCCTTAAAGAAGACGTTGAGGGCGCTATCGTGAGCGCCCTCAAAAAGGTAGATTAATTCAGCGTCAGTGCGGCAGCTTCATATTAGCAAGCTCCGGGAACTCGTTTCTGCGTATCTCCTCCATGCGGCGGTCGATTCTGGAGCGCGCCGCGCCGGGCAGCTCGTCGAACACCGGCTCAACGCCGAACAGCGCCGACACTGCCACCGCCGCGAACGCGTTTGCGTCCACCTCCGAGGGCTGCATGGCGAAATCCCGCTCGGAAAGCTGCTCCCGGGGGCGGTAGTTCCCGAAATATAACTCCGCGCCGTTCCTGCGCTGCCACTCCCGCCGAAGCTCAAAAGCGGCGGCGAATAGCTGGTCGAGTGAGGGCGTTTTCAGCTTCCGCAGGAACAGCCGTTTTCCGTCCGGGGTGAGCTTCGCGTGCTGTTCCGCGGCAAGCTCCCGGTCGTTGTAAAACACCTGCGGCATGGGTATTTGCAGCATATTGCTGAGGGTCTTGACATATCCGTTTATCATGTGGATTCCTCCCATAGTTTCAGTTGCTCGTTTTCCGGGAACTCCCGCAGATAGGCGAACACCCGGTCTGCGCGGTACTCTATGCCGCTGCGCTCACATTCCCGCCGGAACAGCTCCATGAGCCTGCCGCTGCGGGGCGAGGGCAGCTCGTAGCTGTCGCCGTAGCGCGCGATATAGCGCTGCTTCAGCCCGGGGAAGTGCCTGTCCAGCGCGGCGTAGTAGTACTCCCGGTCGCCCTCCCGGAGGGTCAGCCCCATGCCGCAGCATATTATCCCCCGGCAGCCCGCCCGCCGCGCGTAGTCCACGATAGCCAAGACGTTCTCCTCTGTGTCGTTGATGAAGGGCAGCAGCGGCGCGAGCCATATCACCGTGGGAATGCCGCGCTCCCGCATTTCGCACAGCACCTCGAACCGCCGCCGGGTGGTGCAGACATTCGGCTCTACAATGCGGCAGAGGGATTCGTCAGCGGTGGTGAGGGTCATCTGAACCACGGCTTTGGTCTTGCGGTTTATCTCGTCCAGCAGGTCAATGTCCCGCAGAATGAGGTCTGATTTGGTCTGCACCGCCGCGCCGAATTCGTACCGGCTGATGAGTTCAAGGCAGCGGCGGGTGATTTTCAGCTCCCTCTCCGCGTGGAGGTATGGGTCGCACATTGCCCCGGTGCCTATCATGCAGCGCTTCCGGCGGGCTTTCAGAGCCGCCTCCAGCAGCTCCGGCGCGTTCGCCTTGACCTCCACGTCCTCAAAGTCGTGCTTCATCTGGTAGCAGGCGCTGCGGCTGTCGCAGTAGATACACCCGTGGGTGCAGCCCCGGTAGACGTTCATGCCGTTCCCCGCGGACAATATTCCCTTTGCTTTGACCTTGTGCATAGCTTCACCGCCGTTCATTTATAACTTATCATGTGAACATTATACTGCATTTATGCGGATTTGTCAAGGCACTGGGATATTTTTCGTGGGTGATTGAATTCCACGGAAAAATGTGGTATAATTATTTTACTAAAAGGGTTTTCCGGCGAAAGGAACACACATGCGCATTATTCTTCTGCATGGCTTAGGGCAGACCTCCGCCGCATGGGACGGTGTGACGTCCCGGCTGCCGGCGGAGTACAGGGTATCTGTCCCGGAGCTGACGGACTTCACCGACGGGGACTGCACCTACGATTCACTGTATAGGGGCTTCTGCGGCTATTGCGGGAGCTTTTCCGAGCCGCTGCTGCTGTGCGGGCTTTCGCTGGGGGCGGTGCTGGCGCTGAATTACGCTGCCGACCACCCGGAAAGGTTGGGCGGTGTGGTGCTTATCGCGCCGCAGTTTAAAATGCCCCGGACGCTTCTGAAATTTCAGAGCGCGGTATTCCGCATTATGCCCGAAAGCGCGTTCGGCGGTATGGGCTTCACCAAAAGCGGAGTGATACGGCTCACCGGCTCAATGGCGCGGCTGGACTTCACAGACAGTCTGCGCCGGATAAGCTGCCCTGTTGCTATCGCCTGCGGGGAAAAGGACAGGAACAACATGAAAGCCGCGAAGGAGCTGTTCCGGCTTGTTCCGGGGTCGGAGCTTACGGTGATCACCGGCTGCGGGCACGAAACGAATACTGAAAACCCGGAAGAAACTGCGATATTGATAGGGACAGCAGCCAAACGCTGTTTAAGTAAGGAGTGACGTCATGGAGCTTCAAGAGATGATAGACCGCGCCGGGCGGATAGTGTTCTTCGGCGGGGCGGGGGTGTCCACCGAGAGCGGCATACCGGACTTCCGCAGCGCGGACGGGCTTTACAGCCAGAAGTACAAGTACCCGCCTGAGGAGATAGTCAGCCACGACTTCTTCATGCGCAATACGGAGGAGTTCTACCGCTTCTACCGCGACCGAATGATATTCCCGCAGGCGAAGCCGAACGCGGCGCACCTGAAACTTGCGGAGCTGGAGCGCGCCGGGAAGCTCTCCGCGGTAGTGACCCAGAATATTGACGGGCTGCACACCGCCGCCGGAAGCAGGCGGGTGATAGAGCTTCACGGCTCTGTCCACCGCAACCACTGCATGACCTGCGGGAAGTCCTACGGGCTGGATTTCGTCATGGGGTGCGAGGGCGTGCCGCGGTGCGAATGCGGCGGTATCGTCAAGCCGGACGTGGTGCTTTACGGCGAGAATCTGGACGATAACGACATCAACTCCGCGATAAACGAGATCTCCCGCGCCGACCTGCTAATCATAGGAGGCACTTCGCTGGCGGTATACCCCGCGGCGGGGCTGATACGGTTCTTCAATGGCGAGCGTGTCGTTGTGATAAACAAGTCGCCTATTTCCGCGGACAGGAACGCGGATCTGGTGATCAATGGGAGTATCGGGGAAGCACTGGAGGGTGTGGTAATTTAATTCCGAATTAAAAATTAAAAGTTTCATTCTAACATATCAAAATAACAAATGCGCTGTCTGATTTGACAGCTCCAAACGAGGTACATAATGGAAATCAAAACCGTGACCTACCAATGCCCGAACTGCAACGCGGCTCTGGAATACGACAACGCGGCGGGAAGATTCAAGTGTCTGTTCTGCGACAGCGAATTCACCGAGGAGCAGATGAAGCAATACTTCGCCGAGAACGAAAGCGACCCGCTCTCCCAGCAGAACCTCGAAGCCGAGCGCACCGCCGCCGCAGACGAAGCAAACCAACAAGCGGAGGAATTCTCCGGCGCTTCAGCGCTGTACACCTGCCCCAACTGCGGCGCGGGAGTTATCTGCGACAGCCTTACTGCCTCTACCCGGTGTCACTTCTGCCACACCCCGGTGATCCTCACCGGACGGCTCTCCGGCGAATTCAAGCCGGATCTAATCATACCATTTTCCACCACCCGCGAACAGGCAGAGCAGGCGTTCCGGGAGTACCGCAAGGGCAAAATACTCCTGCCGAAAGACTTTTCCAGCGAGGCGCAGATACAGAACATCACCCCGCTGTACGTCCCCTACTGGCTGAAAAGCGGCGCAGTGCATGGCTACCTTGAGGCAGAGGGCAAGAAAGTCCGCACATGGCGCACCGGCGACACCCAGCACACCAACACCAAGATATTCAAGGTGATACGGCAGGCGGACATGGTGTTCGTGAGAGTACCCTGCGACGGCTCCAAGCGTATCGACGACAGCCTTATGGAGAGCATAGAGCCGTTTGACTATAAGCAGATAAAGCCCTTTTCCATGAGCTACCTCTCCGGGTGCGGCGCTGAGAAATACGACGTCAACTCTGCCGAAGCCGGACAGCATATAGACCAGCGCGTCGCCGAGGCGGCGATTTCGGTGCTGAAATCCGACATGACCGGCTATTCCTCAATAACCGAGCAGAACAAGCAGGTTTCCTACACCAACCAGACCACGGTTTACGCGCTCCTGCCGGTGTGGTTTCTAAACTACACCTACAAGGGCAAGGATTACCCGTTCGTGATGAACGGACAGACCGGCACGCGGTTCGGCATACTTCCGGTGAGCGGGCTGAAAAAGTTCCTGCTTACCGCCGGGATACTGGCTGTGCTGGTATTTCTGATTCTGCTGATAGGAGGGTCGCTGTTTTGATGAGGTACGTTAAGAGGACAGCCGCTCTGCTGTTGGCGGCGGTGATATTTACGGTTTCCGGGTTACTGTCGCTTGCCTGCGGCGCGGCGGACATTGCCCCAAGCAAGGCGGCGCTGGAGGACTACCAGCATGTGCTGTCCGCAGAGGACGAGGCTGAACTGCTGGACATTATGTACGACACCGCCGACAAAACAGGCACGAATATCGGCATAATTATCGCGGACGACCTCGGCGGCATAGACGAGGACGAATACTGCGAGGCATTCGCTGAAGCGTATTTCGGCAGCTTCGGCAGTACGATAGTGCTGCTTATCGCCGAGGAGGGCAGCGGCGACTACGACTGGATATACACCAAGGGCGAAGCAAGCCGCGTCTACGACAGCCAGCAGGACAAGATTTTCGACGCGGTGTATTACGGTCTTGACAGCGGCAGGGAACTTAATTTCCGAGCAGCCGGCGAGCAGTTCTGTAAATATCTGGTCGAGAACAAGGACGGCTACACCGGCGCAGAGCCGGGGGATCACAGCGGTATCCAGTACATGGCAACGCTTGACGATTACCAGTACGCTCTCAGCAGCAGCGAGAAAGCGGAGCTTCTGGAGCTTATCCAGTCCACCGCGGACGATATCGGAGCGAATATCGGCGTGGTGCTGTCCGACAGCCTTGACGGCAAAAGCGAGGAGCGCTACACCGACGACTATATGTACGAGCAGTTCGGCGAGGACAGCAGTTCGATAGTGCTCATGCTTGTGAAGGAGGGCACGGGCAATCATGATGTTCTGGCGTTCAACAAGCACGCCTACGATATCTATGACTCACAGTATCAATCGATTCTGGACGCAGTTTACCGCGGAATGGACAGGGGCAGCAGCCCGAACTATCCCGAAGCGATAGAGGAGTTCTGTTCCTATCTTGCGAATCACAAGACCGGGTATGTCGGCAGCTCCGGCGGGGGATTTCACTTCCATATCGGAATGGGGCAGATAATCGTGATGATATTTGCGTTTATTATTGTAATTACCAGCGTGAACGCATACGCGGCGAGGTACAAGAAGCAGACGCCTATCTCTGCCCGGACGTATCTTGACAACAGCCGGACGAACTTCACAGTGCGGCAGGACATCTTTGTGCGTGAGTTCACCACCTCGCATAAGATAAGCAGTTCCAGCAGCGGCGGCGGACGTCACGGCGGCGGAGGCGGTCACAGCCGCTCCGGAGGTCACAGCTCCCACAGCGGCCGCAGCAGATAAATCACAGGCGCTCCCGGCAAACCCGGCAGCGCCTTTTTCCTCCCCTCTTTTGCCACCCTTGCCTGTCCACTATCCCCCTAAATGCCCCTTTCAATAGCCGTCACGCGTGCCGCCAACGATGGCAACGTGAGGCAAAAAGTACATTTTTCTTAAAGCTATCTCTATTAATTTGAATCCGTGAAAACCGGACAAGAGGGGAAAAAAGGGAGAGGGGAAGTGGAGTCTGAGGAGAAACCCGTAGGGGAAAAGGGGCGCAGATAAAAAGGGCAGCCCCCCACTGCCCTTTAATTATTACTGCCATTGCCGATTCTTCAGCCACCACACCAGCCTTGCGACGTCCTCCGGGGTGGTGAACACCGAGGGCGAGAACCTCACGGTGCCGGAGTCCAGAGTGCCGAGCTTGCGGTGGGCGAGGGGCGCGCAGTGAAGCCCGCCCCGCATATAGAACCCAAGACGGCTGAGTGCTGCCGCCGCCTCGGTGGAGGGAACTCCCTTTATATTGAACGACACTACCGGGGCGTAAAGCTCCGGTTTTTCGTCGATTTCCGAGTAAACTGTGACGTCCGGTATCTGGCGGAGCGCCGCGCAGAAGCCCCGGCAAAGGGACATCTCGTGCGACAGTATTTTTTCCGCAGTCCTTGTCTTTACGAACTCCACACCAGCACCAAGCGCTATTGCGCCCGGCGTGTTTATGGTGCCGCTCTCGAATCTGTCCGGCAGGAACTCCGGCTGCTCGAGGCTCTCGCTGGCGCTGCCCGTACCGCCCTCTGTGAGCGGCTTGAGCGGGAATTTGCCGTCCGTCAGCATAAGCCCCGTTCCCATAGGACCGTACAGCCCCTTGTGTCCGGCGGCGCAGATGATGTTTATTCCGTCCCTCAGGTCGAGCGGCAGCACCCCCGCGCCCTGCGCCGCGTCGCAGATGAAGCATATCCTCTTGCGGCGGCAGAGGTCTGCCAGCTCCTTTACCGGCAGCCGTTGACCGGTGACGTTCCCGGCGGCGGTGCAGACCAGCGCGACTGTCTGCGGACGTATCGCGCGTTCAGCGTTCCACACTGTCTGCTCGGCGTCCGGGGAGGTCTCGAACAGGGTGTAGTCTGCGCCTTCGGAGGTCAGCGCATGAACCGGGCGGATAACCGCGTTGTGCTCAATGTCGCTGAGGACGTAGTGCGCCCCGTCGTGTGCCAGACCCTTTATCGCGGTGTTCAGCGCGTGGGTGCAGTTCAGCGTGAACACGGTGTTCTCCGGCTCTGCGCCGAAGAATTCGCCGCACCTGCTGCGGCTGAGGAACACCGCCTCGCCGGTCGCCTGTGCCAGCGCGTGGCCGGCTCTGCCGGGATTTGCGCCGTATGCGGTAATTGCGTGGCTCCAGACCGCATAGACGTTTCGCGGCTTGGGGTAAGTCGTGGCGGCGTTATCGAGGTATACCACAGCTTATGCCGATCTGCTCCAGCAGCGGGCAGACCGCGCTTCTCTCCCCGAATATCTTCATTGCGAAGCCGCAGCCGCCTCTGCCGGTCGTGCGCTCCACCGTGCATTTTATTCCGTGCTTTGCGAGGTGGAGCCGAGCCTTCTCCGCCTGCGTCATTGATCTTGGTTTTATCATAAAATAATTCATTGCAGTATCTCCTTAGGTTATTTGCTTGCAGGGGGTATTCCGCCTGCACTTTATTATATGCGGAGAACTGCCGGCGGGTGTTGGAGGGATTTTTGCCGGGAGAAAAAAACACCGTAATTGTTTCAAAAAAGAAGCAGTTTTTCTTGAAATATGTGCTATAATATAATAAAAAAATAAGGAGGACTCTCACATGCCAGACGACGAAACAATGAACTACGACTCCACGAACCAGCGGCTTAAAATGCTGTATCTGCGCGACATATTCCTGAAATACACCGACGAGGATCACCCGCTCACCCGCAGCCAGATAGAGCAAATGCTGGAGGAGCTGGGCATATCCGAGCGGCGCAAGGCATTCTCCGGGGACGTTGAGGCGCTGAAGAGCTACGGCATGGACATACAGTCCACCACGGGACGCAACGCGGGCTACAAGCTGGTCAGCCGTGAGTTCGAGCTGGCGGAGCTGAAGCTGCTGGCGGACGCGGTGTCCTCCGCGAGATTCCTCACCAGCAGCAAGGCGGCGGCGCTGCTGAAGAAGCTGGCGGGGCTTTGCAGCGAGAACGAGGCGAAGCAGCTCCGGCGCAGCGTGTACGTCACCGACCGCTCCAGCGGCAGCAGCAGCCACCTGCTGTACAGCGTTGACAGGATACAGCAGGCTATCTCGGAGGAGGGCGAGAAGCACAAGATACGCTTCCGCTACTTCGAGTACGACGTCAACAAGAAAAAGAAGTACCGCGTTCCGGACAGGGTATGCACCCCCTACGCGCTGGTGTGGGACAATACATACTACTACCTTGTCGCGTGGAACGACCACCGCGGCTGCTGCTCCAACTACCGCGTAGACCGCATGGAGAACGTGGAGATAACGACCGAGAAGGCGCGCCCGATCGACCGGGATTTCGACCTGTCGGAGTACGTTCGGGCGCACATCTCCATGTTCAGCGGCGAGGAGATCGAGGTGCGCCTGCACTGCCGCAGCGGGCTGGTGAACGCCGTTCTGGACAGGTTCGGAATGGGCGTGAGAATGATCCCGGACAAGGACGGCGAGGGCTTTGTCGCCTATGTCAACGTCGTGGCGAGCAAGCCGTTCTTCTCGTGGGTGTTCCAGTTCGGCGGCGACGCGGAGATAATTGCGCCGGAGAACGTCCGGCAGGAGTACTTGGAAATGGTAGAAAACGTGCGTAACGGTATGAAGTAAAAAAACTCCCCGGAATCCTCTCCGGGGAGTTTCTGTTATACTATTTTCATTTCTCCCTATAGACAAAGTCTATAGGGAGAAACCAACCGCTTTGCGGTTGGTGCGGCGTAGCCGCTGAAAAGCCGTTCAATACTAATTTTGATATTAGTATTATACCAGCAGCTTGCGTATCTCCGCTGCGAAATAGAACGAGCCGCCGAAGTACAGCAGATCGCCGTCCGCAATACTCTGCGCGTGGAGCAGAGCCTCCTGCGGGGAATGGAACACCTCCGCCCCCGGCGCGAGCCTTTGCAGCTCCTCCGCCGGGACTGCCCCCGGAGCGAACCCGTCGCAGAACATCACCCGGTCAAAGCAGGGGAGCATTACGTCCAGAAACCCGCGGTAGTCCTTGGTGTTCATCATGCCGATAACCGCAGTCCTGCTGCGGAATTCCGACTGCTCCAGCGCGGACTTCACCGCCTCTGCCGCCTGCGGGTTATGCCCGCCGTCCAGCAGGATATTACCGGGTGATAGCGCGAACTGCTCCATTCTTGCGGGGAGCTTCGCGCGTTCCAGCCCGGCGGCTATCTTCCCGGCGGGAACTCCCAGACAGCGCAGCGTTTCTATCGCGGTGAGAGCGTTCCCCACCTGATAGCCGCCGCCCATGCTGAGCCGGTACTCCTGCCCGCGGTAGCTGAACCTGCTTCCCGCTATGCCGTACTGCCCGTGGATTTCTGCGGCGGCAATGTCCGGCACGACCAGATTCGCGCCGACTTCATCACAACGAGCGCGAATTACCTCCATAGCCCCTTTGGGAATTCCGGCGGCGGCAACGGCATTCCCGCCCTTGATGATACCGCATTTTGACTTGGCGATCTTCTCCACGGTATCGCCGAGTATTTTGGTGTGGTCAAGCCCTATTGAGGTGATAACGGCGGCGTCCGGCTGGGGGATAATGTTGGTGCAGTCCAGCGTGCCGCCTATCCCGGCTTCCAGCACGACGATATCCACCCGCTGTTCGAGATAGTACAGGAAAGCCACCGCGTTGAGAATCTCGAACTGCGAGAATTCCAAGTCGCCGCACTGCTCCGCCGCGTCCGCAACAATTGCGGAAAGCCGGGCGAAGTCCTCACCGCTGATGTCGCGGGAAGCTCTCCCCGGCAGGGTGACAGAGATACGCTCCCTCACGCTGCGGACGTAGGGGGAGGTGAACTTCCCGACGGTAAAGCCGCACTCTGCGAGGGCGCAGGCGCAGAACTCCGCGACAGAGCCTTTGCCGTTAGTGCCGACGATATGGATATAGCGCAGCTTGTCCTGCGGGTCGCCGAGCCTGCGGCAAAGCGCCGCGAACCGGGACAGGTCTTTCACCGGCGCGCCGAAGTGGGAAAATTGCCCCAGAAACTCCCCGATATCCCGGTCGGAGCAGCTCAGTGCCAGCCGCATTCGTCGTAGTCCTTCCACTTTTCGTGGTAGCGCATTTCGTCCGCCAGCTTCATGCAGATGTACGCCACAGCCCCTGCGACAACGATAACCGCGCCGATTATCGGCAGTACCACCTTAGCGGTAGGGCCTATTCTCTTGTCCATTTTTTCCTTGATAGATTTCATAGCGTGTTCCTTTCTCAATTATTCGTTCGACTTATTCCTCTGAAAGCAGCTTGTATAGTTCCTGACGGGACACCCCCGCCGCCTGTGCTGCCTTTTTACAAGCCGCGGAGAGCTTTTCTCCGCCCTCTGCGTAGCTGCGGGCAAGCTCCGCTGCCTGTTCCAGCGTCATAGGTTCGTTTTGGGCTTCCCCGGCATTAGCGGAGCAGCCCTCCACCACGATAACGTATTCCCCCCGCGGCTCGGTCTGCTCATAGAGGGCGCACAGCTCGGCAAGCGTGCCGCGCAGCACCTCCTCGTGGAGCTTCGTGAGTTCCCGGCAGAGCGCGGCATTCCTGCCGCCGCCAAGCGTTTCCGAGAGGTCGGAAAGGGTCTGCCGCAGCTTGTGCGGGGCTTCGTAGTAAATCAGCGTATACGGCAGTGCGCGGACGTCCTCCAGCCGCTGACGGCGCTCCTTTTTCCCCACCGGCAGGAATCCCTCAAACGCGAACCGTGAGGTATCAATGCCGCTTATCGCCACCGCAGTTATCGCGGCGTTGCAGCAGGGTACTGACTCCACCGGAATGCCGGCTTCGTAGCAGCGCTGCACGAGGTACACTCCGGGGTCGGAGATACAGGGCATACCTGCGTCGCTCACCAGCGCGACGGAGTTCCCCTCGGACAGAAGCTGGAGTATGCGGGCGCTCTTTTCCGCTTCGTGGGGCTTGTAGTAGCTGAGAAGCGGCTTTTTTATGCCGAAATGGGTGAGCAGCCGCAGCGTGACGCGGGTGTCCTCCGCGGCGATATAGTCCACGCGCGCCAGCGTTTCGATACCCCGCGGGCTGAAGTCCGACAGGTTGCCTATGGGAGTTCCCACCACATACAGCTTGCCGCAAGATTCACTTTCAGTCATAAAGTCTTGTGTACTCCTCGGTGTAGGATTTATCGTCGTTGCGCAGTATCATGGGCTTTTCCACTATCATGCCGGACTTTGCGCCCTTTTTTCCGGTGACGAGGAACAGCCACGGCTTGTCAAGCACACTGTTGAACACAAAGGTAATGCTTTTCGGCTCGATTTTGTTCTCCCGCATGGAGTTCAGCACGTCCGCAAGGCGCTCCGGGCGGTGGCACATTTTCAGCAGACCGCCGTATTTCAGCAGCTTTCCGGCGGCGCGGCACACGTCGTCAACGGTGCACATCAGCTCATGGCGGGCTATTGCCTGCGGGCGCGCCGATTTCTCAAAGCCGGATCCGCTGGTCATGTAGGGCGGGTTCGCGGTGACGATATCCATTGTTTCAAAGCCTATCTGGGTCTGGTTCAGCTCCCGCAGGTCGGCGAGGATCGGCTGGAGGGTGTTCTCCAGATGATTCTTTTCAACGGACATTTTCAGCAGGTCGATAGCTTCCTCCTGGATATCCACGGCGTAGATGAGGTGCGGCTTTACGTTCTTGCAGAAAATCAGCGGGATTATGCCGCAGCCGGTGCAGAGATCGCAGACGACGCTGTCCGGTCTTACCCCGGCGTAGTACGCCAGCAGGAACGCGTCCGTGCCGAAGCGGTGGTCCTCCGACACATACATTGTGAGGTCGCCCAGCGTGAATACTTCTGTTTGCATATTTGTGTATATCCTTTCAAAAGCGGAATATATCCGCGTTTTTTTACATTACCCTACGATTATCTGTCCCTCCGGCAGAACGAGGTTCTTGCGCTTGGACAGGTTCATCAGCATTGAGAGGGCGAGGGAGACCGGCCCTACTCTGCCGACGTACATAGTGAGAATCAGCACGCACCGCCCGATAACTCCGGAGATAGCGGTGACTCCCGCGGAAAGCCCGGTGGTGGAGAACGCGGATACTGCCTCAAACAGGCACTGCACGCCGCTTATCTCCTCCGGGGTGGTGAAGTACAGCACCCCGAAGCACACCAGCATAGCAAGCATTGACAGCACCGTTACGGTGAGGGTGCGGTACACCGCCAGCTTGTCAATCTTGTGTCCCAGCAGCTCCACGTCGTTCTTGCTGCGTATGTAGGACACCACGGTCATCACCAGCACCAGCAGGGTGGTGGTCTTGATACCGCCGCCGGTGGAGGCAGGGGAGGCTCCCACGAACATGAACACACAAGTACCAAGCTGCGTGAAGTCGGACATTTCCTCTATCGGGATAGAGTTGTAGCCCGCGGTTCTTGCGGTAACGCTGGAGAAGAACGCGTTCAGCAGCTTTTCACCGAAATTCATGCCGCCGAGGGTGTCCTCGTTGCCCCATTCCGCCGCGAGGTAGAACAGCGTTCCTGCGGCGAGCAGCACGCCGGTGGTGATAAGCACCGCCTTTGTGTGCAGGCTCAGCTTATTTGTTCTGCGGATATTGAGGAAGTTCTCCCACACGATAAAGCCTAAGCCCCCGACGATTATAAGCGCCGCCACGGTGAGCAGCACCAGCGGGTCGCGTGCGTAGCCGGTGAGGCTGCCGTAAGCGCCGTCGATTCCGCAGAGGTCGAAGCCTGCGTTGCAGAACGCGGTAATGCTGGTGAAAATCCCCATCCACACGCCGTAGAAGCCGTGCTGCGGCACGAACGCGATACTAAGCAGCACCGCTCCTGCGCCCTCGATTATCATGGAGTACTTCA
This sequence comes from uncultured Clostridia bacterium, assembly GCA_945873955.1. Classification (GTDB taxonomy): domain Bacteria; phylum Bacillota; class Clostridia; order Oscillospirales; family Ruminococcaceae; genus CAG-115. The sequence continues at coordinate 5,216 of CAMCFA010000047.1, read as the reverse complement.
TAATGCTGATGAATATGCGCCGCCCGCCCTGAAAGGTGCTTTCGGTCAGCCCGTCGGCGGCGTTGGCAATGGTGCGGTAGCCCAGCTTTTTCCCGGCGGCGACGTTGAAGAAGGTGATTATCGTCACGAACCCCAGCCCCCCGACCTGTATCAGCAGGGCAATGACTATCTGCCCGAACAGCGTCCAGTTGGTGAAGGTGTCCGCAACGACCAGCCCGGTAACGCAGGTTGCGGAGGTCGCGGTGAACAGGCAGTCGAACAGCGGCGTGCTGCCCTCGCCCTTTGAGGCGAACGGCAGCCACAGCAGCAGCGCCCCCGCGATTATTATCATCAGAAAGCCCAGACACAGCGTCCGCGCGGGCTGCATGGGCTTTGTGTTTTTCCGGATTATCGGCATGTTCTGCCCCCTATTCAGTTGTTTTGGTCACCTCAAAAGACCTCCTTCACGGCGGGTTTTAGAGGAAACCTTAAGAAATATTTATTGTGACCCCAGCCACGCCTGGCAGCTTAGCCAGCGCAGCAGCGCTGCCGCGTTCGATCTTCATCTCAGATAGCTTTGCAGACACACCGTCGTTGTTGGTGAGCCTAAGCTGTACGTATTCCCTTTTTTCGGTAATGTTGAATTCGATCGTTACTTCATCGCTGTCGGAGGAAATTATCTCATACGGCATTTCTATCGTTCTTTTGTCAGAGGTCAGTGATATTTTGAGCTGATCCACATTTTCACCGGTGATCTTCGCAGTGTAGCTTCCGGAGTTGTACAACACGAAATAATTCGTGTACACTGACGATCCGGCAGGCAGAGCCGCGCCGTCCGCGCCCTTTGTCACGGAGTTGGTGGCGGGGATATTTTCACCGGTGTAGATCAGAGCGTTCTCTTCAGTGAGCGGCAGGTCGTTCTCCCTGCACCAGCGCTTTGCGTCGTCAGAGCAGGCGTAAAGGTGTACGTTGTGGTTGATGTCCCCCACGAGGAACACCTCGTCCACCCACATATTGAGGTTATCCTCCCGGTCGGAGATGATGAAGTCCGGGCGCTTGTCGAGGGCGCTCAGCTTCTTCGCCGAGGAAACCACGCGGATATCAAGCTCCGGGTAGAGGAACTGCGCTTTGACGTACCTTTCAGACTTCATGGAGAAAGCCGCGACGTCGTTGTATTCGCAGTCCTTTATCATGTCCAGCGCCTCGCTGACGTACTGCGCGCCGTAGCTTGCGTTTCTCGCCTGAACCACGGTGTATCCGTCGTAGCAGTAAAGGCTGGAGTACATCAGCAGCGCCGCCAGCGGGATAGTTACGGCGTTGAACAGGGTCTTGTTCTTCCTGCGGATAAGCCGGACTATCGTCAGCGCGAGCAGCAGCGCCATTACCACGGCGATTATCTTAATGAATGTGTCTTGGGTCATGGGGTCTTTAAGACCCTCTCCGAGTTTAAGCGGCGTAATGCCGAGAATCATAGCGCTGACGACATTTGACGTCGTGCCGCTGTCGCCCAGCACCACGGGTACTGTGATAAGCTCAGTCAGCACGAACACTCCCGCCGCTGAAAGCAGCGCCGCGAAGCAGTGACCCGTGCTGAGCCTGCCGCGGTAGATCATCACCAGCGCGGCGAATATCGCAATGGGGAAGAAGGTTTCAATATACCGCCCGAAAATCGCGGTGTCCGCGCGGCTCTCAAACACGGTGGAGGTCGCCTTGAACGCTACGCTCACCACGAATATCGCCCCCATAACGAGGAACGCGAACCAGCAGAAAATCGCGAGATTTGAGCTGATGTAGGTCTTTGCCTTGCCGTCGGGGGTGGTCTCAAAGGGCTTGCCCTTTTTCGCACGGCTGCGGGTGACGTAGTACATCACGATACCGGAAATTATCATCACAAGGCAAATCGCCCCGAAGCCCCATGTGGAGCTGAAGAAGTAGAAGAAATGCCCTACCAGCGTCTGCGGGAAGCGCATAAGCTCCTCCGAGTCAATGCCGGAGATACGGCTGAACATATTTTCGATAGTGTTGACGGAAGCCTTGTCTTTCTGGTCAGCGAGCCACAGCACCGACTGGAAGTAGTCCTTCAGCAGCTTATCCACGACAAAACCCACCCCGCAGCCGGAGAAGAATCCCACCAGCGAGAACAGCCGCCTGCGCATGGTGAACAGCACGATAAGCTCCAGCACGATACCCGCGGCGGTGAGCGCCAGCATACGCCCGTGGGTCGCGTAGGCAGCCATCAGGGTAAGCCCCGCGAGGATAGCCCAGACCTGCTGCATTACAACGGCATTCCTGCCGGACTGCTTGTGGCTTTTAAGGGATTTGTACATCAGCAGCGCGAACACCCACGGCAGAATGCAGCACATGGTCTCGTTCCATGTGTATTTCGTCAGCAGCAGGTAGCTGGGGTAAAGCCCGCACACCACCGCTATGAACACGCTGGACAGCTTGCGCACGCAGAACCACCTCCGCGCGAGGTAGTAAACTATCACCGGTACGAAGCTCATTATAATGCCGTTTATTATCAGCATTGCGCGGTATTGCAGATAGGGGTCGGAGTACATCTTGAACACTGGGACGTAGAACAGGCTCTGGAAGTAGCCGTAATACCCCCCGGCGGACACCGTCTTTGACCAGTCCAGCCCGTTGAACCATGCGGCGACGCCGGTGACGGCGTATTCGTCCGGGGTGAGGTTGAACATAGTCGTGACCTGCGTCATAAGTATATGCAGGGTCAGCGTGACCGCATACAGCGCCAGCATGAGGAACCAGTCCCGGGTGAACAGGTTGTTCTTCACGGCGCGGCGGGGCTTTTCGTCCCCTAAATCGGGCAGGGACTGCTCCTCCGCAGGGACGTCCTGCGGGGACAGATCCGCGCTTTCCGCGCCGGAATCAGCTATATTTTCATTAATATCTTCTACGTCAAACATTTTTGACCTCCTTGTGAGGTTGTGAGTGAGGGTCAGCCGCGTTAGTTGGACAGCCCCTCGGAGTGTTTTGTTGCGTCGTCGGCTTCAAGCTCTGTCACGTCGGCGGAGCGCTTGTACTTCATGTAGTCCCGCGCGGTCTCGCCGTAGGCGTAGACGGACAGTCCGCCCTCGGTGCCGATGTAGTCGTAGCTGTCCGGGTCAAGGGTGAGCTGTTTTTCCTCGTCGGCGATTATTATGCAGTTTTCCGGGATATTCTTTTCCTTGCGGATAATTGCGACCTTTGTGTTGAGGTTAAGGAACTGTATCAGCCCGGAGCTTCGTGAGCCTATCCCGAACGCGACTATTGTCGGGGAAGCCTCCTCGTTGTACAGCAGGGTGGACACCTGCTTTGCAGGCTCGGTCTTTGCCAGATTCTCCTCGGCTCTGTCCGGGAGGTAAACCGTCCCGGCGAACACCGTGGTGTAGGCGAACAGGCAGCAGGTCAGCCCGGAAATGAGCGCGGTGCGGTTCTTTCTGGTGCAGGCGGTGAACACCGCCATGAGCGCCAGCACGGTGAAGGTCACGGAGGTCATGATGATAAAGCTGTCCGAGGTGAAGGTCTTGGTGTAGTCCTCGCCTATCCGCCACGGCATAAGCCCCAGAATCGGGGATTCGCGGTAGCCCTTAGCCCCGCCCACCATCTGCCACGAAACGGTGAAGAACCCGAAGCAGATATACGCGTACACCGCCGCCGCCCAGCCGATATGCTTGAGATTCAGCTTGTAGCGGAACATGAACACCAGCACCAGCAGCACCGCCAGCGGAGCAACGTTGTCGGTGTACCGCCCGAACATGGTGAGGTCTTTTATCTCGTCAATCTGCCCGGAGTTGAACTTGAACAGCACCGACAGCAGCATTGAGCCGCCCACCGCAAGAAATGCGTATATCCCCAGCACGGTGAGCCGCGCGCTGTATGTGTGCTTGGTCGCCGGCTCGTAGACTTTAACGCCGTCAACCAGCGTGCCGCCGAGGTTCTGCCGCCACTCCCGTATCCTCACGAAAATGAGCAGGAAGAACACCACGAACGCCACCGCGCCAAGCCCCGCGGTGGAGGTGGCAAAGGTGTACAGATGTCCGAACAGGGTGGAAACGAACCTGCCTAAGCCGCCCTCCTCAAAAAGACCGAAAACGCGGCCAAGCTCCGCTTCCAGCGTGTTGCCGCTGGCTTTGCCGTTCCAGACCGCCTGCTGGATAGCCTTGCGGGCGAAATGTTCGCCGACGAATCCCGCAATGAGCGCCGGGAAGAACACCGGCAGCACGAGAATTCGCCGGTTCATGCTGATGCGGACTATCACCAGCGTCAGCACGAACGCCACGACCACCGCCAGCAGCCGCGAGTGAGCGCCGTAGCACACCGCGCAAAGCAGCCCCGCAGCGGCAGACCACGCTATCCGCGCGGCGGCGTTCTTGCTGCCCATAGCCATGAACATCACCCACAGCAGCACCCACGGCAGCAGGCTGCAAATAGCCTCGTTCCAGATAAACTTGGAGTGGGCTATGTAGGTGATGTAGTTCCCGCAGCAGAACGCAATGACCAGCTTTTTCCACACGCTGTTTATCCCCAGCCGTGAGGAGATATTATAGGCAATGAGCGGGATAAAGCTGATAAGCACGCCGTTCATCACAAGGCACGCCTTGTACAGCGCGTAGGAGTTGTTGAACAGCAGAAACAGTGGCGCATAGAATATCGCCTGAACATAGCCGTAGTAGTACCCGACCTGCCCCATGAGCGCCGACCAGTCCCTGCCGGAGTAAAACGCGGCGACGCTCGCCACGCCTATTTCGTCGGGGTTGACCGCGGGCAGCTCCATGCACATGGCGAGCAGCGAGTGAGTGACTACGCTCACTGCAAACATCACGAACATCACGCCCCGGTCGCCGAAGCTGAAATAGAAGCGTTTAAGTGCCTGTATCATTTCTTGGTGATTTCCTCTTTAGTATAGCTGCAAAGGTTGTAGTTGGAGTAATTCGTGTTGGTGTTGTTGTATTCAATGCGCTTGACGTGGAACAGGGTTTCGTCCATTACCTTGCGGCAGCCGGAGATAGCGTCCGCCACAAGTCCGAAAATGCCTATCTGTATCCCAACGATAGCAAGCACCGCCATAAGCACCAGCGACTGGATATGACCGCCGCCCTCTCCTAAGCAGAGGTACACTATGAATCTGACGCCCAGAATCAGCGCCGCCAGCACGAATACCGCGGCAATTGCGAGGAAGGTCTTGAGCGGCTTTCTCATGACGTAGTTGCGGATTATCGTGCCGCTGGAGCGCT
>CAMCFA010000046.1 GCA_945873955.1 uncultured Clostridia bacterium | reverse complement strand
CTGGCAAACCTGATCCTGGCTGACAGACCTTGTCTGGCGGCTTGATTCAGTGCGCTTCGGCAGACGTTTTAGAGTTGAAATATACATTCACCAAATGTGCTTCTAATCCGGATTGTCATTGCATAATTGTGCGGTGTTGACTTAAGAATAATAGACCATATAATTGGAAAAAAAGTCGAATTTCTGTTAAATTTGTGAATTGTTCTCATAATATATTGACAAACCGCGGAAAAAGTAGTAAAATACAATACAAGAGATATTTAAATTCCGTTTTCACTTGTCAATAAAGTAGATTAACGAAAGGAAGAATGATCATGAATACTGAGAAAAAAAGCAGTAATTCTGTTCTGAGAAGGCTTATTCCCGCTGTGGCTATGTTTGCAGCGTCGACGGTAATGCTTTCAACGGCTACATACGCTTGGTTCACCATGAATAAAGAGGTTCAGATGACCGGGCTGAAAATGTCTGCAACTGCCAGTGAGGGTATTGAGATTTCACTGGGCGGTATTACTGGTAGCACGACGCTAGATGATCCGTACAAACAGCCTGGAGACAATGATACAAGCTGGAAAAGTTTGGTAGAAGTTGGCGCCTATTACAGCACGGTTGGTCAGTTGCGACCGGCTTCTACAGTGTATGGATCTGATTTCTATGATGCAAAAGACGCCAGCAATAAAGGTAAGGTAGCAAATTCGTTTAAATCGGTAAATACCAAAGCGAATTTAGAAAAGCGAGTTGAGTATTCTTCAGGCGGTGACTTGCAGTCGGGCGGAGATGCGGGTTATTATGTGGATATCCCGGTACATATCAGGACGTCAAAGGTAGCTTCCACACCTGATGAAAAAGGTGATATTTACTGCAAACTGGTAATAAAGGATTCGACAGATACAGGCAAGGAACTGTATAAAGCTGTTAGGGTGACGTTTATTCAGACAGATTTAAATGGTAGCCCATCGGATGTTCCAACAGGTATTTTTGGAGCTGACGACGCTTATTATGATGGCGTTGCTGTAAGCGGAGAATCAAGTAAAACGGCAGTAACTGTCACCGTTGATTGTGTGTCTGATTCTGATTTCGATTCAGTTGCCAAAACTGAAGGAGAGGATTCCGGACTTGATTTGCCCTATGCGACAAACACAGGTTCTTATGGACATCTTGACTTTATTGTTCGGGTATGGCTCGAGGGTCAGAGTACCTCCTGTTTTGATGATAATTCCGGTCAGTCATGGAATATCGATTTTGCATTCTCTTTAGGCGAGTTCCAAACTACATAACTCATTTGGTTAAAGAAGACCTCGCATGTTACTGCGGGGTCTTTTTGATTTTCTTCTCATAAGGAAAAAGGTCGATTTACTGCGATTTTTAAGCTTTTTTGAGAATAATTGTTGACTTTTAGCTCTATTTGTATTATAATAACAATGGAAATTTATGCCCTTTTTTGTGGATCGGAGGTGAGAAGCGTGGAAGAAAAAAGCTGCGGTAATACGACCGTTGACGGTGTGAGGGCTATCGAGATCAGGTATCGTTCAATATTTCGTACCGATACCAGAGAAACTGCTTTCTTTCAGAGCCGTATGAGGCTCAACGCCCCTAACATGGGCGTATTGCTTCCGGAGCGCTTCCTGCCTGTTCTGGAAAGAAGCGACAGGTGCGTGCCGATATTTCTGCTTTCTCTCCTTCAGATCATAAAAGCGGCGGATAAATTCACCGAGCGTGACCTTTATTTCGACTGGATATCTTTGGTAATGCCACTAAAGATATTGTTCACAAAGGGCTGCGTTGATATCATTACGGATTTCATGAAAAAGATAAACGCAGATCCGGACAGAATATGCTTTGAAATACCTGCCCGGATCGTTGATGAGAAAAGCGGACAGGAGCAAATGCATTCTCTTCGCAAAGCGGGATTTCACACAATGCTTGCAGGCGTAAGTGTGGACCGATTCCCAATGCACAGAATATCGGAACTTGAACCGGAGTATGTGGTAATGGATCGTCAGATCACACGTATGCTTGGTAAAAACGAGCGTTCAGATACCTGCGTCAAGTCTTTGATATCCTTTATCAACAGTATCGACGCCGAACCAATTGCGACGGGAGTAGCTTCTTCTGACGCTGCGGACATGCTGTATGACTTCGATTGTCCGTTTTATACGACAGATGAGAATTCGGGAGATAGATCCGGCAGCTTTATGCTTGAAAGATATATTCGCAGAAAAAGCAAGTAGTAGAACGGTAATTCATTGATTGGAGAAATGGCTTTGACAGACTTAGAAACAAAGGAAGAAGAAACCGCCGCTGCCTCCGGCACCGGAAAAAAAGATGAAACCGGCAGGGGAGATCGAAATAAAGCGGTGGATATTATCACCCTGCGGCGCACAGCCGGAGAAGTAAAGCATCATAAGGTGATAGTGCGAGTTATCAGTGTTCTGGTGATCATTCTCATCGCGCTGGTGGCTCTGACCTACGCTATATCGTATTTCTATGACAAATTCGGCAGCTTTACCGTTATGGTAAATAAGTATGATATGATCAATCAAGGTCTTACTCTATCTGAAACGCCGGAATATGACCGCACCATATCATTACTTAATGCGGACATCATTTACGATATGACCAATATTAGCGGCGAGGATCTTCCGGACAATGTGGACAAGATCAACGGCACACATAACGGCGAAAATTTTATCGCATATACATTCTATCTTATCAATTCCGGCAATGACACCGTGGCGTACAAGGGTGAAATGACAATGGGAAATATCACCCTTGGAGTTGACGAGGCGGTAAGAGTAGCGGTATATAAAAACGGCGAAAAGACCGTTTATGGCAAGACAAAATCCAACGGCGGCGGCAAGGAGAGCGACTGCGACAAGGAGTTTGAGGCATCCACTGTGGTAATGACGACAAGAAACGACCACTTCAAGCCGGGAGCGAAGGATAAATATACAGTGGTGATATGGCTTGAGGGCAATGATCCGGATTGTGTTGATGATATCATCGGTGGAACAATGAAGTTCGATATGGATTTTAAGATCGTTGAGAATACATAAGGGAGAAAAAGATGAAAAAAGTTCTGAAAAATATCGTGTCAGTCCTATCGTGGATAATACTCATATTTGCCTTGATAGCAACGATATTCGCATTTACTGCGGATAGGCGCAACGGTGTTACAAGCCTGTTCGGGTTTATCCCTATGACTGTGGAATCAGACTCCATGTCCCCGACGTTTTCGGTGAACGACCTAATTATAGATAGGGAGATAGACGACGTTACCGCTTTGCAGGAGGGTGATGTGATAACCTTCTGGACGCTGATAAACGGTCAGAAAGTCAGAAACACCCACCGTATCATTGAGGTGAGACGTGAAAATGTGAACATCAGCTTTTCCACTAAGGGAGATAACAACGATATACAGGACAGTCTGAGGGTATATCCTGCTGATATTATCGGAAAGTGGGGCGGGATAAGGATTCCCGGTTTCGGGGCAGTGATAAATTTCCTAAGGACGCAGTTGGGATTTTGTATATGCGTTATCATTCCGCTGGTACTGTTCTTCCTGTTTGAGCTGTATAAGCTGATAGTTGTCATTGTGGAGATAAAACGCCCCGCCGCTGCGGAAATAGACGAGGAAGAAATAAAGCGCAGGGCAATAGAGGAGTACATTGCAGAACAGAACAAAAGATCCGAAAACGCAAGTGAGGATAATAAGGGTGAAAGACAGCGCACCCTGATAAATCGGGAGTAATAATATGGACAACTTTCTGGAATGGTTTTTTGTTTTCATATCCGAGATCCTGAAGGGATTTGCGACAATATTCACCGGCCTATGGGACGGATTGAAGCAGATCTTTGATTTCGGATCGTACATAGATATCTTCAAGGCGCACTCTGAGAGCTTCGGCGTGGTGGAGTGGGTGCTTTCGATATTGTCGATAGTTGTCGTTATAGCGATATTTGGTCTGGTCGCATTCCTTATCGTTATGGGAATAAGGAAGTATATCAGATTCAGACACTCCATAGTCAGCGACGAGGACGTTATCGAGGAGCTTGGAACGCTCCAGAGGCAGGTCATCAGACTCACGCAGGAGAAAGATGAGATAATGGCGATGAAGGTGGCACAGATAGGCATTCCGCAAAGCGGAGTCTCCGCAGCCGCAATGTCCAACGCGATACGTTTTTCGCCCGCCGCAGGCTCCGGCGAGGTTGCAGAAGTGGAAGCGACCGGCACAGACGGAGAGCTTGCTCCCTCCAATGACGGCGTAGTTCATACCGGCGACGTCAGATTTTCAAAGCTCATTGAGGTGGATAATTTCTACAAGAATTACATTCCGCCGGAGTATGATAACAGCATTTCGCTTTCCGGGATATGCGAAGCGTACAGAAATTTTGCCTGCTCGCGTATGCACCTGTATTATGATATCAAGACAATAAGGCTTTTCATTGCCGGAATGGCTTCTACAAAGTTGATAGTATTGCAGGGTATTTCCGGTACAGGTAAGACCTCGCTGCCGTATTCTTTCGGTAAGTTCCTCCAGAAAGACACGACGATAGCGTCAGTCCAGCCGTCATGGAGGGACAGAACGGAGCTTTTCGGCTACTTTAACGAATTTACCAAGAACTTCAACGAAACGGAAGTGCTGAAGAGGATATATTCCTCGTCATATAACGACGACATCAACTTTATCCTGCTTGATGAAATGAACATCGCGAGAGTTGAGTATTATTTCGCGGAAATGCTGTCCATTCTTGAAATGCCAAACGCTGATGAATGGAAGCTGGACCTTGTTCCGAACATATGGAGCACCGACCCGGAGAACCTCGACCACGGCATGCTCAGAATACCGCAGAATATCTGGTATATCGGCACTGCGAACAACGATGACTCTACCTTTGCAATTTCCGATAAGGTTTACGACCGTGCTCAGCCGATAAATCTTGATTCTAAGGGCGTGGCATTTGAAGCGCCGGATACTCCGCCGATGAACCTCAGCTTTTCTCATCTCAACGGGCTGTTCAACGAGGCTTTCCAGCGTTATCCAATCAGTCAGGACACGCTGAAAAAGATACAGCAGCTCGACCTGTGGGTGATCGAAAAGCTGAGAGTCGCTTTCGGTAACCGTATCCTCAAGCAGATGAACCTGTTCGTGCCGGTGTACGTTGCCTGCGGCGGCGAGGAGCTGGACGGCGTTGATTATGTACTGGCGACCAAGATATTCAGGAAGTTTGAGGCACTGAACCTAGCCATGCTGAGAGATGAACTGAAAGAGCTTTGCACATATCTGCAAAGGGTTTTCGGCAAGAATTCCATGAAGGAGTCCATTGCATATCTTGAAAGACTGCAAAAGCTCTATTGACATGCGTAACGCACCATAGCACAAGTAAAAGGCGGTGAGAATGTGAGCGGGACATACGGCGAATGGATAGGCGATTTTGAGGCGCTTATGGAGCTGCTTGACAGCGACGAAATATACGGCGGTATTCGCTCTGAACTTTCCCGCAGCCGCGGCACACTCTCATTTAACCGCAAGATCATGGAGAAAACCGTTGACGAAGCATGGGTCAATGCGATAGAAACGGGGCTTGTACATGTTGATAATGTGATACGCAATCCACGCAAGACTATCGTCAATGTGGAGGAAGTTGTTCCTATCGCTTTGTCCAAGAAGATAACGGTGGACTCGATAAAACATCTGGCTCAGCATACCGACCTTATCCAGAGCGTGGACCCCAAAACAGGAAAGATCACGCCGTCAAAGGTGCTGAACGTACATAAGGAAGAAAGTCTGCTGACCTACGAAAACAAATTCGTGAACACGCTTATCGACCGACTGTACATTTTTGTCAACAGGCGGTACGAAAAGCTCAAAGCGGCTTCCGCGAACGAAGAAGTGTACGCTATGGAGTACGACACCGCGATCGAATCCGGCAGCGGCAGCAAAATGAAACTGAGCCTTAAACTGGAAACGGTGGACTCGCTGGACGCAGTGGACGAAAACGGCTCGACCATGTGGGACAGAGTTGAGAAGCTCCGGAAGATCATAGAGAGCTATAAAGCGTCGCCGTTCTGTCAGCAGATTGGCACGAACTACATACGTCCGCCTGTTATGAGAACGAACGCGATCATGAAAAACGTCGATCTCAAAGCCTGCCTTGTGCTGTGGCAGTTCATTGAGAGCTACGACAAGGTCGGGTATGAGATCAATGTCGCTGATGAAGCAAGGAAGCCGGAACAGAAATACACAGACGACCTTTACGATCTTGCTGCACTGAATCTGCTGCTGTTCAGAGCTTACACCAAAGGCGGCGCGAATCAGGCAGAGGTGCTTAAATCAAGAAGCAGCAGGGCGGCTTCTCCCAAGATCGTGCGCAGGCTGGACGATATCAACACTGACGAGTACGATCTTGCCGTAGGCAGGGAAACCGGAGAGCCATATATGGAAGAGTACACCTGCCCTCTGGAGCTTCCTGCGGACGCCAACGAGATACTTGCCGAAATCGACAGGATCATTGAGATAGAAACGGAATTCTTCAAAGCTGAGGAGCAGAAGCGCCTTGAAGCCGAGGAAAGAGAGCGTAAAAGGCAGGAAGAAGAACAGCGCAGGCTGGAAGAAGAGCGGCGGCTTGAAGAAGAACGCCGTCTTGCGCAGGAGAAGGCTGAACGCGAGGAGCAGGAACGGCTTGAACGTGAGCGGCTGGAGCAGGAGCGCATTGAGCGCGAGCGGCTTGAACGCGAAGAACAGGCACGACTTGAAGAAGAACGTATCGAGCGTGAGCGCGCCAAACAGGAGGAAAGGGAACGGCTGGAGGCAGAGCGTGCCGAGCTGAGCCAGATCATGGGCGAGGAGCGCGAGAAGCTGGAAGCCGAAAGAGCCGCCCAAAAAGCAGAGGAAGAGAAGAAGCAGCAGGAGCGTGAGGAACGGGAGAATATTCGTGCGCAGAAGCTGAAAACCATGCGCGAGCAGCTTGAAAGCAAGAGCTTTGACGAAATATACGCTGAATATTCCAGAAAGCCCTATTATGCTGTCAAACGTGGAATACGCCGTGCGATATCCCTTGCAAGAAAAGACGGTCTTGTCATCAGAGAGGGCGATTCTGACAGCCCAATGCTGATCGAGCGCATTGCAGAGGAGTATAATGCAAAGCAGGAGGCAGAACGTTACAAAACAGAACTTGCGGAAATGCAGGTCATTTATGACAAGTATATCCCGTCTTTCCCAAAGAGATTTAAGAAAATGTGCAAACGCATTTTCGGCAGGAAGCAGAAGAAAGTTTACGTTATGCCGGCGGTAATGCCTGTTCAGCGTGACCCGTGGGAACAGAGGGCTTACACCAAGAAAATGCGTGAGATATTCAGAAAATATCACGTCAGCCCGATAAGAAAGCTCATCAGAAAGATAAAGAAAGATTACTAACCGCAAGTTTTTGTCAAGTTAGATTTACGCGGCATTGTGTAGACCAAGAGAGGAAATCGTCCCATGACTGAAAATAAAGGCAGGGTGCCGAGGGCTGCCGGGAAAGCTGTGCAGATAATTCTGGCTGCGGCGCTGGCCGCGCTTGTTGCGCTTACTGTGTATATCATGGTATGCAATATGCGCGGAGAAGTGGCAGGAGTTTTTGGTGTAAGCGTTGTTAAGGTAGTTACCGGCAGCATGGAGCCGTCTATCCATGCGGGAGATTACATTGTTCTGAAACAGACAGACCCGGACGAACTGCGCGTCGGCGATGTGATATGCTTTTATTCAAGGGACAGTGCGATATACGGTAAACCGAACACTCACCGGATAGTGAGCGTGCTTGACGACGGGAGCTTTGTCACAAAGGGCGACGCGAATCCTATCAGCGATTCGGTCACGGTTCCGCCCGAAACAATAATTGGCAAATACGACGGCAAGGTGGGATTCCTGCGTTGGATAGATTCGTTCTCGTCGGTCAAGAAGCTGATACTCATTGCAGTGATCGTTGTGCTGGCTGCCGCGGCAATATATGAGGTCAGGACTATTGCCGGTATCACTTCCGAATACCGTGAGCAGCGGAAAGAGGCTGAAAAGCAGACGCTGATCAGACAGGCGATAGAGCGTGAAAAGCACAGATTGTACGAACAGGGCGGCGTTCCGATAACAGATGTAGATCCCGGCGGCAGCGATAATCGGCAGGAGGCTGAAAAAAAGTGAATCAAGAAAAAATAATGAAAGCGAAGATGATAACGGCTATTGTCATCGCAATTGCCGCCCTTATCGCTTCATTCATTTTCGCAGGTCTTTATTACGACCAGAGAAAGCTGAACCAGCTCACATACATTGAACAGTATGAGACGAATATCGCTCAGGCGGCAGAGGAGCTTGACAGATTCAACGAGAATAAAACCGATTACGATCTGCACTACAATATGGCAATCTCTGATCTGGGTGCGGCAAGAGCAATGATATTTTTGGTTGACGGGAAAACCGATGAGCAGAAAGCTATAAATGAGATCCATTACTGTTTCGTTAAATATCCCGACCAGATGAGAGATAAACTTGTTGAATCTGCGCAGGCGTTTCATGATATTGCGGATCATCTTGACAAAGGTTATGATGAAGTTCGTGAGATAGTAGACTCTGTTGACAGGCTTGGAAATTGACCGCGGATAAGGAGAACATACCATGTTTGAAGAAAAAAAGTACAAAAAGGAAATCAAAAAATGCAGGGTGACGATCGAGGAGATCGAAAGAAAGCGTTCGCGTTCGCAGTCGGCGCTTGTGCAGGCGATCCTTTTGCAGGAAGAGCCGAATGAAGCGGACGTAGAGTGGTTCAATAAATACACCGGCGAGATAACGGCATGCCGTAATCACATGACGGAAACGCAGAAAAAACTGGACGCATACATGGCTCAAAAGCAGGAAAAGAAGAAAAAATCAAAGAAGTGACCCGGCATTTATCGTTATGGGAGGCGCAGGCAGTGGTAAATCGAGAAAAGAGAACAATATCAGCCGGAAGGCTGGTCATCAATTTGCTCTGCGCAGTCGGCGTTATTTTGCTGCTGTTATTGACTGTGGTTTCGTTCGGCTGGTTTACCGGGGTAAGCCCGGTGAATGGACGCGGGGCGTCGCTTTCTGCTTCGAACGGCGTGTTTGAGCTGGCGTCGGCGGACAAAAGCGGTAAATACGACGCGCTTCTTATAGCGCCCGCCGGTGATACGCTCAGCGGGATAGTTTTTGAAGACGGTACACCGGCTGATCTTGTTTCCACTTCCGACGGGAAACCGGAGGTAAAGTGGCTGATGAATGACGAAAGTAATTTCGATAATCCGTCCGGCGAAGGAATACAGCCGGGCAGCTATGGAAAGATGACGTTTTATGTCGTAGCAAAGCAGGATCAGGATCTTGATCTGACGTTTTCGCTGGACATGATCCTATATGACAGCGGCGCGGAACCTATCTCCGAGCTGAACCCGGATAATTCAACGCATATTATCCCGGACACAGAAACGGCGGCGAAGCTGATCAACGGACATATCCTGTTCTTTGAACATTATGACGAAGCAAGCGGGGTCTATTCAGACCGCATAACAGACAGCTTTCGGTTCACACAGCCCGGTGCGGTGGAAAACACGGCATATAAGGTCGAATTTTACTGGATATGGCCGGATTTTATAGACCAGCTTATCCTGCCTTCGGATGACGCGCTGTTAAGGGCAAGGGGATATGACAGAATAACAGCGGACGGGCAGCAATTGATAACAGACGCTGACAGCGAAGATTATTTTACAGAGAGCATTGCCGGACTTTCGGAAATGCTTGAAAATATGTCCAAAGGCTCAGAAAACGAAGATTTTGATATTGGCAGCTATAATTTGCTGAATTCAAAATGGAACGAAGCCGATCAGATGATCGGGACAAATGTGGGATATATCGAGTTGCTGCTGACGGCTGATGTGCGACCGCTCAGCGGACCATAGCAGCATGGAGTGACTTTTGATGAACAACTTTTCAAAAAGACAGTCGGCGCTTAAACCGCTGATAATTGTGGCAGGCTCTCTGACAGCGGCGCTGGCGTTATCGGCGACGGTCTACGCGTGGTTTACCAATCAGCGGAAGCTGGACACGATAACCAGGGTGAATTCGCCGACCTCCCTTTGTATCGGTGCGGGGGCGAAGGAGGATTCCGCTAACATAGATATGGGCGGTATTGATGTCACAGACCCGGCTGAGAAGAAAGACTTCGTTTTCTGTGTGTACTCTGATGATACAGTCGGAAGCTACAAGATACAGCTTGCCCATACCACAAATATTGATTTCACCTATAAAATATATAAAGCGACAGAGAGTGAAGGAACTCCGATAGCCGGCGACTCTGTGGTGGTATATTATGATGAATCGAATCTGGTGCATTATTATATCAAAGACAGCGAGGTCGTGCCGGGCAGGTATCTGAATCAAGACGCCGCTGATACTGCGATAGCGGACAAGTCTCTGCATGAAAAGTCCTACGGCGGATATGATCTGGTCCAAAAAAATGCAGAGCCGCTGTACTGGCAGAATACAGACCCGATCGAACATCAAGCGTCGGAACTGACATTTGTGGATTATTTCATCCTTGAAGTTAGCTGGGACAGCACAAAGGTATCAAACGACAAAGAAACCGATATGGTTTACCTTACTGCCGGAATGGTATAGCAGAAAAATCAGAACAATGGTGAGCAAAGATGAGGCATAACAGAAACAAAAACATCATAACAAAACGGTGGCTTATCTGTTGGCTCACCGTAGTGTTAGTATTGCTTGCCGGACTGGTCACTTTTGCGGCATACACCAACCTCAACAGTGTAAAGAGGGTAGTGTCAACGCAGGGCGGGAGAGGAACAGCGTTTTCGTCAAACTATCTGAATCTCACCGCAATGAGTTCCGATATATACGCTCTGAAGAACATTTCCTTTACTGAAAGCGGCGATACAGCGACGTTTGAAATAAACGTATGCAACTATGTTCACAACGACCCGTCAAAGGTCAACGAAAATGACATCACCTATTCGATGACGCTTACCCTTGTCGATAAAGAGGGTACAGCGATCACCGGCAGCTATTCCGGTCTGACTGTTTCAGACGGAAGTGATAATCCGCCGGGGTTTTTCGGAGGGACATGCGTTATCTCCGGCAGGACGCTGACAGGTGGTATAAAGTGCGTTGATACCTATCGGATAACAGTCCCCAGAGAGTTCATTGATACTGTGAATATCCGCGCGGTCGCTGAGCCGGACAGTGTTTCTTATCAGTACACTGACAACAGCAAGCTGGGCAGGGTCTTCGCATTTACACAGTACAATGCCGCGGCAACAACGTGGACAGGCAGCTTCACAGAAACAACGGCAGAGGGTTATGACGGCTTTAATTATGTTATCAAAGGGCAGGGAAAAGGAACAGTTACTCTGTCATGGGATAAACAGGAGCTTGAGATAAGCAATGTGTTCCTTGAAAACAACGGAATAACCGTAACGGAAGCAGACGGCAAAAAGACATTTACACTAAACGTGGATTCCAACACCAGAAACCGGTATGAGATACAGTTTTATAAGACCGAAAGCGGTGTCTATACCGATATGGAGACCGTGAAAAGCTATGTGACATTTGTATTTTCAGCAAGTTAAGAATCAACAGGCAGAATGATATGGAGAAGAAAGGCTTAATGCAGAAGAAATATATAAAAAGAATAGCGGCTGCAATAGCTTTGATGATAGTGAGTATCTTTGCTCTTGGCATTGATATGAACTACATGCTCAATGATATTAACGCTGCCGCGGCTGATGAGGCTGTAATAATAGACAATACCTGCACGATCAACAGCGCAGATGATCTGGTGACTTTTTCAAGATCATACCAGAATTCCCCTGCGAAATATCAGAAAGTGGATATTTATATTGCTATTGCGTCGGGTAATCTAAGCGATCTGAATGATTTTGTCAGCATAGGAACTGCTGAATACCCGTTTGCAGGCAACATTATCGCCGGAAGCACAGACCTCAACATAACTCTGGACAAACCTTTGTTCGGCTATGTCATGGATTCGGTAGGAATAAAGGATTCCGGCGATAATACCAAAAATTTGATACTGTCAAGGTCAGCGTCCGCCGATTCGCCTTTGTTTGCGTCAAATGTTGTGCATGACAGCGGAAGCACCGCTCCTGCCGATTGGAAGATCACCGCTTCCGGCTATAAGGACAGCGATGATGTAGAATATGCGTACAACTTCTCCGGTTTCATCGGTTCGCTTGGGCAGGACGCAGCGGTCAGACTTGAGCTGCACAACGATTCTGTTACCTCCGGCGGAACGAATGCAGATATTTTCAGCGACGACAACGCAGGTCTTGCGGTTCGATCAATGGGCGCCGGTTCGTCGCTTGTCGTAAGTGTTTCGGGGACGAATACATCTTATAATGTTACCTCATCGAACGGCAATGCCGGCGGACTTGTCGGGTCAATGGCTGACGGTTCTACGCTGGAATTGATCGGTTCATTCCATACCGACGGCACTATTTCCGCGAAGAACTATGCCGGCGGTCTGGTCGGACGTGCGAAAAATGCAAATATTGTTTTGGCAGATGACTATGTTGTTGAACAGGTCGTATCCGGAGAGGTTGGCACAGGCGGTGTTTTCGGCTATTACAGTAACACTGCGTCTGACGCAGTTATTTCCGGATATACTGTTAATTGTACTCTGAACGGCGCCGGATCCGGCGGATTGTTCGGAGAACTTGTAAACAGCGGCATTATGACTATCGACAGTTCAAACAACGTGACGGTTGCCAGAACGTCGATAGACAGCACATATACTAAGGATCTTGGCGGGCTTATCGGCAGTTATTCCTCTGCTGCGTCAGTTACTGAACTGAATGTTGTGGGAGTTACAGTAAATGTCGGAAAGAACGCTGCCGCCGATAATTACGGCGGAGTTATCGGCTCTGTCAGCGACGGACCTTACGGGAACAACTATGGCTACATAAAGTTATCGGATGTCACAGTTAATGCGGGCGGCTGCAAGGATAATATAAATTCCGCTTTCGGCGGATTGGTCGGAAGCAGCGACAAGGCTTTCATTGACGCTGAAAATGTAATGATAAATACAGCGGCCGGATTTGTCGGCGGCGGTGTTGTCGGCAAAATGAACAGCGGTGTGCTTCGCCTCAGCGGAAAAACCGATCTCAGCGGTACAAAGGCTTTATATGACAGTCAAAAGAGCTGCGGACAGATCGTAGGCGGCAGGGGGCAGGCTCTGATATACGCCCGTGACGGGTGGAAGCTGATAAGAGGTTCCGCTGTGACAATCGACGATATCGGCACATGGGGAGAGGTGCTGCGCTTTAATGCAGACAGCTTGACGGAGGACAGTGTGCTCACCGTTGATGAAACGGCGCATACTGTTACTGTTGCACCGGCGGTCACTACTGTTTCAGACCTTTCGGAATTTGCGGCGCTGGCGCTTAATATTCAGCTAAACAGCGGTGACGCAGGCACGCTTTTGTTTGACTCCGGCTCAACCGGTACGGCGCTGCTTAGCTCAACTATAACTCTGACCGGTAATATTGACCTTACCGGCACAGGGATAACCGGTCTTACCCGTGACGACGGGTCAAATTCCGCTTTTACAGGGACATTCAACGGCGGCGGACACAGGATAACTCTGTCGATAGGTGAAGCGTACGGTTTCCGCGGGAATGATTCCACCAGCGTAACAAGCGCTGAGGACGGAAACGGCATAATTTACCGTCACCGGTATAACGGTCTGTTCTCCAAAACAGGCGACGGCGCCCAATTCAACGAAATAACGATCGCCGGCGATATCAAAGTGAATGCGATAGGCTCATCCGATTCTTACATGGGCGGGCTTTCGGTCGTGCATATTGAGGGCGCGCTGAGCTTTGATTCTGTTGCCGCCGAGGATATGATAACTTTATCCGGAGGCAGCAAGTATATCATTGCCGGCGGTATTCTGAGCAGAACGATTGAAAACGCCGGGAATCTCAGCATTACAATAAAAGACAGCGTTATCGGCTCTGAGATAGACTGCACAGGCGGCTGTAAATTCATTACCGGCGGCGCTGTGGGTGAGATCAGCAGCAATAAATCCTTTGCGGCAACTATAGAGAATGTAACAGTTTCCTCAAAGGTGAAAAACCAGAGTTCCGATTCGGGGGCAAAGGCTGGCTGCCTGCTATCAAACATAAGCAATTACGGCAACAGCACCAATACCGGTTCAAGAATTATGACGCTGAAAAATATCCTTGTGGACGGCGCTGAGGTGGTGTCAAACTGCGTCAATGACGGCAGCGGTCTGCTTGGCAAAGCATGGAACAATACAGAAGTTACCATTGGCGATACCACAGCGGGAAGCGGCGTCACGGTAAAGAACAGCAGAGTATCAGCCAGCGGAGCGGGCAGCTTCGGCGGTATCGTCACTGCTGCCACCGGATACTGGAAGGTATATGATGTCAATGTGCAGAGCATTACTGTTGAAGGTACATCTGCAAAGTCATTTGGCATGCTTTTAAATAAGGCGTTGTATACTGATTATAGCAAGACTTATGCGCTGTATCTTGAACTTCAAGGCGAAAATGCGTTCAGAATAGCTTCGGCTGATCTGTCCGCTTTAAACTCCTCCGCCGTTTTTGATGAACTTGCAGCTACATGTACCGGAGATTTTAGCCGCGATATCTGCGGCAGCAAAAAGGCGGTAGTATCTGTCCATACCGGCGGCGGTACTGTAATAATGAACGGCGCTGGCTGCAATACCTATCAGAACCAGTCCGGCAGGAATGTGACGAACAAATATACAAGGTATTACTATGATCTTGACGTCATCAGAGGAAAGGCGGATGCAGACCTAACAGCTCCGGAGCAGCTAATGCTTTGGAGCGTGTACAACTATGCCTATGACAACATAAGAAAATATTTTACAAATCCGATCACCTCTGCAAATAACAGCATACCCGCAGGGAATTATGATATGACGGGATATTCCTACTATCCGGTGGACGTTTCCGAGTCTGTCACGATCGCGAATGGCAGCAGTTTTGTGTTCTGCAATGAAGAAATCGAAAATGGCGAAAGCGGAGCGGGGAATTCCGACGGCATGGAGCGTTCTACCGTTGCTCAGAATTCCCAGCATTATCTTATGCACTGCGGACTTTTCAGAGATGTGACCTCCGGTCTCACCGTAAACGGCGCTGAATTCTCCGGCAATGTCGGTAATTCCGGCGGGTCCGGCGCGCTTTTCTGCGGAACGTTTTCGGGGAGCGTGGATTCTCCGCTGTCGCTGACGGTGCAGAATGTGGTTCTGAATGGGATAAAGGTAAATGATATTAGCAGCGGTTATGCGCCTTTGCTTATCAATAATATAGGCAGCAATGTAAAGGTGACGATAAGCGGAGTTTCCACAGCGAAGAACGTTTATACCGATACGGCTGCTACCAGCCTTATCGGTAATGTGGGAAGCGTCGACGCGGATAACATAAAGATCACCTTCAGCGGGCTGGCGCTTGACGGCAGAATATCCGACGGCACATATCCCACGCTTGACGACGCGTATGGCATGCAGTGCTCTATTTTCAGCAAGGCAATACTGCTCAATAGCTTCAGATACCAGAGCGGAAAGAGCTGTTCCGCAGTGTATAACTTCGAGTATGCGGAAGACTGGAACAGCAACGGAACAGCTTTGCATAATGTCGCTTACGGCAGTGAGATATCGTCATCAACGGAATACCCGGACAAGCAGAAGCAGTATATAGACAGTGATTATTATACAGATCCGGTAAATGTCGAAAGTATTGCCGAATTTGACTTTTCAGCATTCCGTCCGTATGTCGCGACAGCTTATAATGAAGCCCAGTATTATCACGAAATAAAGGTGAACCACAAGAGTACGGCGAACCTTGATCAAGGCTGCGGGACGTACAATGATCCGTATATTATCACCCATGCCGACCAGATGACGCTGATCGCAGATCTGCTGGACGGTGTAACGCCTGCAAACGACGGCGTTATCATCAATTATTACCCCGAAAATTACTGTTCATGGTGTGAGAACAAGGCTTCCCATACGGAATATATCTGGAATGCCGAGGCCGGCGCTTTTATTGATGAAAGCGATGATCAGATTTCGGTATCTGATATCCAGACCGCACTTTCAACGGCGTATTATCGTCTGGACAGTAATATAACTTTGTCCAGCAGCTTCACCGGGCTTGGCAGAACTGTGCCGTTCAAGGGCGTGATCTACGGCGCAGGCTGCACCGTTACAAGCCAGAACACAAACCCGTTCATCTATCAGAGTACGGGCGCGGTCATCAAAGATCTGACGGTGAACGTGACTGCAAAGTTTACCACAAACAGCTACACAGCCAACAGCAAATACGCGACGGACGAAGCCGGATCGACTGCGTTTTACGGCGGTCTTATCGGTATCGTGAACGGCGGAGATAACATTATCGACAAGGTGAGCGTTACCTTTGAACATGCTGATACCATAACCGTAAGCAGCGGCAGCAGCTGGGGAAATGTTGCTGTCGGAGGATATATCGGCGTTCTGAGATACGGCGCTGTTATCTTTCGGAATATGGACGGCATAGAACACGCAGGTATCGTTGATAATGCTAATATGGACTTTTCCGCCACAGCTGACAATAATTTTAAGGGCAGCGACGGTAAGGTCAGATTGTACCTTAACCGGATAATCGGACGTGTGATAGACGGCTACGCTGTGACCGAAACCGGGAAATACGAAGCTGCCGAAGAAAATGTCACCATGAAGAACGGCACAAAGAATTATTCAATCGCCGACATTGACATTAATGCCCCACGCCTGTCTTTCAGCGATTTTACTCACCCGGAAGGGAAGAGCAGTATCAGTGCAGGCACTATAACTGTTCCTGACGCGCAGTCGTTGTTCATTATGGGCTGTATTTCAATGAGCGGCTCCGGCAGTGCTACCATAAACGGCACATATCCCTCCGGTTACAGCTACGGCAGCGGATTGATGACCCGTCATGCCGCTTATGATATGATCGGCAGTGATGACAGAACTGATTTTGACATCTCCAAAACCGACGCATACAGCAATACCAAAGACACCGTTCCGTATATAATTTACAAATATACCACCCCTGCTGTGACAGCGGCAGACGGAACAACTTCTGTTCCTTTCCCCGCAAGAAATATGACAAACAACAGCTGCGTGTTTAATATTGAGCTTGTTTCCGGCACTTATGATATGCCGGGCAGCTTCCGTGGAATAGGTTCGCTGACAGGCACCGGCGATGAACTGGAGATGTATATTTACGGCGTAAAGGGCAATGGTTCTGTAATTGATTTGAACACAAGCTTCTGCATATACAACTATGATTATTATTATAAATTAAACGGCTTTCAGGATTTCAAGACCGGGCTGGGTCTGTTCAATTCGCTTATCCAGAACAAAAGCACGGTAACTCCGACAGGCTTTGAGTCTGACACTTCCGGGAAATACGTTATCTCAGACCTTACCCTGACCGGTAATATCACCTATGATGTACTCGTAAACGAAAACGGCGCCGTGCAGAACGACAAGAGCTATTATAGCTGTGTGGGAGGTATCGCAGGGGTAAGCAATTCCTGCTCGCCGCAGATAGAGAATGTGCGTTTGTCCGCTCTGGATCTGACCGCCAGATATGTTACCGGCGGCGTGATCGGTTCTGTGATGTCTGGGAAGGTGACGATAAACTGCTTCAGCGCGGAGGAGCTTTCTGCCGGCGGCGGTATGTGGGCAGGAGGACTTATCGGCTTCTCCAAGGCAACCTCGCTCTATATCGACGGAAGCACGGCTTCCGGGCAGAACGGTACGTTCGGTATAAATGAGATAGCGTCCAGATCCAGCACGCAAAACTTTGATCAATACGTTGCTACGGGTGGATTGGTAGGAAGCATTATAAATAAGTCTGATATTTCAATAAAAAATACCGATATTGTAGGCGGAAGCGTTGACTCCCCCGGAAAGTGGACATTCCTGGGCGGTGTTATCGGCAGCGTTGGAACCAACGGTTCTCCGGATATCACTCTTGAAATAACAAATGTCAGCGTGAATAATACTGACATCAACAATGATGTTACATCTTTTGTGTTTACCGGCGGACTAATAGGAACAATCAGAAAGAGCGTTTCTAATACCGTTATCACTGATTCTCATGTTACAAGCAGTACGGATAATATCATTACCGGTTATTATCAATCCGGCGGACTTGTGGGTCTTGCGATCGGAAATATGACAGTGGACGGATGTTCTGTTTCCGGCTATACTATCCGGTCAGGAAGCTATGAAACTGCCGGAGGGCTGATCGCAAAAGCAGAGAGCGCAAAGACGATAGTCTTTACAAATTGCAGTGTATCCAACTGCATGATACAGCAAAACAGCAGCCAGCTTCCCGTAGGCGGTGTAGTCGGTCACTGCACCGATAATATGAAGATAAAAGGGTATAATATCCTGTGCAACAACGT
Source organism: uncultured Clostridia bacterium (assembly GCA_945873955.1). Lineage (GTDB taxonomy): Bacteria > Bacillota > Clostridia > Oscillospirales > Ruminococcaceae > CAG-115. The sequence continues at coordinate 4,526 of CAMCFA010000046.1, read as the reverse complement.
TCAGTTCACTAACCACAGCGGAAACGCACTGACCTCTCCGGCTTATGCAGGGGATATTGTGGGGTACATTCAGAGCGGCTCTGTGGAGCTTGTCGGCGTGAGCATGCAGAAAGAAGAAACCGGGATATACGCCGGTAAGAATGTCGGAACAAATAACGGTAGCAGCTTTGTAATATACGCCGACTACGACGGCAAATGCCTTGAAGCAGGCGCCAATACTGCCCCGCCGACCTTTAATTCCGACGCTGATGTCGCGGATATAGGTGCAGATCCGTATGTTACCGTTAATCCAAGTGTGAAAACCTTTGGAGATGACGTCATCACCGGCGACGGGATAAGCATCACTGCCATAACCAATATCGTGAATGATATTCAGAACAACAGTGTAAAGGCATACAGCAATGTTACAAGCAGTGAGGCTGACATATTTGCGGGCTATACTGCGAAGCTGTCGGATCTCAAGGAAAAGACCAATTCCGACAGACTCACAGACGCGCAGAATTTCCCGGTTCTGGTGATCAACGACTCAAATTACAGCCATGTAACGGAGATGATAAACAGCTATGCACATCTTCTCACGAATGACACCAGCATTGCAAATTACGCAAATGCAGACAGCGGCAGGTGCAACGTTGATATTTCCTCATACAGGTTGAATGAAAGCGGTTTTGTAAAGCAGGCTAGCAGTACGCTTGAGATCAAGAACGGTTATTTCAGAATTTCTGATACCGATTACGACAGCTCGCATGACTTGCAGTTCACGCTTATAGACATTCAGTATTATGCCCCGAATGATACCGGCAGGATAGCTTATCATCTGTACATTCCGGTGTATGTTGAAAAAATGCTGAAATTCGACTTCAAGGTTGGCGCTCTTTCCGGAACAAAATACAATGCTGATCTGTATACGCCGGGAAATCCTGTTCTCGAAAGCTACGGAACTCCCGTAACTGCGTATATGTCCTACACTTATCTCAGAACTCCTCAGGAATGGCAGGACGCGATAAACAGCGGCGAAAACCTCATGAAAGGGTACGGAAAAACTGTCCTTTTGTCGGGTAATAACGACCTGCCGGGCAATACAAAGCTGGTACTTGTGGACAGAAACAATTATTCTAAGGCGTATTATTCCACGATACAGACTGCATTTGATACTTCAAGTAAAGTCCTTGACCTAAGCAGATTCAAGTCCTCCGACGGTGCTTCGGAATTCTCGCCTGTTTCATTCTGCACGCTGCTTGGCAGGTATGCTGACATTGCTGCGATCTCCGACGTAAACGGAACACTGGTGAAGTGCGGCGAGGATATATCTGCGGCAACGATCCAAGTGGGCAGCGACTATTACAGAAAAAAGACAGACGCGGACACTGATACATCTGCTTTTTACAGTGTCACTGTCACTGCAAAAGACGGCATGATCGAAGAAACAGGCGATCTGAAAGTCAGCGAGGAATACTACATCAGCTTTTTTACCGAAGCTGACAACGATCAGCCGATGAGAAACATTACAATAAGCAGCCCTTCAAGGCTGGGAGATGATGGACTGATCCCGTCGCGGTTGAATAACGCCAAGTCGGAGCAGAGCAATGTACACATGATATTGGGTAATCTGTATGACCAGTCTTTTACCTTTGAAACGACCGGTGATGAGGTGATCAATGAGAACAATAATACAATAACCGGTGCTCTCAAGGCTGTTGTTTCGCTGAAATCAGAAAATGCCGACGATGTAAAGGCATATCTGAAATATCGGTCGATTCATCTGTATCACGGCTTTGTGATAGAAGCTGTACGCACTGATGTAGACGGTATCCAGAAAGGCATCAAGGGAAGCCCGCAGGTGACCGGAACGTACACCGCCGGCGATACGGTACACCATATCAGCTACAATAACACCGATCCTGCGATAATACTAACCGGAAATGATACAGCCGAAAATACCACTGATATCAAGCAGTATCTGATCAATATCAACAGCGTAACGATCACATGCAGCGATCTGAAAATCGTATACGCTGATGATGCGGGAATTATCGAACAGTTCCCGGAGCGGCAGTCCGAAAGCAGTACATACGGCGTGGTATATTCGGCGTACTCAAATCTGGCGTATGTACAGGACAATATCGGACAGAGCAATATTACTGCTGCCCCCGTTATCCCGGACGGCAAGAATTATTACCGTGAAAATATATCTGTTGTATCGTTTACCTATAATATCCCGTCGGATTCTCCAAATGAAATGATAAAAATCGGTATAAACGGCCGTGAGATCAATGGTGAGATAACGGCTGTGGGTTACTACAATGTTCTGAATATTCCGGAGGAGGATCTTAACAAGGCTTCCAAGTTAAAGTTCACGCTTTATCTGTATCAGAAGAATGAAGACGGAGCTTATTCCGCCGTTGATATCAACGAATATCTGAGCAATGTAAAGCTGGAGGGTCAGCAGGGCATACTAAGTGACAGCGGTGGCACTAGCGTGTATGATTTTGTTTTCAATAAGGACGAACTCATGTATGAGGCGGGTTCTTTTGAGGTAAGATCCACCTATTCCGTTGTGACCGGCGATGAGTTTGAGAGCGCAAGCAAGGTTTATGCGAATTACAAGTTCCAGCTTGCGGTCCAAATGCTTGATACAAGCGGAAACTATATTGCTAATTCGGGGTGCAGTGATTACATAATCTACACAAATGCTAAGATCTACACTGATCTGATCTATGAAGGGTAGAAAACCATTACGGAGGAGCTGACATGCAGAAAGCAATCTTTCGGCGGGATCCCCTGGAAACGGTTGTTCTGTTCACCATAACCTAGTTCTATCCCAAAATATGTGTAAACCATTAATGGGGGATAGAACCTTATATCCCTCCCGTGTATCCTTGCTTGCGATTATACACCAGATACTTTTCGTGTGTCATTGTCTTGGAATTCCTGACTTAGCCGGCTCAGCTATTTTAGCACCCCTAAAGCAAACACAAAAAAGCTCTCCAGCGTATCCGCCAAGCCACCCCGCGGATTGAATAAGAGAAGCAAAAGTGGTAAACTAAATCCAAAGAGGTCTAACAAAGGCTATAGACCGGATTGGAGTTGGTTAGAGTGGATAAGATAACGGAAGCGAAAAAGCAGGTAAAACTGCGAAACTGGCAAATGATGTATAGCGAATATCAGGCGAGCGGTCAAACGGTTCGGCGATGGTGCGAAGAGAAAAACTTGAGCACAAAGACATTTTATTACAGGTTGAGAAAGCTCCGGGAAGCGGCAATAAAGCAAGAACAGCACGAGATAGTACCGGTAAGAGATAGAGTGGAAGAAAATAAAGCCCCCACCGACAACACAAGCGTTATCCGAATAACCGGACGAGGAATAACCGCAGAAATGCCGCAGGACATCTCACCGGAACTTCTGACGGCGCTGCTGAAAGGACTATCGTCATGCTGAAAGAAGCTAGATTTGAGCAGGTGTACATAATCTGCGGGTACACGGATATGCGGCGGTCAATCGACGGTCTGGCGGGAATAGTAAAGCAGAATTTCGGCTTGGAACCATGCTCGGGAAGCCTGTTCCTGTTCTGCGGAAAACGGCGGGACAGAATGAAAGCCCTGCTGTGGGAGGGCGACGGATTTCTGCTGATGTATAAGCGGCTGGACAATGGTTGTTTTCAGTGGCCGAGGAACGGTGCAGAGGCAAAGCAGCTGACTCATGAGCAGTATATCTGGCTGCTGCAGGGGCTTTCTATTGAACAGCCGAAGGCAATAAAACAAGCGCCGAAAAGAGATGTAATATAGCACAAAAACGAGGTTGAAAGCAGCCTCGTTTTCTCTATGTGGAAATGCCGAAAAAGCTGGACATAATGCGGTTTTTGTGGTATAATAAACGCAAGCGTTTATTATATATTATCTCAATGTCCTCGCACATCCGTTCGCCGTTGGCAAACTCCGTGCGTATCGGACGATTATACCATAACCTTGCGGTTATGGTATAATAGAGGTAAGAAAAAAGCAGAAAGAGGGTGCTTCAGATGACAGAAAAATTATCGGAAAATTATGAAGAAGCACTCACGTTTATACAGAAATTACAGACTGAAATTTCTGAATTAAAGGATACAGTCAACAAGCAGAACATAATGCTCTCAAACCTCAACGAAATGCTTGTAAAAGGCAGAAAAGCAATGTTCGGAAAGTCAAGCGAGCAGCTTAGCAATATTGATGGCGCTGAGCAGCTTTCACTTTTCAATGAAGCTGAGCAGGAGTATTCTGCAAAGGCTGAAGAGCCTACCGTTGAAACGGTCAACGTTAAGTCCCACCCGAGGAGAAAAAGACTTTCCTGCGAGGAACTCCCCCGACAGCGTTGAACACAAGAAAATTGTAATCGACCTTGAAGATAAATAGTGCCCGGAATGCGGCGAAGAACTGGTCTGCATCGGCGAGGAATTTGTATGCAGCAAACTGAACATTATCCCCGCGCAGATTGAGGTTTTGGATTTTTACCAGAAGAAATACAAATGCAAGTCCTGCGAGAAAAAAGAC
>CAMCFA010000045.1 GCA_945873955.1 uncultured Clostridia bacterium | reverse complement strand
GATAATAGATCGGGGTGGTGATGTAATATTTTCCCTTGCTGCAATTACACATTGTAATATCTACCTCTTTTTCTGCGTTTTGTATAATGATATTCCCAATAAAAGAACATTTTGGTCTATTATATTATATTACATTTCCGCTGAATTTTCAAGCAAAGCTGAAAAATTAAAGAAACTTTTACATATTAGATAAAAACACTTGATTTTTTCTGATTTTTTTAGTATAATATAGATTAGAGTAATATTACACAAAATAAGCGCGGATATTTCGGCACTATTTTTTTGTGTGATACTGCCCCGGGATTTGAAATACATAATCTCACCAAAACTTCGGACACGGCAGACCCAGCCGTGTGCCGCCTGACCCAGAGGGGTTATTGAGGACGTTCAATAAGGGCGGTGCAGACATTGGATCGCCAGAGCTTCACAGGAAAGAGGTAACATAATGTCAAACAGGCTTTTTCAGGGCATTGTCCACCAGATGAAGGACGCAATAAACCGTGTTATCGGTGTTATTGACGAAAACGGAACGATAATCGCGTGCAGCGACTTAACAAGAGTCGGCGGCGGCAACGATTTCTTCCCCATTGAGCTGGGGGATTCTCACGAGGTATTTATCCGCGACGGCTACACCTACAAGCCGTTCGGTATCCATGTAAAGCCGGACTACGCTGTCTTTGTCGAGGGTACGGACGAGCCTGCCGGGAAGTACGCAAGCGTTATCGCGATCTCCCTGTCCGGAATAAAGCAGTATTACGACGAAAAGTACGACCGCAACAACTTTGTCAAGAACATAATCCTTGATAACGTTCTTCCGGGAGATATCAGCTTAAAGGCGAGAGAGCTTCACTTTAACTCCGACATCAGCAGAGTCGTGTTCCTCATCAGCGTTATCTCAGCGAACGACGTTTCCGCTTATGACGTTATCCAGAACCTGTTCCCGGACAAGAACAAGGACTTCGTATTCAACATCACCGAGAACGATATCGTGCTTGTAAAGGAAGTCAAGAACAACATAGACGTGCGCGACCTTGAGAAGCTGGCGCGCTCCATTTCGGACACGCTGTCCAGCGAGTTCTTCACTAAGGTGAACGTCGGCATAGGCACGCCGGTTGTGGGAGTAAAGGATCTTGCACGTTCCTTCAAGGAGGCGCAGACCGCGCTTGAGGTCGGCAAGGTATTCGACACCGACAAGAACATAGTAAGCTACGACAACCTCGGTATTGCTCGGCTTATCTATCATCTGCCGACCACGCTGTGCGAGACCTTCTTAAAGGAAGTGTTCAAGAAGAACTCTATTGAGTCCCTCGATCACGAAACGCTGTTCACTATCCAGAAGTTCTTCGAGAACAGCCTCAACGTTTCTGAAACGTCCAGAAAGCTGTTCGTACACAGAAACACCCTTGTTTACCGTCTTGATAAGATAAAGAAGCTGACTGGGCTTGACCTGCGGGAATTCGACCATGCTATAATCTTCAAGATCGCGCTTATGGTAAAGAAATATCTCGCCGCAAACCCCACCAAGTTCTGATCACGGGACGGCGTTTACACTGATATTCTGGCTGCCCCGATTTATACCGGGACAGCCTTTGAATGTAAATAAGGCGTTACAGAAAACGACAAAAAGCGCTTAATTTTGGGGAAACAGACAATAAAGGGTACATAAAACCTTGATTCCATGGGAGAAAATATGGTAGAATTAAAGAACGTAAACGTGCATTACTCCAGCGGAGTAGACGCACTTCAGGATATAAACCTGCGGATAAACGACGGGGAGTTCGTGTTTATCGTGGGCGGCAGCGGCGCCGGTAAATCCACGCTGGTGAAGCTGCTCATGCGAGAGATCACCCCCACCACCGGCAGGGTATTCGTAAACGGCAAGAATCTTGCCAAGCTGAAAGGCAATCAGGTGGCGAAGTTCCGCCGCTCTATCGGCATGGTCTTTCAGGACTTCCGACTGATACAGGAGCTTAACGTGTACGAAAACGTGGCTTTCGTGCTGCGTATCGCGGACCAAAGCTCCCGTTTCATAAAACAGCGCGTTCCCTATGTGCTGAACCTCGTAGACCTCGCCCACAAGGCGAGGAGCAAGCCTCGTGAGCTTTCCGGCGGCGAGCAGCAGAGGGTGGCTATCGCAAGGGCGCTCGCCAACGACCCCGGGCTCATCATTGCCGACGAGCCGACGGGAAACATCGACCCCCGGCTGTCCTACGAAATAGTAGAGCTGCTCCGTGACATCAACCGTTCCGCCGGTACTACCATAATCATGGTTACGCACGAGCATGATCTGGTAAAGCATTTCGGTGGCAGGATAATCAATATCGACAGCGGTTCGATCACTTTTGACGATATCATCGGAGGTCAAGATGAGGACGAGTAATGCCACATACCTTGTAAAAAAGGGAATATCCTCGGTGTGGAAGAATTTCCTGATGTCCTTCGCCAGCTTCAGCATACTCATGGTAAGCCTGCTGCTGGTGAGCTGCGCACTGCTGCTGATGATGAACGTGAATACGATCATGGGCAACATTGAGGACACCAACGAGATCACGGTATACCTGGAGGAAAACGTCACCGACGAGCAGGTGGAGCATATCAAGTCGGTGCTGGAAAAGAACGACGATCTGACGGACGTACAGTACGTTTCCAAAGAGCAGGCGCTGGAGGACTTCCGCAACGATATGGCGGAATACAGCGAGCTGCTTGATTACCTTGAAGAAAACCCCATGCCGGAGGCATTCCTCGTGAGGGTCAAGGATCTGACTAAAATACGCGCCGTGGATAAGGCTTTGAACCAGATAGACGGCGTTGAGAAAACGAAAGCTCCCTACGACTTCGCAAGCGTGCTTACCCATATCCGCAACACGTTCTCCCTTATCGGCGGAGCGGTGCTGCTGGCGCTTATCGTGGTGAGCATAGTGATCGTATCTAATACTATACGCACCAGCGTTTTCGCCCGCCGCAACGAGATCAACATCATGCGCTACGTCGGCGCTACCAGCGGCTTCATCAAGACGCCGTTCTTCGTGGAGGGAATGTTTATCGGCGTTCTCGCCGGGGCGGCTGCATGGGGGCTGACGTGGCTGGTGTACGACTCGGTGTTCTCGCTGTTTTCGGCAGACCTCACGCTGTGGCAGATGTTCGGATTCTACGGGCTTACCCCGTTTGAGGACATCATGTGGCTGGTGCTTGCGGTGAACTGCGCGGCTGGCGCGCTGCTCGGCGCGGTGGGAACGGTCATCAGCACCGGAAAGTACATCAAGGTCTGAGCGGCAGTACCTGTATCAAGAAAGGAAATCCCCTTGAATAAGAAAATATCCCTCGGCATAGCTATCAGCCTTGTGGCGATAGGCTGCGCCATAACCTTCGTCCTCACATGGACGGTGTCGCTGAATATCTACAATTCAAAGATCGGCACCTCGGAAAAGTATGAGGGCGTATACGAAAAGCTGCGGCAGATAGATACCACGGTGCGGCAGAACTACATCGGCACGGTGGACGACGATCTGCTCCGGAGCAGCACGATAAACGGCTATATCTCCGGTATCGGCGACAAATATGCGTCCTACATCGCGCCGTCGGCTTACTATGAGCTTCAGCAGTCGCAGGCGGGCGTTATCCTCGGTGCGGGCTTCGACGCGGAGGAGGACAGCAGCGGCTATCTGAAGATCACCAACGTGTACAAGGGCAGCTCCGCGGAGCTGAACGACGTGCGGGCGGGGGACATCATCACCGCGATAGACGGCAAGAGCCTGCTTTCAATGCAGCAGGGTCAGGCTATGGAACGGCTTTCCGGCGAGGTGGGGACGCGGCTTGCGCTCCAGCTCCTGCGGGACGGCGAGAGCATTTCGGTGAACCTTATCCGCCAGCAGCTTGAGATCGAGTCGGTGTCCTGCCGGCTGATTAATGACAGCATAGGGTATATCCAGATATCAACGTTCAACGCAAAGACTGCGGAGCAGTTCTCGAACGCGCTCACTACCGTTACCAACGTCGGCGCTAAGGCGCTTATCGTGGACGTTCGGCAGAACGGCGGCGGTCTGGTAAGCGCGCTGAAGCCGATATTGAACCAGTTCGTTCCGTCGGCGCTGGCGGCGACTGTTGAGTATTCCGACGGCAGCCGCAAAACGCTGATCGAAACGGACTCTGCAAATTCTATCGACCTGCCGGTGACTGTCCTTGTGGACGGCGGCACGGTTTCCGCGGCGGAGCTTTTCGCGGCGGTCATGAGGGACGAATACGGCGCGCAGCTTGTCGGCGCGCAGACCTTCGGCAAGGCGGTCATGCAGAACACCTACGAATTTTCCGACGGCAGCGCTTTGACGCTCTCGGTGGGAAAGATATATACTAAATCCGGCACATGGAACGAGACCGGGCTGAAACCCGACTATTCCGTAGAGCTTGCCGCCGGCGCAGTACCCGGGAATATCACCGACGACGCGGACGCGCAGCTCCAGAAAGCGATAGAGATACTCACCCCGCAGATCCCGGCGGAATAAATGAAAACCGCAGCTTATGCTGTAAATATATTTACTTGGAGGACAACTAATATGAATAAGCCTATGACCAAATTGACAAAATCAGGCGTAAAGAAGCTCGAAGCAGAGCTTGAAAACCTAAAAACCGTCGTTCGCCCGGAGATCGCGGCGAAGATAAAAATGGCGCGTTCCTTCGGCGACCTTTCCGAGAACAGTGAGTACGATGAAGCAAAGAACGAGCAGGGTCTTATCGAGTCCCGTATCGCGGAGATCGAGCAGACTCTCGCGCATGCAGTGATCCTTGATGATGACGAGATCTCCACTGAAAAGGTAGGTATCGGCAACGTCGTTACCATTCTCGATATCGAGATGGAGGAGGAAATGACCTTCCAGATCGTCGGCACAAGCGAGGCGAATATCGACAAGGGTCATATGTCTGACGAGTCGCCTATCGGCAAGGCACTGATCGGTCACGCTGTGGGTGAAACAGTGACCGCTGAAACACCCTCCGGCGAGTTACAGTTCAAGATACTCAACATCACCAAGAAGGAGGAGGACTAATGTCAGACGAGATAGAGAAGCAGACAGCCGAAGCGGAGGGCGCAGAGCTCACCGCGGAGCAGCTTGACGAACAGCACCGCGTAAGACTTGAAAAGCTCGCGGCGTTAAAGGCTGCGGGTAAGGACCCCTACACCATAACAAAGTACGAAGTGACTATCTCCAACAAGGAGATACGCGACCGCTTCGAGGAGCTGGAAAACACCGACGTAGCTATTGCCGGCAGAATGATGACCCGCCGCATAATGGGCAAGGCGAGCTTCATTGACGTGCGTGACGGCTCTGACAGAATGCAGGTATATGTAAGAAAGGACGACGTTGGCGAGGAGACCTACGCGGATTTCAAGAAGTGGGATCTCGGCGATATCGTCGGTATAAAGGGCAAGGTTTTCCGCACTAAAATGGGCGAGATATCTGTCCATGCGGAGGAGATAATCCTGCTGTCGAAGTCCCTGCTGCCCCTGCCGGAGAAGTGGCACGGACTTAAGGACAAGGAGGAGCGTTACAGAAAGCGCTACCTTGACCTTATCGCGAATCCGGAGAACAAGGATACCTTCGTTAAGCGTTCGCAGATCCTTCGGGAGATCCGCGCGTTCCTTGACGGACACGGATATATCGAGGTGGATACTCCTACGCTGCTCACGCTGGAGATAGGCGCGGCTGCGCGGCCGTTCAAGACCCACCACAATGCGCTGGATATCGACATGTATCTGCGCATTGAAACAGAGCTGTACTTAAAGCGGCTTATCGTAGGCGGCTTCGACAAGGTTTACGAGGTTGGACGTATCTTCCGCAACGAGGGCATGGACGCTACCCACAATCCGGAGTTCACCTCTATTGAGATGTATCAGGCGTACATTGACTACTTCGGCATGATGGATCTTATCGAGGAGTTGTACAGGACTGTTACCCTTAACGTATGCGGCACTGACACCGTGACCTATCAGGGAAAGGAGATCGCCGTAGGCAAGCCGTGGGAGCGCCTTACCATGATTGACGCGGTCAAGAAGTACGCGGGAGTTGACTATTATAGCTGGGCGGACGACGCGGCGGCGAGAGCCTGCGCTAAGGAGCACCACGTTGACGACGAGCTGGACGAGAACTCCACAAAGGGACATGTTCTTATCGCGTTCTTTGAGGCTTTCGTAGAGGACAAGCTCATTCAGCCGACTATTATTTATGATTACCCCGTTGAGAATTCTCCGCTGGCAAAGAGAAAGCCGGACTTCCCGGCGTTCACCGAGCGGTTTGAGTACTTCATCAACGGCACGGAATTCGGCAACGCGTTCTCTGAGCTTAACGATCCGATCGACCAGAAGGAGCGTTTCGTGAAGCAGGTCGCAGCAAAGCGTGCGCAGGGCGGCAACGACGCGCAGGTGGACGAGGACTTCATCACCGCGCTGGAATATGGACTTCCCCCCACAGGCGGACTTGGCTTCGGCTTCGACCGACTTGTTATGCTGCTGACAGACTCTCCCAGCATAAGAGATGTCCTGCTGTTCCCGACAATGCGCCCCGAAAAGTGATATACTCCGTAAAGCCGCACACCAGCGGCTTTATGGTTTAATTGGGATAATAATATCCTCTATTTAGCGAGGTGAACGGCATGGAAACGATGAAAGCATTCCTCTCAAGGCATAAGTACGACATTATCCGCGCTGCGGCGGCGCTTGCGGCGAACGTGCTGATATTGCTGCTTCTGCCGGCGTTGGTAATAAGCATATCCCCGTCGGACGCAGGCATGATGGTGTGCATTACGCTGTTTTTCATGGTTGACCCGGCGTTCTGTATTGCCGCCGGGATATTCGCCGGGCGCGACCTCAGAAACCGCTGGTTTACCGCGCTGTTCCCACCGGTGACGTTTCTGATTTCTGCGCGGCTCATTTTCGGCGCGGACGCGTCGGATTTCAGCGTTTATGCGGTGATTTACGCTGCTATTACGGCGATAGTCACGCTGTTTACCTTTTTAGTAATGAGATTCAGTCCTAAGGAGGGCTGATATTCCCACAGGAGGGCAACAAATGCCAGACAACAACCAGACCAACAAGCCGGAGGACTCCGGCAAGGAGACCCAGCAGTACAGAAGTATTCTTTCCGAGGACGACGGCACGAATCCCCGCCCGCTCCCCAGAAAGAAAAAAGACCCCATGGCGCAGGTGCGCCGTGAGATAGAGGAGCAGCAGCGCCAGCAGCGAGAAAAAGCCGAGCTGCTGAAGCTGCGGCAGGGGCTTGTCGAGGAAGACGACGAGTTCGAGGAGCAGCCGGAACCTCATTACGAAAAGCCAACCGGCTGGAAAGCGGTGGAGAATTTCTTCTACCATTATAAGATTCAGTTCATTATTATCGCGTTTGCTGTGGTAATACTTACTTTCATGATAGTGCAGACCGCTACGCGGGAGAAGAAAGATCTTTATGTGCTGGCGATATCCACCACCGGTTCAAGCGGTATCTACGCCAAGACACACGATATAGAGACCGCGTTGGAGCGCTACTGCCCGGACTTTGACGGCAACGGCTATGTACATGTCGGGGTGAATTTCATAGACCTGTCCACCGAGGGCGGGTACTCTGAATACACCGACGCGAACAACTACAAATTCTCCGCCGAGCTTTTCTCCGGGGACAGCCAGCTCTATCTCACCGACGAGGGGATAATCAAGCTGATTAACGAGGTGGTTTCCTCCAGTACTGCCGAGGCGCAGACCGAGGAAGAAGCCCCGGAGCAGGTAATAGAGTTCTTCGCAGTGTTGTCTGATGATTACCCGCAGGCGCAGTTCTATAAGGACTGTGGGCTTCAGCTCAACACCACCGGCTTCATTGAGCAGGCGCGCTGGAAAAGCTGCCCGGACATCGTGGGGCTGTATCTGCGCGAGGAATTCCACAACATGACGGGAAACGACGACGACGCGGTAGAACAGCGCCGCCGCGCCCAGATAGTCTATGAGAATATTATAAACGACAATGTTGTGAATCCGAACTGGCAGGGGAAGTAAATTGTAATTTAGCGGCGCACAAATGGCGCGTTACTCTCTCGCCGAAGTGCATGATATCAGCGAAGTGACCTAAGGCGACGGCAGAACCCTTTTCACTGTTACCTTGTTCCTTTCCCTTTGAATCCGTGAAAAACCGGGGAGGGGGAAAAAAGGGAGAGGGGAAGAGAAGTCTGAGGAGAAACCCGTAGGGGAAAAGGGGGGAGTCCCGGTTTTTGCCGGATTTTCTATCTCCCCCCTTTTCCCCGAAGGGTGTACTCCTCAGTCCCGTGCGAAAACAGTTTTAATCTGTTTGCTCCAAACAGCAACCGTCCACACATTAAATCTAACGTACCACTGGGTCATAGGCACTCCTATAAATTACAATTTACACTCTATTATCAGTCAACTTCCAGCACTTGCTGTCCTTTTGGGCTTTGCTTTATCGGCGTGACCCGCTGCGGCTCGTCACCTCCCCGGACACGTCCGGCTTCGACATCACAGCGGGTACAATCCGGGTAGGTCGGATATGTCTGCCCGGTACTCACAGGTAGCTTTTCAGGTGGTCGCAAAAGTCCTGCTCCCGCCGCAGAAGTTCCTCCGCGTCACTGCGTATCTTGCTTTCCGCGCCGTGGGAACGATTCACCGCATGCTGCATGTCGATTATGCCTAACGTTGTGCCGCGTATCATTAGTGCGGCGATAGTTTTGCTGCTGCGGCTTTTCGCGGTTTTCATCGCAATGCCCATTCGGGACATCATCTTCGCATAAGCCGGGTATTCACGCGGCACGCCGCCGCGGCGCACTATCTCAGTCCGCGTCTGCGCCGCAACATCACGGTAACGGTCGCGCTGGGCTGAGATCTCCCCGGCAAGCCTGCGGTTGGGGCAGCGCTTGAGTACCTCTCCCGCCGCGTCGTAAGCCATTTCTGCGTTCTTGTACACGCTGCCGAGTATTTCGGCGTTCTGTTTGTTTTTGAAACTGCTCATTGACATACACCTCTTCTAAAAAATATCTGCCGCCTATATTGTTTCACCGCAGCAGACAAATAAACTTGGAATATTTTGAAAGGAATCCACATGAAACGACAGCCCTTTTATATTCTTCTGCTTAAAGGAATAGGCTATATTGTGCTTGGAAATGTGCTTTGTCTGTTTATGACAATGGCGCTTTCTATGTTCGGGGATAATATTATTTTCAATATTCTTGCAATGATATGCGGAACGCTGATATTCCACATGCTGGTATTCACCGTGGCGTGGAAGGACGGCGTGCGGGAGCGCAGTCTTATGAAAAATCACCGGGTGGAGAGCGTGCCGAAGTACCGCTGGATAATTCTCGGACTGATACTGTTTGTGATAGCCGCCGCGCCGACTATCGTACTGCTGCTGAACAAGCTGTTCTTCCCTGAGGGCGACACGCTGTTTATTTACCGGTTCATCAGCGGAAGCGCCTACCCGTTCATTCAGACTTTTATCCCGAAGCCCGATCTGGATACAATGGCGTGGATACCGACGGAATACCGCCAGATAGACAGCATGTCGCCGCTTTTCCCGGCGCTTATGCTGATATTCTACGCGATCATACCTGTAATGACCCAGTTGGGGTGGTATATCGGCTATAACGACAAATTCAACGCGGACAAGATGATGTACAAATGATCGGTAGAATTTTAACTAGAACACTTGACAAACACAAATTGATGTGATATAATCACACATGTATCAATGAGATACTGATTTTTAAAAGAATGGTGGGATCGGCGCAGTGCGGACAAATTCCTGATCATATCGCAGACATACGGTTCTCGGCTTAATTTAATTTGAGCCGGGTGTTCACGCTGTGTCTGCGGCAGGGATTTGCTGTTGCGTCGGTCTGTTTTTTATGCCCTTTTGCGCCTTTTTGCGCTTCTGGCAGATACAGAATTGCCGTAGGTGGATCCCTGAGGCTGTTTTGTTTTTGACGTGAAAGGGGTATGTGTATGTCTTTAATTAGTGTAAATAACCTGATCTATTATTATGACGGCAGCAGCGAGCCGGTGTTCGAGGGTGCGTCCTTCAGCATTGACAGCTCATGGAAAACCGGGCTTATCGGCAGGAACGGCAAGGGCAAGACCACGCTGCTGCGGCTGCTGACCGGGGAACTGGACAGCGGCGGCGCTGTGGCAGCGAACATGGAGTTCCTGTACTTTCCGTTTGAGATACCGGACAGGTCGCTTACCGGGGAGCAGTTGGCGGAGCTTATCTGCCCGGCGGCGGAGCAGTGGGAGATACTGCGGGAGCTTGGCTATATAGGAACTGACTGCGGGGTGCTGTATCGTCCGTTCAGCACTATGAGCGGGGGAGAGCAGACGAGGCTTCTGCTGTGCCTGCTGTTTCTGCACGACAACGCGTTTCTGCTTATAGACGAGCCGACCAACTGTCTTGACTCAGCGGCGCGGGAGGCGGTGGCTGAGTATCTGGAGCGAAAGAGCGGGTTCATTCTGGTGTCGCATGACCGGGATATCCTTGACCGCTGCACCGACCACACGCTCTCTATAAACCGTGCGGACATTGAGCTGGTGAGGGGAAATTATTCGGTGTGGAAGGAGAACTACGACCGGCGGCAGAGCTTTGAGGAGCAGCAAAACGAGAAGCTCAAAAGCGAGATAACCCACCTAAAAGCGGCGGCGCAGCGCAGCAAGAACTGGGCGGACAAGGCGGAAAGCACGAAAATAGGCTTCGACCCGACAAAGGTGGAGAAGTCCCTCACCCGACGGGCGTATATCGGGGCGAAATCCAAGGCAATGATGAAGCGGGCGAAGGACATCGAAAACCGCCGGGAGGCTGCGGTGGAGGAGAAATCCAAGCTGCTGAAGAACCGGGAGTCGGCGGAAAACCTCAAAATCCCCGCGATAACGCACAAGTCCGAGGTGATACTGACGTTGGACAAGATCGTTCCTAGCTATGAGGGAGAGCCGGTTTGCAAACCGGTGAGCTTCTCACTGCGGCACGACCAGCGGCTGTGCCTTTCCGGGCGGAATGGCTGCGGGAAGTCTACGCTGCTTAAAATTATCTGCGGTTCTGCCGATATAAGCTATGAGGGGAATATCTACAAAGCGCCGGGGCTTACTGTTTCAATGCTGGAGCAGGACGCTTCCGGTATCTCCGGCAGTCTTGACGACTACGCCGAGAGCCGCGGTGTTGACCCGGACTTAATGCGGGCGATACTGGCAAGGCTGGATTTCTCCCGGCGGGAATTCCTGTCGAGAATTGAGAATTACAGCGAGGGACAGAAGAAAAAGGTGATGATAGCGCGCAGCCTGTCGAAGCCGGCGAACCTGTTTATCTGGGACGAGCCGCTGAATTTCGTGGATATCCTGTCGAGAATTCAGCTTGAAAAGCTGCTTTCCGACAATTCCCCGGCTATGCTGCTGGCGGAGCATGACAGGTATTTCTGCGAGAATACCGGGACGGAGAGGATATTTATTGATTAAACGGTGCAACCTTTTCTGAGTTCGTGCGGTATTATTTACAAAGAACCTCACATTGCGGGAAGGGTGGTATTATGAATTTCGGCGCGGTGATAATGGCGGTAATTACGGCGGTGTGGAGTTTATGCTCCTGCGCGGTGAAAGACCCGGCGGCGGAGCGGCTGTGCAGGTTCTTTGACTCTATCTGAACCTCCTAAAATGCCAAAAAAACACCCTAAGAAATGCTTGACGTTTCTTAGGGTGTTTGTGTTTTCAGCTTCTGGGGTGACGCTTGTGCTTTGCCTTGTCGGAGTACATCAGACGGTCTGCAAGCTCGATAAGCCCGTCAATGGAGTCCACAGCCGCCAACGACGCGGAGTAGACGCCAAGTCCGACGTTCACGCTGTAAGGCTTGCCGGACTGCCTGTTAAGCTCCGCAAGGACTGCGTCAAAGCCGCTGCGGTAAAGCTCCGCCTGCTCTTTGGCGTTGCCGGGGCAGACCTTCGCCGCCACGAACTCGTCGCCGCCGAAGCGGGAGCATACCACGCCGCCGGAGCAGTATTCCCCGGCTTGGGTGAGCGCCTTTGAAACAAGGCACAGCGCCTCGTCGCCGGCGGAATGTCCGAAGTTGTCGTTTATGTACTTCATGTCGTTGAGGTCTATCGACACTATGAAAACATCACGCTCGCCGCCGGAGAGGGTTTCGTAGCTCTCGCGGAAGCCCTTGTAGAAGCCGTATCGGTTGTATATCCGCGTTAGCTGGTCGTGGGTGAACATGAATTCAAGACGGCGGTTCAGCGTGCGCATTTGCTCGTGGGTGCGCATATTCTCAAGGCAGCGGTTAAGGCTGGTGCAGAGGGTGTACAGCCGCTCGTTGTGGTGTTCTTCCTTAACAAAATGGGTTATGAAATATCCCTGAACAGAATCCTGAAAATGCAGCGGGATAATAAACATGGTGCTGTACTCGCTGAAGGAGCTTTCAAGCTGGGGCATTATCCTTGCGGCGGGGAATACTGTGCCGTCGGGTTTTCTGCCGTCAAGAAAGGTGCAGGCGAAAACGTGCATGTCGCCAAAGCCGCTGAATTCCGGCAGGCGGTCGCCGGTGTTTTCCCCGGTGAAGAAACTCCAGAATTCGCTGGTGAAGCATATCATAGAGTTGCCGAAGCAGTATTCCTCCAGCACATTCCGTACATTGTCCGGGGTGGGGTCTGCGGCTATGCAGTTTTCTATGTTGTTCACATACTCCTCGTAATTAAGAGTACCGGTGTAGCTCTGCACGAAATCCGCAAGGCGGCGGTTGGTGTTTTCGGACGAGGGGCAGCCGCAGCCGCAGCTTTCGCTGAATACCGGCTCGTATTCAAGCTGAACGTCAAACGGAGCGACCTCGCCGCCGGAGGTTATTTTATCAAGCATATCCATAATGGACTGCGCCAGTGTGCGGTTATTGCGTACCGCGTTGGTGAGCCGCGGCTTGTGGAATTTCTCGGTTTCAATGCCGTCGAAGCCGGTGACTATCACATCTTCGGGGACATGGTAGCCGTGCTCGTTGAGCTTCAGACAGACCGCCATAGCCATAGAGTCGTTGCAGCAGATAAACGCTTCCGGCAGCGGCTCCCCGGTGGCGAAGAACCTGTCCATAGCCTCGTAGGTGGGAGTTTCCCAGAAATCGCCGTACATTATATCAGCGTCCGCCAGAGTAAGCCCGTGTTGGCTCATTATCTCGCGGCAGCAGTCAATTCTGGTCTGTGAGAAGTCGTTGCCCTTGTACCCGGCTACCAGCTTTATCCTGCGGCAGCCGTGCCACGACAGGACGTGCTCCACGATAGTGCCGAATGCCTCGCCGTAGCCGAAGGAGATATTGAACGCGCCCTCAATTATACCGTCAACGGAGATGACCGGGACGTTGTTTTCGCGGCAGTTACGCATGATATCCTCGGTAACCGAGCGGTCCTTTATGGTTTCCGGCATTATTATCAGGGCGTCCAGCATTTTGTAGTTTATCAGTTGGAAGATAGAAGCGCCGCCCTTGTCGGTTTTTGACCCCGCGTACATGTCCTCAAAGCACTGAAAGACCAGCATTTTGTACTTTCCGCTTTCCTTCAGCAGGTCGGCAAGGTTGTCGATAACCGGCTTAGCGGGTTCTTTATTGATAGTCGTACAGCAGAGGGCTATCATACCCGAACTGTTCAGCATGGCTTCACCCCGTTCCCTTTTGATATCGTATATATAATGATACCACACTACGCGAAAAAAATCAAGCTAAAATAGCTAATTTACGCAAAAAAGAAAATCGCGCCGCAGAAATACGGCGCGACAGTGGTCGTATGTAATTATTCTTCAATAATAACATCAGCGTCGGGAGCGTTCTTGCGTATGCTCTCAATGCCGTTCTTGCAGCCGGACTTTGCCTTATATCCCTCGCCGGTGGCGATTATCTGACCATTCTTCGCTTTAAGGCGGAAGCGGAACTCGCCAGCCTTGTCGGTGTACATCTCGAACTTGGGGTTCTTTTCAGTGGTGAAGCCCTCTACGGTCTGATCCTCCAGCGCTGCGGCAGGAGCGTTTGTCTTTACGCTCTGTACGCCGTTCTTGCAGGCGTCAAGGCTGTTGTATACCTCGCTGTTGGCAATGATCTCGCCGTTGCCTGCTTTAAGATTGAATACATAGCCGCCCGACTTTGCGGGCTTGATAACAAACTTTCCCATAATAAAGCGTCCTTTCTTTTTCTTCCGCTCTGGGCGGAGAGTTTGCAGAAATATAATCCCTGCTGTTTACCTTAATTATAGCAGTTTTTCATTTTATTGTCAATACAAAAAGACCTATAAATCAAAAAAATACGACAAACAGCATAAACGCTCTGTGAGCGGCTCAGACCTGCTGTTATCCGCTGTTTGGGTCGCAGCGGCGCAGCATTACGGCGATACGCTCGACGATATCGGCAGCGGCGGAGGCTTCCTCGGCGGTAAGCTCTGACAGCGCTGTTTCTATCCTTTTCAGCGCGGAGGTGTCGCACGCCCTTTTCCCAGTGGGAATGTCCAGCAGCGCAGTCACTGGCACCTCCAGCGACCGCGCTATGCGGTAGATGGTGTCTATTGTGGGGCATTTCTCACCGCGCTCCAGTCTGCCGATGTATGTCGGGTGTACCTCCGCGCCGAGGGCCAGAGCCTCTTGGCTGAGATTTTTCTCCAGACGGAACTGACGTATTTTTAGCCCTACGGAATAGGATATTTTTTCTCTTTCATAGCTCATATCATTTTCCCCTCTTATATTTACAATTATGCCCATAATCATACTTTAATATATAAAGTACAAATCATCAATAGACTAAAAAGCAATATTACTGCCTAAAAGACTTGCAAAAAATGGCGAAATGTGATATACTGTAATTGTAAAAATAATCCCCGGAGAGGGATCTTTCCATTTTTAAGACAGAACGGGGTATGCATAATGCGGCAGAACAGCAGGATAAACGGCTTCAAGTACAGCAGGGTTTTAAGGATATACACAAAGCTGATGATGGGTGAGATAATCAACAAGGCGGAGGCGGCTGACAGCTTCGGGGTCAATCAGCGGTCGGTGCAGCGGGATATCGATGATCTCCGCGCATTTTTCGACGACCAGAATTCCGAGGGCGCGCCCCGCAAAGAGATAGTTTACAGCCGGGATCTGGGGGGATTTTATCTTAAAATGGACGGGGAGGACGTACTTACAGACAGCGAGATACTTGCGGTATGCCGGGCGGTGCTTTCCTGCCGGCAGATAGAGCTGGACGAACGCAGCAGGCTTGTCGCGAAGCTGCTTAAAAGCTGCGTTCCCGGAAGAAAACAGGAGGAGCTTAGCGGGCTTGTATTCAGCGAAGGTAAAGAATTGGTATGAAAAAACACCCTAAGAATCTTCTTAGGGTGTTCGTATTATCATAGGAACAGCTTATTTCCTGCTTTTCACTATCCTGCCTGCGATATAAAGCACTGTTGAAACGCAGATGAATATCAGCACGAAGAAGTTTATCTCCTCATTCCAGCGGAGCGCCAGAACTGCGGCGTCGCCGACCAGAGCGGCGAGGAACGGCGGAAGCGGGAAGCCGTATTCCCCGGTGCCGTTGTAGAAGCCGCGGAGCATTACCGTGAACAGCACGACCATTCCCGCAGAAACGACTATCTCCAGCGGAATGAACAGCCACGAAAGCTCAATCGCCGTATGGTAGACCACCGGGATAGCCATTGAGAACGCCACGATATAGCTGAACGACAGCCAGCGCAGCAGCCCGTTCCCGTGAGCCTTGACCTGCTGGGCGGTATGTATAGCCATAGATACAAGTATCATGCCGTAGCTTGCGAACTGTATCGGGGGGATAGTGCCGTGGGTGTGCACCATTCCGCCGAGAAGCAGGATACCGGCAGCTATTGCCAGCTTGGCGAACTCGCCCTCGCCGACGGTGGGCGAAGCGGAGGTCTTTCCGTTGTCGTACTCCCGTACGGTTATCTTGCATTTCGTCAGAATAAACGCGTATGCGCCTATTATCGAAGCCACGGTGAGGACTGTCATATACCAGTCCAGAGCGTCGTAGGAGGAAAAGTCCCCGGTGAAAACGCTTACCAGACTTATCACCCGCTCAACGGTGAGGATAAGGAAATACAGCAGCATGAATATCATTTTTGCCTTGTCTGCTGATGATGTTTTTTGCATTGAAACCACTCCTTTAAAAATGGATAATGTATCCTTGTATGATATTATAGCACTAATATCTGACAAATTCAACTGTTCGGGGAAAATTTTACAAAAAAGGCTGGCACTTCTGCGCCAGCCCTGTATTTTTTATCTGCGTACCTTGCGTATCTTCACCCGGTGGACTTCCACATGCTCAGCAGAGTTTGCAGCGGGCTGAACGGGTTGAGCGGGTTCGGTGGGTTCAGCGGCGGGGGCTGCAGCAGCCGTCTGCGGCTCTGCGGAGGGCTTTGCGGCGGTCTGAGCCTGCTCGGCGGCGCGGTATGCCTGCTCGTAGAAGTATATCTGGGAGTTCAGACGCGGCTCTCCCTCGGCGGGCTGCACGCGGGTGTAGTTTCCGTCGCTGTCCTGCTCTCGCGCCTTTACGTTGTCGCGCAGGCAGGTCTCGAAGATGTCAACGGCGCGGTCGGCAATGCTTCTGTCCAGCAGGGGAGCGGCGACTTCTACCCGGCGCTCGGTGTTGCGGGTCATGAAGTCAGCGCTGGAGATGTACACCCGGCGGCGTTCATCTCTGCCGAATATGTAGATACGGCTGTGTTCAAGGAATCTGCCGACGATTGAAATAACGCGGATATTATCGGTGTCGCCCTCCACTCCGGCGATAAGGCAGCAAATCCCGCGGACTACCAGCTCTATCTTTACTCCGGCGCGGCTTGCCTCCGCCAGCTTCTCGATAATGTCCTTATCGGTGAGGGAGTTCATTTTAATGCCGATATATCCCTTGTCCTTGTAGGTTATCTCGTTGTCGATAAGCTCTACTATGCGGCTTTTTAAGCCCTTTGGAGCCACCAGCAGCTTGTTGGTGCTTTCCACGGTGTTGCCGACTGCAAGCGCGTTGAATACCACCGACGCGTCAGAGCCGAAATCCCGGTCGGCGGTCATGAGCGTGAGGTCTGTGTACAGCTTGGAGGTGCGCTCGTTGTAGTTGCCGGTGCCGACTTGTGTGATGTAGCTTACGTCGTTGCCGTCCCGCAGGGTGATAAGCAGCAGCTTGGAGTGTACTTTAAGCTCCTCCAGACCGTAGATTACCGTCACCCCGGCTTCTTCAAGGCGCTTTGACCAGCCGATGTTGTTTTCCTCGTCGAAACGAGCGCGCAGCTCCACCAGAGCCAGCACGTCCTTGCCGTTTTCGGCGGCGCGGGTGAGGGCGCTGATTATCTTGCTGTCCCGCGCGACGCGGTAGAGGGTTATTTTTATTGAGACTACGTCCGGGTTTTCTGCGGATTCTTCAAGCAGGCGGATAAACTGGCTGATGTTCTCATACGGGTAGTTGAGCAGGATATCATGCTGCTTTATCTGCTCTATCATGGGCTGCTTCTGGTCGATAGCGGGGGACTTCTGCGGGGTGAGCGGGGCGAAGAAAAGCTCGCTCTTTTTCTCTAAACGGCGCTCTATCGACGAAAGGAAGTCCATAGTCAGTGGGGAGTTCTGGCAGAACACGAAATTGTCCTTGACCTTTAAGGTTTTGGATATCAGGGCAATGATGTTATCGTCCGGTTTGCCGAGGAATTCAAGGCGCACCGGCTGGAGCTTCTTGCGCTTCTTTACAAGCTCGCTCATGATGTCGCGGAAGTCAACGTCGTGGTCGTAAAGTCCCTCGTCCATTGCGATATCCGCGTTTCTGGTTACTCTGAAAATGCAGCGGGAGATTATCTCGAAATTCTTGAACACCAGTTCTGCGTAGCGGTTGATAAGCTCCTCGGTGAGCATGAACCTGCCGGTGCCAGGCAGCCACACTATTTTCGGAAAGTTCTCGGACGCCGGCAGGATACCGAACGTGACCTTTCCGGCGGCGTCGTCCTTTTTGCGGATAGTCACACCAACGTAGACTTCGCCGTTTTTGAGGAACGGCACTGGGTGCTTCTTATCCACCACGCCGGTGAACAGCAGCGGCTGTATCTCCCGCGCGAAGAACGCCCGGAAGAACGCGTCCTCCTCCGGGGAAATGCTCTTGGGGTCGATATGCTCAACTCCGTAGGCAGAAAGCCCGCCCAT
This sequence comes from uncultured Clostridia bacterium, assembly GCA_945873955.1. Lineage (GTDB taxonomy): Bacteria > Bacillota > Clostridia > Oscillospirales > Ruminococcaceae > CAG-115. Next base: position 4,866 of record CAMCFA010000045.1, on the reverse strand, counting down.
TATCGTGGCGTAAGCCTCGTCCTTCAGCGGCAGCAGCTTCTTCACCTGCTTCGCTATTGCGGAGAGCTGCTCTTTGGCGGTCATGTTGGTCTTGTTTTCGGTGTCCTTGCTGTCAAAAAGCATTTTGTCGTGCAGGCTGCCTACCCTTATCATGAAGAACTCGTCAAGGTTAGAGCAGAATATCTGCACAAAGCGCAGGCGCTCGAACAGCGGGGTCTCCTCGTCAAAGGCTTCTTCAAGCACTCTGGCGTTGAATTTCAGCCATGAAAGCTCGCGGTTATCGTAGAATTTGCCGCCCATAGGGTACATTCTCCTTTCGAAGGTAGAGCGGGTGACAACACAGTGGTTTGTGCCACCCTTTTTTATGTGATGTGATATGATGTCATGTAAATATTGCCGTCTGCAAGCGAACCTCACAGACGGCAGATAACGATAGATTACTTTTTAAGCTCCAGACTTGCCTTAATGAAGCCGTTGAACAGCGGGTGAGGTCTGTTGGGTCTGCTCTTGAATTCGGGGTGGAACTGCACCGCAACGAACCACGGGTGAACATCTCTGCTAAGCTCCACGATCTCTACCAGCTTGCCGTCCGGGGAAAGTCCCGCGAACTTCAGACCCTTTGCCGCAAGCTGCTCGCGGTAAACATTGTTGAACTCATAACGGTGGCGGTGACGCTCGTAAACCAGCCCCTCGCCGTAAACCTCGCGGGAGATAGTGCCCTCCTCCAGCTTGCAGGGGTACAGACCAAGACGCATTGTGCCGCCCATGTCAACGCCCTTCTGGTCGGGCATGATGTCGATAACGTCGTACTTATGCTCGCCGAATTCGGAGGAGCTTGCGCCCTCAAGACCGCCGACGTGCCGTGCGAATTCAATTACAGCCATCTGCATGCCGAGGCAAAGTCCGAGATAGGGCTTCTTGTTCTCTCTTGCGTAGCGGACTGCTTCTATCTTGCCCTCGATACCGCGGTCGCCGAAGCCGCCGGGTACTACAATGCCGTCAACGCTGCCGAGAAGCTGCTCGGCAGTTTCGGAGGTGACTTCCTCAGAATTGATGAGCTTGATGTCTACCTTTGCGCCGTTTGCAGCGCCTGCGTGGCGGATAGACTCCATAACTGAGATATATGCGTCCGGCAGGGCAACGTACTTTCCGACAAGACCTATCGTGAGCGGCTTGTCCGCAGTTTCCTGCATGTGGACCATGTTCTTCCACTCGGTGAGGTCGGGTTCCCTGTCCTCAAGACCGAGGTGGTGGCAGGCGGAATGAGCCAGCCCTGCTTCCTCCAGCATGAGGGGAACGGCGTACAGTGAGGAAGCGGTGAGGTTCGGGATAACGTCCTCCTTGCGAACGTTGCAGAAGCTAGCCACCTTTTCCATCATGTCCTTCGGTATCTCGCAGTCGCTGCGGAGAACCAGAACGTTCGGCTGGATACCGATAGAGAGCAGCTCCTTAACGCTGTGCTGGGTGGGCTTTGTTTTAAGCTCGTTGCTTCCGGAGATGAAGGGGAGCAGCGTAACATGGATATACATTACGTTCTCTCTGCCGACGTCGGTGCTGACCTGACGGATAGCTTCTAGGAACGGTGTGGACTCAATATCGCCGACAGTGCCGCCTATCTCTGTGATAACAACGTCCGCTGCTTCAGCGCCGCTGTTTGCCACGCGGTAGATCCTGTCCTTGATCTCGTTGGTGACGTGGGGAATTACCTGTACAGTTCCGCCGAGGTAGTCGCCGCGGCGCTCCTTGTTGAGTACTGTCCAGTAGATCTTACCGGTGGTGACGTTGCTGTTCACCGAAAGATTTTCGTCAATGAAGCGCTCATAATGACCGAGGTCGAGGTCGGTTTCCGCGCCGTCGTCGGTGACGAAAACCTCTCCGTGCTGATAGGGGCTCATAGTACCCGGATCAACGTTTATATACGGGTCGAATTTCTGGATAGTTACCTTATAGCCTCTCATTTTGAGCAGACGTCCGAGAGAAGCGGCGGTAATTCCCTTGCCAAGACCGGAAACCACTCCGCCGGTGACAAAGATGTATTTTGCAGCCATACTGTGACCTTCCTTTCTTTTCTCCGGCTTCGGGGATCCCTTTTCCGTAATTTTCAGATCCTCAGAAAACACTATTCTCAAACACAAACGAACCAGAGAATATATCTACATTTTATTATACCACCGCAGAGGATTTTTTTCAAGTGGTATTTCTACTAAATTACCCTAATGATGACATTATTTTTTTATTTCCAGTTTCTGTTGTAGCTTGGAGCTTCAAGCAGGGGATTTGAGGTGGTGGGGCGTTTTTTGGTCTTTTTCGTGATGAAATCCGCGATGTTGAAGGGTTTTTTCTCCGGTTTCGCGCGGAATTCCTCTAGAAAGTACCTAAGCGCTTTTTCCAGCCGCTTTGTCGAGCCGAACCAGCCGGTTATTTCCAGCTTATTGAGCTTTTCGAAGCCGCGTTCGTTCAGCTCCGGGCTGTCGAACCGGAGGTGGTTTTCTTCGTCCACATGGTAGCCGAGCCTGCTGCTTTCGCAGAGGTAGTAACGGATATTGCCTTTTACCAGCAGTGTGCAGGGGGAGTTCTTCGGGTCGCGGGAGATGTCCTCCAAACCCTCGAACGGCACGAAGTACAGCCTGCGCATGATGACTTGACGGCTGTAACGGCGGTACTCCCCGGCGTACAGGCTGAACACGAAGCCCTCCGGCAGTATGTCGACGTATGTGAAGCGGTTGTGGCGGGCGGTCAGCTTGTTGGTGAAATATGCCGCCGCGAACACCGTGATGATCCCCACGGCGCAGCAGCCGACTATGACCCATGCAAGCAGTGTAATAAGGTTTCGGGGCGCGCCGGAGCTGATGTTCAGCAGGATATTCACCGCGCAGAATACGCAAACGCCGAAAAGCGGCACAAGCACAGTTATCACTGTTGCTTTCAGCCGCTGGCGGTATTTAGTAGTGTCTGCGTGGAAGAAGAAGTCCATGTTGCCTCCGTGAATGGTTGTAAATTGTAATTTATAGGAGTGCCTATGACCCAGTGGTACGTTAGATTTAACGTGTGGACGGTTGCTGTTTGGAGCAAACAGATTAAAACTGTTTTCGCACGGGACTGAGGAGTACACCCTTCGGGGAAAAGGGGGGAGATAGAAAATCCGGCAAAAACCGGGACTCCCCCCTTTTCCCCTACGGGTTTCTCCTCAGACTTCTCTTCCCCTCTCCCTTTTTTCCCCCTCCCCGGTTTTTCACGGATTCAAAGGGAAAGGAACAAGGTAACAGTGAAAAGGGTTCTGCCGTCGCCTTAGGTCACTTCACTGATATCATGCACCTCGGCGAGAGAGTGATGCGCCATTTGTGCGCCGCTAAATTACAATTTACTTCTGTATCGGCGCGAAGCTAGTATCTACCGTGATAACACAGCTGCAATCCCCTCTGCGCTGGCGGACGAACCGGGTTATCTCGTCCTTTAATTCCTGCTCGCTCATGCCGAAGTCCTTTGGGACTACCACGTCAAATATAAGCCGCGTATCAACGTCTGAGGGGACTACCCGCAGGTCGTGGACGGTCAGCCGCTGGTCGATAAGTCGTACTATCTCGTCCAAGTCCCGCCGGAAGTCGTTGACGGCGGAGCTTTCGGTCACTACCGGGTCGAAATGCACCAGCATATTCAGACCCATATCATGCAGGAAATCCCGCTCTATGCTGTCAATGACGTTGTGGCTCTCGATGACGTTTTCTTCCGCAGCCATTTCTACATGCACCGTGGCAAACTTCCTGCCGTGACCGTAGTCATGAACGATAAGGTCGTGCGCTCCCAGCACGCCGGGGTAGGTGAGTATCTTTTCCCGGATACTTTCAACAAGCTTCGGGTCGGGGGCGTTGCCAAGCAGAGGGTTCATAGCGTCCCGGACAAGCCCTGCGCCGCTGTACAGAATAAACGCCGCCACCAGAGTACCCATAATGCCGTCCAACTGGACGTTTGCGAAGTGGGAAATTATCGCGGCTGCAAGTACCGCGGCGGTGGTGATACAGTCGTTGCGGCTGTCGGCGGCGGTGGCAATTAGAGTTTGAGAGTCTATCCGCTTACCCATGCTGGTGTTAAAAATCATCATTCCCAGCTTCACCACGATAGAAACCGACAGAACTATCACGGATACAATGCTGAACTCCACTGGCTGCGGCGTGATGATACGTTCAATACTGCTGCGGAACAGCTCCACGCCGATAACTATGACAAGTATCGCCACCACGAACCCCGCGATATATTCATACCGGGCGTGACCATAGGGGTGCTCCTCGTCCGGGCGTTTTTCCGACAGGCGGAAGCCGATAAGACTTATCACGCTGGAGGAGGCGTCCGAGAGGTTGTTGGCGGCGTCCGCGGTAATGGACACGCTGCCGGACATCACTCCGGCAATGAACTTGCCTATACAAAGCAGAGTGTTACATACTATTCCCACAAGCCCGGCTACCTTGCCGTAATGCGCGCGTTTATGTTCTAATTCCATATCCATATCCAGCAGCTCCCTTCCACAGGAAAATCATTCCGGTCTTTCCCCAATATTATATACAGTATATCACAATAGGGTTTTGTTAGTCAAGATTTACGCGGCAGTGAAATTTCGCGCTGTTCACAAAAAAATTTCTGAAAACCCTTGACAAAAAGGAACGAAAGTGTTATAATAATTAAGCGTTGATATTCAGCGCACCTTTTTGCGGGTGTAGTTCAATGGTAGAATCCCAGCCTTCCAAGCTGGTCGCGTGGGTTCGATTCCCATCACCCGCTCCATAGCTCCTTTTGGGGCTGTTTCACTGGCAGAGTGTATGCGCCATTAGCTCAGCTGGATAGAGCAACCGCCTTCTAAGCGGTAGGTCGAAG
>CAMCFA010000044.1 GCA_945873955.1 uncultured Clostridia bacterium | reverse complement strand
AGATGACCTACGGCTTCTCCAGAGATGACGCTGGTAAGTTCCTCGGCGCTTACTACGACGCTAAGATCTTTGAGAACGATCCGTTCGCAAAGCTCGACCAGGTTGGCGTTGGCAAGCTGATGAAGATGGCTATCGAGCTTGGCAAGAAGACCCGTCCTGAGATCCACTGCGGTATCTGCGGCGAGCACGGCGGCGATCCGTCCTCTGTTGAGTTCTGCCACGAGATCGGTCTGGACTATGTATCCTGCTCACCGTTCAGAGTTCCGATCGCTAGACTGGCTGCTGCACAGGCTGCGCTCAGATAATTAATTTCTCTGAATAACACAAAATCCCGTATCCGCGTTGGATACGGGATTTTTATTATGAGATAAAGAATAGACATTCTCAGATCCGCTGAAAAGAAAAGGTTATCAGATCTCGTCGATCTCAACGAAAGCCTTATAGAACCTCTCCATACACTTGACGCTTCCCGTGGAAACTCTCACCCAGCCCTCAAGTATGCCCTTTGAATAATCTCTTACCCATATACCTTTCTTTTTCAGCTCAGCAACTATTTCACAGGAGGGACGTTTCGGCTTAAAAAGAACATAATTACCCTCGGCAGAAAACACGTTGTAACCCGCTTCAATAAGCGAGTTTGTCAGCCACCTCCTGCCGTCGGCTTCTATCCTTACAAGCTGCTCGTTTAGTTCAGGGCGCTTTAACAGCTCCTCCGCAAACAGTATTGCGACATTGTTAACATTGAACGTAGACTCGGCATTATCAATATAGTGGATCATCTGCTCATTTCCCGATACATAGCCTATCCTCAGACCGGCGCAGGAATAGAGCTTTGAGAAAGTCCGCAGTACAAGGAGATTGTCATACTCATGAATGAGCGGCATAAATGTGCTTTCATAGAAATAATGATAAGCCTCATCCACGACAACGACAGCGTTATTCTCTGCCGCCTTTTCAATGATGGCCCTTGCCTCAGCTTCGCTCCAGCAGACGCCGATAGGGCTGTTGGGATTAAGGAGGATCACCACGCCTGTGTTTTCGTTTATCTTTGCAAGAACGCTCTCCGCTGACAACGTGAAATCATCATTATAATCTACCGTTTCATGTACCATGCCGAACATCTTTGCGTAAACATCATACATCTCAAAGGTAGGCGTTACTGTCAGCAGTTCTCTGCCCTCTTCGCCAAAGCATTGAAATATGAGCCTCATAGCTTCATCAGAACCGCAGGTTATCGAAATATTATCCGCAGTAATGCCGTTATGCTCGGCAAGCAGAGCGGCAAGTCTGTCCTTTTCGGGATAGGTCGCCAGAAAAGACGGAGTTATCTTCTTCTTGACCTGTTCAACAAATTCAGCGGGAAGCCCCTCTGGATTCTCGTTCATATCCAGACGAAGCACGTTGCCGCGCTCGTCATGAAACTTCACACGATAGAGATCCTTTATGTGCCGATTGACATAATACATTCTGGTTTACCTCTCGAAAATAGTGTACCAACGGTCTGTTTCGCTGAATGCCGCCTCATTGTTGAGATGAGGAAGATAGTCCTGCTTTTTGATCCTAAACCCGTTGTTCAGCAGAGCCTTGTAATATTCGTTATACTCCGAGGGCGTTCTGTAAATAACGTCATAGGTGGTTTTAAGCGCTTCTGAGGGACACTCGTTGAGCGTAAGTCTGGTTTCCACAGCAACCGTTTCTGTAAGGAACATTCTGCACTTCTCGGCAAGAAGCCCATTAAGACCGCTTATGCACATATTCATATCACAGTCGTTGATATACATACACACGCCGCCGATTATCACTCTGTCGAATTTGATACCTCCGAACAGACCGGGATCTGTAACAGCCTGCTGGAAAGATGCGTTGATGAATTCATAATCCCTGCCTTCAAAAACGCACCGGCTTTTCGCAGTTTCTATCATGCCGGAGGAAAAATCTACCCCGCGATAGCACTTCACCATCGGGATAACAGTTTCCGCCCAGCGCCCCATACCACAGCCTATTTCAAGTACGCGGCTGTTCTCGTCAAGGGCGAGTTCCGGAAGTATATGCTCCTTTTCAAAGATATTCCACTGCTCGGCGTGCTTGGGATTCTGATCTCCAAGAAGCACAGCGGTATAAGGGCAGTCCATTGACTCTGCGCGTTTTGCCCTGTCGTTATAGAAATTCATGGTGTTCTGAGTGTTTATATCCAGCTTTTCAGAATATACTCTGTGATCGCTCATACTAAAGACCTCTCCTTTTCAATATGCCTGAGGATACGTTCATAATCGTCGAAATAGTCTATCTCCGACCAGAACCGTCCGTCTACATCAACGGTGTAAATATTTCTCTCATTAGTAAAGGAATAAATCACATTTTCCCACCAGAGCCCATGCTGATTATCCAGAATAAGAGAGTCCATTCTGTCAAGGAAAGCAGGCACAAACGCCTTTGTCATCTTGCAGACGCCGACATATTCACAGGTTCTGTTTTCAAGCGGCAGCTCCTTGCCGTATGCGGTGATACAGCCGTTGTCCGTCGTCGCAAAGAAATAGTCGCCTACCTCGACCCTGCTCTTGTCAATAGCCATTACAACGTCGTTAGGATCATCAAGCACGAGTTTAAGAATATCGGAGGACAAATACACATCGGCATTCATGATTATCATATCGTCATTGAAGTGATCCTTTGCAAACCAAAGGCTTGCTATGCTGTTAGTAACATCAAAAAAAGGATTAACGCAGAAAGATACATTCAGACCCTCCAGAGCCGCATATACCTTTTCCTTCTGGTATCCCACGCCCACTACGCATTCAATGCCGGCTGAGGAAAAAAGCTCCACCGTATGGCGAATGAGCGGCACGCCGTCAATCGGCAGAGTGGACTTCGGCACAGCCTCAACCATTCTTGATATCCTTGTTCCGCGTCCTGCGGCGAGAAGTATTGCTTTCATAAGTAGCACTCCCTTTTTTGTTATTTGCACCCGTTTTGGAACCATTCCAGTGCGTTTTGATAGTCATGCGCCGTATCGATCTCCTTAGTTCTTATTTTAAGGACGTCAATAGGCATCAATGGCTCCAGCATCATATATACATGCTTTATGCCCGGAACAAGGCGCTGACTTTTTATCTTAGCCAAGCCCGTCCACTCAAGCTGACCATGCTCGCGGGAAAACTCAATGACCTGATGTTTATCATTCAGCTCCATTAAGACCGGATTGTCCGTCGTTGGAGTACACCCGCCGATACATTCGCCGTCGTATCCAAGGAAGCTGTTCAGATCATCGGGATTGACGAGCAGGTCGCCGTCAAGGGCAACAGCATATTCTCTTGAATCTGTCAGTCCCTTTGAAAAGCTAGCTGCCGTGCCGGTCGTCAAATAATCAAGATTATACACAAACTTGACGTCATCTCTGAACGCTTTGACTGTATCGATCACCTGTTCAGCCTGATAGCCGACCACGATCCTTATATCGTCACAGTCGTTAAGCATTTCCAACTGCCTGATTATCAACGGCTTGCCGCATACGTCTATCAGCGCTTTGGTGCAGCCTGCGCCCAGCCGTGACCCCATACCGGCGCAGCTTATTATTATTGAAAAGTTATTCTTAAACATTGCCGTTCCTCGTCAAAATATAATAATACTGTGAAGTTTCTTTTCTGTTATTCAGAGTAGGTTCTTCAAACAAATATGCCTGCTTTTTAACGGTAAAGCCATGCTTAAAGAAGGTACGTTCAAATATCGCCGTAAGTTCGCCGTTTGAACGATATATAGCATTGTAATCGTCCTGCAATTCTTCTGAATAAAAATGATTGAGAGTCAATCTCCCTTCTACCGCAACAGGTTCGCGAATGCACACTGTCGCGTTCTCCTCGCAGCAGGATATTACCCCTTCGAGTATATCACATATATCCGAGTCGTTCAAATACATTAAAATACCGATCATAAATACAGTATTATATTTCTCGCCGTTGCATATAGAGCCTATATCCTTTAAGTTCCCGGCGACAAAGCTGAAATTCGGGCGTTTGCACCTTGTTTTTGCGATATCGATCAGCTCCTCGCTGAAATCGACCCCCAGATAGCGGTCGATCTCCTCGCTGATCGCGTCTGCCCACCTGCCTATTCCACAGGCGATATCCAGCACCCTGCTTTGGGGGGAAATACCAAGCTGCGGATATAATATCTCAACCTCACGGCGGTTTCTCTCAACGACCAGCTCACTGTGATTGTCCTGATACATTGTGACGCAGTATGGCTTTTGCGGGTCATACTTACCGGCGCGTTTTCTGAAAAACTCTTTGGTATCATCATAGCTTATGTCAGCAACTTTGTTTTTTATCCTTGTTTCCATATTCGTGACCTTTCTTTATGTTAATTTGTAGATACTGTCGGAATTTTCCGCTACCCGCTTTTCTACCGGCGGCAGCCGCATATAATCACCGAACATCTGCGTTAAATAACTATCATACCATTTGGTGCATGAAACAGAATGTCCCTCGAACGCCATAAGCCCAAGCTCATCAAAAATCATTCTCGGCACCGCCCGGTTTTCCTTATTCCGAATATGGAGTATCTTACCTATATAAGCATATCCCGCGAAGCTGCACCTGTCGTAGTCATACTCAGTCATCAGCTCCAGCATTTTCTCTCCGAATCTGTTGTATGTATTCTGAAATTCATCTGAATCATTGAACGGGATAACGATCTTCTCTTTCCAAACCTCCCCCATACGCTCCAGTTCAGCGGAATATTCTATCTGTTCCTTAGCATTTTCGGGGAAGCCGGCGATCGCCCAGATATCGATCCCCATTCCGCTAATGTATTTCACAGGATAGTGATTTAGCTGAGTTACCAGACTTTTTGAAACGATCCTTGTCACCGTGCTGACAGATTTTTTATCGCCATGGGGAGAAACAAGCTCATATCTCGGATTGATCTTTTCGGGCAGCAGCTTTAGCAGCCTTAAAAAATCAGGCATAGGCATTACAACGTCAACGTCGTCGTCCCACGGGATAAAGCCCTTGTGCCTTACTGCCCCGATCAGCGAACCGCCGTCAAGAGAGTATCGCAGAGCGTTCTGCTGGCAAAAGTCATGAAAATAGCACAGCATTTCTGTCATTTCCATTTGTGCTTGACGAAGGGTGATATTGCAGGCGTTTTCGGGAATCTCCAGCTTGGGGAAGTAGTTCATTCGCAAAAAGGTCATATCAATGATCTCTGCCTGCGAAGCAGACAGAAAAGCGGCAAAATCATCAAAATAGCTTTTTTCGGTAACAATGATCACATTGCATGAAGCAAAAGCATTTCCGGGATCTCTGCCGACAAGAATGTCCGAATACGAACCGAAGCGGTATTTTTCGTCCAGCACGCCGATCTCCGAACCGTATTCTTTCAAAACATGGATCAGCGCCTTAGCGAGAGAGTCCATGCCCAGAAACAAAACACTTTTCTCCCTCCACTCGCGGGGGGAGTAATTCTTATCCGCCTCTTCCCTGATATATTTAATGCAGTTGTCATATATCATTGTATTTTGACCTTTCCGAATTCATTTTCTGAAGCTGAGATGTGTAAGCTCCGCATTGCCTGTTCTTTCTTCAAGCGGGGGCAGCTTCATATAATCCCCATAAATAAAGGTAAGGCACCCGTCGTAATCCTTCGGAGCTAAAAAAAGATGACCTTCAAATTCAAGCTCTGTAAGGTCGGTGAGCCACTCCTTTTTGAAGCCCTTTATTTCCACCGGGTGATGATACCCATTTGACCCCACCCTTGAACAGTTGTTTTCGTTAAACAGTGTTCCTACAAGATGATCTATGCCATGCGCGATATTCGGGTGTATAAGGTGCACCATTTTCCAGAACGCTCGCTTCGCAGCAGTAGGCGCATTATCCTTTGCCACCGCAGAATAAAGGATCTTTCTGTTTACAAACGAAACAGAGTCCCGGATCCTTTTCAAAAACCTGTTGTCCGGAACACCGTCGCACACAAAAATATCTATAAATATCCCTTGGTGCATATTGAGCCGCTCCTGCCCGATACGCACCGCTGTCGTCCCGTTTTTTCTCACCTTTGCGTAAAGCCACGGATAGCCCTTGTCGGTTTTATGGTTCTGGAAAAAATAATCGTTCCCCAGCTCATCTGCGACCTCACAGAATTTGTTATATTCGCTTCTGAGCATTCTTACATCGGCGTCGTCGTCCCACGGGATATAGCCTTTATGACGCACCGCTCCAAGCAGCGTCCCCGAATCAATAATATATTTAATGTCATGCTTTCTGCATACCCTGTCAAACTCTACAAGGATATCGAGCTGTTCAAGCTGTAACTTTCTAAGCTCGCTGTCTGACAGCTTTAATACTTCCTGTGCCATTTTCATGATCTCATTCCAAAACGAGTTTTTTTATCAGATCGTGCGTCTTTTTCCCGCATGTGCCGTCGCAATTTACCATTGATCGTCTGTAAGACATCATTCTTTCGTCCTTCATACGATCCTCAGCCAGCACGTCGTTCACCAGCGCCGCCAGCGTGTCTGCCGACTCGGAAGCGTAATTGTAATAATATACGCTGCGTGTATCACATGCGAAAACCGTGCTTTCGGTAATCGGCGGTTTGCTGTTGAAATATTCTATAACGGGCTTTTCAGTAGGAATATACGAAAAAATAAGCGAGGAATAATCGCTTAAAAGAATGTCAGAAAAATGAATGGCATATCTTGAATCAGCCAGCTCGTCCTTCACGCAGCAGCTCTGACCGGAGAACCATTTGCAGAACTCGTCGTATTCCTTCCGTTTTGCTTTTCGCATGCTATTTATGGTGCTTTCGAGCAGAGGGTGCGGCCTCCACAATATAGAATATTGACCTTCACACACCAGCTTATTGATCATGCCCTTCAGCACAGAAATGAAATTATCCCACTCAAGGAAGCTGGAAATGCTGGAGTTGATAAGGCACACCTTTCGCTCTTTAAGCGGCTTCCACTGATCCGGGAAATCAGAAAAGCTATGATCAAAAACAGCGTCCGTCTTTGGCGAACCAGAAACGATGATCTTCCTGCTGTCCACCCCGTTTGATATGTAGATCCTCTTGAGCGTTTCGGACTGGAGTACGATCAAATCCGAGTTTGCCATTCCGGGAGTTCTTGTAATCGCATAATTATCCGGCTTATTGAAGTAACCCGCTATAAAATACGGGATATACACCAGATGATCCGCATATTTCTTCAATTCGCTGGAATAAAACCGCGGATCGACGCTTGTAACATAATTATTGTCATCATAGGGATTATGGATATAAACAACATCGGGTCTGCGATCCTCGAAATTATAAACCTCATAATGAGTTACCGGCACATAGTCCGGGAGATTCCTGCCCTCATAATGAAATTCGCCGAGGGAACGATCCGGATTACGGTCGTAATACGGAATAGGAACGACATAAGCGTCGCAGTCCGGATCTGCGTCTGCTGCCCTCCATACGCTTTCCAGTGAGTCCCACATGGACGCCTGATACGGACAGAACACTACCTCCAGCCTTAACTTGATATCATTTCTCACGCTGTTCTCAGCTTTGATCAGCTTCTTGTCCAGACTTTTCTGGGCGTTATTCCCGTTATTCCCTTCAGAGATACTGGTCGAGACCTCATAAAGCGCCTCGCAGTATTCCTCCAGAAAACCAATAGTAACGAAGCCCTCTCCCTCGGAATCCTCAATGATCCCGCCTATCTGTATTGCTGTATCCTGGCAGTCCGCAAGAAGCGCCATAGCATTGTCAATATCCTTGTTGTCAATAAACTGTTTTACGCTTATGTGGGCTTCATACAGGGTCTGAAATATCTCCAGAATACTTTTTTTCAGAAATTTTCTCATATTGGCTCCTTACAATACATTTTACCTGTATGTAGCTCGAACTATATACAGAAAAACGAACAGCATATTTCTTTGACAAATTTGCCAAAAATATTATATATTATATCAAATCAGTATGTACTTTGTCAATATATATATCGTCAAAACAACAGTAAAGTTAAGAACACGCACATTTGTATATATGCCAAAAAAAGCGATAGACTTTTGTTGAGTTTGTACATTCTTCCCTGCGCAATGTATTTCTCAAAACCATCTGCCGCGCTTTCTTCAAGACGCCTGCCCGCAGCTTCGTTTCCCCATGATCAAAAACCGCCGCCCCGGCTCAAAAGAACCGGGGCGGTTTGTTCTGTTTTTCAGTCGTTGAGGAAGCTCCCCACCGGCTGAACTCCGTTCTGCTTCTTGATGTGCAGTATTATTGAGCCGTCCGGCTGGGTCTCCTCACCAAGAATGACATACTTTGTCCCGGTGCGGTCAAGGGCTTCCTTGTACTTTTTCAGCTCCTGCTGAACTGCGTAAACGGCTTCCTTTGATGTATCTCCGTCCTTGAGCTGAAAATGCACCAACTGCTCAAGAACGGCTGCTTTTATGCGCTTCATATATTAACTCCTTTCGACGGGGATCATAAAGTTCCGCTGTTAATATTATACAGCAGATCGGTTTTTTCTTCAAAGGCATTATGTAACAAAATTCCAAAGATACATATTCGTGAGAAATGCACAATAAACCGCAAATATCTATTGCAAAAAATCCAAAAAAGTGCTACAATATAAAAGAACGCATTATTTCCGGCAGGGTCGGAATAATACAATACTTTAAATTAAGAGAGGTTCTGAAATGAAATTAGGCATGGTAGGGCTGCCGAACGTCGGCAAGAGCACCCTGTTCAACGCACTTACAAACGCGGGAGCGGAATCCGCAAACTACCCGTTCTGCACGATAGAGCCGAACGTCGGCATTGTGTCCGTACCGGACGAGCGTCTTGACAAGCTTGCCGAGATGTACCACCCGGAGAAATTCACCCCCGCAACGCTGGAATTCGTGGATATCGCCGGACTTGTAAAGGGTGCTTCGAAGGGCGAGGGTCTGGGCAACAAGTTCCTGTCCAATATACGCGAGGTGGACGCTATCGTACACGTTGTACGCTGCTTCCAGGACGACAATATTATCCACGTTGACGGCAGTATCGGCGCGGCAAGAGATATCGAAACCATCAATCTGGAGCTTATCTTCTCCGATATCGAGATACTTGAACGCCGTATCGACCGCACCAAGAAGCTGATGAAGGGTGACAAGAGCCTCCAGAAGGAGGTAGATTTCCTCGAAGCGCTGCACGAGCACCTCATGAACGGCAAATCCGCCAGAAGCTACCCCTACACCGACGACGAGCGCGCAATGATAAAGGACACTCCCCTGCTGTCCAACAAGCCTGTCATCTACGCCGCAAACCTGTCCGAAGCAGACTTCACCGGTGACATCAACAGCAACACAGAGTATCAGGCGGTATGCGCCATAGCAAAGGAAGAAAACGCAGAGGTACTGCCTATCTGCGCGCAGATAGAAGCAGAGATATCCGGCATGAGCGACGAGGACAAGGAGCTGTTCCTTGCGGATATGCACCTTGAAAGCTCCGGTCTTGCCAGAATAATCAAAACCGGCTATCGTCTGCTTGGACTTATCTCCTACCTCACCGCAGGTCCGCAGGAAGTCCGCGCGTGGACTATCACAAAGGGTACAAAGGCTCCGCAGGCGGCGGGCAAGATCCACACAGACTTTGAAAAAGGCTTTATCCGCGCGGAAATCGTCGCATTTGACGATCTTATGAAGTGCGGCAGCATGACAGCGGCAAAGGAAAAGGGTCTGGTCCGTCTTGAGGGCAAGGACTATGTAATGCAGGACGGCGACGTCACGCTGTTCAGGTTCAACGTATAATCCCCAAATCCAGCACTGTGAAGCGAGGTTCTGAATGAACAAGATCATTCGTGGAAGAAACGTCAACACAAAAAAGGTAAAAGCACTGTTCATCGCGCAGGTCGTGATGGGCGTAATGCCGGTGCTTCTGCTGATCTTTTTTGTCTGGAAACAGCTCTATCACACACCGGTGATAGCGGTGATCTTCATTGTTCTGATCTTTCTGTGCAACGTTGCATACGCCGTGCTTGCGAGGAACTACGCGGTGCTGAACTCCGGCGTAAAGGGCGAGCGGCGGCTGTTTCGCACGGTGAAAAAGCTCCACGGCACGAATATCGTGTTCCACAATCTCCCGGTGCGGTACAAGCGCGGGCGCTCCGAGCTTGACATGCTGATAATCTCCCACTCCGGGGTGCTTATCATCGAGGTAAAGAACCACTCCGGCACGATAAGCGGAAGCTGGAACGACGAAAAGTGGACTCAGCGCAAGCACTACCGTGACGGCAAGGTCACGGAAACTTTCATGGACAACCCGATAAAGCAAATGCGCCGCCAGCGCGACATTGTGAAAAGCATACTCAGCGCCGCCGGCGAGGACGTGTGGATAGACTCGGTGCTGTATTTTTCCTCCCCCAACGCCCGGCTGAAGCTTTCCCTGCGGGAAAACGACTATGTTTGCAGCGAAAGCGCCGAGCTTCTGGAGTTCCTGCGGGGCTACGAGCGCGGGGAAACACTTTCCAAGACAAGAATGGAGAATATCGCGCGGATACTGCGGGAAAGCTCAGGAATATAAGATAATAACATAGGTGCGGACATCTATCCGCACCTGTTTTTTACTTTCTTACCTCCGGCGGCAGGAACCCGTAAAGCTCCGCGTAGCTGTCATAGTCCTCATCGTCGGCGATAGCCGGGATAAGCCCGGTGCAGTCCCCGGCGCTGCTAATGTTCATTTCCGGGGTCTGGAGCTTCTGCGCGTCCTCCGGCGACCGTTCCGGCGGATATGGATATCTGTTCATTTCTACACTTCCTTTCAGATCATAGTATCTGCATACAAATAAAGAATATTGCCGGAAAATCCTGCGTTTGCGGCTGAAAAATCCTAAAAACCATGAAATTCCGCAAAGTAAAAGGTTGACAAACAGGGCATGAGATAGTATAATATAAGATGAGTATTTATATTCAGCATTCACTTTTACAGAAAGGGATATAACAATAAAATGGGTTTATTTAAATCATTGTTCGGCACCTACTCCACTAAGGAGCTGAAAAGGATCGAGCCGATAAAGCAGGCTGTACTTGACCGCGCGGACAAATATGCCGCAATGTCTGAGCAGGAGCTGAAGGCGCAGACCGGTATCTTAAAGGACAGGCTTGCCGCCGGGGAAACTCTTGACGATATCCTGCCGGACGCTTTCGCTGTCTGCCGCGAGGCTTCCACCAGAGTTATCGGCATTCGCCACTACCCGGTGCAGATAATCGGCGGTATCGTGCTTCATCAGGGACGTATCGCAGAGATGAAGACCGGTGAAGGTAAGACCTTCGTGGCGGCTCTGCCCTCCTACCTTAACGGACTTACCGGCAAGGGCGTACACATCGTAACCGTAAATGACTATCTGGCAAAGCGCGACAGCGAGCTTATGGCAAAGGTACACCGCTACCTCGGTCTTACCGTGGGACTTATCACCCACGACATGGACAACGACCAGCGCCGCGCCGCCTACGCCTGCGACATCACCTACGCCACCAACAACGAGCTTGGCTTCGACTACCTGCGCGACAACATGTGTATCTACAAGAAAGACAAGGTACAGCGCGCGCCTAACTTCGCTATCGTGGACGAGGTCGACTCTATCCTCATAGACGAGGCGAGAACGCCGCTCATTATTTCCGGCAGAGGCGACAAGTCCACCGACCTCTACGAGAAGGCGGACAAGTTCGCAAAGACCCTCACCATGAACAAGGTCGCAGAGCTTGACGACAAGGAGGACTACGAGGGCAACTTCGACGGCGACTACCTCATTGACGAAAAGGCAAAGACCTGCAACCTGCTTCCCGCCGGCGTAGCAAAGGCAGAGAAGTATTTCGGCATTGAGAACCTCATGGACCCCGAAAACACCACCCTGCTCCACCATATCAACCAGGCTATCCGCGCAAACGGTATCATGAAGCTGGACGTTGACTACGTTATCAAGGACGGCGAGATCGTTATCGTTGACGAGTTCACCGGACGTCTGATGTTCGGTCGCCGCTACAACGACGGTCTGCATCAGGCTATCGAGGCAAAGGAAGGACTCAAGGTAAACCGCGAGAGCAAGACCCTTGCTACTATCACGTTCCAGAACTTCTTCCGTCTGTACGACAAGCTGTCCGGTATGACCGGTACGGCAATGACCGAGGAAGCCGAGTTCCGCCAGATTTACAGCCTTGACGTTATAGAGATCCCCACAAACAAGCCGGTTATCCGTATCGACAACCACGACCAGATCTACAAGAACGAGCGCGGCAAGTTCAAAGCAGTCTGCGATCAGGTCGAGGAATGTCACAGGAAAGGTCAGCCGGTGCTTGTCGGTACAGTTACTATCGAAAAGTCCGAGCTTGTCTCCAAGCTGCTGAAAGCCCGCGGCATAAAGCACCAGGTGCTCAACGCGAAGAACCACGAAAAGGAAGCGGAGATCGTAGCGCAGGCTGGCAAGAAGGGCGCCGTTACCATTGCCACCAACATGGCAGGACGCGGTACCGATATCAAGCTGGGCGGTAACGCGGAATACCTCGCTATCCACGAAATGAGAAAGCTGGGCTACTCCGAGGAGCTTATCCAAGAGGCTACCGGCTTCGCCGAGACCGACAACGAGGAGATCCTCGAAGCCCGCAAGAAGTACCAGGAGCTTAACAAGAAGTTCGAGGAGCAGATCGCGCCCGAAGCGGAGGAAGTACGCGCGGCAGGCGGTCTGTTCATCATAGGCACGGAGCGCCACGAGTCCCGCCGTATCGACAACCAGCTAAGAGGACGTGCCGGACGTCAGGGCGACCCCGGCGAGAGCCGTTTCTACATTTCGCTGGAGGACGATCTGATGAGATTGTTCGGCGGCGACAGAGTACAGAAGTTCATGGAGACCATGAATTTTGAGGAGGACGTTCCTATCGAAGCGTCGTTCCTTTCCAGCGCTATCGAATCCGCCCAGAAGAAAATAGAGGGCAGAAACTTCTCTATCAGAAAGAACGTCCTCGACTTCGACGACGTTATGTCCCAGCAGAGAGCGACGATCTATTCGCAGCGCTCAAAGGTGCTTGACGGTGAGGACGTAAGCAAGAACATCATGGACATGATGGACACCTCTATCGAAGAAGCGGTCAACATGTACTGCTCCGATACCGTTGCCGAGAACTGGAATCTGGACGGTCTGCGCTCTCACTTCCTCAACCTCTATGTAATGGACAGTGATCTGCGCTACACCACCGAGGAGCTCAACACAGTTGAGAAGAAGGATATCGTGAACTTCATCAAGGAGCGCGGACACCTCATCTACAAGACCCGCGAAGCCGACATGGGCGCAGAGGTAATGCGCGAAGTCGAGCGTATCTGCCTGCTGAAGGTAGTTGACCGCCACTGGATGGATCACATTGACGCAATGGAAGAGCTCAAGCGCGGTATCTACCTCAGAAGCTACGGACAGAAAGACCCCGTCGTTGAATACCGTTTCGAGGGCTTCGCAATGTTCGACGAGATGATCGCGGCTATCCGCGAGGAGACCGTAAGAATGGTGCTTACCGTACCGGTAAGAGTTCAGCGCCCGCTCCAGCGCGAGCAGGTAATGCAGCCGGACGCGCCTAACGCCGGCGCGCACACCACATATAGGAATCCCAACAAGAAGATCGGCAGAAACGATCCCTGCCCCTGCGGCAGCGGCAAGAAGTACAAGGACTGCTGCGGCAAGGACTGATTAAACAAACATCATACAGCGGGAGGGGCAAAGACCCCTCCCCTGAATTCAGTACACCGCCGAAAGGAGCCGCAAATACCTCATGAATATATTGATAGTATACTGCCACCCAAGCAGCAGCAGCTTTACCTTTCAAGTTAAGGAAGCCTTTGTAAAAGGTGCTTCCGACGGCGGCAATCACGTTGAGATATCCGACCTGTACGCGTTAGGCTTTGACCCGGTTATGTCGCCCCAAGAGTACCGGCGGGAGGCTTTCTACGACGAGAGCCTTGAAATCCCGCAGGACGTGCTGGAGCAGCAGAAAATGGTAGACCGCGCGGACTGCATAGCCTTCATCTACCCGGATTTCTGGACGGCTGCCCCGGCAATGCTGGAGGGCTGGTTTCAGCGGGTGTGGACTTACGGCTATGCCTACGGCGGCA
Organism: uncultured Clostridia bacterium; assembly: GCA_945873955.1. Lineage (GTDB taxonomy): Bacteria > Bacillota > Clostridia > Oscillospirales > Ruminococcaceae > CAG-115. The sequence continues at coordinate 9,600 of CAMCFA010000044.1, read as the reverse complement.
GCCCGAAAATTCATCTCAAAAAGGCGCTGTTTCTGGTGACTATGGGCGGCTCTCTGAAAGACAGTATCAGAAAAGAGCAGCTCGCGGCGATGAAATCGGTGATGATAGGCGACCGCCTGCATAACCGCGCCGACGAATGTATAATGCACGTCTTTGACGAAATGACCCGCGGCTACGGCAACGACGAAAACAGGACTCACCGTATCAAACGATTCGTGGAACAGGCATACGAAATAGGCTATAACCTCTGAAATCATCTGCGCGGTTACGCGCAGAAATCATTCATAAAGGACGGAGAACAAATGAAAAGAGAAGAATTTTTACAGGAGCTTACCGGGGACATAATCCCGTTCTGGAACAAGCTCCGCGACGACGAAAACGGCGGTTTCACCGGCTTCATGGACAGCAGCCTTAATGTGGACAAAAACGGTGAAAAGGGCGTTATCCTGCACTCTAGGATACTGTGGTTCTACTCCAACGCATACATTGAGCTTAAAGACGAAAAGCTGCTCGACAACGCACGGCACGCTTACAAATTCCTTACAGAAAAGTGCCTTGACAAGGAGTACGGCGGAGTTTACTGGAGCATGAATGCCGACGGCACAGTTAAGGACGACATCAAGCACACCTACTGTCAGGCGTTCTTTATCTATGCCCTGTCCAGCTACTACCGCGCATGCGGCGACAAGGAAGCGCTGAAGATCGCCTACGACGTAATGGAGCTGGTAGAGAAGAACTCCACCGACGACGTGGCATATCTTGAGAAGAAGTCCCGCGACTGGAAGACCGAGCTTGCCAACGACGAGCTTTCCGAGAACGGTCTTATGGCAGACAAGACCATGAACACCACCCTCCACATGATGGAGGCTTACACCGAGCTGTACCTCGCCGACAGAAATCCCAAGGTTCTTGAACGGCTGAAATTCCAGCTTGAGCTTACATACGACAAGATCTTCGACAAGCAGGGCAACAAGCTTCTGGTATTCTTCGACAGGAACATGGACGTTATCGGCGACATTCACTCCTACGGTCACGATATAGAGGCTACATGGCTCATCGACCGCGCCTGCGAGGTCATCGGCGACCCGGCGCTCACCGAGAAATTTGCCGGCATGAACAGCCGTATCGTTAGAAACATCGCGGATATCGCATACGATAAGGCTTCCGGCTCCCTGCTGAACGAGCGCGACGGCGACAAGATAAACACATGGCGTATCTGGTGGGTGCAGGCAGAGTCGGTAATCGGCTTCATGAACGCTTATCAGAAGGGCTACGGCGGGGAGGAATATTTCGAGATCTCCTCCAATGTGTGGAAGTTCATTCAGGAGCATATCGTGGACAAGCGTCCCGGCGGCGAGTGGCACTCACAGATTGACGACAACTGGAACTACGCTCCCTTCAAGCCGGTGGTAGACCCGTGGAAATGCCCCTATCATAACGGCAGAATGTGCCTTGAAATGATACGCAGACTGGCAGATAAGTAAAATATAGTGCGAGGTTATCCCCCTATGAAAAAAGCTGCAACCGCGGTGCTTCTGGCGTACGTAACGCTGCTCTCCGCATGCTCTGGAAAAGGAAACAAGGACGCTGAGATACAGCTTCCCATATATGGCGCGGAAGCCGTCCGCTATGAGATAGCCGAGGCGCAGTACATGGACATCTCTGAGACCCAGAGCATGGGCGTTACTATCGGCTACCCCTACGCGGTGTATCTCACCTACCCGGCGGACGCACTGGTGATGTCCTTCAACGCGCTGAAAGGCAGGGCAGTCACCGAGGGCGAGATTCTGGCGGAGCTGGACTCCACCGGGCTGGACTACGACATCAGCAACCAGCAGACTATCGTGAACGCCGCATATCAAACCTCTCTTACCGGCGGCAGAGCCGCCCAGCTTCAGTACGAAATCGAACAGATGAAGCTGGACATGCTGCTGGCGGAAAAGGACTCCTACACGATAAAAGCGCCGTTCGACGGGATAATATCCCAGACGCAGGCGGTCACTGAAGGCTCCGAGGTCACTGCGGGAACGCTGTGCTGCGCCGTGTCTGAGCTTTCCAAGACCGAGATATACCTTGAGGGCGGGGGGGCTTCGCAGTTCCGCTACGGGCAGAAAGTTAAAATTAAAGTCGATAACGACATGTACGACGCAGTAGTCGCGCAGGCGCCGGATCAAGCCCCGGCTACCGCCTACGGAAGTTCAGCCGGGCGGGTGGTGTTCGACCTCGGCGACGGCGTAATGGACAAGATCATTGAAGAAAACGCAATGGCTGTGGCGGCAGGCTGGGCGACGGTATATGTCACCACTGAAAGGAAAAACGTGCTTGCCGTGCCGGATTCCGCAGTAAAGACCAGCGGCAGCGACAGCTTCGTGACGCTGTTAGACGGCGAGGAACGCTACAAGCTGAAAGTCACGACAGGCGCAAGCCTCGGCGGATATACCGAGATACTGAATGGTATCTCAGAGGGGGATATCGTTATCGCCGAGGGCAGCGGTATCTTCACAGGAACAGAATAATACTAATTCTTAATCACCTTATAGACAAAGTCTATAAGGTGAGCCGCCTGCAAGGCGGCTAGTCAAAACCTTTGGTTTTGACAGAATCAGTATTGAACGGCTTTCCTGCGGCTTCGCCGCTCCAACCGCCATGGCGGTTGGTTCAACCTATAGACTTTGTCTATAGGTTGATAAGGAAATAGTATAATATCACCGCCCGTGCAGTAAATACGCTGCCGGGCGGCTTTTTTAGAATGTTTTTCGACATAAAATAAAAATAATCTTCTTTTTTCAAAATAATCATTGACATATCGGCTATTTTAATATAAACTAATATAAGAGTGCGCAAAAGCACAGATACTACCCGAAAAGGAAGAATGACAGATGGAAAATATTATCAGTCTGCGAAACATCGTTGTCGAATTCGACGGCGAAAAGATCTTGAAAAACATAGATCTTGACATAAAGGACAAGGAGTTCGTCACGCTGCTGGGACCCTCCGGCTGCGGAAAAACCACCACCCTGCGTATAATCGGCGGATTTCTAACCCCCACCTCCGGCGACGTGCTGATGGACGGCAAGCGCATAAACGACCTCCCGCCCCACAAGCGGGACGTAAACACCGTTTTCCAGAAGTACGCGCTGTTCCCGCACCTCAACGTGTACGAGAACATTGCTTTCGGGCTGCGCATAAAGAAGGTCGGCGAAAAGGAGATCATGCGGCGGGTAGGAGAAATGCTGGAGCTGGTGAACCTCACCGGCTTTGAAAAGCGCTCCGTGCAGCGGCTCTCCGGCGGTCAGCAGCAGCGCGTAGCGATAGCCCGCGCGCTTGTAAACCACCCGAAAATACTCCTGCTGGACGAGCCGCTGGGCGCACTTGACTTAAAGCTACGCAAGGAAATGCAGACCGAGCTGCGCAATATCCAGCAGGCGCTGGAGCTTACCTTTGTATACGTCACCCATGACCAGGAGGAAGCCCTCACCATGAGCGACACCGTTGTGGTAATGAACGGTGGTCATATCCAGCAGATAGGCTCTCCCACGGATATCTACAACGAGCCGGTCAACGCGTTCGTCGCTGACTTTATCGGCGAAAGCAATATCGTCAACGGCTGCATGCCGCAGGACTGCCTTGTGGAATTCGCCGGAAAGCGCTTTGAGTGTGTGGACAAGGGCTTCGACAAGAACGAGACCGTGGACGTTGTTATCCGTCCTGAAGACGTCCGGGTGATACCCGCAGAGCAGGCGCAGCTCACCGGTATCGTGGAGTCTGTGGTGTTCAAGGGCGTTCATTATGAAATGAAGGTGGACTGCGTAGACCACAAGTGGCTGATACACTCCACCAAGGCAGAACCTGTGGGCAGCCTTATCGGCATGACCGTTGATCCCTTTGATATCCACATCATGAAGAAAACCAAGCAGGAACCCGCTTATCCTGAACTGTCGGGAGGGATCAGCCATGAAGAAGCTTAAAGCGTTCGCGTTTCCCTATCTTGTGTGGATGGTGGTGTTTATCGTCGTGCCGCTGCTTATGGTGGCTTACTTCGCCTTTACCGACGAGGAGGGCAACTTCACACTGGACTATATCGCGAACGTCGGGCAGTACACCAACATCTTCGTGCGGTCGATCTGGCTGGCGATAATCGCAACGGTAATTTGTCTGGTGATAGCCTATCCGGTGTCCTTTATCCTGTCGCGCATGAAAAAGCACCAGCAGGGTACAATGCTGATGATAGTCATGCTGCCTATGTGGATGAACTTCCTGCTGCGCACCTACGCGTGGATGACCCTGCTGGGAAACAACGGTATCATCAACTCTATCTTCGGATTCTTCGGTCTTGGTCCGTTCAAGCTGATAAACACCGAGGGCGCGGTGGTGCTGGGAATGGTGTACAACTACCTGCCGTTCATGATACTGCCGCTGTATTCCGTCATGGTGAAAATAGACAAGAGCATGATAGAAGCCGCCTCTGACCTCGGCTGCAACGCAGTGAGCGTACTGTTCCGTGTGGTAGTGCCGCTGTCCGTTCCCGGAATCATGTCCGGGGTGACTATGGTGTTCGTCCCGGCGATAAGCACCTTCATCATTTCTAGAATGCTGGGCGGCGGCTCGAATCTGCTTATCGGCGACCTTATCGAAATGCAGTTCCTCGGCAACGCATACAACCCTCATCTGGGCGCCGGGATATCGCTGGTGCTTATGGTGATAATCCTACTGATCATGACTATCATGAACCAGTTCAACCCGGACGATCAAGTCCTGATATAAGGGGTGACGGAAATGAAAGGAAAAGTTTTTGCAAAGATATACATGGCACTGGTGCTGATGTTCCTGTATGTGCCGATCTTCGTGCTTATCGTGTTCTCGTTCAACGAAACGAAAAGCCGCTCGGTGTTCAGCGGCTTCACCCTTGAATGGTACGCAAAGCTGTTCAGAAACGAGGTCATCATCTCCTCGCTGGTGAACACTATAATCATTGCAGTTATCGCCAGCATTGCCGCAACAGTGCTGGGTACTCTCGCGGCGATAGGAATAAACTCCATGCGCAAAGTCCCGAAAGCGATAATCATGAACATCACCAACATGCCTATCGTGAACCCTGAGATAGTCACCGGCGTGTCGCTTATGCTGCTGTTCGTGTTCTTCGCGGCAAGAATGAACCTCGAATTCGGCTTTGTGACGCTTGTTATCGCGCACATAACCTTCGACGTGCCGTATGTTATCCTCAACGTAATGCCAAAATTCCGCCAAATGGATCCCAACCTGTTCGAAGCGGCTCAGGACTTGGGGTGCAGCCCGTTCACGGCGCTGCGCAAGGTCATTCTGCCGGAGATAATGCCGGGAGTGGTCAGCGGCTTTCTGATGTCGTTCACGTTCTCGCTGGACGATTTCGTTATCAGCTACTTTACCAGCGGCTCTACCTCCCAGACGCTGCCGATAACCATTTACTCCATGACCCGCCGCAAGATCTCCCCGGAGATAAACGCCCTGTCCACGCTGATATTCGTGGTCGTGGTGATAGTGCTGGTGGTAAAGAATATCATTGAGAACCGGCAGTCCCGGAAATTACCGAACGGAGAGTCAGAAGATTAACCATGAAAAACCGAATTATTAGCCCGCTGTGCGCAGTTCTCTGCGCCGCTCTGCTGGCGGGCTGCTCCGCGGGCGCAGACACGCAGGAGGACTCCACCGCCGAGGAAACAGAGGAGTCCGAGCAGCAGACCCTCACCGTCAGCGACCCGGACTACTACACCCGCTTCAAGGGGCAGGATATCTCGATAAACGTCTACAACTGGGGCGAATACATCTCCACCGGCAGCGAGGCGGGTACGCTTAACGTCAACGCGGAGTTCACAAAGCTCACCGGTATCAAGGTGAACTACACGAACTACGCCACCAACGAGGAGCTTTACGCCAAGCTGAAAGGCGGCGGAGCGAACTACGACGTGATAATCCCGTCGGACTACATGATCTCCAAAATGATAAAGGAGGACATGCTCCAGCCGCTGGATATGAGCAATATCCCGAACTTTCAGTACATCATGCCCAGCTTTGTTGACCCCGCCTACGACCCGGAGAACCTCTATTCCGTGCCGTACACATGGGGTACTGTCGGCTTGATCTACAACACCACTATGGTGGATATCCCGGAGGAAGATATTGACTGGGATATACTGTGGAATCCCGACTACGCCGACCAGATACTGATGTTCGACAATCCCCGCGACGCATTCGCTATCGCCGAGATAATGATGGGCTATTCCCTCAACACCGAGGACGAGGTGGAGCTGACCGCCGCCGCAAACAAGCTGAAGGAACAGAAAAGCGTAGTGCAGGCTTACGTCATGGACGAAATATTCGACAAAATGGCGGCGAACGACGCGTGGATAGCGCCCTACTACGCCGGGGACGCGCTCACTATACTTGAAGAAAACGAGGATCTTGCGTTCGTAGTACCCAAAAGCGGAACCAACCTTTTCGTGGATGCTATGTGCATTCCCGACGGAGCAAAGCAGAAGGAAGCCGCCGAGATGTACATCAACTTCATGTGCGAGCCGGATATCGCATACGCGAATATCGACTATATCTGCTACTCTACCCCGCACAGCGCCGCCTACGAAATGCTGGACGAGGAGACCCGCAATAACCCTGTGTCCTACCCCGGCGACGACTATCTGAATGCCAACACAACGATCTTTGTGAACCTCTCTGACGAGGCGAACCTGCTCATGCAGACTCTCTGGACAGAGATGAAGTCTGCGGAAAACGAAACTCCAAACCGCTGGTTAGTGCCGGTGTTCCTTCTGTTGTGTCTGGGCGGTATAATCTTCACGCTGATACGCAGGCATATCAAAAACAAGAAAGACATCTACTGATACTTCACGGCTGGCTGTCATGGTCAGCCGTTTTGCTTTAGCCTAAATAAATTAATATGTCCCGTGAATCCACTTGACGATATCCAAAAAATATTATATAATAAATAGAGAAATGCGCGAAACCAGGGACACGCTGATTAAAGCGTAGCGTATCAAATTCAGCCGCGTGAGTATGCGCGCTTGAACGGGGCGAATTTGATTTAATCAGCGTTTCCCTAGTGCATACATAAAGGAGAATTTCAATGAAACTTAAATCTATCATAGCCGCAGCGCTGGCTGCGGTATGCTGCGTCACCGCGGCGGGCTGCGATAACGGCGCTGTGGACGTTCCCGGCATGGAAAATTCCAACGCGCTCACCGCCGAAGCCCAGTCTGGCGTTTCCGGTGAATTCAACACCGACATCACCGCTCTGGAGCTTACCGCCGACATAAAGGTCGGCTGGAATATCGGCAACACCCTTGACGCCACCGGCGGCAGCGGTCTTACGCAGGAAACAAGCTGGGGCAACCCCGCAGTCACCACGGAGCTTATTCAGGCGGTAAAGGACGCGGGCTTCAACGCGGTGCGTATCCCCACCACATGGGAGCGCCAGATGGACGACAACAACGTTATCCGTGAGGACTGGATAGCACGCGTGCAGGAGATAGTTGACTACGCATACAGCCGCGATATGTACGTTATCCTCAACATGCACCATGAAGAGTGGTACCAGCCCTACGCCGACAAGGAGGAGGAGATCTCCGCCAAGATGAATGCCTGCTGGACTCAGATAGCAGAGCGCTTCAAGGACTACGATGAGCACCTCATCTTTGAGGGCATGAACGAACCGCGCTGGAAAAATACCCAATTTGAATGGAACGGCGGCAACGACGAGGGCAGACAGGTGGTAAATCATCTGAACAAGGTATTCGTGGACGCAGTTAGAGCCACCGGCGGGAACAACCAGTACCGTTTTCTCATGGTATGCCCCTATGCGGCGAACTCATCTGAATCTGCTCTCTCAGCGCTGGAAATCCCCGACGACGACAGGTTGATCGTTTCCGTACATGCGTATATTCCGTACAGCTTTGCGCTCCAGAATCCCGGCAGCGACAAGTGGCTTGCTTCGAAGCCCAACTGCACCAAAGAGATCGACGAGCTGGCAGATGTGCTGGATCGGCTGTTCATCAGCAAGGGACAGGCGGTGATCGTCGGCGAATGCGGTGCTATGAACCGCGAAAACGAGGAGTACCGTGCGCAGTGGGCTGAATATTATTTCGCGAAGTTCAAGGATATCGGAGTGCCCTGCTTCTGGTGGGACAACGGCTCATTTTACAGCGGTGAGACCTTCGGTTTGTTCGACCGCCGCACCAACGAGGTCAAATATCCGGTGCTGCTTGAAGCCATGATGAAGGGCGCTTCCGGCGAAAGCGCAGCAGCGGAAGATCCCGCAGCATAACGAAAGGACATACAAATGGAGCTTATTACAAAAATAGCTGCGGCATTCACCGCACTTACATTGATAACATCTGTCCCCTCAATGACGCGGGATCAGTACAAGGACGCGCTTGAGGTGATCTCCGTAAGCCAGACCGAGCAGACAGAAAACGAAACGCTCACCGCCCCGGTAGACGTTATCGAGCTCTGCAAGGACATCACTATCGGCTGGAATCTCGGCAACTCCCTTGACGCCACCGGCTGGGGCGCCGGCAGTGAAACTAGCTGGGGCAATCCGGTAACGACAAAGGCGCTTATCCTTAAAGTCAAGGAAGCCGGCTTCGACGCGGTAAGAATCCCCACGACATGGTACAATCATGTGGATAGTGACTTCAACATTGACGAAAGCTGGCTGGACAGAGTTCAGGAGGTCGTTGACTACGCCTACGATGAGGGAATGTACGTCATTCTGAACTCACACCATGAGAACTGGAACGAGCCTTACGAAAGCAATCTGAAAGCGGCTTCCAACAAAATGAAGAAGCTGTGGACGCAGATAGCAAACCGCTTTGAGAAGTACGGCGAACGCCTTATTTTCGAGGGCATGAACGAACCGCGCTGGACAAACACCCAGTACGAGTGGAACGGCGGCAACGCCGAGGGTTGGCGTATCGTCAACGAGCTGAACAAGGTGTTCGTTAAGGCAGTCCGCGCCACCGGCGGGAACAACCGCTACCGTGCGCTTATGGTTCCTACCTATGCGGCTTCCGCCTCTGCGCTGGACGGCTTCACAGTACCGACAGACGACAGCATTATCGTGTCGATACATGCGTATTCCCCCTACAATTTCGCCATGAATGCCAACGGCACGACCACCTTTGACGCAGACAACGCCGACTGGAACAACACCGGTGAGCTGGTATGGCTTGCGAACAAGCTGTATGACGACTTCATCAGCAAGGGCGTGGGCGTAATTATCGGCGAATGCGGCACAGTCAACAAGAACAACCTGTCCGCCCGCCTTAACTGGGCTGGGTATTTCCCGAAGGTGTTCGGCGAAAAGGGAATACCAATATTCCTGTGGGATAACAACGCCTACGGCAGCGGCGCAGAAACCTTCGGCATGCTCCACCGGAATACTCTCACATGGGAGTACCCGGATTATATTAAGAAGCTGGTAAATACCGCAAAGAAATACTGAGTAAATAACGGCTGCTGCGATAAGCGGCAGCCGGATTTTTCTTTAAATTGTAATTTATAGCGGAGTTTGTCAATGACTGCTCCGCAGTCATTGACCGGGGGAAAACTCTT
>CAMCFA010000043.1 GCA_945873955.1 uncultured Clostridia bacterium | reverse complement strand
AATGGTACGACCACAAGAACCAGCGGGGCGGTTATGCGGTCAGATTTTTGCAGGAATTCTTCGGCATGAGTTTTCAGGAGGCTATGCTGGAGCATCTCGGCGGACATATCTCTGCGGTAACAAGTCAGAAACCAGAAATGCCTGCTGCAAAGCCTTTTGTTCTGCCCGAAACAAAAAAAGATATGCGCCGTGTATTCGCCTACTCCAACATTGAGTACTGCTGCGCTGCTGGAATGTCCTTTGTGACCACCGACAGCAAGGGCGACCTGTACCGAAATACCGCTACGATAGCCGAGAAATACTACGGTTACAAGGTGTCGGTAATTGATTTGAGAAACCCAACTCGCAGCAGCGGATACAATATGTTGTATCTCGTTAACAAGTACATGGACTTATATAAGGCTTGCGGCAAGCTGGAATTCAAAGCGAAAGCAGAAAAATTCGCAAAAATAACCGCCAAAACAATCATTTCGGCGGACGGAAATATTTCAAGCATGGGGCAGAATGCCTTCTTCTATGAGTCGGCGGAGGGACTGATTACATCGGTAATTCTTCTTGTAGCAGAGTTCTGCTCACCGGAGAAGCGGCATATAATCAGCGTTTTCAAGCTGATTCAAGAGCTGCTCGCTCCTACTAGCGGCAAAGAGCCGACTGCGTTCCAGAAGCTGATAAATATACTGCCGTCCGAGCATAAGGCGAGGTGGTTCGCCGGAGCTGCGCTGAATTCCTCGGAGCAGGCAATGGCAAGCGTTATGTCAACTGCTCTGTCCCGGCTCAATGCGTTTATTGACTCGGAACTGGAGCAGATTTTGTGTTTCGACACCTCAATTGACGTGGAGGAGTTTTGCAACCGCAAGTCCGCGATTTACCTAGTTCTGCCGGAGGAGGACGCGACCAAGCACTTCCTTATTTCGCTGATTTTTCAGCAGCTATACAGAGAAATGCTGACCGTTGCGGACGAGCGCGGCGGTCAGCTTGAAAAGCGTGTGATGTTCTATGCGGACGAAATCGGTACGCTACCGAAAATAGACGGACTGGAGATGATTTTTTCAGCTTCGCGGTCACGGAAAATCTCGATCGTGGCGATAATCCAGTCGCTTGCGCAGTTCGAGAAAACCTACGGAAAAGAGGGCGCAGAAATTATCGTGGACAACTGCCAATGCACCTTGTTCGGCAGCTTTGCGCCTAATTCCAAGACCGCAGAAGAAATGTCCCGAAACCTCGGAAAGCAGACTGTTCTCAGCGGCTCGGTAACGAAAAGCTCCGGGCGGGACGGCGGCAGCAAGTCGCTTCAGATGATAGAGCGTCCTCTGATGACTGTGGACGAACTGAAATCCATGCCGAAAGGTCACTTTATTGTGATGAAAACCGGCTGCCACCCGATGAGGACTAGGCTCAAGCTGTTTCTACAATGGGGGATTCGGTTTGAGGAGCAGTATGAGATAACGGAGCATTCCGCTCGTGAGGTGATGTATGCGGACAGGCATGAGCTTGCGGAGGCGGTGCAGATGATCTATCCGCCAAAGCCTGTGCCGATGGAGTTCAGGGAGGAGTGCTTGGATAAGAAGCCGCCAAAGATAGAAAAGAAAAAAAAGCCTAAGATAAGATGATTTCTTATATATCAAATTCATCGCCTTTCCACAGTTGGAACAACAGTTACTCATAAATTGTACGATTCCTTACATCAATTGCGCTGAGAGATTCGTTCAAAAAAATACGTTCGTTACCATTGCAAGTGTTCTTGTAATGGTAACGAAAAGTTTCATTGCGCCTGAAAGATGCAACGGATACTTATGTGTGGCGCAGAGGGATTTTTTGTTCAACACAGTGGCACTCATCCTCGCTCTTCGGGCATTCAATATCCGCAGGATTAATGTGTACCATTATGTGCTTGACTTTTAGGAATGTACGCTCAATGTTATCGTGGACAACCTCGGCGATTCCGTGTGCTTCACGGAGCGTATATGAGCCGTTCACCTGTATTTCCACATCGACATAAATCTTGTTGCCGAATACACGAGTATGGAGCAGGTCGATTCCCATTACCTGTTCATTTGCCATTACGCAGTCGTAGATAGCCTTTTCCGTTTCCTCGTCACAAGAGTGGTCTACCATCTTGTTCATTGCATCTTTGAAGATATCCAAAGCCGCCTTTGCGATAAACACAAAGATAACTAAGCTGGCGATCGAGTCCATTATTGGGAAGCCAAGACGCGCTCCCACAATACCCACCAACGCACCAATCGAGGAAAATGCGTCTGAGCGGTGGTGCCACGCGTCTGCCATCAACGCACCGGAGTCAATTTTCTTCGCATAGTGGCGCGTGTACCAGTACATACCTTCCTTTGCGGCGATAGAAACGATAGCCGCAATAAGCGCCAGCATACCCGGCATTTCCAGAACACTGTAGTTACCGCTGATTATCTTGTTGAATGCCTCAATGCCAATGCCAAGACCTGTGAAAAACAACAGAATTGACAAAAGAATAGCCGCTACACACTCCAGCCGCTCGTGCCCGTAGGGGTGCTCCTTGTCAGGCTCTTTCGATGCCAGTTTAATTCCGATAAGAACGACAATCGTACTGAATACATCCGAAGCAGAGTGTATTGCGTCACTTATCATCGCACTCGAATTTGCGAATATACCCGCAAACAGCTTGATTAAAGAAAGCGCCGTATTCTCAATGATGGTGACCAGTGCCACCTTGTTTGCCACCGCTTGGAAATTCTGTTCCGCGGTATTTGTGATAGTTTCGTTGTTCTTCATAGTGGTGTCCTCCGTATTATTAGGTTTCTCCATGCTACTAAAAGTGTGGGGGTATCGTAACCAGATAATCCGAGGATACAAAAACACCCACGAGCAGTAAATCAACAACTGTCCCGTGGGTGTAAATTCCACTGTTACTTATGTAACCCGACTCCATAACTGGCGTTACGGTCTGTTCAGTTTGTACTGTAGATTTGTATGCAGTGCAAAGAGTAATTGTAGTATAGCATATCATTAAGGGTTTGTCAAGCGGGAAATATAATTTTTTTTACAGTTTGAGAGTTCATTAGATTTGCTCTCGTTCCGACAGCTTTCAAGTGCGAGCAAGGTACAAGACAACTGCTTGTATCAATGGAGGGATATAAAGCAGAGCACACAAATAATCACTTGGCATGCTTACTGAATATATTTGGTTTTCGTATGTGGGTGTAATAAATAAGAACGACCAAAGAAGAAATCATCTCTCTTTGGTCGTTTGTTCTGTTTGTGATCAGCCCGATAAATGGGAAATTGCTTTTCTTTAAATTAAGAAAAGCAATCCTAAAAACATAATAGCACCGGCAATGTTCCCTTTCGCTGGGAGTTTTGTAGGAAGAAGTATTATCATAATAACCAATGTGTTAAATACACACGCCCACATCGGCAGAGATGTATTACCGGATACTATCATAATAAATAATGTTATCACAAAAGTCAGCAGACCTGCATAACCGACATACATTGTCAGGAAAGTCTTTTTCTGAAACTCCAATACAGCTTCTCTTGCGTCATTTGTTCTTCCGAGCCTTATGTACATCCACTCAACAACGCCGCAGAACACGTGATGTGTTACAATCGGAATTAGGAAGATAATTGCAGATATAAACATTATTACAGAGGCTGTCTTTGAAAATGCAGTCATCCAATTACTCAATTCTAAATAACCAAAGCTGAACATTGTAATTGCTAATGTTCCGAGCAACATTGATGATAGTGGAAATGAAAGAGGCATATCCTCAAACATAACCGACATCTTATCTGCATCATTTACATTTTTAAGATCAAGCCGTCCCTTTTTGGAATAGCCGAGCAAGCAATCGGTTACTCCGCATAAAATATGCCCAATTATAGCCAACAAAAATGTTATTTTTTCCATTATTCTCACCTGTTTTCTTCCATAGTCAAAGTTTAATAATGTAGTCAGATTTTAATATTACGATTTGGTTTGTCGGGCAGATTATCAACCCGTCTTACTCATTTTATCACAACCAACCCAAAATTACAATATAAAAAGCAAAGCCGCTTAATTAATATATACAAGGCAGCTTTGCGGCTGTTGCCTTGCTTTCTCGACCTGTTCGGTTGTTGGTATAGCATTTATTCCTCCTTGAACAGAGTAAATATCCACCGGCGTAGCCGGTGGCTTTACGGATAACGCCTAAAAGGCTATTTTCTAGCGTGCGTCTAAAGACGCAAGTACGCTCTGACACCTGCGAAAGCTTGTTACTTGCTACCCGTAAACGGGTCGTTATGCTCCCTAAGTGTTATTTGGTCACTGCGCATATCTTCTTTCAGTTGATTCTGAATGTATTCAGCTATTCACTTTGCATTCTTTCCAATTGTATCGACATAGTATCCCCTGCACCAGAATGCTCGATTCCCATACTTGCATTTTCTTGTCTTATGTGCTAAACTATTATTGTCTATTGTCATTCATTTGACATTCCTCGTTCGTGGTATCCTTTGTTTGCAGTTGCCAGACCGCATTTCAATTTTACCACGTTGGAGTTTTTTGTTCAACACTAAAGCTTTTTGGAACCCCCGGCACAGCCGGGGGTTTTCATTATACAATAAAAATGCCCCGCCGGGCGTGGCATTCATATTTGTGTATTTAGGATTTCAGTTCCAATACATTCTTCTCAATCGACTTTATAACTTCCATAAAAACCTCATCGCTCTCTCCCGTCGGGTCGGGCAAACCCCAGTTATCGTCAAATTCTCTGCCGATATAAGGGCAGCCCACATCACAGCCCATTGGAATTGCTATGTCGGGAGAAGGTATTTTATCAAAAGTCTTGCTGTACTGCGTCTGATCCATATCAATCCCATAGAGCTGTTTCATCAGCCGAACTGCGTCTTGATTTATATGCGGTTTTGTTTCCGTTCCCGCAGAATAAAAGTCAAAATCTTCGCCCCTAAAATGTTTTCCGAGAGCTTCAGCAATCTGACTGCGGCAGGAATTGTGGATGCAAACAAAGGTAACCTTCGGTTTAGCCATTTTTAAACCACCCTTTCGTGTTATTTGCAATTTTCACAAGGAAAAGCATAACAGGCACTTCTGTCAGAACACCTACCGTTGTTGCAAGTGCCGCAGGCGATGATGTTCCGAACAGGGCGACAGCTACCGCAACCGCCAGCTCAAAAAAGTTCGACGCACCTATCATTCCCGCAGGAGCGGCAATATCGTGAGACAGCTTCAGCAGCTTACAAACGATATATGCAATGCCAAAAATAAGGAAAGTCTGCAATATCAGCGGAACAGCAATCAGTACAATGTGCAGCGGATTTTCAATAATCACTCCACCTTGGAATGAGAATATCATTATCAGCGTAAGCAACAGTCCTATTGTTGTAATTCCATCGAATTTGTGGACGAAGGTGTTCTCGAAGTAGTCCTTGCCTTTGTTTTTGGTGACAATTATTCTTGTCAGAATTCCTGCGGCAAGGGGAATAACCACGAACAGTATCACCGAGAAAAACAGAGTTGACAGCGGTACGGATACGTCAGAAACTCCCAGCAGAAACTTAACGATAGGTACAAATGCAATGAGAATAATCAAATCGTTTGTTGCTACCTGTACAACCGTGTACGCAGGATTTCCTTTCGTAAGCGTACTCCACACGAAAACCATTGCCGTACACGGTGCAGCTCCAAGCAGAACTGCTCCTGCAAGATACTCCGTTGCAAGTTCGGGCGTTATGAACGCTTTGAAAATCACAAAGAAGAACAGACTTGCAATCCCATACATAGAAAATGGTTTTATCAGCCAGTTCACTACCCAAGTGACAAACAATCCTTTCGGATTTTTACCGACGTTTTTCACGCTTTGGAAATCCACCTTCATCATCATTGGGTATATCATAAGCCAAATCAGAATTGCCATAGGAATGGAAATGCCTGCAAATTCAAATTTGTTCAGGAATTCGGGTATCTGCGACAAAAACTGCCCGACTAATACTCCGATAACCATACAGATAATCACCCATAAGGTCAAATATTTCTGAAAAACACTGATAGAGCTTTTTTCATTGCTCATAATGTAGTCCCTCCCTTATCGGAAACGTTATGGATACCATAAAAGCACTCTATAATTCCCAGACAACCCTGCCGAATTATTCCTTTTGTATAACTGCAACAGCCCTGTAAAGATGACCGGCAGCGAAAGAAGGTTGAAGGTGGCATCTACGGATACTTGATTCTCGCATAATAAATCCTGATTCCTTCATCAGTTTGAAATAATCACGATTTACATTGCAGCCACACGCAAGGCAGTTAAATAAAGGATTTGCTATCTTTTGAAGGAACTGAAATAATCGTTTTTGAGCTTTCCCATGTTCCAGCACCAGAACTAGACCGCCGTTTTTTAGCACCCGTTTTATTTCACTTAACGTTCTTCCTAAATCAGATACAGAGCACAGGCAAAAGGTGCATACGACTACATCAAAACTGCTGTCGGAAAATCTCATATTTTCGCATTCATACGGGTACAGATTGACTTTTATTCTGTCGCTGTTTATCTCTCTGATATAAGTATCAATTGCCGTAATCTCTTTCACACTTGTCGGATAATACGGAAGATTGTTACCAGTGCCAATGCCTATTTCAAGTATTCGACCTTTGGCATATGCCAGAAGATTTATCCGCTCTTGTATAATTTCTTTCTGCCCTAAATTTTTATTCATCAACTTCGGGAAGATTTTGGCTTGATACCACTGCTTAATTATATTAGACATATTGTGTTTCCCCTTTCCGAACCGAACAAAAATATAAACATTGATTTATTAAATACAACTACCAATCTTTAAGGAAGGCGAGAATTCTTTCCTGACTGTCCTTTCGAGCTTCATTGCACTCTTGAGGAAACCGCTTTTCATTTGGAAACATGATTTTCATCAGTTTTCTTAACTTCTTAGGAACTTCCGCACAGCCGATAAAATGGCTACCCTTCTCGTATACCAACGCGATCACACGGTGCTGATATAAGTTTTCTTCGAGTGCTTTCTGAATCCTCGGTACTGCCATATCAGAGGGCCAGCAATCGTCATTATTCACACCGAGCAACAATACATCGCTGTTCATATTCTCGACCTTTATCCTGCCACATTCAGCGTGTTCACTTGTATCATAACTGTACCTCATCAAGCCTTTTCTTTCCGATTTTGATATAGCAAAATACTTTTTCAGCCCATTAAGCAGATGATCATGCAGTATCGGAAATTGTGAATATGGAATATCTTTGCCTTTGTATGTATAAACGGAGCAATTCTTTGGAATAACTGTTCCTGCCACACCTTCCATAACATAATCATATGGTACGACAGCAAGGGTGCAATTTATATCGGGTATCAGCGAAGAACACAAAAGAGCGTAGCCCGCACCTGTTGAAATGCCGTGAATTGCTATTTTATTAAACCCGTTTCGTTTCAGTTCTGAAACTGCTCTTTCAACATACTCAACAGGAATACTATACATCTTATTCGGCAAGCCTTTCCACAGGTAAAAGCCAAGACACAGCACACTGTATCCTGCTTTTACAAGATATTGCGACATTTCAAGCGTTACTTCCTCACTACAGCCTGCTCCGCCCATATAAATGATTGCTTTATCACGATTTACCGTTCCTTCAAACCATATAGCCCTAAAACCGTCTTGTTTAAGCGTGTATTCTTTCTTCATTGTAACCTCTCCATAATGATTGAATCGATAAACAATTGCAATTATCCGTGCAATTCTATAAGCATTGTCTTAGCTGTTTTCATGCGTCTTTCGGTATTCTTTAGGTAGGACACCGAAGAAGTCTTGAAAGGCTGCTGTAAATTTACTTTGGCTTTCATATCCGACTGCTCTGGCTATTTGGGCAATACTTTCTTCTGTTTCCCTTAATAATTCCGCCGCTTTTTCCATTCGATGTTCCTTGGTGTGAGCTGCGATTGAAGAACCATAGACAGCTTTGAATACCGTTTTTAAGGTTGAAGAATTCATCAGATATTTCTTCGACAATTCATCAATTGTAATGCGTCTGTCTAGATTATCTACAAGCTCATTGTGGATGAGCTTTATAGTATGGATCTGGTCTGCTTGATATTGTGTCAGTGTGTCACTGGTTGACAGGGAATGCCTATATAGATACAACAGCAGCTCCTGAACTTTTACCTTGAAGTAAGCCAGACGGAGGGATTCCGGTAAGTCGAACAATCCATCAAAGAAAGACTTGGAATAATCGTTTCCGGGGTAAACAGAAAAATTTCCGCTTGTGCAAAACTTCTGATACAAGGTATCTCCATTTACCGGAGTCCCACATAACGCTTCCGGTAAATCATTCTTTAATTTTTGCGTGTCAATACATATTACAATTCCTTCATAATATCCAAACGGCAAGGATATTGCCGAATCTGAGCAGAGTGACAAGGTATGAACGGAAAAATCTCCGGGTCCCAGATAGAGAATTCGCTTATCCTTCATTTCCCAGCCTATTCGTCCTTTGTGACAATAGTTAACCTCTATAACAGAGTCAATGGATTCGTGCTGGAGGACTGCTTTATCAGTCAGCAGATAAAAAAACGACAGATCGATTCCTGGATAAATGGAATAGTTTTCGACCTTGCCTTTGCCCTGCATATTCATCTCATAGTATTGGGGAAATATCTTTGCCGCATTGTTGTTATAAACATACTTTTGTTCCAGAAGTATCTGGTTTGGGATGTCCTTAAGTATTTTTTCAATTTCAATCTTTGATGAATAAAACACTTTTGCCTCCTATGTTTCCGGGCAGGTTATTTCCATGATTTTTTCTATTGCTAAGTGCAGTAGCTGACTTTGCTCTGTGTCCGATGCTTTATAATATACTTCTTTGCCCTCACGCCTGCTGACAATCAATCCTCTGTCTTTAAGTTGGCGGAGGTGGTGAGATACAGCAGGGCTTGTCATATCCACCAGTGCCGATATGTTGATAACACATTCTTCACAGTGACATAGTAACCAGTATATACGAATCCTGCTGCTATCTCCGAGCAGTTTAAACACTTCTGCGACGGTCTGGAAATTTTCTTTCTTATCCAGCATTTTTTTCAATTGTTCAGCCCCTTGATTATCATTGTGATGGTGAGGCAAAATATCTGTCGGCATAATACCTTCTCCTTTCACTTCGTGTGCAAATTGATTATATCACATTTTAATTAATTAAACAAGTGCTTAATTGTGAAATTTATAGCCCAAACGGAAAAATAATTCGCCCAAAAGGGAGTTTGTCATATCAGGCTATTGACTTATGTTTTGTGAAATTGTATAATAAAGGCGTAACGGTTAAACGGACATTTAATCGTTTGTGGCAAAGCCAGAAAGGAATTTATTCAATGAAAAAAACCTACAAGATTGAAGTCGACTGTGCCAACTGCGCAATTCTCATGGAGAGAGCAGCTCGCAAAACCGCCGGCGTTCAGAATGCTACTGTGAACTTTATGACTCAGAAGATGGTCGTTGAGTTCGAGGAAGGTCAGGATCCTTCATCGGTTATGACACAGGTACTGAGTGCCTGCAAGAAGGTCGAGCCAGACTGTGATATTGCGTTGTAAGATCCTCCCACTGTAAAAGCGCCCTAAATGCAATTTTGTAAATAGGGCGCTTTTGTCAGGATTATGCTTCAAAAATTAAGCAATTACTAAATTAGTGTACTCGGAGTATGCTAAATTTTTAGCTTTTACAGAAAGGACTAGGCATAACTAAATGAAGATTGGATTGATGCCCCAAACTATGTGGCTATGTTTTCGAAGCTCTTTTGCACGGGAACTAAATCGTATGAGCAAAGATAATCCACGAGAAGTAATGGCGAAAGCCAGAAAAAGGTATAAGGAAATCATAACGACCATCCCGGAATTTGAAAAAGGCGATCCATTGCTTATCAATATTTTGAGTGCAGCTATGCTGTCATCCGTATATCTGGAATTGGCAGAAAAGCCCAATCTTGAACAAGTTACTGATTTTTATCACCATGCCATGACCAATAACAAAGTTATGAAGTGTTTCCTTAAAAGAGGAAGCAAGTACACACCAAAGGCACAGGAAAAGCTGAAACGACAAGGCGAGGAAAGCGTAAGACGGTCAGAAAAAAATCCGTATACATGGTGTTTTCGATATGAAGCAGGGACAAATATCAACAATTACTCAGCTGTTTTCACCTACTGTGGTATCCTGCACCTGTTGCAAGTGCTGAATATACCAGAGATTTGCCCAGCAATGTGTACCTACGATTATGATATGGCAGAATTGAGCGGAAGCAAATTCACTCGGAAATACACATTGGCTAGCGGAGGTCCATGCTGCGATTGCCACTGGATGAAAAAAATCTGATGAAGTGATGGTGTGCATAAGAATTATTCGGTAATAATTTCCAAATAATAAACCAGAAAAGCCCGAACCATAATTCTATATTGGTGGGGCATATTACAGAAAGGAATGGTTATCAATGACAAAAAAGCAGAAAATCATGTTGGTACGTATTCTGATTACAACCGTCATGATCATAGTACTAAACCTCATTCCGATTTCGGGAATTAGCCAAACTGTGCTTTATCTGATTGCGTATATGATAATTGGATATGATATTCTGATAAAAGCCGGGAAGGGTATTTGGAACCGCCAGGTTTTCGATGAAAACTTTCTGATGTCTATTGCAACCGTGGGCGCATTTTCTCTTGCAATATATTATCAAAGCGGCGATTATAATGACGCAATCGCAGTTATGCTTTTATATCAGATTGGTGAACTGTTTCAAAGTTATGCGGTTGGAAAAAGCCGCCGCAGTATTTCTGATTTAATGGATATTCGCCCGGACTACGCTAATGTAGAGCGGAATGGGGCGTTGGTGAAAGTAGATCCGGATGAAGTTGAAATAGGAAGTGTTATTGTAGTACAGCCCGGTGAAAAGGTGCCTATTGACGGTAGAATCATTGAGGGAATCTCCAGCTTAAATACGGCTGCGCTTACCGGTGAGAGCTTGCCCCGTGACGCAAACATAGGCGATGATATCATCAGCGGCTGCATTAACATGACAGGTGTTCTGAAGATTCAGACAACAAAAGAGTTTGGTGAATCTACGGTGTCAAAGATTCTTGATCTGGTGGAAAATGCCAGCTCGCGCAAGTCAAAATCAGAGGACTTTATTTCTAAATTCTCCAGAATATATACTCCGGCTGTATGTGCCGCTGCGTTATTGCTTGCGGTACTGCCGCCGCTTATTCGAGTTTTGGCTATGGGGCTTTCGCCTGAATGGGGCAACTGGATCTATCGTGCATTAACCTTCCTTGTTATCAGCTGTCCTTGCGCATTAGTGATCAGTATTCCTCTGAGCTTCTTTGCAGGAATCGGAGGTGCCAGCAGAGAGGGCATTTTGATCAAGGGGTCCAATTATTTGGAAACCTTGTCTAAATCTAAGTATGTTGTGTTTGATAAAACCGGAACCCTGACTCAAGGAGTGTTTGAAGTAAATGGCATTCATCACAATACTATGGATGAAGCAAAGCTGATCGAATATGCTGCTCTTGCAGAAAGTGCATCCTCTCACCCAATCAGCAAAAGTATTCAGCTAGCCTATGGAAAAGAAATCGACCGTTCCCGAGTAACAGATATTCATGAGATCAGCGGCAACGGCGTGATTGCAAAAGTTGACGGAATTCAGGTTGCAGCCGGTAATGTGAAACTGATGAAACGGATGAATATAGAGTATGCAGACTGCCATTCTGTCGGTACGATCATTCACTTGGCAATCGGCGGCAAGTACGCAGGGCATATCTTAATTTCAGATGTTGTCAAACCCCACTCCAAAGAGGCTATTGAATCTCTGAAACGCTCCGGCGTAGAAAAAACGATCATGCTTACCGGCGATGCCAAAGCGGTCGGCGAACAGGTTGCAGCTTCTTTGGGAATGGATGAAGTATATAGTGAATTGCTTCCCGGTGATAAGGTTGCCAAAGTTGAAGAACTCTTAGAGAAAAAGACCGAGAAAGGCAAACTGGCGTTTGTGGGTGATGGAATCAATGACGCTCCCGTTCTTTCACGAGCTGATATTGGTATTGCTATGGGCGCTATGGGGTCAGATGCCGCTATTGAAGCAGCGGACATCGTGTTAATGGATGACGATCCGCTGAAAATTTCAAAGGCAATTCGGATTTCCAGAAAGTGCCTTAGAATTGTACGCCAGAATACAATATTTGCAATAGGTGTTAAGTTCATCTGTCTTTTACTCGGAGCACTCGGTATTGCAAATATGTGGGCTGCAATATTTGCTGATGTTGGTGTTATGGTTTTGGCTATATTGAATGCCATTCGGGTATTGTTTGTAAAGAAAGTTTGATTGATATAATTGTTGACAAACTAAGAATGTGTATTTTACCACATAACTAGGAGGAGCATTATGGAAGAAAAGAAAAGCATTCTGCTTGTCGATGATGAAGTAAAGATAACTCGTGTATTAAGTGCATATCTTGAAAAGGCAGGTTATCAAACGGTATGCGCTCATGATGGCAAAGAGGCGTTAAGTCTCCTGCAAAGCCATATTTTTTCTTTGATTGTCCTTGATCTTATGCTTCCTGATGTATCAGGTGAATCGCTTTGCCGTACTATCCGTATTCATCACCGCACCCCGGTGATTATGCTAACTGCCAAAAGTGAAGAAACGGATATTATAGAAGGCTTACAACTCGGTGCAGATGATTACATCACCAAGCCGTTTAGTCCCAAAATCGTTGTTGCAAAAGTTGAGGCAATTCTTCGCCGTACACAGAGTGATTTTCTTATGGGCGCTCCAATTTCCTACGGCGAAGGATTTCTTCAGATTGACTTTCAGAACAAGATCGTGAAGCGTCAAGGGAAAACCATTCATCTTACACCAACTGAATATCAAATTCTTTTTACAATGGCAAAAGCTCCTCATCGCATTTTTTCAAGAGATCAGCTTATCAGTTTTGCATTAGACGGCAATTTTGACGGATATGATCGCACCATTGATACTTATATCAAAAGTATTCGCAGTAAAATCGAACTTGATCGACGAAACCCAAAATTTATTGTCACTGTTCATGGTCTAGGGTATCAATTTCTTGGGCGAAAGGACACTGGTGAACACGAATGAGGACATTGCGAACTCAATTAACTATTTTCCTTACTACTCTTTTGTTTGTTGCGCTATTGCTGTTCGCACTCTTTTTTAATGGTACGGTTGACAAACTGTTTGAGATGTATGCAAATGAACAAAGGCAAGAACAGGTTAGGATAATTAAAGAGCAGATTAACGAGCAGTATAGCCCTCTTTCGGGGTATAATCTTTCCAGCCTGGAGGTCATTGCGAATGCTGCATTACAAAATGGTTTGTTCGTCCATGTTCAGACACTTAGCGGGGAGTTGGACTGGGATATATCCGTACACAAGACGCAAGAATGTCAACTTGTTCTTCAACACGCAGAAGTCAATATGCATAGTCGCTACCCCTCATTTAATGGGGCTTATACGGAACAGAACTATGATTTGCTATATAAAGAAACCCCTGTCGGATATTTAACTATAGGATACTATGGTCCATACTCGTTGAATGATTCGGAACTAAATCTGATTAACTCACTAAACCGCGCTTTGTTGGTATTGGGATTATTATTTGCTGGAATTGCGATACTTCTTGCTATTTTCCTGTCGAAGTTTTTCCTCCGACCTATTTCCGATGTTGTAAAATCTACTGCCTTGATTGCCCAGGGTGAATATGGTCAAACGATTGAAAAAGAGCCTAAAACAAAGGAACTTTCATCTCTCGTTCATTCGGTCAACGAAATGTCAAGAATGCTTCAGCTGCGAGAACAGCAAAAGCGTCGAATGACGGCAGACATTGCCCACGAACTTCGGACACCGTTAAGCAATATGCAAAGTCATGCGGAAGCTGTCATTGATGGGGTATGGGAACCCTCGCCGGAATTATTTCAAAGCATTCATGAAGAAGTCCTTCGCTTGACCCGAATTGTTGAGCAACTTCGTGAACTTAATGATTTAGAAAGCAATAATATGCAGTTGGAGTATGAGTGCGTTGACGTTCAGGAACTATTCGAAAATGTATCCACAGATTTTGCGGCGCAGTTTCGTAATAAAGGGGTAAATCTTCTGTGTTCATCTTCTGAAGAAACCATTTTTCTTTTCTGCGACCGGGATAGAATAAAACAGTGTCTGGTAAACCTTTTGTCTAATGCGCTGCGTGCCACCCCTCAGAATGGAAGCGTAACACTTTCCTGTGAAATCTCACAGGATTCTGTATACATTTCTGTTGCCGATACTGGTATAGGTATGAACGAACAAGACTTAGGGCAAATGTTTGAACGGTTTTATCGTGCGGATCCATCACGTAGCAAAAATATGGGCGGCATGGGAATTGGATTGGCTATTACAAAAGCAATTGTCGAAGCCCACGGCGGTAAAATAATAGCAACAAGTGCTCCAAATGAAGGAACCCTTGTTACAATGTCTTTCCCGCTTCGTGCTGATACTGATTCCGTATAATAATATGGTTATGTCAATATAATGGAATTGTAAATTTTCTGTTTGTATTTATAGAGGACAAAAAATGAAGATTGCTTTGGCACAGATGATTATAGAAGATCATATTGAGGAAAACCTCAAAAAGACAATCAATAATATACGCCTTGCTTCAGAGCAGGGCGCAGAACTGATATTTTTCCCGGAGCTTCAGTTAACCCCGTTTTTCCCAAATATTAGTGGAGGTAATGCAAAACGCTATTTGATGGATATAGATGGCACGGAGATTAGAGAGGTAAGGAATGCGTGCCGCAAATATAAAATATCAGCAAGTCCTAATATCTATCTGAGGCAGCCAAACGGGAAATATGATGCAAATATAATGATTGACAGCCACGGTGAGATAATCGGTATATCAAAAATGGTTCATGTTTCGTCTTTTCCAAATTTTTATGAGGCTGAATACTATACCCCGTCCGATGGTGGATTTAATGTATATGATTTACCCGTGAACGGAGGATTGTGCCGTGTTGGAGTAGTCATTTGCTATGACCGTCATTTTCCTGAGAGTATTCGATGCTGCGCACTCAATAATGCTGATTTGATCATAATTCCCACAGCAAATATGGTCGGCGAGCCGGATGAAATGTTCCTGTGGGAGCTGAGGGTTCAGGCAATGCAGAACAGCGTGTTTCTGGCAATGTGCAACCGCACCGGTTTTGGGTTCAGCGGTCATTCATCGGTAATAGACTGCAACGGAAATGTACTTATTTACTCAGGCGCTGAGGAACAGTTGATTATTGAAAATATCAATCAAAACACAGCGGCTTCTGTTAGAAAGGGACTTCCATATTTTTCGTCACGCAGACCAGACAAATACTCTAAGATTACTGAGTTATAATCTGCTTTTCCGGTTAATAATCATTTGTTCATCCGTGCCAAGAAATGCAATAATCTCTATTCTACACTTTTGTTATGTTTCCTTTTGTTTATTACAAAAATCAGCAGGCTTAGCAACCATATCATTATACTTTCACTTAGAAGTCCATTCGTTAATCCCATTCTGAAAGAAGTGTACGGGATAAATGAAGTAATTGCATACAGTAAAGCATAGATTACAAGTGGATTAGAAACTACCATTGTTTTGGGCAGAATGGTTTCTCCTGAAGCAACCATGTATAGCCAGTATATAAACTGCGGAAGCATCATGCCTTCGCATAAATACACCACCCACGAAAATTGATTGATTAATGCTTCCGAAAGAGGTGCAGCGGTTCCAGCATATCCATTGTTGTTTAACCAAGCGAACCCGAACAAGATCATTACATAATACAGATGCAGGCAAAGCCACGGAGCAAGTCCAAATGCGGTTAAGTGAAGATATTTTTTCCTTCGTTTGTCATTGAGAATGAATCCCTCTATGCGAAAAAAGGCAATACCGAATAGAATAATTCCCGGAAAAGTTACTGCCATAGAAAGTGCATTTTTCCACGGCTCAATACTTGAAGCTCCCTCGGTTAGCCAGCATATTTTTCCGCTGTGTGAAGTGTCTCCATATATCATCGTCCAGTCGGTCCACCCAAAGCAAATGCAACCAAGAATTCCGCAAATAAGAGCGATTATCATTGATTTTGTAAAACAATTTTTCGTATTCATATTTTCGTCACCTTCTAGCAATGAGAAATCACCCGTCGCGGTTGCTAAGTACGGATAAGCAAATGATGTTCATTAAAGGTAAAGACAATAAACATACCGGTTTGTGAAATGGTGTTATCAAAGACTCCATAATAAGGTTCTGTTCATAGTATCATTTCATTCATTCTAACACAGAAGAACCGGAAATGTCAAGTGAAAAAACAGCTCAAGAATAAAAAAACGGACATTAACACTCCGGAGTGAGGGACTTAATAGAGGCTCATCACTCCGGGTTTACATATATGGCAGGGATTGTATCAAATTGATGCAATCCCTGCTTTTATTCATAATTTCACCACATTTGAATGGTATAATCAATACTGAAATACAGAGAAATAAGGAGGTTGGGTATGAGCGAAGATAAAAATTTGAATTTCGATTCTTCTAACAAAAAAGAACAAAAAACCCATCCACCAGAACCACCTGTTGATTCCGGGAGTTCAATCCTAGCGGATATCATGGGGGCATTTGGTGTAAAGGACTCACCGCAGCGTCGGCGCAAAAAGACAGATCATACAGGAAAAACAACACCAAATGTGGAAATAGCCACTCAATCCTATCTAGAAGATGTGAGCAATTCCGGGACAGATCAGAATGAAGAAAAAGTTCATTTGCCGGACGAAGAGCTACAAAGCGTTGAAACATTTGTTGCAAAGAGTCCGAAGCGAAAGAAAAAAAACCTATTACTTTTTCTGCCATTGCCGTTATTGGCTGCAGTTGGGTGCTTTTTTCTTTTTCGAGATCAGGAGCCGTCACCTCCGGCTGCCGATGTTGTTGCCACTTATAATGGTAAAAACATCACTACTGAGGAATTAAAAGCATTTATCAAGCAGGAAGGCATTCGTGAAATGTCTCACATAATCTGCCCCGCTCATGGTTACGATCACTCAAATTGTGATTCCACAGAGGAATGCGAATTGCACCCAATCGACACTCTTGAGGGTCTTCAGCAGATGACATCACGCCTTGCTGTGGAGCAAATTGTAATGGATTGGGCAGAAGAAAACGGTATGCTTCAGCGTGAGGATATCCGGCATGATATGTCTGATCTGTTGAACGATGCTACCGTAGCGCAGTACGCCACGCAGCTTCATAGGGAAAACCTGTCGCCTGATAGCATTTCAAACTGGGAAGTACAGAAATACTATGATGAAAACATTGAATCTTTTCCTGGAGAAACGCTTGCCGAAGTAGAAGATGAAATTCGTCAGATCTTGGTATCCCAAAAAGATGAGGATTTCTTTCCGCAGTACATTGAAGAATTGAAAAAGACGGCTGGATTGCAGGTAAATTTTGATATACTCAAAGTGACAGAGCCAACGGAACAAGAGGTCGCAGCATACTATAAGCAAAATAAAGATTCCTACGCAATTTCCGGAAATGTGACCTATCTGGAAATACGCATTACTGGTAGTGATGCCTCCAATCGTGCGAAAGAAGCCATTCGTAAGATTCGTTCCGGAGAAAGCTTTAATTCTGTGGCTGCTTCTTATTCTGAAGGGGGACAGGCTTCTGAACAAACCATTCAGAAAGATGCTTCAGCGGATAAGGGAATACAAAAGCTGTTCACCATGAAGATTGGCGAAGTAACTGAGCCTATTGATAACGGTGATGGCTCACAAAGCATTTTACAGCTAAAATCAAAGACGGAGGCGGGATTCCAACCACTCTCGGAGGTTTCAAAAGACATTCGGCAATTACTCTTAACTGAGAAAACTGCAAAGGAATATGAACAGCGCAAAACCGAAACCCTATTTTCTATTCACAGCCGCCGTTATACTCTTGGTGATTTCTATACAGAGTTCCTGGAGCTGTCGTATACCTATCAAAAAGAGTATTCGTCCTTCGAAAAGAAGAAACAGCTGGTTGAGCAGATCATTGCGCAGGAATTGCTTTTGGAGGAAAGCGGGGATGTAGCCAATGATAACGGCTCAGCTCACAGCATGGAAGAACTGAAAATAATGTATCTTTCCCAAATGCTTCATCAAGAGGAAGTAGACAACAAGCTTGTCGAAATATCGAACGAAGAAGCTCGTAAGTACTATAAGGAAAATATCAATACGATGATTTCCCCATCAACTCTCCGACTTAATTTGATTTGGATATCTCAGGGATACGATTCCGAAAATGAGACTCAAGCAAAGGCAAAAGCAGAAGAAGCGCTTGCTGCGCTAAAAGATGGAATTGAATTTTCTAGTGTTGCAAAAAAATACTCTGAGGACTCATCTGCGAAAAATGGCGGAGAAATACCGGGTGTTTTGCACATTGATGATTTAGATTCAAGATTGTATAAAGCGATTGATGAATTATCCGTGGGAGAGTATAGTGAAATTGTTGATTTTGCAGGAGGCTACTATATTTTGCAGGTGCGGGAACGAGAAGAAGCCAGACAATTGGAATTTGAAGAAGTCGCAGAAAACATCAAAGCACATTTGCAAGAGAAACAGCATGAACAGTTAGAGTCAGATATGGGGCAGAATCTTCTTGAACGCTTTGAATTTACGATATACGACAAAACTTTACGGCAGCTGATGGAAGAAATCGCTTCTGAATCACCAACATAAAGGAGGCCCAAAATGGGACGAAAAGAAAGAACTATTTTTATAACAATACTTGCGAATGTCGTTCTGATAGCCTTGCGATTCTTTCTTGCAGGACTGTCAGGCAGCATTGGCTTGAAAGCAAATGCTTGGCATTCATTTACCGATGTTTTCGTATCCGGTGTAGTATTCAGCGGGTTGATGATAACTCGCCACTCCGGAGAACGGATAAAAAAAGCTGCTAAAAAGGTAGAGCATATCCTTGCAATATTTGTGTCAATCTTTATATTCTATATGGGTCTTGAGATTTTGACCGATGCGTTGAGTGGTGAAACCGTTGAGCTTCGATATGTTCCATTTGTTGCGGCGGGTGCTTTTTTAGGTGTCGGTATCAATTATTTTATGGCTCGCTATAAAATCTATGTCGGTCAACAGACCAATTCTCAAAGCTTAATTGCAGATGGATATCATTCCATGATGGATATGTATTGTTCCATAGCTGTATTGGTTGGTTTGTTGGGTTCCTTGTTTGGAATGCCAACATTGGACAAAATGGCAGCTATTGTTGCGATGGTTCTTTTGATGATCTTTGGGTATGAAATTCTAAGCTCGAATATCAGAATGCTGATTCACCCGGAGGAAGATAATGGTTCAGAGGAACTCTTGCACCATAATCATTCCCATCCAAAAGGGAAGAAATTTATTTTTGGCACCGCTACAATTCTTCTCGCAGTGTATTTTCTATCTGGTTTCTATGTCGTACAGTGGGATGAAAGCGGAATTGTCCGGCGCTTTGGTTATGTAGTCGATGCTTCTGTTCAACCGGGTATCCATTACCGATTGCCAGCGCCATTTGAAGATGTGACCCTCGTAAAATCGGAAACAGTGGAAAAGGTGGAAACGGGCACCCAGGAACTGCTGACTGGTGACACAAACCTAGTTAATGTTAATCTTTCCGTCCACTATAAAATAAAAAACACTGCGGACTATATTTTAAATGTCAGCGATTCTGATACACTGATAAGATCTAGTTCGATCACGAGTATTCGTCAAATCGTTGGTGAAAATGATATAGACTACATACTGACTGAGGGGAAGCCTTACATTGAAAATACCGCTATGTCTCTTTTGCAGGAAACGATGGATAAAAACGGAACCGGTATTGAAATCGTCAATGTCCAGCTTGTGGAAGCAACACCACCATCTGCCGTGTTAGGAAGTTTCCAGGATCTTGCAACCGCCAGACAGGATCGCAGTATATACATTAACGAGGCTTTGTCTTATCAGAATACAATTATTCCGCAGGCTAAGGCTGACGCATATCAGCAAATATCAGAAGCGAAGGCTTATCGAGAAGATAAGATTTCAACTGCTGAAGGTGATGCCTCTCTCTTCGCACAGCGTCAAGAGGCATACTCTAAATCAAAACGCGTGACGGAATTCAGACTTTATATGGAGTCACTGGAACAGATTTTGCCAAATGTACAGAAGATACTGCTTGGAGCAAATGTCGATATCGACAATGCTGAACTTTGGATCACAGGCAAAGGCACTTCTGAATAAAAACAATTATTTTGAAGAATAAATGGAGGTTAATCCTATGACAAAACCAAAGCATAAAACTACCATCAAGATAATTATTGGGATCAGTGCGGTTATTTTGCTGTTTCTTTTGTCGCTTGTAATATATCAGGTTGATTCCACGGAGTATGCAATCGTAACTCAATTTGGAAACCCTGTGCGAGTTGTTGAAAATCCAGGCTTGCAGCTAAAGTTTCCAGACCCAATTGAGTCAGTTCAGCGGTTGGATAAACGTGTCCAGGTTTATCAAACCACATCAATCGAGTTGCTGACATTGGACAAAAAGAGCATATCTTTAGACTATTATGGCACTTGGAAGGTCAGCGACCCCGTAACTTATTTAAAAACTGTAAAAGATAAGGTCGGTGCTGAATCACGCCTTTTGGATGTCTTTTCTTCAAGTCTTGGCGTTCAGCTTGGTCAGTATAATTTGGATCAGCTCGTTAATACCAACCAGGAAGAATTGGAACTTAACACAATTCTGAACGATGCTACTGTCTATGCGAAAGAAAAAGCTATGGAATACGGCATTGAAGTTGTGGATGCGCAGATTCGTGTTCTCAATTTCCCTGACGCAAATAAGCAGAGTGTTTATGATCGAATGAGCGCTGAGCGTGAGCAGATGGCTCAGAAGTATCGTTCCGAAGGCAGCGAAGAAGCTGCTAAGATTCGTGCAGATGCCGAAAAAGAACAAAGGTTGATACTCGCTGAGGCTTATGCGCAGGCTCAACAGATTAAAGGTGAAGGTGACGCGGAGGCAATCCGAATCTACGGTGAAGCTTTCCAGAAAGACCCGGATTTCTACGAATTTATCCGAACCTTGGAAACTTATGAAAAAACAATAGATGGCAATACTACGCTGATCCTGCCTTCAACCGCTGAAATACTAAAATATCTTAGTGGGTATAGCATAACGAATCGAGGTGAAACGAATGCCCAAGTCGACTAAAAAGCCGGAAAGCGACAGCTCTAATCCTTTATCAGCAGTGAAATACAAGGGGCGAAAGCTAAAAGAACAATTCATCTCCAAAAGGAATTCTAAAGCACCTTCTGGGAGGCAGGTCGGAATTACAAATGATTTGAAAAGTGCTTTTGGACATATTAATCCAAAAAAAGTTATCTTTGTCGTAGGGGGCTGTATATTGGCAGTCTACCTTCTCTCTGGGCTTTATGTGGTAAACCCCGGAGAACAGGCAGTAATACGAAGATTTGGAGCACCGTTGGAACAAACAGTAAGTGAAGGGCTGCACTATCGTCTTCCATTCCCTATTGATACAGTAGAAAAAGTTAATGTATCCGAGATTCGTCGTGCTGATATTGGCATGACATTACCGGATCATCTTCATGCACCAGGGGATATGCCGGAGGCAATTCAGTTGTTGACGGGTGATGAAAACATTATTACTTCACAGGCTATTGTTCATTACAAAGTAAGTGATGCAACAAAATTTCTCTATAATGTTAACGGAAACAGCGAACAGCTAGTCCGTTACAGCGTTGAATCCGCGCTCGTACAACAAATGGCTTCCACTTCAGTAGACGATATACTAAGTACGGAAAAAGTTGCAGCACAAAATGCTATAATGGCACTTACTCAGGAGGCATTAGACCGTTATGATGCTGGAATAAAAATTACTGCATTTAACATTCAAGAGATCGTTCCGCCTGATGCCGTTTCCTCTGCTTTTTTGGATGTAACTGCTGCAAAGGAGGATAAGGAAACGGCAATTAACGAGGCAAATGGTTATTATAACAGTTTGATACCCCAGGCTCGTGCAAATGCCAACAAAATGATTTCCGATGCCGAGGCATATAAGGCTGAGCAGATTTCTCGCGCAACCGGCGATACGGAGAAATTCCTTAGTATGCTTGCCGAATATCAGAAAAACACCGCAATCTATACGGAAGATACTACAAAATATAGACTTCTTCTGGAAACATTAGAAAAAATACTTCCTACTGTAAAAATGTATATTGTAGACTCTTCTGATGGAACTATCGATGTAAAACTGTTTGATGATGGGCTTGTGGGAAACACATCCTTGGGGACATGGGATTAACATAGATGAAATGCAATGTACAAAACAAAGAACGGACTAAGCATTTCAAGAACACTATTTTGGCAATAAGGCGGTGGCAAATTCGCTACTGCCTTATTGTTTAATATTTTTCAAAGTTAAAGAACTCACGAAAGAGGAACTGTAGTTTATTTGTGAAATATGGCAACCACTTTCGGTCAATGGAGTATCGGTAGTTTTAACTTATTTCTTGCTGTTCGGACATAGTACGATGAGAAGTCACCATCAAAAGTTAGGGAACGGTTAAAAAGGTTGTAATTGCCTTTTGACTATGGTACACATAAAAAGTGGCAGATTTCTACAAGGAGGAGTAATGGGAAAAAATCAAAACAAATCCGACTATAAAGCAAATAACGCCGCAGAAAGCGCGGCAGAAAATATAACTCACATAAGCATTAGCGAAAAAATCTCTGACCTCGGCGAATACTTTTTCCTCTTGCTGATGTCGGCGGCGTTTTTCTTCGGAGGCATTCTGACAGTCGCACTGAAAAAGGTGTGGCAGCAACTGAAAAAAATCGGTGCCTTTATCGTTAAGCGGTTTGTACGTTACATCAAGGCGTTTTCCCTTGGCAAGACGGAGATGCGAACCGCATTCCGAAAAAAAGGTTTTATTAAAGGCTGCGAGGAAAGTCTTAAGGTAATTGGGCGTATGCTTTTCGGAAAGCGTGGCGTGTTGGTTACTCTGTGCAACTATGCGCTGCCCGTTATAAGCTGCGTTTTCCTTTTCAATTTAATCTCTTACGCTAATAACATGACCTATGCCCTTAAGCTCACGGTAAACGGTGATTTCTTTGGCTATGTAACCGATGAAACGACCTTTATCGCCGCCAATAATTTGGTGCAACAACG
This sequence comes from uncultured Clostridia bacterium, assembly GCA_945873955.1. Classification (GTDB taxonomy): domain Bacteria; phylum Bacillota; class Clostridia; order Oscillospirales; family Ruminococcaceae; genus CAG-115. Next base: position 2,116 of record CAMCFA010000043.1, on the reverse strand, counting down.
CATTAACTACATCGGAAATGAGCAGAACACCGTTAAGTTTGAGGCAGAATACGAGCTGGAAATGATAGGACATAACCCGACGCTCACGAAGTATCAACTTGCGGACAAACTGCTAACTTCGCTTGATGCCACGGTTGAAAACGGTTATGGAATGTACATAGGCAACTCGTTTTACGGAGTACTCCGCGACAAGGAAAAGGTCGAGCAGACGCTCGAGCAACTTCTCGATGTTTACCGGACGGGTGAGGAGAACGAAACCGTTCAGTTTGAAACGCCGATTTCGTTTGAACCGGGTCTTTACCTTACGGATAGTATGGTAAACGAAAACTCAATTATCCGTTTGATTACCTCGAAAAAGTCCGTCGCGGCTTATTACACCGCAGTAGACGGTGACTCTCCCTACGGAATTGCGTCAAAGCTAGGTATGACAATGGATCAGGTCGCAATTCTTAACCCCGGTTTCTCGGAAAAGACAGAAGTGTTAGTCGGTGACAAGTTTCTTATGAACCAGGAGGAGCCGTTTCTTGCTGTCATGGTAACTCGCACCGAAACGTATATTGAGGACACCCCCTACGAAACACAGTATGTAGATGACAGCACGCATTTCGAGGGCAGCACGACTGTGTCGCAGCTCGGCGTTTACGGTACCGACTCGGTAACGGCAGACATATCCTATATAAACGGCATCGAGGTGCGCAGAAAAGAACTTTCGCGCCATACAATTACTGAGCCAGTGCCAAAGATTATCGCGGTTGGCACAAAGCCCATTCCGCCGAACTCGGACATAAGCATACAGAATGTAAACGGGCAGTTCTACTGGCCTGTCGGAAGCGCAACGGGCGGCAAAATCAGCGAGATGGTATCCGCTCGCGGCGGCTACTCGGGACACGGTGGAATTGACATCGTGGATTATTATGGCTCGCCAATTGTTGCGGCGGATTCAGGCAAGGTTCTTGTTTCGAGGTGGTATTACGATTATGGTTACTGCGTAATCATTCAGCACGATAATGGTCTTGTTACCGTCTACGGTCATATGAGTTACCTGCGCGTGTCCGAGGGAGAGTATGTAACGCAGGGACAGCAGATTGGCGATATGGGCGCAACGGGACGAGTAACAGGTACGCATCTGCACTTTGAGATAAGACGCGGCGGTATCAACGGCGCAAAGCTAGACCCGATTGACTACCTGCCGTGGCATCAGCGAGCGTCATGGTGCGTAGAGTATTACTAAAACAACACTATACAATTTAATGCTAAAGCGGAGGAAGTAAAGCGCTTCCGCCGCTTTAGTCTGTCGTACATTCTAAGCAGGTTTGCAGGATGCCCACACATGCTGAGGAATCTCATTATCGAATTTTGATATAATTATTGATTCCCTAACATTATTATATAGTTTTGGCATACAGTTAAGAAAAATGTAAGAAAGATAACATACTTGCTGTTGTCATTTCCATTTTATTTCACACAACTCAAAACATGAAGATAAAGCGTTGAAAAGTGAATTAGAATGGGAGTGGATCGTTATAAAGGCAACTAAATATATTCAAAGATTATTCTGTGGCAACCATAGTAAGACAGTATATCTGATATCATATTATTTCGTAGGTAAAAACAAGGCTACATCCAGCCATATACTTACTACTAACCTAATGCAAGAATATCGACGATGTCGCTCACCTCCGTATACATATCGTTTGAAGAAGAAACAATATGTATACTGGAGGAACAAGAATGTCAAACGACAATAAATACATCATCTACATAAACGGCACAGCCGTAGAAGTAAGCAAAGAAATCCACGATTTCCTGGCAAAATCTGACCGGCAAATGAAATATGCCGAGCAGGACAGAAAGCAGGAGCGTATCACAATTGATAGTGAGAACGAAAGAGTTTCAGTAAAACCAAGCATGGAGGATTCCCTGGACAGGCTGACGGAGCTTGGGGTGGAGTTCCCTGACCGGCGGGAGGATTTGTACGAGTCGGTCATACGAAAAGTAATGCTTGAACAGGCAATGTCAAAGCTGGACGATGAGGAGAGATACCTCATCGCCCAGCTTTTTTATGATAGATTTATAATTTAAGTGCAACACCCGAAAAAATAATGACACATAAAGC
>CAMCFA010000042.1 GCA_945873955.1 uncultured Clostridia bacterium | reverse complement strand
TGAACGCGTTTATGGCGCTTCGCGCTAAGTGGCGCGCTGTCGCGCGAGTAATGGCGCGTTCGCGCCGAGTGTGGGGCTCTGCCCCACGCCCCGCTTCCTTTTGGAAGCCAAAAGGAAGCGAAAAGCAATTTTGCTGCGCAAAGAGTAAAATGCGCCTGCCCTACTTATTACAATTTTCCTTTCATCTGAATAAGAAAACCGGGCTGCTAATTCAGCAGCCCGGAAATTTATTTCTTCTCCGCATCCCTATGAAGCGTGCGCACCCGCAGCCCCTTTCCCTTAAGGTACGCCGCGGTAAGCTCCGCGAAGGTGACGCTTCTGTGCTTGCCGCCGGTGCAGCCGTAGGCTATCACCAGCCGGCTCTTTCCCTCGGTGACGTAGTGGGGTATCAGAAAGCCTATCAGATCGAACAGCTTGTCCCGAAGCTCCTGCGACTGCGGAAAGCTCATAACGTAGTCCTGTACTTCCTTGTCAAGCCCGGTCTTGTGCTTCAGTTCGGGAATGTAGAACGGGTTCGGCAGGCAGCGCACGTCGAACACAAGATCCGCCTCCTGCGGGGAGCCGTACTTGAATCCAAATGACATGCAGCTTACTATCATTGCGTCCGAAGCATTGTCCAGAAACAGCCCGGATATCTGCTCCTTCAGCTGCCCGGTGCTGAGGTTTGTGGAGTCGATTATGTAGTCGGCGTTTTCACGGATCTTGCTGAGAAGCTCCGCCTCCGCGTCGATAGCCTTGCCGATATCACCGCCGGAAACCTCGTCCAGCGGGTGCTTGCGGCGGGTCTCTTTATAGCGCTTCATCAGCACCTCGCGGGAGGCTTCAAGGAACAGCACCTTCACGTCTATTCCGCGTATGTGTAGCTTGGTGATACATTCTTCCAGCTTGAAGAACATCGCCCCGCCGCGGATATCCGTCACGATTGCGACCTTTTGTATTTCGGGATTGTCGTTGCACATCGCCGCGAAGCTGGGAATAAGCTGCGGCGGCATGTTGTCGATACAGAAATACCCGATATCCTCCAGCGCCTTTACCACCGAGGATTTGCCCGAACCCGAAAGCCCGGTAACTATCACGAATTCCATTTTCTGCTCCTTCCGGGAGTTATTGCAGTATCAGCATTTCGCATTCCAGCGCGACGCCCTTCTTTTCCAGCACCACCCGCTTGACCTCGTTCACCACCGCCATGACGTCCTCAAAGGTAGCGCCGCCGGTGTTCACAACGAAGCCGCTGTGCTTTGTGCTGACCTGCGCCCCGCCCACGGCGAAGCCCTTTAAGCCGCATTCCTCAATGAGCGCGGCGGCGAAGTAGCCCTCCGGGCGCTTGAACGTACTGCCGCAGCTCGGAAATTCCAGCGGCTGCTTGTCGCGGCGGCGCTGCATAAGCTCCTCCATGCGGCTTTTTATCGCGGTTTTGTCCCCGGCTGAAAGCTCCATTGTCACCGAGGTGATAACGAAGTCCCGGCGGGAAAATATGCTGCTGCGGTAGGAAAGCTCCATATCCGCCGCGGACATTTCCTTTATTTCGCCGCTGCCGTCGATATACCGGCAGGACTTCACCACGTCCTTCATCTCACCGCCGTAAGCCCCGGCGTTCATGAACAGCGCGCCGCCCAGCGAGCCGGGAATCCCGTATGCGAACTCCAGCCCGGTGAGGGAGTGCTCCAGCGCCGCAAGGCATACCGAATGGAGCGTCGTCCCCGCCCACGCAGTGACGGTATTTCCGCTGACGGCAACAGAACCGCCCGTCCCCGCCGAGGACAGCGCGATAACGCAGCCGCGGAAGCCCTTGCCGCTTATCAGCAGATTGCTGCCCTTGCCGAGAATGAAATACGGCAGCTTATCCTCACGGCAGACGGTCAGCGCCTTCTTCAGCGAAGCCTCGTCCGAAACCCGCAGGAACACGTCGCAGGGACCGCCTATTTTCATTGAGGTATGCGGCGCCAGAATGTGGTCAAATTCGCAGAGCGTGCCGTTTTTACGGCAGACCTCTGCAAGTCGGGAATAATCCAAGACGAGCCCCCCTGAATATTTTTTGAGTTTGTAATGTAAGAAACGGGATTATCCCGTTTTTGTTAAAGGTCACCTCTAAAAACCTCGTTTGAGGGAAAATGTGCAGAGCACACCGCCTGCTTCGTCAAACCTCCTAGTAAGGCATAAAGCCTTACCAGGAGGCTTTCCTCGCATTCGGCGTGTCTTCCCCTGTGGGGGAGGTGGCACGAAGTGCCGGAGGGGTTGACCGACAGACCTCTACCCATTTTACCTTTTCAAACCGGTTTTTAGAGGTTCCCTAAAGTTTATGCATAAATGTGAGAGATATTCAGAGTTTAATTGAATACAAACACCGTTTCGCCGTCTTCGATAGCTTCGCAGACCTTGCGGAGCATTTCCTGCGCGTCGCCGTACACCTCGTATTCCGCGAGGGGGATATCGTCGCTGCCGGGAACCACCGCTAATATCGTGTTTCCGTCTATGTAGAGGTGATTGCTTTCGACAAGGCGGGTGCCGTCCTTTGACATATAGTACATTTTACTGCTCCTTTTCGCAGGATCACGCCAGCGTGTAGAGATACGCCGCGCCGATTATTCCGGCGTCGTTGCCGAGCTGCGCGATATCCAGCTTGGTGGAGCGCTCCGGGTCAACGCAGTAGCTGTCCTGCGCGATAATCTTCTCCAGCGGCTTGGTGAGGTTTTCTCCCTCCTTGCAGATACCGCCGCCGATAAGCAGAACCTCCGGCTGGAAGGTGTTGACGATGTTGGTGAGTCCGCAGCCGAGGTAGCTGATATACATATCAACGACCTCAGAAGCGCTCTTGTCCCCGGCACGCCAGCCGTCGAAGGCAGTCTTGCCGTCAACGTTATTGATGTCCCCGGAGCAAAGCTCCCACATCTTGCTGGACTTGTCGGCTTCCATAGCTTCCTTTGTCATGTTGATGAGGGCGGTAGCGGAGGAGTAAGCCTCAAAGCAGCCCAGACGTCCGCAGCCGCACTTTCTGCCGCCGTAGTGGATAACGGTGTGACCCAGCTCTGCGCCGCAGAAGTTGAAGCCGGTGTATATCTTGCCGTCGATTATGATACCGCCGCCCACGCCGGTGCCGAGGGTGACTACCACAACGTCCTTGTAGCCTTTGCCTGCGCCGGCGAGTACCTCGCCGAAAGCGGCGGCGTTCGCGTCGTTTTCAACGTAAACGTCCTTGCCGAGGCGGGAGCCTACCAGCTTGCGCAGGTCGGTGTTCTTGAAGCCGAGGTTGCAGGAGTACAGCACCACGCCGGTGTTGCGGCTTGCCGTGCCGGGAGTGCCTATGCCGATAGAGTTCACCTCGTCGATAGTGACCTTTGCCTCGTTCAGCGCAGCCCAGACGGTCTCCGCGATAGTGTCCGAGATCTCCTCCGCGGGGCGGGGGAGCGCGGTCTTTGCAGTTGCCTTTGATACGATGTTGTATTCCTCGTCAACCACGCCGACCTTGATATTAGTGCCGCCGAGGTCGATACCGATGTTGTATTTCATAACAATGTTGTCCTTTCTGATGTTGCTTTATATATTGAGGTCTGACATGATCTCCTCGCTGTCGGAGTCGATACCGAGCTGGTGGAGCAGATCCTTTGCTGCGTTGTAGCCCATTTTCTTCTGGCGGTTGTTCATAGCGGCAACCTCGAGAATTACCGCGAGGTTACGACCGGGCTTTACCGGGATAGTGAGCAGCGGAACTTTTACTCCAAGGATAGTCATATAGTGAGTGTCCACGCCCATTCTGTCGTAGGTCTTTTCGGGATTCCAAAGCTCCAGCTCGACGACCATGTCGATCTTTTCGTTGAGCTTTACCGCGCCGACACCGAACAACTGCCGGGCATTGATGATACCTATGCCGCGCAGCTCAAGGAAGTGGCGGATATTATCCGGGGAGCTTCCCACCAGCGTGATGTTGGAGGCTTTTTTGATCTCCACGGCGTCGTCCGCGATAAGTCTGTGACCGCGCTTTACAAGCTCGATAGCGGTCTCGCTCTTACCTACGCCGCTTTCGCCGAGGATAAGCACGCCCTCGCCGTAGATCTCAATAAGCACGCCGTGCCGGGTGATACGCGGCGCAAGCTGTAAGTTAAGGAAGTTTACCAGCTTTGAGGTGAACACCGAGGTGCTTTCGTCGGTGCGCAGCAGCGGCATTTGGTTTTCCTTGGCGCTGTCCACCATTTCCGGGAAAACCTCAAGGTTGCGGGTGACTATCATTGCCGGGAACTTGTAGGAAAGCAGGTTGTCGATACGGCTGCGGCGAACCTCCGGTTCAAGGGTGGAGAGGTACGCGAACTCAGTCTTTCCGCATATCTGGATACGCTGTTTGTCAAAATATTCGTAAAATCCCGCGAACTGAAGTCCCGGACGGTTTATCTCATGGTCGGAAATAAGCGTGTTCCCGCCGTCCTCCGGCATATAAATGGTTTCAAGACGATGTTCGTCGATTATCTTCTGGAGCGGGAAAGAAAATTCTCTGTTGATTTCTTCGAGCGGCATTTCGTGATTCCTTTCGATAGATTAGTATTGAAGCATAACACTTCACAATATATTATAGGAACCTCACGCCGTTTTCCAAATCAAAGATTTGGACAGCTGAGAGAACCCTGAAATATAAGTCCGCCGCTATGCGGCGGCAGCCTGGCGGCTGCTTGGGAGAACAAGTTCTCCCAAATTATATTATACACCAAATTCTCAGTTATTGCAATATATTTTAATAAAATTTAATTATTTTCCCCGTTCGCATACAGAAACACTTCTTCATGAGGTGAAAGCATAATGGTTTCCAGCGTTGTGCGGTCAACGTAGTACAGCGCGGTGTTCTCGGCAAAAACGCTTCTGTATTCGCATGGAATAAGCGCCGCCGTGTTTTTGCCGTAGGACTTGTCGTACATTCCGACCAGCAGCTTGTCGACAGTGCTTGCATTTTCGTGATACAGCGGCAGCATGAATATACCGTCAATGGTGATGTGTCCGCTGTTGGCACTGTACCCGAATCCGGTGGTGCCTATATCATGCAGGTTTGAGTCTTTATCCAGCCAGCTTACGGAGTCGCGGGAGCCGAGTATCTCATCTGTAATATCCGTGATTTGTATAGGATAGTAGGTGTTTTCAAGTATGGTGTTTGTATTGCCGTCATAGGCGCGGAAAAAATCCCCTCTCAGGTTGGACAAATAAGAAGAATCCACCACCCCGGTCAGGTCGTGATAGTCCATGTTGAAGCAGACGTTGCCAACGCCGTATCGGGGATATACTACGTTCGCGGCATAGACCCCTAATTCCCCTCCGTGGGAAAGATACGCCCGGTATAACACAGAAACGCTTTTGTCGAATCCGGCGAGTCTGCACTCCCCGTCAAAGAAAAGCTGGTCGTAAACTATGTACATAGAACCGCTTGTAAAGTAACGATTGTCTTCGTCACTGTCCGGCAAAGTGAAAACTGGTTCGTTATTGCCGTATTTGTATACACGATATGTAGTCTCGTGGTCGGGATAGGTGCAAACTACCACATATTCTTCATTGGCGAATAGCGGCGAGCCGCCTTCACCTTTAGACAGCACAGCTTTTGAGCTGAAAACCTCGGTCAGCTCCTCAGACCTAAGGTCGTAGGTGAATATCGTCCAGTCATCTCCGTATATGTCATCGTTCCAACTGCTAAATATCAGCTTACCGTCCCGGATATTAAGAAGATGACCATATTGTACAGACAGCTCCGGCTTGAAGGTCTCCACCGAAAACGGCAGCTCCGAAACGTCGCAGTAAGTCCCGTTGAGGTCGAATATCAACGAGTTCTCCGAGTACGTTTCGGAAACGAGGTCAACACCGCCGGGATTCGCGCCGGAAGCGTCTGTCACCGCAGGAACTCCCGCGGGGGCGCTGCCCTGCTCCATAGTGGTCTCCTGCGGGGATTCCGCAGTTGGCGCGGAGGCTTCGGCGGCGGAAGTCGCCTCCGGCGCAGATGATGTATCATTCGAGCAGCCGCACAGCAGCGTAATTGCCGCCAGCGCCGCGATATATCTCTTATAAAAACGCATAGCTTACCCCTCCCTTGATATGGAAGTCCCGAAGCGGCAGAAAAAAGTTTCACAGCGCTGATTAAGCCGCGGCTTGCGGTCAATAATAGGAGCAGAAAACATTACGGAGGTAACTGCTATGACAACATGGGCTTTGGACATAATTATGGCGGCGGGAGCGGCTTTGTCGCTGCTGCTGGGGAACTTCGGCGGGTTTGCGCGGGAGTGCGAGGAGATACCGCAGGAGGTGCTGAGGCTGCATATCCCGGCGAACAGCGACAGCGAATACGACCAGAGCATGAAGTTGGCGGTGCGGGACTTCGTGCTGGAGAAATACGGCGCTCTGCTTGCCGACAGTGATAACGTCGGGGACGCCGCCGAGCAGGTGCGGGAGCTTCTCCCCGAAATAGAAAAAAGCTGCTGCGATTTTCTTTCGCAGCAGGGGGCTGATTATGGCGCAAAGGCGGAGCTTACCGAGATGTACTTCACCACCCGGCAGTACGATAGCGTGACGCTCCCGGCGGGGGATTATCAGGCGCTTCGCATTACCCTCGGCAGCGGGGAGGGGCATAACTGGTGGTGCGTGATGTTTCCGCCGCTGTGTATTCCTTTGGCGAGCGAGCCGCTGCCGGAGGAGGAGCTGCCCGCCGATTTCGTGACCGATAACAGCAGCAACAGGATTGAGATACGCTTTGCGGTGTTTGAGTTCTTCAAGGGGCTGTTTGAATGAGTTAAAGCCTTGTAGTGAGCCGGACAAGAAGCCCAAGCGAGAACACTGCGGCAACGCGCATGTATCTTCTGCCTGACCGCGCCGCGAGGGCGCACAGCTCGCTCACCGCGCAGAATTTGTCCACGAACTGTATCACCCATGTTTCCCGGAAGTGCGGCAGGTGTGGCGTTATCGGGAACATGTGGTTCACAATCATGTCGCTTTCCCGATCGTTCAGCGGGAACAGCTCCACCGCGTTGAAAAACGCGATTTTCGGGTGACCCACGCCGTGCCAGCCCTCGCCGTCCACCCGCTCATGCTCCTTGCGGTCGTAGAGGAACAGGTCATGCAGCAGCCCGGCTCTCGCGGCGGAGCGCGCGTCCCAGTGCAGCTTCCGGCAAATCAGAAAGTTGTAATAGGACACGTTAAGGCTGTGCTGAAGCCGGGTAGTACCCTTGTGGTGCTTGTATTCGTCAAGCTGAAGCACGGTATCGCAGCGCAGCAGGTCGCTTACGCAGCTATAATAGTCCGGCAGGTCGTTTATATTTTTATGGGAAAATATCGCTTTGTACAAATTATCACCTTTTAGATATTTCTTACAATTAAGCTGTGGAGATTCTATATACATTGTACTATTATCCTGCGCGGAAATCAACAAATTATGCGCATCTTTGTCGTTTCTGTACAGAAAAAACCTGCGTATCTGTGCAGAATCACAAGTTGTAACCGCTTCTTGTACAAATATATTCCATATTCGTGCGGAATATCTCCCATTCGGCGGAAATCCCGTGATACTGCGTAAATTCACGGCGGAATACCGACAGAATATTCGCGCGGCGTGTGCTAGAATAGTTGTACATGAAAGGGGGAGATATCATGGTTAAGCTGTACAACGACGGCGGACGGATAACCGCGGCGCTTTACGGGGATATAGACCATCATTCCGCGCGGGAAATGCGGCAGGAGCTTGACGAGGTGATAGCCCGCTCCCAGCCGGAAATGCTGATAATCGACATGGAGAACGTCGGGTTCATGGACAGCTCCGGTATCGGGCTTATCCTCGGCAGACTGCGGGCGGTACACGCCCACGGAGGGGAGATAATCATCAAAAACGCAAGACCCGAAATTGCGGCAGTAATACGGCTTTCCGGGCTTTCCGGTCTGCTGGTGGAGGTTGACAAAAATGAAAAAGCAAATAATTAACGAGTGCCGGATCAGCTTTCCCTCGCTGTCGGTGAACGAGTCCTACGCCCGGACAGTGACGGCGGCTTTCGCGGCGCAGTGCGACCCTACGGTGAAGGAGATCACCGAGATAAAGACCGCGGTGTCCGAAGCGGTCACGAACGCGATAGTTCACGGCTACCGCGGCTGTGTGGGAAAGGTGGAGCTGCTGCTGCGGCAGTACTCCGGCGGGCTTATCTACATAACCGTGCGGGACAAGGGCGCGGGTATCGCGGATATCGAGCAGGCTATGACCCCGCTGTTCACTACCGCGTCGGAGGAGGAGCGCTCCGGGCTGGGCTTTTCGGTGATGTCCAGCTTCATGGACAAGGTGAGCGTCAAGAGCGCCCCCGGCAAAGGCACTTCGGTCACTATGGAGAAGCGCATAAGCTGCCGCGCCTCCGCCGAGGAGCTTCGCCGCGAACCCGCCGGGCAGGTGAGCTGAGTGAATGAACTGGAACGCGACGAATTCATAGAGCGCAACCTGCCGCTGGTGCATAAGCTGGCGAACCGCTTCCGGGGGCGCGGCATTGAGTACGAGGAGCTGTACTCCGCCGGGTGCGTGGGACTGGTTAAGGCGTGCGACCGTTTCGAGCCAGAGCGGGGGCTGTGCTTTTCCACCTATGCCGTGCCGGTGATACTTGGTGAGATACGGCGGCTGTTCCGGGACGGCGGCAGCGTGAAGATCAGCCGCAGCCTTAAAGAGCTTTCAGTGAAAGCGGCGCGGGTTCGTGAGCAGCTCTCCGCGAGCGGAGAGCCGAGGATCTCGGATATCGCGGAGGCGCTGGGGGTAACGTCGGAGGAGGCTGCGGAGGCACTCTGCGCGGGAGTTCCCCCGGTGTCGCTGAACACCGGCGGCGAGGAGGGCGAGGAGCTGCTTGTGCCGCAAAGCTCCGGCGAGGAGGTGCTGATAGACAGGCTGGCGCTGCGGCAGTGCCTTGCGGGGCTTTCCGGCGAGGACAGGGATATCATTATACAGCGGTACTTCCGGGGGAAGACCCAGTGTGAAACGGCGCAGCTTCTGGGTCTTACGCAGGTCATGGTGTCCCGGCGGGAAAGAAAGATATTGCAGTCGCTGCGGGAGCAGCTTGTTTGAAGATAGGGGAGATATAAAACAAATTGTAATAAATCGGGCAGTTCTCTTTTCCTCTTTGCGCAGCAAAATTGCTTTTCGCTTCCTTTTGGCTTCCAAAAGGAAGCGAAAAACATTTCCGCGCTTCGCGCGGAGTTCTAAGAGAAAACGCACCGACAAATTTCAATTAATAAACAAAAGGCGCTGCCCCAAAAGCAGCGCCTTACCCATATCATCTATTCCTGAACTTGTCCACCATATCCTGCAATGTCCGGGACTGGCTGTTCAGCTCCTCGCTGGAAGCTGCGCTTTCCTCGGCGGTGGCTGCGGTGGTGTGGACTATGCTCTCGATCGCGGAGATCTTTTCGGATACCGTCTTGACGTCGTTAGCCTGATTTTCAGACGCTTCGGAGATCTTCACCACAAGGCTGTTGACATTCTCAACACCCTGCGAAACAGACTCCAGCGCGGAGCCGGTCTCCTGCGCCAGACGTGCGCCGTTCTCTACCGCCTCGCCGGTGCTGTCGATAAGCACCGTGGTGTTCTGGACTGCCTTTGCGCACTTGGAGGCAAGGTTCCTAACCTCGCCGGCAACCACCGCGAAGCCCTTTCCGGCTTCTCCGGCGCGGGCAGCCTCAACTGCGGCATTCAGCGCCAGGATATTCGTCTGGAACGCGATATCGTCGATCGTCTGAACGATCTTTACGATCTCCTGAGCCTTTTCGTTGATGTTGTCCATAGACTCGATAAGCTCGTTCATGCGCTTGTTGCACTCCACGACATTTTCAGACGTCGTCCCGGACTGCTTCTGTGCCGCCTCCGCAGAGGCTGCGTTCTCGTTTATCTGAGCCACCAGCTTCTCAATGAGCGCTGTCAGTTCCTCGATAGTCCGCGACTGTTGGTTTACTCCCGCCGCAAGGGAGTTGGAGGTATCCGCGACCCTCTCAGCGCCGGCGGACACCTGCGAGGACGCAGTATCGATACCGCCGATTATCGCGCTCAGCTTGTCTGAGATATTCGTGATAGAATTCTTGATCTCGGCGAAATCACCCACATAGTCGCCGTTGAACTGGATATCAAAGCTGCCGTGGGAGAGCTTGTCCAGATTGTCGTTTACGTCGTTGATGTAGCCCGTCCAGACCTTGTTGGTCTCGGAGATACTGCTGCAAAGCTCGCCGATACTGTCTGCGGCGTGGTAGGTCGGGGTGTAGTCCAGCCTGCCCTCTTTCATATTTCCGGCGGCGGTCTTTAACTCTTCGATAGGCTTCAGAAGCTGCTTTACCAGCAGTGTTATCACGACTGCGGATACCGCGATATCAATGATGAAAATGATTACCATGGATATCATCAGCGGCATGATCTGCCCGAAGTACTCCATGGAATCCACCGCATAGACGTAATACCAACCGGTGGAAGATATCTTGGACATGATGAAATATCTGCTGCTGCCGTCGTAGTCGCCGGTCCTCAGCACGGAATAATCGCCGGAGTCAAGCCGGGAGATTATCTCGGAATATGCCGGGATATCCCGCATGCTGGTGACCTTCGCGTTTCCGTCGTCATCGATGGATATGCGGTATCCTTCGTCACGGTGGACGATTATGTTGAGGTCGCTGTCTATGAGCATGGGGTAAGCGTTCTCGAAAACATCAATGCTCTCGGTAAGCTCCGCGAGGTAGTCCGCATAGATATCCGCACCCATGACGAAATCAAGCTGCCCGTCGTCCTTATAGTACGCCTGAGATACGGTCATGCAGAGCTTTCCGGTGTTGTTGTCGATATACGGTGAGGTGCAGGTCAGCGCGCCGTTTGCTGCGATAGTCGCCTTGTACCAGTCGCGGGCGGTGACGTCGAAGTCGTCCGGGAGCTGGAAGCCGCTGGCGAAGATCGTGGTCTTGTCCGGCTTTACTATGTAGTAATCTATGACGTACTCGGTCACCTTGTCCGCAAGGAATGCTTCCAGCTCCTTGTTGGAGAGCTTTTCGAGCGAGTCGTTGTACTGAATGGAGTCCCCGAAATAGGAGATCGTGCTTTGCTGCTGTACTATCCACTTGTCGAACTCCTGCGCCCTTGAAGAAAGCGTGGCGGAGATCTCTCGGTTGATACGGTTATCAAGCGTGTCCTTGATAACAAAGTAGGAGCTCGCGGCGATTATCAGTATTGCTGCGGTAATGATGAGTATCATGCTAAGGATCAGTTTTTTCTGGAACGGCATTTTCTTCTTCTGAGTCATATTGTCCTCCCGGTGCGGTATTTTTGATATGAATAATATTGACAATGCCAGGACAGCATATAATTACCTATATTATACAACAATTGTTGAGAAATTTCAACCATTTTCTCTGGTTTATGCATTTTTTATATGGGTGACATCAGAAGTCATGCTATTATGGAAGATAAAAAAATCCCGCAAACAGTTCTGTAAAGCCGATTGCGGGATATTGTCAAATCATCTTGTTTTGCCGCAGGATTTGCAGTCTATCCGTTCGCTTGGATTGACATAACCGCAGAAGCTGCATTTCCAATTTTCGCCGGGGGTGCGCACAATGAGATTTGGCTCGATCTTTTCCGGGGGCGCGGACTTTTCCGCCTCGGCAAGGTGTATCAGCGTTTTTTCTAACACCTTTTTGCGCACTGCCTTTGGAATACCGTTAAGCTTCGAGGAGGTCAGCGTTGCGCCTCTGCGGTTCATAGGTTCAGATGCTGCATGTACGATAAGCGCAATCTTCCACTTTTTGTTAACAGCCTTCTGGCTGAGCAAAGTTAATCTGAATCCCGTGAAACCCACCCAGATAAACGCAAGGAATGATGCAATAGTCAGCACTAAGATACAGATCATTACCACCGAAACCGGTTCATTGCATAGAGACCAAATAGCCAGCACAAGGAACGAAACCGGCAGTATGCCCAGGATCACCGAGCTTAGGAATAGGTTACCGCCGGTTTCCCTGATGACATCTTTCTCGAATTCGCTGATATCTACCGGCGTGGCAAACCTGTAAAAGAAACCAACCGGATCGCCCTCCTTGTGGCATTTGTAGCAGAATTTGTCGCCGGGGTTTTTCATTATTTCTTTGCAGTATCTGCAATATTTCGCCATTTTTAAGTACCTCCGCAGATTTGTGATACTTATAGTATACAGCAGGCAGATACTTTTTTGGTATGCAGCCCTGCATTATTTTCTATCCCTCCGGCATATACAAATCATAGAATTCCTGCGGAGTGTACAGTGTGCCGTTATAGGAAATATAGAGATCCTGATAATCAATAATGGCTACCTCACCCATATATTCCGGCATTTGGAGGATATTGATCCTCCTGAGATTGTAGGCTAGGGAGATACTGCCGCACTCCAGACGTTTTACGCTTGCCGGGACAGTCCATTCCTCCCGCGGCGAACCCGCCGGATATGCGATCAGCGAGGTCATATCCTTGCTGAACAGCGCGCCGTCATACAGTGTGAAATTCTTGTTTGCCGGGTCAAGGGTGAATTCCTTTACAGGACCGAAGATCTGGTCGGTAACTATATTGCTTACGCTGGCGGGTATATTCAGCTTTTCAAGATATCTGGGGCGGTCAAAGGCGTAGATATCCAGCCCTGTCACAGTATCCGGTATAGTGAATTCCTTGTCGGCTTTATACGCGGGATAAAACAGCAGCTTTGTCATGCTCTTGTTGTATAGCACCCCGTCTTCAGCGCAGAACCACCTGTTGTTCTCTGAAACAGTTATTTTGTCGAAGCCGGACCAGCCGCCGAATGTAAGCCCGTCGATATGGTAAACATTTTCCGGGATAAACACCTCATGCACCCCCCAGAGCCCGTATAACGCGTTTGAGCGGATCACCTCAAGACTGTTTGGCAGCTTGATCTCAGAGAGTCTGGTGCAAAAGCAGAAAACACTGTAACCAAGCTCTCTGACGCCCTCCGGGATCACAACGGAAGTGATGTCCTCTCTGTTGCTGAAAAGAGCGTCCCCCAGCTTGACGACGTTATATCCGTCGATACTCTGCGGGATAACCACCTCTCCGCCTTTGCCGCCATAGCGGGTGAGCTCGATACCGTCCTCGTAGACCGCATACGAAAAGCCCTCAGACGGGACGGGCTCATTTTCCGGCTCCTGCACCGGTACTTCGGCAGCAGTTGCAGAGGAAGTCGTGGACGGCGCGGTAGTATTTGAGGGAGCGGTTTGTTCGGGGATGTACTTGGCGGTGCTTGCGGGGGCGCTTTGGGAGGGAAGCTCCGGCTCGGTATAAGGTTCAGTGGATACCGCCTGCTGCGTTTCCGGCGCTTCGGCGGAGATATGCGGTTCTTCGGAAACAGCGGGCTGCTCGGTTTCTTCCTCAGATGTGGCGGCAGCGGGCGCGCTGTCCGGCTCTGGTGAAGAAGTTGCAGATGAAACCGACGAGGTGAAACTTGCTATATTCTCCTGCTCTCCCGAAACGGGAACAGGGTCATGTCCGCTCCGGCTTACCAGAAAAATGACGCCGCCCGTCAGCAGCAGTACCGCGGCAAGTGACAGAGTGATCGCCGCCGCTTTATGCCTGAAAATAAAGCCGGGTCTTCCGTTTTCGGCGAGGGCAGGCTCCTCCTCGGTCTGAGTCAGCTTTACAAGCTGTGACAGCAGCCTGCTCAGCTCGTCGATATTCATTCGCTTGCCCGGAGCGGCGCAGATCGTGCCGCGCAGTATCCTCTTGACCAGAGCGGCTGCCTCCGGCGCTTCTCCGGCGAAAAGGGGCATTTCCGGCAGCGTTTTTTCATAGCCGAAGCTGACGCGGTCGCCGGCGAGTGAGTTTATTGTCCTGCCCATAACGCGCTCGAACAGGATCGCTCCGATAGAATACACGTCTGCCTTTGTGTTAGCCATGCTGTGGTCTGCAACTTCGGGGGCGTCAAAGCCGTCAGTGCCGCGCAGCCTGTGAGCCTGCGCGGTGTTGTTCAGCGGGTCCATTGTGTCAAAGTCGAACAGCTTGATATAGTGATACTTTTTTGACCACAAAATGTTTGAGGGCTTGATATCCAGATGAACAAGTCCCATGTTGTGATATGCCGATATTATTTCTGCGAGATGAAGGCAGACCGCCGCTATTTCGTTAAGAGAGGCTGTTTCGACCTCCTCGTAGCACAAAACCCGCTGCGGATTCCATTCCGTCAATATGTACGGGATCCCGTTCTGATTTGAAAGCAGCTCCGCCGGGAGCGTTTCCTCCGCCGTTTCCTCTGAAAATGCAAGCCTGTTCATCATGGATACGGAGCTTACGAAGCGGTGTTCTTTCAGCAGAAAATCCTCGCTGACAGAAATGCTTTTTTCTATGAACAGCTCGCCGTCTGTTCTTGTAAAAGAATAATCCTGCGAAAGCAGAGGAAAGAATTCCTTGATCACGCTTTTTAGACCACCGGAGGTTTTTGCGCCATAGACCAGACAGTTGCCGCCCTCACCCTTTATTTCTGTAATGGTGAAGCGTTTCACAGCGCCGTCAGAGTCGTATAGTTTCAAAACACTCCCGGTTTCGGCATATTTTCTCTGCATGATTTGATAAACCTCATATTTCCTTTTTGCTGGAAAGCGTAATTTATTCCGTGCGGAAGAAGTATGTCAGCGCGTCAGCCGCCGGTCATCTGACCTTGAAGCTCTCGCTCCAGATCTGTTTGAACGTATCCTGCGGGTTGTCCGAGGCAATACACATGCCTATAAACGTTTCATAGGGATTCTGGGGATAGAATTTCGCAAAGCGGCACATAAGAAGATAGTCGTTGACGGTATACTGAAAGTCCATAAAGCGCTCGTAGGGCTTGTCGATCTCGCCAAGCCACAGATCCTCGTTAAGGAACACCATAGTAATTATATCGTTACGCGTTATGCTCCGCTTTCCTTCAAGCATAAGCGAAAGATTCTGCCGGGTGAGCTTTGTGTCAAGGAACCACTTCTTCCCGCTGAAAATACTGCTGGAATTCGGCATCATGTTGTTGTGGGAATTGCGCGTGTCGGAATAATATATGTATTTTTCTATTGCAAAAAGCGAAACGTCGTCAAGGCTTTCCTCCGACAGGTCTTTTTCGGGGAAGTCGTCGTGGTAAAAGGCGATCTTGTCCAGCTTCGCCTGCTGCCGCAGGCTTTCCAGAAGATTCCGGAAAACCTCGGCTTTGGTATAGCCGCTTAT
The DNA here is from genome assembly GCA_945873955.1 of uncultured Clostridia bacterium. Classification (GTDB taxonomy): domain Bacteria; phylum Bacillota; class Clostridia; order Oscillospirales; family Ruminococcaceae; genus CAG-115. The sequence continues at coordinate 10,292 of CAMCFA010000042.1, read as the reverse complement.
CGACGTCCCGGCTTTAAGCTGCGCCAGCAGTTCAACGAAGTCCTCGTGGGACTCCACCGTAAGATACAGCTTTTCGATATCTGAGGTATAGTATTTCTCGGCAAAGGTCTCCGTTGCGGGGGTAAGCTCTGAATATATTTTGAGATAGCGCTTTACGCCCTCGTAGCCGAGCTGGTTTTTAAGGCAGTAAAAGTATATTGCCTCTCTCGCGTCCTTAAAATTGAAATCGCTCTGCCGTATTACCTTTGTGAGAAAGTCAGAAGTGGTGTTTTCGTTCATGCCCAGCCCGAAGCCAAGCAGAAACACAATGCTTCTGTCAGCGTTTTCCTTTCTAAGAAGCGACTTGAAAAAATGCTCGTCGTTAGCTGGACTGTCGTTTTCAAGGGAGCACACTCCCGCCATTCCGTTGCGGGAAAATTCCTCGCGCATTATGCTGATATATTCCTCGTCGGGAACGCTCATGTGATCGGGATATCGTTTATCCATGCCGCAGGAATAGAACAGGCAGCCTTTCAGGTAGTCGCCGAAAGGTCTTAGTGAAAGATTATGCATCATACGTTCCATAATAATAGACACATCTTTCAGCCAGTCTATTTCTGCGGGCACCTCGTTGTAGAATTCAAGGATCTTATTAATATGCTCGCTTTCTATGCGGAAAAACAGTTCTTCGCAGCGGGTGTTATCCATACCATACCCTCCAAATAATAAAATGAAGCAGACAGCCCCGAATTATTATACAACAAAGCAGGTGGCCTTGTCAATGTTTGTCGGGTCACGCAGATAGTATTACATCAGCTTTATATGAATAACAAGTCCTTGTCGGAACAATATCGTGGTATGTGTAATCCCCGTTTGCTGCAATGTATGAAAACCGTTTTTCATTGACTTTATACTATTTCCTAATCAACCTATAGACAAATTCAATAGGTTGATCCAACCGCCATGGCGGTTGGATCGGCGAAGCCGCAGGAAAGCCGTTCAATACTGATTCTGTCAAAACCTATGGTTTTGACTTGCCGTCTTTCAGGCGGCTCACCTTATAGACAAAGTCTATAAGGTGATTTAGAATTAGTATTATTTATACTTCCCGCAGCTTTTACAGCTATCTTGAGTTTTGTCATTGACAAAGCCGCAGTATCTGCACTCCCACACGGATTTTGCAGTCTCGTTTTGACTGTTGTTTATCGTGTTCAGCCTGTCGGCGAGGCTGCTTGCCCTTCTGGCAAATCTCTGGTCGGAGTTTTCAGCAGGCGCCGCGCTGACTGCCGGGGCGTTCTGTGCAGGTGTGACCGACTGAGCGGCAGGAACGGTGGGAGCAGAGGGATCAGCGGGAGAGGTGGGAATGCTCGGAGCGGCTGGGACTATCGGCGCTTGGACAGGTCTGACAGTAATAGCGTCCTGCTTTTCAGCCTTGTATTTAAAGTAATGCTCAACGAGCTGAAGTATTAAAACTGTGATCAATAAAAACAGATCTATCCAGCATATCACGTCAGTTCGATCCGACGCTTCGCTGTAAACAAACGCCCTGTACAGCAGAGCAGCATTGATATTACTTGATGACGCTTGGAGCAGTCCTTCTTTTATTATCCCCATACAATGCGGAGCAAACCATATAAAAGCGAACGCAAAATACTGCGGCTCCGCCTTTGAGGAGATCATTCCGACAAATACCAGCAGCACTGCCAGCATAATGAAATAGGGCATGCCGACATACAATATTGCAATGCCGGAGCTGTCGTAATCAGAGAAAAAGTATTTGTTGAATTCGGCAGTATTCTGATAGATCTCAAAGTATAGGGGAACCAGCGTCGCGAGCATGATACCCGCGATCAGAAGCACCGCGCGCCACGCCATTGCCAGACTGAAGTGCGGAATGTGTTTGCTCAGCTCCTCCATCACGGAAGGACCCCGCGGCGCAGTGACAGGCGCTCCGCATTCCCAGCCGCATTGCTCGCAGAATCTGGCGCCTTCGACCATTTTGTTTCCACATTTGCTGCAATACATAACGATCCTCCTGTTTTAACTGCCTATGTATTTAATGTTGATAACGTCTGCCGAGATCCAGCCCATCTCGTCAAAATAGACCCCGCGGCGGCCTGAGCTTATATCACCGATAGTGAGCGTAAATTCCGCAGATCTTCCCGGCGCAACATATTTTTCGAGGACTTTCAGCATGCTGCTGTTTTCGTTGAGGTAGATTGGACCGTTATTCGTTACGGTCGGGATATCGTACTTGTTGATAATTGAGTCAGCCTGCTTGCCGTCTATGTAAAAACCGCCGTCGGGACCGTCGTCAGAGTATATCCTGCACTTGAACGTAGCTTTTCCCGTTGCAGAGATACCAACATAGTTGATCCCGTAGTCGTAGGCATAATTGCTGTAAGCGTAATTATACTCAGCAAGCACTGACGCTTCGGCGATTTCGGTGCTCGCCCCGGTTATTGTATAATTGCCATACTTGTCGCCTTTCTGGAATATTGTATTTGCCCCGCTGTCTTTGAGCTTGGTATTCGTGAGTGCTGCGCAGCTCAGGATATATCTGTCAAAAAAGCCGTTCGACCTGTCGAGAGTTCCCGCGGTGACGACTACCATAGTACCGTCGTTTTCGGGATAATATCCGGAAATGTCAACTACGTCATATTTGTCCGCGAGATAGTTTGCTATCGAGGAACGATGAATGATCATCGGCAAGCCGCCGTTGGGATCGGGTATCGAGTAGTTCTGCAAATACGATACGTCGTCGTTCGTCGCGACGGAGAATACTCCCATCTGTATGTACTGTTTTCCGCCGATAACGGCATAGATCTTTGCCGTGCCTTTTCTGAGCACCTTAACCGTACCCTTGCTGCTTACAGTCGCAACGTAGGGATTGGAGGATACCCACTTTACTCCGGTCTTGGACACGTTCAGCGGTATCGTATAGACTTCGCCGATTGCCATGCTGAGGAAAAGGTCGTTTGTGTCCGGTTCAACCACCTTTATGGTGCAGTAATAGTAATTGCTGCCGACCCTTGCGCGGATCTTGGCTGTGCCGAGGGCTACGCCGGTCACATACCCGCTTGTGGTGACTTTGGCAATTTTCTTGCTTGAGGTAGCCCATACGACCTTGCTTGTGGTATTCGCTTTAAGTTTGACCTTCTGACCCGGTGCGATCGTAAGCGTTGTGTGATTCAGGATCGTTGATGAGGCGGCAGAAGCGCTTGTGACCATTCCCACATTTCCGGGAACGAGGGCAGTACACATAAGTGATGACATAAATATCACCAGCAATGCCACCGCAAATTTCCTTATTTTTCTCATTGTAATTACCTCCTAAAACTATAATGATATATTTTAATTATAGCATACGATTTTTCTGCTCTGTAAATATCAATTTCCGCCGTTCCTTGCAATGCAGTATCACAAAAAAAGCCGCCCCAAATGACGGGACGGCAATATAGAAAAAACCGGGCAAAAATCGCAAAGCTCCGGCTGCGTATTTAAGCAACACGGGAGAAAACCATAATACAAAAGCGCCTCAACGTGCGAAATGCGTGTCGAGGCACTCGAATATCTGTTGTTTACAAAAGAGATCATATCGCGGGAGAAAACTGAAAAAAACAAAAGCGCCTCAACACGCGAAATGCGTGTCGAGGCACTCGACTGGTGCGAGTAACAGGAATTGAACCTGCATGGATCTCTCCGCCAGAACCTAAATCTGGTGCGTCTGCCAGTTCCGCCATACTCGCGTTTTTCCGGGTATTTTCCCTGCACAGTAATTATACCAGAAAAATCCCGGCTTGTCAAGTGTTCGTGACCGGCGCGAGGTAAGAAGAAAAAGTCTGTATGCGCCGTAATGCGTGCCCATAGGGCTTCGTCTGGCCAAATGCGAGAAGAGCCGCCGCAATGTACAGGATCGTCCTGATCTTATGACGTTGATCTGCATTTTCATTATACATCGACTCTCTGCCGCTCTACCAGCTCCGCGAAGAAGCCGCCCTGCCGGATAAGCTGCTTATAAGTCCCGTCCTCGACGATCCTGCCGCCGTCCAGAACGATTATCCTGTCGCAGTGCCGTATCGTAGATAGCCTGTGCGCTATGACGATCCGCGTGCATTTCAGCGTGTCGAGGGAGTCCGCAATCTTCTTCTGGGTGATGTTGTCCAACGCGGAGGTCGCCTCGTCCAGAATGAGTATCTTCGGCTTGGAGGCGATCGCGCGGGCGATCATCAGACGCTGCTTCTGCCCCCGGATATACCGCCGGAGCCCTCGGAGATCATGGTCTGCATTCCCATGGGCATTTCCCGTATATCGTCGGCGATACCCGCAAGTTCCGCGGCTTCCCACGCTTCGTCAAGGGTAAGCTCCGGCGCGGAAATGCTGATGTTTTCGAACAGGCTGCCTTGCAGCATCTTTCCGTTCTGTATTACCGTGCCTATGTTGTGCCGTAGCGACTTCGGGTCGAGGGACTGCATATCCCGCCCGTCGTAGTATATCGCGCCCTTCTGCGGCTTCTCAAAGCTCAGCAGCCGCCGCACCAGCGTGGACTTGCCGCAGCCGGTCCTGCCGACTATCGCGACATACTGCCCGGGACGTATCTTCGGCGTGAGGTCATCAATGACGTTCGGCATACTGTCGTTGTAGCGGAACGAAACGTTGTTCAGCTCCACACCGCCAGAGAGCCGCTCCGCCATCTGCTTGTCCTCGGAAATTTCCGGAACAGCGTCCAGAATGGGCTTCGCCATATCGAGCACCGGACGTATCTGCGCAGCGTTAAGCGCCATGTCCGCCAGCGCCATGAACGCTCCCGAAACCATGCCGTATGCCGCCGTGAACGCGTAGTAGTCCGCCACGGAAACGCCGCTTTCTATCGTAAAAAAATACATCACGAATGCCCCAGCAGCGATATCGCAAGACCTATCGTGCCGCTGATTATCATGTAGGTCGGTCTGCCGTAGCTGTGCTGTATCTCTTCGTTAAAATGCTTCGCCCAGCGGGTGAAAGCGCGCTTTTCCGCACCCGCCAGTTTTATTTTCTGTATTCCGGTGATAAGGGAGTAGGTCATGCCGTTGCCCTTGCTGGCGATAAGCATTTCGCCTTGTTTTCACGCATTTGAGTCAGCGTGCTGAACACAGAATAACCCACCGTAAGCAGCGTAGTGCACAGCGCCGGGAAAACCAGCGTCGGCGCATAAACAAACACCTGCGAGATGTACGCAAGCGAGAACACCGTGGAAAGCCCCGTAACCATGAACGCCGAGATAAGCGTGTTGCACACCGAGTTTATGTACTGAGAGCGCTCCGCCAGCTCGCCGGAGCTGTAATCCTTGAAAAAGCCCGCCGGGAGCAACATTATCCGCGCCATGACCGCCGCCTGCACGGAGATATTCATCTGCGTGTTTATGCGGTTCGTCACCAGCGATTGAACCGCGCCGACCATGAGCGAGCTTATGCCCACGCAGACCGACAGCACCGCCGCCGCAAGCAGCAGCCGAATGCTCCCGCTTTCAATCACGTCCGAAAAGATGAGGTGCGTGACTTTCGGGCTTATCATGCCGATAAGGGTGGTGATCCCCATCATTACCGCGACGGCGACAAGAGAGGACAGTATTCATGGGCAGAGCTTACGCTGGCATATATCGAAAATAAGAACTAAGGACACGCTGATAAAAGCGAAGCGTATCAAAACCCGCCGCGTGAGTATGCGCGTTTGAACGGGGCGAATTTGATTTAATCAGCGTTTCCACTAATTATAGGGAGGGCTTGACCCTCCCTATACGTCTGTTTAGCCGAAATTACAATTGTCATTGTTGCCGCGACAATTACCGCCGCAACTGATGACACTCCGTAGACCCCGCGATAACGCCGCCGGCTTTTTTAGCTTCCCCCGCAGGCAGCTTACGGTGAGCAGGAACATAAAATGCGGGGTAGAGGATAATGCACAGGCTTTTGGCGGTGGTGTTGAATACTATGACATTCCGCTGAGGCAGAAATTAGGTGAGTCCAGCACAAAAAATGCGCCGGCAAACAGGCTCATTAGCCCGAACAGCCATATCGTACCGCTGTGCGGCACTTTGAGTATCGTTGAAAACAGCGCCACGCTCAGCATGATAAAGGAGACCACCATTACCACAATGCCGAGTGTTCTTTGGGGCGCGCCCTGTTGTATCATCTGCCGGCCAAAGGCAGTTCCGGGGTAGGTGTACAAGGAATCCAGAAAGGTCTCCACGGCGTTGCCGTTTCCGTATTTGTGGGGGTCACTGAGAACTATCTCCACCGTTTCGGTTTCGTCTATGGGGCATTCAAAAACGACCAAGTTTTCACCGCAGGTGCTGTTTCCGTACAGCTTGTTTTCCATGTCGAAATCATGGGTGAGCTGACCAACGGTATATTACCCGCCAATATGATCGAAATAAGCGATGATCATTAAGCCCTTTGATACTCTGCCCAGTACTATCCCGTCGGCAGTTTGAAGCTGAAAGAAGCCTTTCAAGCCCACTTCTCCGTCCAGACAGATTATCTTAGCGTGATCTTCAAGCGGCTTCCAGTCTTCATTTTCTGTTTTGTATTCACCTTGAAAGGTCACTTTCATCAGAACAGCGGCTGAGGATTGATTATCGTTGATTATCATAACAACGATCAAGACGACCGATACGATTAATAATGCAGGAGATATCAATAAATTAGGCTTTAATTTCTTCAAATTTACACCTGCCCACCTGCCACGAAACGTCCCGTAATGTTATTTTTTTGATTATAGCAAATTTTAGTACGCTTGTAAACTTTTTGAGAGATACCTATATCACATATAAAATAGAAAAATCAACGCCCAAAAATCTTTTTTGAAAAAGGTATAGACATATTCATAAATCTCTGGTAGAATATAAATTGATATTTTCACATTAAGGAGGATACCTGTTATGACGATAACTGTTGACAAGAAGCAGCCCGCACTCACCCTGACATTAAGCGGAAGGCTTGATACCAACACCGCGCCGGAGCTGGAAAAGACCATAGCAGTGGAGTGCGGCGGCGTCACCTCGCTTGAAATAGACATGGAAAAGCTGGAGTACATCTCTTCTGCTGGACTTCGCGTGCTTCTCGCAGCAAAAAAGCAAATGGACAAGGTGAGCGGCACGCTGACAATATACAATGTCTGCGATGATATTATGGAAGTCCTTGACATGACCGGGTTCAGCGATATACTTACCATAAAATAAAAAAACGGCTTAACGCTGCGGGTCAAGAAACCCTCCGCTTCGTTAAGCCGTAATTGTTTTCGCGGGAGAAAACCTATAATACAAAAGCGCCTCGACCCGCGATAATGCGTGTCGAGGCACTCGACTGGTGCAGGTGACGGGACTTGAACCCACATGACCTTGCGATCACTAGCACCTGAAGCTAGCGCGTCTGCCAATTCCGCCACACCTGCATTTATTTTGCTGCCGTGATTAGCAACGTATAAATTATACCACAACAAATCAGTTTTGTCAAGGGCTTTCCGAAAAAATCTGAAATATTTTTTTAATTATTGACGAACCGTCGTATTGCCTGTATAATTATAATAGTGTTTGAACCGAGTACCCTGCGATACCAGACTGGAGGAAATCATGAACCGCGCTCCCAACGTTACCCGCAAAAAAAAGATCACGCCGCTTCGGCTGTTCAAAGCCCTGTGGATATTCATACCGCTGATACTTGCCGCGGCAATGTACTTTCTGCTTCCGCTGTTCCCGGAGTTCACCGAATACGCAGTGTCCCAGGGGCTTTTCAAGGTGTTCACCGTGCCGGTGGGATTTGTCACCTCACTGCTGCCTATCTCGCTTACCGAGCTGCTGGCGGCGCTTGCAGTACCCGCCGTTATCACCCTCGTGGTGATTTTTATAGTCCGCATGAAGAAAAGCAAGTCGCGCCGGAAAACCGCGCTTAAAGCCGGGCGGTTTCTTGCGGGATTCTTGTCATTTGCGCTGTTTGTCTACATGGTCGCCCACGGGGCAAACTTCTACCGTCTGAGCGTAGAGCAGCTAATGCAGCTTGACGCGTCGCCGAAATCTACCGAGTTCCTGCTGGAGGTCTGTAAGGACTTAGCCGCCCATGCAGCGGAGGAACGCGAGCTTCTCACCGAGGACGAAAACGGCTGCGTTCAGTTCACCGAGGACATCTACACTGAGCTGTCCCGCACCGGCAGCGGCTACGACGCCCTCACCGGGGAATACCCGTTCCTGTGGACCTCCGTCAGCCGCCAGAAGCCGGTCATGCTCTCTTATTATTGGAGCTACACCGGAATCGTGGGAATGTACTTCCCGTTTTTCGCGGAGTGCAACGTCAATATCGAACAGCCGGATTTCACGATACCGTTCACCGCCGGCCACGAAAGCGCCCACTCCCGCGGCATAGCCCTTGAAAACGAGTGCAACTTCCTTGCTTTCCTGTCCTGCATAAACAGCGAATACCCGGAGTTCCGCTATTCCGGCTATATGAACGCGTTTAAATACTGCTCTAATTCGCTGTATGCCGCCGATAAGGAGCTGTGGCAGGAGGCTTTCCTCTGCACCACCGACGGAATGCGCCGGGATTTCACCGCCGAAAACGAGTATATTCACGCATTCGAGGGAGAGGTTCAGAAAGCCTCGTCCACGGTGAATGACGGCTTCATAAAGGCGCAGGGCGTGTCGGACGGCACCCGCAGCTACGGCAGAGTGACCGACCTTATCCTCGCGTGGTACGACAAGGAGGTCTCATGAGAGAAATGACCCTCACCGTGCCGGACAGCTTTGAGGGAGCGCAGGCGCAGGACCTGCTGAAAACGCTGGGCTTCTCCCGCCGGGCGGTAATCAAGCTGAAACAGAGCGGCGGGCTTGCCAGAAACGGCGCTCCGCTGCGGGCGGTGGACATTATTCACGCCGGGGAGCGGCTTACCGTGCGGCTGTCGGAGGAAGAACCCTCTGAACTGCCGCAGCCGAACTCGGAGCTTCACGCGCCGATAGTATATCAGGACGAGGACGTGGTGGTGTTCAACAAGCCGCCGTATATGCCGGTACACCCCTCGGTACGGCATTACTCCGACACCCTCGCGAATCTGTTCGCGGCGCTGTTTCCGGGACTGCCGTTCCGTCCGATAAACCGGCTCGACCGCAACACCAGCGGGCTTTGCGTCTGTGCGAAGAACCGCTTCGCCGCCTGCTCGCTGTCGGAAAGTCTTGAAAAGGTGTACTTCGCCGTGACAGACGGCATGCCGCCGGGGGACACTATTGCCCAGCCTATCGGCAGGGAAGACGGCAGCATAATCAAGCGGTGCGTTATGCCGGGGGGAAGCCCCGCGGTCACGCATTTCAGCGTTGTCGGCGGGAACGAACGGCGAAAGCTGCTGCGGGTGACTCTCGAAACCGGGCGGACTCACCAGATACGGGTACACATGGCGTACCTTGGCTTTCCGCTGTGCGGCGACGAGATTTACGGCGGCGACTGCACCGGGATCCAGCGGCAGGCGCTCCACTGCGGCGAGGTGACATTCACCCAGCCGGTGAGCCATGAAAGAATACACCTTGCGGCGGCGCTCCCGGAGGATATGTCGTCGCTTATTACGGAGGAAAACAATGATAAAAGCTGTGATTTTTGATATGGACGGGCTTATCCTTGACACGGAAAAGCTGCTGGTGAAATACTGGTGTCAGGCGGCGAACGAGGCGGGATTTCCCATGCAGAGGGAGCATGCGTTGAATATTCGCAGCCTTGCGCGGAAGTTCGCGATACCCTATCTTCAAGGGCTTTTCGGGGAGGACTTCGACTATGTGAAGATACGTTCCCGGCGCATGGAGCTAATGGCGCAGCACCTTTCGGAGCATGGGCTGGAAACCAAGCCCGGTATCACGGAGCTGCTGGACTACCTTGACGAAAAGCAAATCCCGGCGGCGATAGCCACGGCGACGGACATTCAGCGGACTGAGAACTATCTCGGACAGGTCGGTCTGCTGGGGAGGTTCAGCAGGATAGTGTGCGCCGCTATGGTGGAGAGCGGCAAGCCCAAGCCGGATATTTACCTGTACGCGGCGCAGCAGCTCGGACTTCCGCCGCAGGAGTGCATGGCGCTGGAGGACTCCCCGAACGGGGTAAGGAGCGCGTCCGCAGCGGGGTGCGTGACGGTCATGGTGCCGGATCTCACACAGCCGGACGAGGAATTAACGGGGCTTATCTTCGCAAAGGCGAATTCACTTGCGGACGTGCCGGATATTATTGAGCGTACATAAATTCTGTTAGACAAATTGTAATTTGCCGGGTGGATTCTCTTATCCTCTTTGCGCAGCAAAATTGCTT
>CAMCFA010000041.1 GCA_945873955.1 uncultured Clostridia bacterium | reverse complement strand
GTGTTCGCCATGATCGCGGAGGCGCCCATTTCCATTGCCTCGCACGCCTGCGACGGCTTGCCGATTCCCGCGTCAACGATAATGGGCAGGTCTATCTCCTCGATAAGAATGCGGATAAACTGCTTTGTCGCTAGCCCTTGGTTAGAGCCTATCGGTGCTGCAAGCGGCATGATAGCGGCTGCGCCTGCGTTGACCATATCTCTCGCGGCGTAAAGGTCGGGATACATATACGGCATGGGAATGAAGCCCTCTTTTGCAAGCATTTCACACGCTTTAGCCGTTTCATAATTATCAGGGAGCAGGTACTTTGAGTCGTGTATTACCTCGATCTTTACGAACTCGCCGCAGCCCGCTTCCCGCGCCAGCCGCGCAATCCTTACCGCTTCCTCGGCGTTCCTTGCGCCGGAGGTGTTCGGCAGCAGCGTCACTCCCTTTGGAATATGCTCAAGGATATTCCCGTTAAAGCTGTTCACCCGGCGCAGCGCGAGTGTGATGATCTCGGCACCGGCGTGTTCTACCGCCGCATTGATAAGATCCAGATCGAACTTTCCAGACCCAAGAATGAACCTCGACGTAAATTCATGTCCTGCAATTACCAGTTTGTCTTCCATATTAGTGTCCTTTCTGTACGGAGCTATTCCCCGCCTAAAATTATCTCAATTACCTTGCTCGCCTGATGTCCTGCGCAGATAATGACCCGGGACGCGGTAAGCCCCTCTCCGTCCGCAACATCAGAACTTCCGTCGCCGCAAAGGAAGAATCTGTCGGTGAGCTTCCTTGTGCGTATTTCGTTTGCCCTGCCCCAGCCTGCCATTCCCGAGCCGGAAATAACATATTTATCCGGGCATTTTTCAAGCAGTGTGTTCACCAGCATTGCTTTCTGGTCGGGCAGGTCGAAGGCTTCGCATATTATGTCACATTCAGGAAAAATGCCGGTACAATTGTCCGCCGTAACCTTTGCGAAATGCGGCGTGATCTCACAGAATGGGTTTATTCCCGCAAGTATCTCTGTCAGTGCTTCCGTTTTTTTCATTCCGATATGCTTCAGGGAATATATCTGACGGTTTATATTTGAAAGCTCCACCACGTCATAATCAGCGATCGTCAGATGACCTACCCCGCTGCGTACAAGCGCCGCTGCGATATTAGAGCCAAGACCTCCAAGTCCCGCAATGCCAACTCTCGCCGTTCTCAGCTTATCGTAAATCGGCTTGCTGCTGCGGGAATCCACCGCCTGCGCGAACTGTTCCTCTGTAATGCTCATCAGCCGCCTCCCACAAAGCCTACCACCTCAAGCTCATCACCGTCGGAAAGCGACGTGCTGTCATACTTACATTTCGGGAGGATATCATTTCCCAGCATGACCGCAACTGTTTCGGGTTTCAATCCCTCCTGCGCAAGATACTGCGCGACAGTCAATCCGGCAACCTGTACTTCTTCTCCATTGATCTTTACCACTTGATCTCACTCCTTAAATACAATTATTTCCATGCAATAAAAAAGACCGCCTCTAAGCTGCACCCAAGGTGGTACACCCCAAAGAACGATCTGGCGTTACTGTTATTCTATTGTTTTTGTATTATATCACAGGCTTGCCCGTTTGTCAAGACGTTTCTTCATTCCAAAACAGCCGGGTAGTCATGTGTTTTTACACAGCGCGAAGAAGGTCGTATCTCCGTCTTATTTGTTGACATTAAAAAAAGTTTAATAACAGGAGGTGCGAAGATGAAAAAGAGGAACAATCGTACTGGCGATACATCTCTGGCTTGTTTATACTCTGACCGTATTATCCTATCACCGAGTCCACAAATCCATAAAGTTTGTCAATATCATCGTCATTAGGGTGCTCCGATGCCATTTCGACAATTCTGTCCAGTTCATCTGACGAGTAATTTGTTTCAGCTTCCAGCCATTCGCGGAATTTCTCCGAAGCCTTACCCTGACAGAGGTAAAACCCAAGACAGCGGCAGTCGTCGTTTATCCACGGGCGGATAATATTCTCTATGTATTGCTTGTATTTGTCATTCGCCGGGAGACCGCAGGAAGCAAACAAAGCGATATTTGCACCGTCAAGCTCCTCAAGCACATTCATTATCTCAATGCCGCAGGTTCGGTTCTTCACCGGGAAGCCTATGAAATAAAGCTCCGCTTCCGGAAGCTCGGTCATTTTCCTTGCGTCGGCTATAACCTTGTCATTCCCAGGCAGGCTTACAAAAATGTTTTCTGCAAGTTCCTTCGTATTCCCTGTGTCGGATACATAAATGACTGCATATTTCATACAAACACTCCTCTCAGAAGAATAAATTCAGCAGTCCGAGCACAAATCCTATCAGCGCTCCGAGATTCACTATCGTGTTCAGTTCTTTTTTCATAACGCTCATTACAAGCGCCTCAAGCTCATCTGCGCTCATAGCGTTTATCTTGTCCTCAACTATGCTGCTCAGATCGAGCCATTTCATAAGCTCGTCTGAACAGCCTGCCACAGCCTTTTTATACAGAGCCATTATCACTGATCTAAGCTGAATTCCGTCAATGCTTAACTGCTCCATAATGTCCGCAAGTGAAATATTCTCAGAATCAGACAGCTTCTGCGCGACATAAGGCGCGATGAACTCCTCCCCGTGCTCTGCGATATACGCTTGCAGCTCATCTCCCACGGGAGCTAGGACAGACTGAAGAAGCTCGTCCGTAAGGAACATTTCGATCATCGGATTATTTAGCTTCGCCTTAATTATTCCCGGAACTTTCTCAACAATTATTCCGGCAAAATCGACCTTAGATAACGCCTCTGATATGTACCTTGCAATAGCCTGCGACACGTTTTCTTTCTTGCTTTCGATATCCTCTGCAGAAACCCCCGGAAGTTCGGAAAGCAGGCTGTTTATCGGAAGTGAGAACTGCGCAAGCACCATATCGGCTATTTTCCCCGCAAGGTCGTCGCTAAGGAGCTTTTCTTCAATATCGGCTTTTGTGATCAGATTATTTCCAACCGCATTTCCGACGGATCTCGCGAGCTGCGGCTTACCTTTCGGTATTGCTCCCGGTGTAAACGGTAGCCTGTGACCCAAAACCCTGATCTCCTTTTTAGGGTGAAACAGCATTTTTACCGCTATGAAATTAGTGAAGTAGCCAATCACAGCGCCGATTACCGGTGCGGCTATATACTTGATGATCATTTTTGTCCCTTCCTATGCTTTGAAATAGTACTGTTTGTTTTCAAACTATATATTTTAAAAGAAAAGTATCTTTGCGATACTTCTCTTTATAACATAAAATGCTCGATATTCCTGCATATCCTGTATGAAATATCTTTATAGAGGGCAATTTCTTCGTCAGAAAGTCCATAAAAAAGCTCATTTCTGATATTATGCCAGATATTCTCAATCTCCGCAGCTACCTCTTTCCCCTTATCAGTAAGGCTGAAATGCATATAGCGGCGGTCGTTCTTGTCCTGCGCTGAACTGATGTATCCCTTTTCCGTCAAGGCGTAGACTGTCGAGGAAATATGCCCCTTGTTTGCGTTCAGGAATTCGCTGATATTCACCAGCGAATCCGCGTCCTTGCATATCGACAGGTAATATATGACCTCAAATTCGGCGCGCTTCATGTCGTAGTGTTTCCTCAGAAGCGCGAATTTTGTGTCAGAATATTTTCTGAATTCTCCGCCCTTCAGCACTATCTCTATTGGTCTTTGAACCATTTTTGCACCTCTTTTTCAGTCATATTACCTTCGCATACAGCGGTTTGTTTTTAAACTATTATATCACTGTATGTATTTTTTGTCAAGTGATATGACATATTTTTTAAGAAAAAAAAGTGCTTTCTTGCCCTATTGCCTGCTTAGGACTGATTATGTTCTTCTCCCCGCGCCAGCAGAAGTCCCGCCGCCAGCGCAGTCACCGGAGCTACCGCCACAATGCCGAAGCTGCCCGCAACGGTGTGAATTAGCTCCGCGGCTATGTATTTGTAGTTAAGAATGCAGTCCAGCGGAGTACCCTGCGCCATGAACACCATAAGCTGCGCTATGCAGCTTCCGGAATACGCCAGCAGGAGCGTGGTGGTTATCGTGCCCATTGCGGCTCTGCCCACGGTTATGCCGGACTTCACCGCCTCCCACGGGGTGATCTCCGGCTTTTTGCGTATTACCTCGTCCACGGCGGAGGTGATATCCACCGCCAAATCCATCATAGCGCCCGACGAACCTATAAATATCGCCGCCATGAATATCTCTGTGAGATTCAGGTCTTGAAAACCGCAGTACAGCAGGCTTTCAGAGCCGGTCATTACCGCGCCGTGAATGTTCATCAGCCGGGTGAAGACCGCTCCCAGCGCCGCTGTGAAGCCCAGTCCGATTATTATGCCCAGAGAGGACGCCGCCGCTCTCATGTCGAAGCCGTAAACCAGCGACACTATCATTATCGAAAGCAGCGCGGTTATCGCGATACCTGAGATTATGGGCGATACTCCGTTAAGATACAGCGGGACGACTATCTTCCATATCATGAGTATCGTAAGTACAAACGACAGCACCGCCCGAAGCCCGGTCTGCCCGGCGAAGAATATAAGCGCCGCCACGAATATCCCTATCAGCAGCAGCTCCCACGGCAGCCGGTAGTGATCGGTCATAGATACCGAAAGTATCTCGCCGTCCCGGTGGGATATTCGTACATAGGCGACGTCCCCCGGCACGAATATCTTGTCTATCTCCAGCGAACCAGAGAGCATATTCACGGCAGTGTAGGTCTTCCCCTTGTAGGTTCCCTCAAGGAACTCTATTTCGCAGCTCTGCTCGCCGGAACGCACCAGCCCGGTGTCGATTATCATGCTGTCGTCAGTGGAAATGACCTTTGCGCTGACCCGCTCTGTTCCTTGATATATCAGCTTGTTTTCAAACCCTGTGGGGACGAATATCAGCACAACTATTGCAATAATTGTAACTAAAACCGGGGCGTAATATCGTATCTTTTCTGGGCTAATTTTCTTCATAAATTCCTCTCTATTAACCGAATTTCTCCGCTCCCAAAACGGCAGCGGAGAATTCTGGTGGATTTTTACCGATTCAGCTCAAGACTTACTTAACGCCGGTGAGCGCTGCGAGCTTGTCGTAGATCTTGGTGTTGTCATAGTAGCCGTTGAACAGTGAGGAGCCGGCGCCCTTTGCATATACGGCTACCGGAAGTCCAGTGTGCGCGTAGGAAGCGAAGTTCACGCCGGACTTGTTGTTCAGCAGGTGGGTGATAGTTACGGTGAGCGGCTCGTAGCTGCCGTACAGCAGGTACTCTTCCTGAGATTCTACCTTTTCGCCGCTCATGGTCTTGTCATAAGCAGCCTTCAGCTTATTGTACTCATATTCGGTCAGCACGAGGTTGGGGTTGCTTTCAGCGTCCTTGTCATCAGCAGTCATCAGACCGAACAGCTTCTTAACGTCCCTGAGGACGGCCTCGAAGGAGGTGCTGTTCGCCTTGTACTTGGATACATAATCGCTGTCGAACTTCGCGTAGGAGAGCTTCTGGTTCTTCAGATTTGTGAGGTATGTATCATAGTCAGTGCCTGCATAGCCGATGGTAAGACCACCTGTCTCATGGTCGCCGGTAACGATGATGAGAGTCTCGTCCGGGTGCTGCTTGTAGAATTCCAGAGCCTCGCTTACGCTGTTTGCAAGTGCAAGGGTGTCGGAGATCGTGGACTTCGCGTCGTTAGCGTGGCATGCCCAGTCGATTTTGCCGCCCTCTACCATCATGAAGAAGCCGGTGTCGTTATCCAGCATTTCAATGCCCTTTTCAACATAGTCGGAGAGCGTCCACTCGCCCTTTACACGGTCGTTGCTGTAAGACATGGAGTCGCTGTCTGCAAGGTTCTCCGCAATAAGAATGGACTTGCCGTCCTCCGGCTTGAGGGCTTCTGCCTCGTCGTAGGTGGTGATCACATTGTAGCCTGCCTGCTCTGCAAGCTCATACACGCTGGTCTGATCCTTGTCGTTGCCGGTGGGCTTCTTGAGCGCACCGCCTGCGAAGTAGTCGAAATCACTCTCCACCATTTCAACGCCTATCTCGTAGTAGCTGTTTCTGCTTGCCTGATGAGCGTAATATGCGGCGGGAGTCGCGTGGTTGAGGTTTACGGTGGACACGATACCGATCTTATAGCCAAGCTGATCCTTGAGCTTTTCAGCAATGGTCTCATACTCAACCGTGAAGGTCTCGTCCATGTTGATAGTGCCGCTGTATGTCTTATGTCCGGTGGAAAGCGAAGTCGCGGTGGAAGCGCTGTCCGGGCAGAAGGAGCTGCTGTCGTAGGTGTTCGCAGAGCCTACCACCGGGAAGTTCATGAAGTTGAGCCTTGTTTTAGCTTCCAGAATATCGTTGTCGTTGGTGTCCGCAAGTGCGCTGTAATAATCCGCTGTTATCTGGGTCTGCGGGAAGCTCATTCCGTCGCCGATAAACATGAAGATGTACTTCGGCAGCGTGCCGTTATAGCCTGCCGCAGAAGCGGTGGTCTTTGCGGTGCTGCTGTTTGCGGCGGAGGCTGCTAATCCCACCGAGCCGGCAGTAATGAGGGTGGCAGCGGCGCAGAGCGAAGCCACGATTTTCTTTGCTTTTGTCATTGTGTGTTCTCCTTTTTCATTCATACTTGATTTGTATCGCTTAGGTACGTTCATATTATATCGGAGAATTATTAAATCCAAAAGCGTATTAACATAAAAATCATGTAAAACAAATCAGCGAGATCACGAAATGAAGCTCCTCTGCATGGGGGATCTTTACGGAGAACGCCAACTTTCATGGAATCTCACACTGCTCTTTCCTTCTAGAACCACGTTTGAGGTTTTTTCTCACCACTAAAGCTCTTTTGAACCCCCGGCATTGCCGGGGGTATTCATTATACAACAAAAACTCCCGAAAAGACTTGCGGCTTTCCGGGAGGAGGTATTTATTTCTTTGGGGTACTTTCAAGATCCATAACGTCTTCGCTTTCCTTGACAGGAACCTCTTTCGGCTCCTCCGCCTTCGGGCGGTAGCCGTCGATTACGTCAAGAAACAGATTCTGAATGACGCGATTGAACTCAATGCTGATATCCAGCAGCTTGCTTTCCTCGGCAAAGCCGCCCGCCATGGAACGGTGTCCGCCGCCGCTGCCGACGGTCGCCAGCGCTTTTGATACGATTGTACCGGCGTTCAGCTCGTCAAGCTCGGAACGTACCGAAAACTTGAAACCCTTTTCCTTGCGGGAATAAACCACCGCGAAATTCACGACATCAAGGTTCAGAATGAAATCCGATACCGTGGCAACGAAAGCGTCTGCACACGGAAAGTTCAGAAACGCGAACGCAACGCCGTTGTAGATGTCGATATTCTTCATTGCGTCAACGAACGCCTCAAGCTCGTCGTACTGCACAACTCCGGACTGGAATTTGCGTATGAGTTGATTGTCCGCCTTTGGGAACAGATATTGATAAACATCAATGTCAAGCTCGGTAACGCCGCGGGTGAAGTCGGCTGTGTCCATTTTAAGCCCGTACAGCAGAGCCGTCGCAACGTCCTGCGGCATATCCATTTTATAAGACATGTAATAATCCGCGATAAGCGTGGAGCAGCTTCCTACAATGCGGATATCCTTGTACTTATAATCCGCCGGGCAGAAGGTCGGGTGGTGGTCTATGCAAGCTACCTCGTCGCCCACAAGGTCTAGGATATTCGCGTTGCCCTTCTGCGAGTCCACGGTGATGATGTAATCGTCGCTGGTCATATCCCGCAGGTCGGAATCCACTGTCATCTGAATGCCGAATTCCTGCACCATGTTCGCGGTAGCCGTGCGCTCAATATTGCCGTGGTGACAGATTATCGTCGGGATCTTGAAACGTTCAAGCAGGACTTGAAGCCCGAACGCGCTCGCTATTGCGTCCGGGTCGGGGAAATTGTGCGTCTGGATAAAAACTCTGTGCCCTTTTAACAGGGTTATGAGTTCGCTGAGTTTCGGGGACATGAAGGTCCTCCTTAAATAACATGTTAAACGGAGTTGAAATAGAACTGTTTCCGCACCGTTATCACTATTTTATCACATAGAATTTAAAAAATCAATAGATTTTCTAATAAATATGAAATATTTATGGTAAATTTACATAAAACAGACGTTACACAACACAAAATGATCAAAAACGAATTTAATCAAATGTTTATCAGAGCTTAATTTAAGCAAGTTAGGTAACAGTGCAACATTATGTCACAGGTTATATTTCTCCCCGGCGATCCTTTCGGTGAGTTTTTTTCTGCGGTTTTCAGGAGAAGCATTCTGCACAAAGTCCAGACGTTCCCTGCGCATGAAATAGCACGTCTGGCGGAGGGCTGCCGCCGCAGGGAACAGCAGAAGCACCGCGGCGGTGTCGTGTTCCCCGGCGAGAAGCAGCAGAAACGCCGCCCCGCATAATATCCCCGCCGAAATGACAAGCACCAGATTCAGCGAGTTTTCTCCGGGAACGTCCGGGAGGTCGGGCTTCTGTTTTTTTCTGCGCCGGGAGGGGGAAGCCAGTTCCAGAAGCAGTGCCGCCCCGATCATTCCCAGCGCGCCGACCGCGCACCTAAGCGCCGCAGTGAGATCTACGGTGATCTCCCCTGCCTGTGCGAAATACACCCCGCAGCACATTACCAGAACCACCGCCGCAGTCGTCCAGCAGACCAGCCCGCGGCGGGAATAGCTGAATTTGAGCAGCGACAACACAAGCTCTGCCGCAATTCCTGCGCCAAGAAAGATCATTATATCCATATCACACCGCCTTTCCGCTGCTTTTCTCGCTGACCCACATTAGGAATTTTGTTTTGAGCAGCACTCCGTCCTCCTCATAACTTCCGCCGGAAAGCAGATTCAGCTCCTCGGCGGTGAGCAGCTTCGCGTAGCCGCACTGACACAGGAATGCAGTCAGCAGCTCGTACTCCCGCAACGCGCTGCGCTCCGCCAGAAGCGTGCAGCCCTGCTCTGCCGCGAAATCCGCCGCCGTGAACCTGCATACATACCCCGCAAGCCGCTCGGTTAGCTGATCCTCGTCCCATTTTCCGCAGAACTCTCCGCCCTCGGCAAATATGCCAAGCTGAAGCGCCGCCGCGACATTCTGCTCAAAGTACTTTTCGTCGGAAGCCGCCGCCTGCGCTGTGTTTTTCGCCGTGAGTACGCTTTTCTTCTGCGCCCAGATCACCGCAGCAGCCAGCGACAGCAGGTCTACCAGCAGAGCCAGCGCAAGCGAAACCACCGCGTCGGTGCTGAACTCCTCGAACACCGATTTCAGCGGCAGAGTGTATATGTTCTCGATAGGATAGTCGCCGGCGAACGCCTCCGCGCCGGCTGATATCAACGTATCGCAAGCCGCCGAAATAGTCCCCAGCAGCCGCTCACGCACCGCCGCAGGGGCAGCTTCACCCTGCGCAGCTATAACCGAATATTCCGGCAGGTCAAGCGTGATCTGCGGCTGATCGGCGGTGAATTCAAGCAGCTCGCCGGAGAACTGCTGATACAGAGAAAAAATGCTCTCCGCCGCGGCTCTGTCGCCGGACAGCATGCCGTCCCGGAGCTGCTCCGCTTTTGAATATACGGCACTGCCGGAAGCTCCCAGCGTGCCCTCAATAAGCGACTGCTCCGCGGTTATCTCGGCTATCCGCCGGGTTATGTCGGAGGAGCTTTCAAAACCGTATTCAGCCAGCAGAGCCGCAGTTTTCGCCAGCTTCTCCCCGGAGTTACCCTCGGCGACACTCGCCGCATACGCCTTGTAAGCCGCAGCGTAGTCCTCGTAGGTGGGGTAATTCCAGCGGGAGGGGGCTGTCATTCCCGAAGCCGTCTGTCCCTCCACCGACGCTAGCTGCTCTGAAAGCTGCTCCAGCGACTTCTTCTCCGAATCAAGCGCGGAATAGCGGCTGATAACGCCGTCCACCGCACGGTTTATATCCGCGGAACTAAGCGTGTTTCTGGCAGAGTTCACTCCCTCCGCAATCGACTGAAGCTCCGCGGCATACGCGCTGTAAGTCTGCTGTAAGTAGACCCCTGCGGGGTTCACGGCGCTGTATATTCCCACAAATGAGAAATAGCTGGAGCAGCAGAGCGCCATCAACAGCGCTACGACCTTGCCTGCTCCGGCTTTTCTGCGTATTGAGTTCGCGCTGAAATACACCACAGACTGCACCGCCACAGCAAACAGCAGCGGAGCGGCAGCAAACGCGGAGGAAAAGTAAGCCTCCGCGCCCTGCCATGTGGTGAAAAATGATATTATCTGCAAAAGCAGCGAAGCGGAAGCCGCCGCGATCATCAGCGCTTTTTCGCTGAACACCGCCAGTCCTTTGATTTCGGAAAGCAGACCCTGCTTACTCATCAGCCGCCACCGTTACGGGTCGTTTTTCGTCGGGCAGAGGTACAGCCAGCGGGAACTTTATCATTGCCTTGAACATATCGCCGTCAATGTCAATATCGAACTCCCCGCCGCAGGCAATGGTGAAGCCCTGCGCGATAGAAAGCCCCAACCCGGAACCCTCGGTGGAGCGCGCCTTATCGCCGCGGGTGAAGCGCTCCAGAATTTCCTCCTTGGTGAAGTCCATTTCGTACGCCGCTATGTTCTTTATGGTAATTACCGCATATCCGCTGTCGGTCTTTTCCAGCGTGTAGAATATCCTAGTGCCTTTCAGCGAATATTTCAATGCGTTGTCAAGCAGGTTCTGTATCACGCGGTAAAGCCGCTTGCCGTCGCTTATTACCTCAACCGGCGGTTCGCATATATTCGTCTTTATCGTGAAGCCGGCAGCGGTTATTTTGTCCTCCATTTCGGCAAGGGTCTGGTTGGAGAGCCGGGTGAGATCCAGCCGCTCATGCTCTACTGATATCTCGCCGCTTGTGGTCTTTGCAAGCTCGAACACGTCGGAAACTATGTTTTTAAGCCGCTCGGACTTCTTCTGCAATATGCCGACGTACTCCGCCGCCTGCGGGGAAAGCTCCTCCTTTGACAGCAGGTCAACGTAGCTTATTATCGACGTCAGCGGGGTCTTGAGGTCATGGGAAACGTTTGTGACAAGCTCTATCTTCATTCGCTCGGCTTTGACGCTTTCCTCAATGCCCTGCCTGTATTTGCCGGAGATAGTGCTGAGAATCTCAGAGCTTTTCGCGTAGGCGGAATTCTTGCTCAGCTTCGGTATGTAGGAGTAATTGCCCCGGCTGAGTTCCCGTATCTGCTGTTCAAGCTGGGCTTCGTCCATGACCATGCGCACCCTGCCAAAAATGAACAGAGCCAGCACTATCGCCCCCAGAACCATGTAGAAGGTCATCCACCCGTAATTCCAAGTACCATTGCATATCAAAACCGCCATTGCCAGCACAGCGCCCGTTCCGAGGAAAATGCTGTCCACCAGCAGCAGCTTCTTAGCGGCGCGGTCAGCGGAGAACAGTTCCCCGGTGAACAACTCGATCGTGAATCGGCAGACCGCCTTTACCGCTTTCCACACAGCACGGAGGATAATGAAAATGAACGAACCCTCTGCGGCTTTGTGGTTCTTTACACGCGCGACAATGCTCAGCAGGAAGTACAAAAGTACCCCGGCAATGCCAGCCGCAGCAGCTCCCCACCAGACCATGTACCATACTTTTTCAAACGTAGGCTGGAATCCGAAATCCGTATACTGGGCAGACTGCCACGACAGCGTATACCCGCCGCATGCCAGCATGATAACGCCCACTATTACCGCCGCCGAAACCTCGTACCACAGCCCGAAGAAGCTGTTCCAAACCGTTTCGCCGTCGGTGTTCTCGCTGTTCACCCGGCAGAGGATTATCGCCGCTGCCAGCGCCACGGCAAGCAGTGCAAGGTCGGTGAACAGGATTATCATCATGTTGTTGTGGCTTATGCTCCACTGCTCTTCTTGGTAAGCGAGGTCAGCCGCCGTGAAGCCGAAGTAGTACACGTTCCCCTCATACGGCTGATACCAGTAGATCCTATTCCGTGGGAAATATCTGTTGTCGCCCTCGGAAAGGCTCAATCCCTGACTATCCAGACGGAACACCACCGCAGGTTCAACGTTGTTCTTAAAGACCATGCTGCTGTTCTCTATCCGCAAATAAACGCCGTGATCGCTGTATACCTGCACTGCCTCGGCGAAACCGCGGTCAAAACTTTCCACATGAGCTAACGCCTGACCCAGCCAATTTGCATAGGTGTTAGATTCGCAGAAATCATTGTGCGCCGTCAAGTCAATGATATCGTACTTATTTATGTAATTGCTCGCCGGGATATATCCCGTCACCGCGCCTATTGCCGCAGCAGCCGCAAGGACTATCAGCGCCAGAAGTCCCTTTATACCCTTTGTGCGGCTAAATTTTTTCAATTTTGTAGCCAATTCCCCACACCACCTTTAAATATCTCGGCTCATTCGGATTTATTTCGATTTTTTCGCGTATCCTGCGGATATGTACCATTATCGTGTTTTCGACCGAATAAGCGGCTTCGTTCCATACTCTTTCGTAAATTTCCTCCGCTGAGAACACCCTGCCCGGATTCGACATCAGCAGCTCCAGAATGCGGTACTCCTTCGGGGTGAGCTTCACCGGCTCGCCGTCCACAAGGAGCTGCCGCTCCTCCCGCCTAAGCGAAAGCCCGCCTATCGTGATGTTCCCGCCGCCGGCGCGGTTCGCGTAATCCCCTAAGGTCATGTACCGCCGTAGCTGCGAACGCACCCGCGCGATAAGCTCCGCCGGAGAGAACGGCTTTGTGACGTAATCGTCCGCCCCCACCGACAGCCCCAGTATCTTGTCGCTCTCCTCGGTTTTCGCGGACAGCATTATCACCGGGATATTCTGCTCCGAACGTATCTTTATCGTGGCGGATATCCCGTCCAGCTCCGGCATCATGATGTCGATGATTATGAGATGTATCTCGTTCTCCGACAGCCGCTGCACCGCTTCTCTGCCGTTGTACGCCGGCACAGCCTCGATCCCCTCACGCTCAAGAAGCAGCATTATCGCCGAAACTATCTCCCGGTCGTCGTCCACGACCAGAACGCGTTGTTTGTCCATTTATTCACTTCCCCTTTATGTTTTTGTCTTTTTCCGACAAATATATGATAACATGTGATTCTTAAAAAAAGTCTGATATAAATCTTACAAATTTCTTAAATTTATTAATATTCTGACCTTTCCCGGCAAAAATAATGCTGTATTTCATTTATAAGGAGAACTGCCATGGAAAAGATAGCATTTTTCGACACCAAGCCCTACGACAAAATCTACTTTGACAAGCTGAACAAGGAATTTGAGATAGAATACTTTGAGAGCCGCCTGCGCCCAGAATCGGTGCGTCTTGCAGAGGGCTGCAAAGCCGTGTGCGCCTTCGTCAATGACGATATCGGCGAAAAGTCCATCAACAAGCTCGCGGACATGGGTGTGAAAGTCCTCGCAATGCGCTGCGCGGGCTACAACAACGTTTCGCTGAAAGCCGCGCAGGGACGTATTACCGTTGTGAGAGTTCCCGCGTACTCGCCATACGCGGTGGCGGAGCACGCTATCGGCATGATACTCATGCTGAACCGCAAGCTGCACAAGGCATATATCCGCACAAGGGACTTCAACTTCAGCCTTAACGGGCTTATCGGCTTCGACCTGCACGGCAAGACCGCCGGAGTCATCGGCACAGGAAAAATAGGCAGGGCGTTCATTGATATCTGCCGGGGCTTCGGCATGAAGGTCATCGCCAACGACCCCTACCCTGCGGAAAACAGCGGCATTGATTACGTCAGCCGGGAGGAGATATTCCGGCAGTCTGATATCATTTCGCTGCACTGCCCGCTGACCTCTGACACGAAATATATCATCAACGAACAGGCGCTGTCCATGATGAAGCCGGAAACTATCATCGTGAACACCTCACGCGGAAAGCTCATCGACAGCGAAGCGCTTCTTGACGCACTAAACGAAAAGCGTATCGGCGGCGCGGCGCTGGACGTCTACGAGGAGGAGACCGACCTGTTCTTTGAGGACAACTCCGATCGTATCGTTACCGACGAGGTACTGTCGCTGCTGGTTTCACGTCCGAATGTGCTGATAACCTCACATCAAGCGTTTCTGACGAACGAGGCTCTGCAAAGTATCGCCGAGATCACGCTGAAAAACCTGCATGATTTCTTCGCCGGAAACCCGCTGGAATACGAAATAAAATACAAGGGAGATGAACACCATGCATAACTTTCTCCCCTACTTTCTTGCTGCGGCGGCTGTGACCTCGCCCTCCCCGTCGGAATATTCGCGATTTGAGAGCATAGACAACACAAAAATTGCCTACGGAATGGGCGTCGAAGTGGACAGCGAGAACCGCCCGCTGGGCGCTATCCAAGCGCAGCAGCAGTACGGCGACATGGGAGGGCTGTTTATCGGCGACAGTACGGCGAAGCGGCTGTGGCTCACCTTTGACGAGGGCTACGAAAACGGCTGCACCGCCGGTATCCTTGATACGCTGAAAGAGAAGAACGTCAAGGCGGTGTTTTTTGTCACCCGTGACTACTGCGAGCGCAACCCGGAGCTTGTGAAGCGCATGATAGCCGAGGGTCACACCGTCGGCAACCACACATGGAGCCACCCCTCACTGCCGGAATGTTCCCCGGACGAGCTTTACTCCGAGCTGTCGCTGCTGCATGAATACGTTAAGGACCACTTCGGGTACGAAATGTACGTCATGCGCCCGCCTATGGGTGAGTTTTCGGAGCGGGTACTCGCCTGCGCAAAGGAGCTGGGCTACACCACCGTGCTGTGGAGCTTCGCCTACCCCGACTGGGACGTGAACAACCAGCCCGACCCGCAGCAGGCTTACGACAAGATCACCGGGAAAACCCACAACGGCGCTGTATACCTGCTCCATGCGGTATCGGAAACAAATGCGTCTATCCTCGGCGACGTTATCGACTACTGGAAAAACGAGGGATACGTTATAACTCCTATGTAAAAACAAGGGCGGAAACTCAAGGCGTAGCCGCCTTTGGCAATTTCGCCGAGCAAACACCTCCACTTTTTTGAAGGTAGTTTAGCTCGGCGAATCAAAAACTGCTTTATCGGCAACACGCTATATTCCGCCCGATTTTTTATTCTTCGGAAGTATGTTTATCTGCCGTCCCGGAAGCTATCGCTGTGAAAACCTCAACCAGCCTTGCAGACGGGCGCTCAAAGCGCTCCGCCGGGAGAAATATCACATCTGCCCCGCCGGATATCATCTCAGCGTAGATATCGTTCGCGGAAATGTCTGCCTCGGTCAGACTGTCCGCCGCAAAAATGTATTCGGGGACGTCCTTGAAGCTCTCCGCGCCTGCTTCAACTGCCGGGCTGATATAACCCGCCCCGGCGCAGAGATTCTCTCCGCACAGAGACAGCACGGCGCTTTCAAAGGTATCTGCCCCGGCGGCGGTGAGCTTAGGGGTGACATATATAAATGTGCATTTCTCCACCGAAGAAGCCGCGGCTTTGAGGTCAGAAACCGCCTTTTCGGCGGCAGCTTCTCCAGCTTCAACACCCTCGAACACCGTTGTCACAGTACCGTAAAGCTCGCCGTAGTCCTCCACAGAACGCGGCGCGGCAAGGTCTACCACAGTGATCCCCCCCTGCTCCAGCGCGTATACCTCGCGCTCCGCCAGCGGCGACAGCGTGAACACCACCTCCGGTGCAAGCGCCGTCAGCTTGTCTATGTCGGGATTCTCGCTGCTGCCAGCCCGCGGAAGCTCTAGCCCCTCCGGCTGATCGCAGTAGCGGCAAACCGCGCACAGCCTGTCGGAATAGCCCAGCTCCACCAATATCTCAGTGACCGCCGGAGAAAGGCTGGCGCAGCTAGACGGTGAGGACGGAATTTCCGTTCCGTCAGTCAGCTTCACCGGAAATACGGAGTTCTCCGCCTGCTCTGTTGCAGAGCCGCCGACCACTATTTCAGAGGGCGCGGAGGGTTCATTTTTCCCGCAGGCGGTCATCATTCCCGCCGCAAGAATAACGGCGGCGATAGCAGTATTTTTCTTCATGATCAGTAATCCAGTCCCAGTTCGATCCTTGAGCTGAGCCAGTCGGTGAACTGCCGCGCGATACGCGGTGAACGTCCGCCGCGCTTGAGCGCGAAACGCTCCGCCGCCTGAATAAGCTCGTTGTCGTCTATTTCAATTTTCCTGTCCCCCGCCAGCTTTCTGACGATATCGAAGAATATCTCGCGGTTCGGCTGTGTGAACGTGATAAACAGCCCGAAACGATCTGCAAGGGACATGCTCTCGTCAACCGCGTCGCTGCGCCCGATCTCGTCCACGGAACGGTCGCCGTTAGTTTCCTTTATCAGCTTGCGGCGGTTTGTGGTGGCATAGATAAGTATGTTGTCCGGGCAGGCGGCTATGCTGCCGTCAAGGGTGGCTTTTAGCACGCCGAAGCGCTCGTCGTTCTCAGAAAATGTAAGGTCGTCTATCGTCACGATAAAATGCAGAGGAACGTTCTTTAAAATGTCGAACAGCACCGGCAAACCGTCTATCTCGGACTTTGGCAGCTCTACCATGCGAAGCTCCTCGTACTCGTTCAGTATCGCCTTTATCGTGGAGGACTTTCCGCAGCCGCGGTCGCCGTAAAGAAGCACGTTCTGCGCGGGAAGCCCGTTCAGGAACGCAAGGGTGTTCTCGACAACTTGATTACGCTGTAACTCGTAATTTTTGAGGTCGGTAAGGCGTATCGGGTCTATCGTTTCGATAGGAACAAGCTGCTTATCCCGGAAGGTAAACGCCTTGTGCTTCGCGAACTCGCCGGTGCCGTACTTCTGGGCGCGCTTTATAAGGCGGTCAGCGGTGAGGGTGAACTTTCCGCTCTCAAAATCCGGCAGAGCGCTGTACCCTGCGCTGGCGCCGAACTTCTCCGCCATTGCTTCCTTTATTGCCGCGCTGGTGTAATCCCGGACGATATTCTTCAATACTGTAAGATCGTATGCAAGAGCCTTTTTGCGCTGCTCCGTCGGCTCTTTAACGATCTTCGCGAAAAGCGGCGATTTCGAGTAGATAACCGCGTCCGTCAGATACTCTCCTAAGGTCTGCCCGGTCATGAGCAGCTCGTTGTTTATGTGAGCGTACCCTTTGAGCCAGAATTCCTGAGGAATATCGGGCTTTAACCAGTTTAATCCATTCGTAAACAACGCGTTCTCCTCGCTTATCTCCGTAAAAACGTGAAGCGGAGGTATGATTTTTTCAGTGATCTTCATTGTCTTGTTCTCCTTAATCTTGTTCTGTCTTTATTTGTTCTATTAAGCGCTCTAATTGTTCAAGCGTTGTAAGCTCACTGCACAGGTTGCGGAAATGCGCCGCTCCCTGCATTCCTTTCAGATACCACGAAGCCGGACGGCGCGCCTCTTTCATGCCCACCTTTTCGCCCTTGTCCGCGACGATAAGCCCGATATGCCGCCTCATGATCTCCAGCTTCTCGTCCGGTGAAGGGTCGGGGGAATAGCTCCCGGTCTCAAGGTATTCTCTTATCTGACGGAACAGCCACGGTCTGCCGTAGCTGCCCCTGCCGACCATAACAAGGTCGCAGCCGGTGTATTCGTACATTTCCCGGCATAGCTCCGGGGTGGAAACGTCCCCGTTGCCGATCACCGGGATTTTCACCGCCTGCTTCACCGCGCGGATAACGTCCCAGTCTGCCCTGCCGGAGTAAAGCTGGGATCTCGTCCTGCCGTGGACAGCTACCGCCGAAGCGCCGTTTTCCTCGGCGATCTTCGCCATTTCAACGGCGTTAATGGAGTTTTCGTCCCAGCCGCTTCTTATCTTCACCGTCACCGGGGCGCCCGCCGCTTCTACCGCGGCGCGAACCAGCTCCCCGAACAGCTTCGGGGTTTTCATGAGTGCGCTGCCCGCTCCGCCGGAAACTATCTTCGGCATAGGGCAGCCGGAGTTGATGTCTATAATGTCCGGGCTGAATTTTTCGGCTATTTTCACCGCAGCCGCCATGAATTCCGGCTCAGCGCCGAAAAGCTGCACAGCCATAGGACGCTCCTCCGGCAGGACAGACAGCAGCTCCGCGGTTTTCCTGTCGTTATAGCAAAGTCCCTTGCAGCTTGCCATTTCCCCCACGACGTAGGCTGCGCCATATTCCTTCGCCATAAGGCGATAGGCGCGGTCTGCTACGCTCGCCATTGGCGCAAGGGCGGCGGTCTTTTCTATCTTCACCCCGCCGATTTCCGTATATTTCATAGATTTTCCTCGCGATCTGTCGCATTTCATCATAACATCAATCTATATTGTATCACAAAAATTAATTCTGTTCAAGTTCTTATTGTAATTTTTTAAAAAATGTGCTACAATGTTATTGTATTTATAAAGGGAACCTCTAAAATAAGGAGCTACATAAAATGGAAAAATCAAAACAGAACTCCTCTGCCCGCGTCGGTATCCTAGACGAAATACGGGGCTTCGCCATAATCTGCATGGTGGTCTACCATGCCATGTACGACCTGAAATACCTGTTCGGTGTGGACGTTCCAATATTCTTCGACAGTTGGTTTGATGTTATCCGGGATATCTTCGCCGGGACGTTCATATTTATTTCCGGAACGGTGTGCCGTTATTCCTCCAACAATCTGAAGCGCGGCGCGCAGTGCTTCTTTATCGGCATGATAATGACCTTCGTTATGCCGTTCTTCACCAGCGGGACGATCTATTTCGGGATACTGCACTTCCTCGGTATCAGCATGATGCTGTTCGGGCTGGGACAGAAACTGTTCGACCTGCTGCCCTCGGTTGTTGGACTTACGGTGAGCATTCTGCTGTTCATTCTCACAATGAATGTCGGACTGACCGTCGCCAACGGCGCAGTTACCACCGGATATATCGGTATACCGCACCTGTTCCAGATCCACCTGCCGATAGAAGCGTACAATGTCGGCGTGCTGTTCCCGCTGGGACTTCACGACCTGTCGTTCAGCTCGTCGGATTACTTCCCTATGCTGCCGTGGTTTTTCCTGTTCATTGCGGGCAGTTACTTCGGTATCTTCGCCAAGAACGGCTCCCTGCCGAAGTTCTGCTATCCGACGCACATCAAGTGGCTCGCGGCGGTGGGACGTTACACAATATGGATCTATGTGCTCCACCAGCCGGTGCTTTACCTTATATTCAGCCTGATTTTTCACTGAGATACGGTAATTTGTGTTGAAAATGGTACAAATAAGGGCTTGCATTTTTGGTGTAAATGTTATATAATAGATTCTAAGACTTGATCAATAACACAAAATATGTGAATAACGGAAAGCGCGGTCAATATCGCGCAGTTTCCCATAGAGAAAGGGGACAAAAGTATGGCAAAGACAGTAAATGAAATAATCCCGGCTATCTCTTTGAGAGGGCTGGTGGTGTTCCCGTCGATGGTGCTTCACTTCGACGTGGGCAGAGAACGCTCCGTAAAGGCGCTGAAGGCTGCCGCGGACGGCAACGGACGTATTTTCCTTGTGGCGCAGAAAGACGCTTCTCTCACCGACCCGGAGCTTTCTGATATGTATGATGTCGGCGTTATCGCAGAGGTGCGCCAGATCCTCACCACCCCGGACGGCTCTACCAGAGTACTGGTGGAGGGTCTTTCCAGAGCCAGACGTATAAAGTCGGTCGGCGGCAAGGACTATCTCCAGTTTGAGGTCAAGGAGCTTGCAAACCGCGGCGCGACGCTGTCCGAAAGTACCGCTGAAGCGGCTGTGCGTTCCTTAAAGAACGTTTTCGCAGAGTACGCGCAGATTTCCCCCAGAATGCCCCGTGAGCTTTTCGAGAGCATAATGAGCGAGGAGGACTGCACGGAGCTGTTTGAAAAGGTAGTATTCAACGTAGTTCTGCGGGTCGAGGACAAGCAGGCTCTGCTTGAAGCAAACGGTCTGCTGCACCGCGTGATGATGCTAATCTCCATGCTGGAAAACGAGATAGAGATAATCGAAACCGAGATCGACATTCAAGAGCAGGTAAAGGAACAGGTTGACAAGAACCAGCGCGACTATTACCTGCGGGAGCAGCTCCGCGCCATTTACAAGCAGCTCGGCGAGGGTGATAATCCCCAAGAGGAGGCAGAACGCTACATAGAGAAGATCAATTCTCTTAACCTTTCGCAGGAGATCACCGAAAAGCTGGTCGGCGAGGCGGAAAAGCTGGTGAAGATGTCCTATTCCTCGCAGGAGGCGGGTGTTATTCGCAGCTACCTCGATACCGTGCTGGAGCTGCCGTGGAACGTTTACACCAAAGACAAGCTGGACATTGACAAGGTACAAAAGCAGCTTGACAAGGATCACTACGGGCTGAAAAAGGTCAAGGAGCGTATCACCGAGATAATCTCCGTGAGAGCCCTCGCGCCGGACGTAAAGGGGCAGATAATCTGCCTGTACGGACCTCCCGGAGTGGGCAAGACCTCAATAGGCAAGTCCATTGCCGAAGCGCTTGGAAGGAAGTACGTCAGAATATCTCTGGGCGGCGTGCATGACGAAGCGGAGATCCGCGGACACCGCAAGACCTATATTGGCGCAATGCCCGGCAGAATAGCCGCGGCGCTCAAACAGGCAAAGAGCATGAACCCCGTAATGCTGCTGGACGAGATCGACAAAATGGGCAGCGACTATAAGGGCGACCCGGCTTCTGCAATGCTGGAAGTTCTTGACAGCGAGCAGAATACCACCTTCACGGATCATTATCTGGAGATACCGCTTGACCTCAGCAATGTGCTGTTCATCACCACGGCGAACAGCCTTGATACTATCCCCGCTCCCCTGCTGGACAGAATGGAAGTTATCGAGCTTTCCAGCTATACGAGAGAGGAAAAGTTCAATATCGCGAAAAAGCATCTGCTGCCGAAGCAGCTCAAAAAGCACGGCGAGAAGCCCTCTACCGTGAAGATAAACGACAAGGCGCTTTATTCCGTGATAGACTTCTACACCCGCGAAGCAGGCGTCAGAAAGCTGGAGCGCAGCATAGCGGATATTTGCCGCAAGTCCGCCAAGAAGCTCATCACCGGCGAAAAGAAAGTCACCGTCACCGACCAGAACATCAATGAATTCCTCGGTGTGAAAAAGTACCTGCCGGAGCACCTTGCGGCTCACGACGAGATCGGACTTGTAAACGGTCTTGCGTGGACTTCTGTGGGCGGCGTTACCATGCCGCTGGAAGTCCTCGTACTGGACGGCACCGGCAAGACGGAATTCACCGGAAGTCTGGGCGAGGTGATGAAGGAGTCCGCAAAGATCGCGGTCAGCCTTACCCGCTCACTGGCGAAGAAATACAACATCGACCCGGATTTCTACAAGAACAAGGACATTCACGTCCATGCCCCGGAGGGCGCAGTGCCGAAGGACGGTCCGTCCGCCGGTGTGACCCTCACGACGGCTCTTGTTTCGGCGCTGTCGGGTACTCCTGTCCGCCGCGACGTCGCAATGACCGGCGAAATCACACTACGCGGCAAGGTGCTGGCTATCGGTGGTCTGCAAGAAAAGACTATGGCGGCTTACCGCGCGGGCGTAAAGACGGTGTGCATTCCTAAGGAGAATGAGCCGGACATCGATGAGCTGGACGAGGTAGTTAAGAACAGCCTTAAATTCGTGGTGGCAGAGGACATCTCCACCGTGTTAGAAACCGCTCTTGTCCTGCCGAATGTTGCTTCGGGAAAGAAAGCCCCGCTGAAGCGCCGCGCTTCCGCTAAGACAAAGACGGAAAACGCGGAGAAGATCCCCGCGCTGAATGTCAACTGATTTAATATTTCTGCCGCCGGGGTGCGAAATTCCGGCGGCAATTCATACAAATAAAAAGGTGAGCTATGAACTACAATAACGCACAATTTTACACCTCCTACGGCAGCTTCAAGCAGATACCGCCGTCCGAACGCACCGAGATAGCGTTCTCCGGGCGGTCGAATGTCGGGAAGTCCTCGCTGATAAACAAGATATTCAACCGCAAGTCGCTGGCGAGAGTCAGTGCTGTTCCGGGCAAGACCGCGACTATCAACTTTTACAGCCTTGAGAACCTGTATTTTGTAGACCTCCCCGGCTACGGCTACGCAAAGGTATCAAAATCCGAAAAGGAGCGCTGGGGTGAGCTTATCGAGGGCTACCTCCACGATGAACGGGAGCTCGCGCTGGTGTTCCAGCTTATTGACTTCCGCCACCCTCCCACCGCTGACGACATCATGATGGTGAACTTCCTTATCGACAGCGAGATACCCTTTGTCGTGGTACTCACCAAGGCGGACAAGCTGTCCAAAAAGCAGCGCGAGGAGCGCCGCGCTTCCCTGCTGAACGAGCTTCCCTGCGCCGAGGATATCACGATAATAGAGTTCTCAGCCCAGACCGGCGAGGGTCGGGACGAGATACGAAGCATTATCGAGGAGATCGCCGCGGAGGATTGATCTGTGCAACGCTTGAACAAAACATATCGGGAGGGCGTAAAGCCTTCCCCTTTTTTCGCTGTATTACTAACTTTTTTGAGGTGACCTATAGAAAAATATTGAAATATTCAACTGATAGTGCTATAATAAGTTTGTATTCTATAATATAATCATCTTTGCCGATTTCGGCAGAGTTTTATACGGAAGACATAATATGCGTGTTCTTGTATCTCACTCCTCAAAGGACGCAGCGATCGCGGCGGAAGTCTGCTCACATATCGAAAACAGCGGGCATAGCTGCTTTCTTGCGCCCAGAGATATCCGTTCGGGATATGAATATGCGGAGGAGATAATCAACGGCATTGACGAATCGGACGTTATTCTGCTGCTGCTTTCAGAAGCTGCCAACAGTTCCCCGCATGTACTGCGTGAGATTGAACGCGCCGTCAGCAAAAAGAAGCCCATTATCGTGTACAAGCTGGAAAACGTCACCCTCAGCAAGTCTATGGAGTATTTCCTCATGACTCATCAGTGGCTGAACGCAGAAACCGGCAAGGGCTACGACGAGATAGTGCAGTGCATTAATAATTTCGCGGTACAGTCCCCAAAAGCTGATAATTCCGTAATTGAAGCGCAGAAACAGACGGAGATCACCCAAGCCGCCCCTGCCGCTGCCAAGCCGGAAAACAGCGGCTCCCGCCGCAGAACTATCATACTTATCGCGGCTGCGGCTGTAATTATTGCGGCTGCGGGGATCATTACTGCGGTATGCCTAGCTAACCGCGGCAGTCAGCCGGAGGAAGCTTCTGCTTCGACCTCTGAGGTGCAGACGGTGAACTCCACCAGCGAAGCAAAAACCGAGGCGATCTCTTCAAAGGAAGAAACTCACACCGCAGACGCTGCTGAGATCACTAGTCAAGAAAACGCTTCCCAGACTGAGGAAATATCCGCTTCGCAGACAGAAGCCGCGGTCGAAGTTATTCAGCCGGTAACGCAGCAGTCAATGGCAGATACCACTGCAAAACCGGGCACAACTGTTCAGCCGCAGGAAAGCTCCGAGCCGGAGGTCAGCGCCGCACAGGCGGAGCTTGGTGATTCGCTGATGTTCGGTACATACAACGGCGAGCCTATTGAGTGGCGTATTATCCGTATTTCTGAGGACGGGACGCAGGCGGTGGTCATCGCGGACGATATACTCACCATGAAGGCATACGACGCCGCCGAGGGCGGAAAGTTCAACTCATGGGACGGCAAGGAATACTGGAATGTCAATTCCGAGGATATCGACCCGGATATACAGCGTATGATACGCGGAGATAACCGCTGGGAGTTCTCCAACATTCGCACATGGCTCAATTCCGACCGAGAGAACATTGCGTACAAGGATCAGCCGCCGGCCTCACAGGCAATGGCGGAGAAATGCAACGGCTACCACACCGAAGCAGGATTTCTGAACGACTTCACAAAGAATGAGCTTTCGGCAATAATTCAGACGGAGATCGTCACCAACGGAACTGTGACAGAGGACAAGGTGTTCCTGCTGTCCAGCAGCGAGGTGGAATGGCTCTACGAAGCGGACGTGAGCCTGTACACCAAGCCCACAGAGGTGGCGGTGGCGCAGGACTCCTCAAAATGGTACGCTGTGAATATCGACGCCTACGATATCGAAGACCATTACTGGTGGCTGAGGGACGCAGTTCCCGACACTGCTTGCGAGAGCTATTACATCAACATCAGCTATTCTGACAAGAAGATTGTTTCCGGGAATGTGGGATTAGAGGGCTATGGCATACGCCCGGCAATGACGCTTGATCTGACTTCCGAAACGGTAAAAACGGCACTGGAGAACGCACATGGTACTGACTGATTTAAGCAGATTCAACAGAATAGTGATACAGCTTCACGACAACCCCGACGCGGACGCTGTCGGCTCCGGATATGCGCTGTACAGATATTTCCGCCTGCACAGGCTCGCCGAACGTGAACCCCACCTTGTCGGCTCCGGATATGCGCTGTACAGATATTTCCGCACCTTAGGCAAAGATGTACGGCTGGTGTACGGCGGCAGGAACGCCGTAAGCAAGAGCAACATGAAGCTGATGATCTCCGAGCTGGGTATCCCGCTGAAGCATGTCCGTGAGCTGGACAACCCGGAGCTTCTGCTGACGGTTGACTGCCAGTACGGCGAGGGCAACGTTCAACGGTTTGAAGCGCAGAATATCTCAATGATAGACCACCACAACACCGGAAAGCAGTCGGACGATATGGCTGAGATACGCAGTCATTTGGTGAGCTGCGCCACGGTATGCTATGCCATGCTGAAGGACGCGGGCTTTGACGTAAACGAGGACGTCCGCACTGCAACGGCGCTGTATTACGGGCTTTACATGGACAGCAACCAGCTTTCGGAAATTAGGCACCCGCTTGACCGGGATATGATCGACTTCCTGCAATATGACAAGTCGCTGATCACTCGGCTGAAATACGCGAATTTCAGCATTGCCGAGCTGAAAACCGCCGGGATCGCTATTTCCCACAACAACTATATTGAGAAATACCGCACCGCTATCGTGAAATCAGAGCCCTGCGACCCAAATATCCTAGGCGTTATCGGGGATTTTGTCATTCAAGTTGACAGCATTGACGTCTGCGTTATCTTCAACGAGTGCAGAGGCGGCTACAAGCTGTCGGTGAGAAGCTGCTCGCTGGAGTCCTCGGCTAACGAGCTGGCGGAGTTCCTTACCGCCGGGATAGGAAACGGCGGCGGTCACTTCACCAAAGCCGGGGGATTCATCAGTGAGGCTTCGTTTGAGGAGATCAGCGAGGGGCGTACTCTGGAGCAGTATCTGTTCGGGAAAATGGACGAGTATTTTGACGGTTACGACGTGGTGCATTACACCGACGATATCTCCTGCCCGGAGAAGCTGCTGCGCTACCGCAAGAAGCCGGGTA
This sequence comes from uncultured Clostridia bacterium, assembly GCA_945873955.1. GTDB lineage: Bacteria > Bacillota > Clostridia > Oscillospirales > Ruminococcaceae > CAG-115. The sequence continues at coordinate 540 of CAMCFA010000041.1, read as the reverse complement.
TCTACGGATATGTGAAAACCACCGATATCGCCGGCGCAGGCACGGAATTCAAGGTGCGTACACTTGAGGGTGACGTGTTCATCACAAGCCGCAGCGATATGTATATCATGATCGGCGCTCAGGGGGAGATCTACCCGGTGGAAACTAAGGTTTTCGACTCAAAGTACACCCCGCTGGACGAGCCGTTCACGGGTAACTTTGAGTACGCGCCGTCGGTTATCGACGTTGCTGCCGGCAAGCCCTGCGATCTGCTGCCGCTTGCCAGAAAGTGCCGCTCCGGTCTGGGCGGGATAATTCTTGCGCGACCTCTTGAAAAGTTCACTAAGGTGTTCAACGCGTGGAACTACGAGGCGTACATGGCTGGAAACAGAGGCGATATGCTTTGTTATACCGAGGGCGACAGCCGTGACGTGTATGTTGTTAAAAGATCCATTTTTGACAGCGTATACGAACAGGTTTGACGTCTGAAATAGGGTTATAATACTAATTCTTAATCACCTTATAGACTTTGTCTATAAGGTGAGCCGCCTGCAAGGCGGC
>CAMCFA010000040.1 GCA_945873955.1 uncultured Clostridia bacterium | reverse complement strand
CGGCTATGCGGCGGGATTTCCTGCTGAGCTACTACCCCGACCGGGAGGATATCCCGAAAGAAATTTATATCGACGAGGAATTCGAGGACATGGAACTGGTGACGCAGCTTCTGCGGGAAAAGGCAGGGCATGCGGTGAAATTCGTCGTGCCGCAGCGGGGGAACGGTCTGGCACAGATAGTTCTTGCAAAGAACAACGCCAGCGAGTACCTTGCGCTGAAAGTCGGGCGCACCGCAAAGGAAATAAACGCGCTGGAGGACTTGAAAGCGCTGCTTCACCTTGACAAGATACCGCTCATCATTGAGTGCTACGATATGTCCAACTTCGGGGAGACCGGGCGGGTTGGCGGAATGATAGTATACCGCAACGGCAGACCGTTCAAGCCCGGCTACCGCAGATTCAACATCAAGGACGTGGTGGGAATAAACGACTATGCCAGCATGCAGGAGGTTCTGCGGCGGCGTATGCAGCGCTACATTGACGGCGACGAGAGCTTTTCACCGCTGCCGGATCTGATACTGCTGGACGGCGGTCAGGGGCATGTCGCGGCGGTGGCGCAGGTGCTGGACGAAATGGGGATAGATGTTCCGCTTTTCGGGTTGGTAAAGGACAGCAAGCACCGCACCCGGGCGATAGCCAAAGAGGGCGGCGAGATCTCAATAAGCGCAAACAAGGCGCTGTTCAAGCTGCTTACCAACATGCAGGACGAGGTGCACCGCTATTCTATCACGTTCCAGCGGGTAAAGCACAAGCAAAAGACCTACGGGCTGGAGCTTACCGAGGTGCCGGGGATAGGTCAGGCAAAGGCGCAGGCGCTGCTTAAAGCCTTCAAGACCAAGCAGGAGATGAAAAAAGCAACCCCCCAGCAATTGAGAGAGGCGGCTAAGATAAGCGAAGAAAAGGCGCAGGCGCTGCACAGGTTCATTCAGGAGCGGTTCTGAGCGCGGGAACAAAACACAGGAGATTTTTATGAGAGTAATAACCGGAACGGCGAGAGGAAGAAAGCTCGTCACCGTCGAGGGAACGGAGGTAGTCCGCCCCACCACCGACGGCGTTAAGGAAGCTATTTTCAGCGCCATTCAGTTTGAGATAGAGGGCAGGACGGTGCTCGACCTGTTCGCTGGGAGCGGGCAGCTCGGCATTGAAGCGCTGAGCCGCGGCGCAAAGGAAGCCTACTTTGTGGACAGCGCCGCTGTTTCAATAAAGGCGGTGCGGGACAATCTTAAGTCCACCGGGCTGGAGGAAAACGCGCGGGTGGTGAATATGCCGTTTTCGGCGTTCCTCAAAAGCACAAGGGCGGTTTTTGATATCGCGATTCTTGACCCGCCGTATAATTACAAGATAATCCAGAAAGCGCTGCCGAATCTTGTTGAAAAGATGTCGGAAAACGGCGTTATTATATGCGAGCACGAAAAGGAATGCGTTCTGCCGAAGGAGATAGGCAGGTTTGAAGCGGTAAAGCTGCTGCGGCACTCCCGCACGACGGTGACAATTTACCGCCCGAAAGAGGAGCAGTCCGGAGAGGAGATAACAGAATGAAAACTGCGATTTATCCCGGCAGCTTCGACCCGGTGACTAACGGTCATCTTGATATAATCCAGCGTGCCTCAAAGATGTTCGACAAGCTGGTGGTGGTAGTACTTATCAACCCGCTTAAATCTTACAGCTTCACGATACCGGAGCGCTGCGAGTTCCTGCGGAAAGCCACTGCGGATATCCCCAACGTGGAGATAGCCAGCTTCGACGGGCTGCTGGCGGACTACTTCAACCAGCGGCAGGACGTGGACGTTATCGTAAAGGGATTGCGCGCTACCTCGGATTTTGAGTACGAGTTCCAGATGGCGCACACCAACAAGGACTTAAATCCCCGGGCGGAAACGGTGTTTATTCCCGCGAGTCTTAAAACGACCTTTGTTTCTTCCAGCATGGTGAAGCAGGTCGCAATGTTCGGCGGGGACTTAAGCAAATATGTTCCGGCATGTATCCACGAAGAGATACGCACAAAGCTCACCCACGACTTTGACGAAGCAAAGGCGCTGGCAGAAGCCAGAACGCATGAATAATACGAAAGGACGTAACAAAAATGGAATACAGTCTGTTAGACCTGATATCAATGCTTGACGAGGTGGTAAGAAAGGCTGCCCCGTTCCCGCTTGGCAAAAAGAGCCTTGTGGACGTGTCCGAGATCGACGAGATAGCGACTGAAATGCGGCTGGTGCTCCCCAGAGAGATACAGCAGGCACAGAATATCGTCGCCGACAAGAACCGCATAATCAGCGACGCAAAGAAAGAGGCGGAGGAAATTATCCGCAAGGCAGAGCAGCAGCGCAAGGCTCTGATCGACGAGAACTCCATTTTGCAGGAGGCGCGCCGCCGCGCTACCGAGGAGATCAGCAGCGCACAGCAGCGCTCCAACGTTATCCGCAGCTACACGCAGGACTTCACCGATAAAATGCTGGCAAGGGTGGAGGAGCTTATGGTCAAGGACGTGAACGATATCCGCATTGCCCGCAAGACGCTGGCGAGCGGCGGCGACCTCCAGCAGAAGCCCCAGCCCCAGCAGCAGGTACAGCAGCCTAAGCAGGCGGCTCCCCAGCAGAAAAAGTGAGCGAATGAGAGCGTGAAAGGCGCATTGATGAACGAGATCAAGATCACGCACCATGGGCGCACGGCTGACGGCGCTGTTTTCCTGCCGGAGGGAATCTCCTCTTATCCGGCGGTGATATTCAGCCACGGATACAACGGCTGCATGACGGATTTTTATGCGGCGGGAGAGTACTTCGCGGGTCACGGCGTTGCTGCGGTGTGCTTCAATTTCTGCGGCGGCGGGCTGCGGGATAAGAGCGGTTTTCCCACCACAAGCATGACCTTGGATACCGAAAAGCAGGACTTGCTTGCGGTGCATGAGTACATAAGCGCTCTCAGCGGTGTGAGCAGCGTTTTCCTGTTCGGGTCAAGTCAGGGCGGAATGATCTCCGCGCTAGCGGCGGAGGAGCTTCGGGACAGGATAGGCGGGCTTATGCTGCAATTCCCGGCGCTGTGTATCCCGGACGACTGGCGGAGGAAATTCCCCGCGGACAGCGATATCCCGGAGGAAACGGAGCTGTGGGGCATGAAGCTCGGCAGGGAGTTCGCCGTCGGGGCGCGGGCGCTGGAGCTTCCAAAGGCGATAGGCTCGTACAGCGGCAGGGTGCTTATAATGCACGGCTGCCGGGACGAAATAGTGCCGCTGAGGTACTCTCAGTGGGCGAGGGATACATACGGCAATGCGCGGCTGGAGCTGTTCCCGGAGGAGGGACACGGCTTCTGCGAGAGCGAGAGCGCGCGAATGAATGAGATGTGTCTGGATTTTATCCGGAGCAGTTTGGCGTGATTGACAATCCCCCGGATTTATTGTATAATATATATTTGAAAAAAATAAAGGCAGCACTGCGCAATTACCGGCTTCGGCTCATGCGGCGCTGTCTGATAAATACTCCCTTGAAAGGACGCAAAAAAGATGGGCTATGATTTTACCGCCATTGAAAGCAAGTGGCAGAAATACTGGGACGAGCACAGAACGTTCCACGCAGAAAACGACTATACCAAGCCGAAATTCTACGCGCTGGTAGAGTTCCCCTACCCCTCCGGGCAGGGACTTCACATCGGTCACCCCCGCCCCTATACCGCTATGGATATCGTGGCGAGAAAGCGCAGGCTTCAGGGCTACAACGTGCTGTTCCCCATGGGCTGGGACGCATTCGGTCTGCCTACCGAGAACTTCGCGATCAAGAACAAGATACACCCGGCTATCGTTACCAAGAACAACGTTGAGCGGTTCAAGAGCCAGCTCAAATCCCTTGGTCTGTCTTTCGACTGGGAGAGGGAGATAAACACCACCGACCCCGACTACTTCAAGTGGACGCAGTGGATATTCCTCAGGCTGTTCAAGGCGGGGCTTGCTTACAAGAAGGAAATGAACGTCAACTGGTGTACCTCCTGCAAGGTCGTGCTTGCTAACGAGGAGGTCGTAAATGGCGTGTGCGAGCGCTGCGGCGGCGAGGTAGTCCACAAGGTCAAGAGCCAGTGGATGTTAAAGATCACCGACTACGCGCAGAAGCTGCTGGACGACCTTGACAGCGTTGACTACTTCGAGAAGATAAAGACCGCCCAGAGGAACTGGATAGGACGTTCCACCGGCGCGGAAGTGGATTTCACCACTACTGCCGGAGATATCCTCACCGTGTACACCACTCGTCCGGACACGCTGTTCGGCGCGACCTACATGGTAATCTCCCCGGAGCACCCGATCATTGAGAAGTGGGCGGATAAGCTCTCTAACATGGACGCAGTGCGGGAGTATCAGGCTGCCGCTGCGAGAAAGTCCGACTTCGACCGCACCGAGATGAACAAGGAAAAGACCGGCGTTAAGCTGGAGGGAGTCCGTGCGATCAACCCGGTAAACGGTAGGGAGATCCCGATATTCATTTCCGACTATGTTCTGATGACCTACGGCACCGGCGCTATCATGGCTGTTCCGGCGCACGATACCCGTGACTGGGAGTTCGCAAAGGTGTTCAACCTGCCGATAATAGAGGTAGTAAAGGGCGGCGAGGACGTTCAGAAGGCTGCGTTCACCGACTGCGCTACCGGCGTTATGGTTAATTCCGAGTTCCTTGATGGGCTTTCCGTTGAGGAAGCAAAGGTAAAGATAAAGGAATGGCTCACCGCAAACGGCAAGGGTCGTGAAAAGGTGAACTACAAGCTGCGCGACTGGGTATTCTCCCGCCAGAGATACTGGGGCGAACCTATCCCGGTGGTTTACTGCGAGAAGTGCGGCTGGGTGGCTCTGCCGGAGAGCGAGCTTCCTCTGAAGCTGCCGGACGTTGAGAGCTATATGCCCACCGACACCGGTGAAAGCCCGCTGTCCACGCTGGAGAGCTTCATAAACACCACCTGCCCCAACTGCGGCGGCCCTGCGAAGCGCGAGACCGACACCATGCCTCAGTGGGCTGGTTCGAGCTGGTACTTCCTGCGCTACTGCGATCCCAAGAACGACAAGGAGCTTGCCTCTAAGGAAGCGCTGGACTACTGGATGCCTGTTGACTGGTACAACGGAGGTATGGAGCACACCACTCTCCACCTGCTGTACAGCCGTTTCTGGCATAAGTTCCTGTACGACGAGGGCTTAGTTCCCTGCAAGGAGCCGTACATGAAGCGCACCAGCCACGGCATGATCCTCGGCAAAGACCCGGAGCGTCCCGGCGAGTTCACAAAGATGTCCAAGTCCAAGGGCAACGTTGTAAATCCCGACGACGTGGTTAAGGAATTCGGCGCGGACACGCTGCGTCTGTATGAGATGTTTGTCGGCGACTTTGAGAAGGCTGCTCCGTGGCAGGAGAACGGTATCAAGGGCTGCAAGCGCTTCCTTGACAGAGTGTGGGCGCTTCAGGAGAAGGTCGTTCCCGGCGACGAATACAGCGACAAGCTGCGTGCTTCAATGCACAAGACGATAAAGAAGGTCAGTGAGGACATTGAAACGCTGAAGTTCAACACCGCCATTGCTACCATGATGGGACTGCTGAACGAGATCGACGCGGCAGGCTCTCTGTCCAGAGGTGATTTCAGAACTCTGCTTATCCTGCTGAACCCGTTCGCTCCGCATATCACCGAGGAGCTGTATCAGATCATGGGCTACGAGGGCGTGCTCAACGAGCAGAAGTGGGTAGAGTACGACGAGGCGCTGTGCGTTGAGGACAGCGTGGAGATCGCTGTTCAGGTCAACGGAAAGGTAAAGGCGCGTTTCAACGCACCGATGAACTGCGACAAGGAGGAGCTGGAGAAGCTGGCTCTTGACCTGCCGGAGATCAAGGCGCTCACCGACGGCAAGACGATCGTCAAGAAGATCGCCGTTCCTAATAAGCTTGTCAATATCGTGGTGAAGTAATGAGAGGAGTAAAAATGAGTTCAGTTTTTCAGAGCGTTTTCGCCCTGCTGACTTCTCTTGTGATGATAACCGGCTGTGGAAGCGCACCGGTTTCAAATGACAATACCGGGTCGCTCACGCAGAGTGTTGTCGAAGCTGTGATAAGCGGGGAAACAACGACTGGCGGTTCTTCTGATGAAACCGCTGATCCGACAGAAGCGGCAGGATCTGATCCTGCCGGAACAACATCTCCTGCAACGGAGGAAACCGAAATGAACGAAAATGTGAAGTATATAGCCCTGACCTTTGACGATGGTCCTAACACGACCACCACGAACGATGTACTTGATAAGTTGGAGAAGCACGGCGTTGTGGCTTCCTTCTTCCTTATAGGGAACAACATCAACGACGCGAGCGCCGAGGTGGTAAAGCGTGCCTACGACATGGGCTGCGAGATCAACAATCACAGCCGTTCCCACAGCGACATGACGCTGCTTTCAGCCGAGGAGATCAAGGCGGAGTACGACTATGTTGACGAAAAGGTGTTTGAGATCACCGGAGAGCATACAAAGTTCTTCCGCCCGCCGTATATCGCGGTGCACCAGATAATGTTCGACAACATTGACGTGCCGTTTATAGCTGGAATAGGCGCAAGCGACTGGGAGGACAGGATCACCGCCGAAAAGCGCGCAAAGACTATCCTCAAGCAGGCGAAGGACGGCGACATTATCCTGCTCCACGACATGGAGGGCAACTCCCAGACTGTGGAGGCGCTGGACACGATAATCCCGGAGCTTAAAGCGCAGGGATACAAGTTCGTTACGGTGTCAGAGCTGTTCAAGAAAAAGGGTATCGACCCGGATATGGAAAAGGTCTACACCAACGTTACTCAGCAGTATATGTATAATTAACAATATCCCGGCGGGACAGTCCTGCCGGGATATTTTGTGATATGGAAAAGCCGGGGTTACTGAGGTACGGTGATCATAGGCTGTATCTGAATGCCGTCCAGCGCCGCTTCTATGGTCTGGGGGATCTTGGTGAAATCCGCGATCATTGAAAAGGGCTTGGCGGTGCAGTCGTCCTGAAATACCGGGACAAAGTAGAAGTTCCGGTAGTTCCTGAGTATGCCTATGTTCTTCGATGCGCCGGCAAGCGCGTCGTTGGTGGACACTGCGATCACTACCGGGCGCTGGTTGCGCAGGTGGCTTTTTACTGCCATGCAGACCGGGGTAGCCGCTTTGGGAAAATCGAGGTAGGTCGCAAAGAGAATGTGGGGTGATTATCGAATAACAGACGGGACTGTAATTAGGTTAATCAAAGTAAAAGGCAAATGGTTGGAATATCAAACTAATTGTGAGGTAAGTTATGAGAATACGAAAGTTTTTAGCTGTTCTTTTGGCAGTGGTTATGCTTTCTGGGTGCGGAAATCGTAAGAGCCGTGACGAAGCGGAACTACGGGAAATCGGAAAGCAGTATTATGAAACCTATAAAGATGATGTTTTCTGCGAAGAAGATGAGTATGTAGAGTGCTTTATCAAGCTGATAAACGAGGGTTATGATGAACAGGAGTCGGCTAGAGCGGCGGCTTTGTTACACATGAAGATTATTCAAACTCATTCGGGAAACAGCGGAGCAGAGTGACATCGCTTTTCGGAATTTATAGTGTAAAATTGAGCCTGTAAAAAGGCTCTTTTTTTATATGTAAACAAATAATATAAAATTTGTAAAAGAAACAAATTCAATTTTACAGTTTTGTATTATCGGCAAAGTGTATATCTGAAGTATAGGCTATTTTGACAGAGCGACAGGAGGAAAAGAGTATGAACATAGGTTATGTTCGGGTAAGCACCACAGAGCAGAACGAGGACAGGCAGATTGAAGCCATAAGTAAGGCGGTAAGTCACATTGACAAGTGGTTTACCGAAAAGGTATCGGGAAAGAACACCGAACGGGAGCAATTCAAGCTGATGATGGAGTTTGTGCGTGAGGGTGACGAGGTTTACGTTCTCGATTGGTCTAGGCTTTCCCGAAGCACAAAAGACCTGCTTATTACTATCGAAAAACTCAATAACAAAGGTGTAAAGCTTGTGTCCCTGAAAGAAAGCTTTGACACCTCCACCCCAACAGGAAAGCTGATGTTGGGCTTGATTTCATCTATAAATCAGTACGAGAGAGAAATATTGCTTGAAAGACAGCGTGAGGGCATTGAGATTGCCAAGCAGAAAAATGTTTATAAGGGTAGGTCTAGGAAAGAATTTGATGAAACTCTGCTGAACGAAGTAATCAGTAAGGTGAAAGGGAAAACAATGACGGTTTCCGAAGCCGCACGCAGGCTGAATGTTACCCGACCTACTGTTTACAATATTCTGAAACGGCTGGAATGATATTCATTATACGGACTAGTTGATAAAAACATATACATTTCATTTAGGGTGAGGACATGGTATACAAATATAATAGACGTGTTAATAGACGTATAGGTGATATATAGGAAAAAGATGATATTTAATGAGGTCTTTCCAAAAATGTAATCGTCTTTTTTGAGAAGAGTAACAGCATTCCAAAATAGCTTGCGTATTTGTATATATGCATTGGTGTATAAAGGACAAGTTATAAAAATGGAGGTAAGAGCATGACTGGATTTGGAACGATGCATTTCTATTTTGACAGTTCATAGTTTTTCTGTGCACTGGACAAATATTTTTCGAAAACTAGGAGGAAAATCAAATGAAAATCACAATTAGTTGTGTCGATAACTGCACAAAAGGTATCAGTAGCAAGGTTTCTGCGGTAATAACAATAATGGATGAAAACACCACCCTTGCCGCAAGATTGTTAGCAACGATATCCAGTATCACAAAGAACCTCGATTGTATGAGTGTAACATTTACTGATGGGGCAAATATTACAGTTCCATATATTGTAAACGTTCGGGAAGCCATTTACAGGAACAACGTTAATAAACATCTTCAGTTATTCTTAAAAGTTGGCGTGATTAGCGCAGAACGCTTTGTGCGTATATGTGACGACATAGTTGTTTGTCATTATACGCCTTGTCTCGATAATCCAAATTTAGTGTGTAACGTGATGGATAACTCGGGCAATTTCATATTTGCAGAAAAAGTTGGAATTAAAATAAACTTACACCCAGATAATTCAGAATGGTGTTTGCGGGGTGCAAATAGCACACATTACGGAATGTTTAGCAGAATATATAAAATAACCGGTGGCATATACAGAGTAAGTGCCAAGGACGATAATCTGAAAGAGTTTGTGAGGAAATGCTCCAACATGAAGAAAAGCCAAGCCAAGGAAATACTATTAGATTATCTAACGAACGGTAATTATAAGAGAGTCAAGTAGATGGTTTCCAGAGAGTCCAGAATTGATTTTAAGGGGTGGTTAAGGTTGAGAGGGTTAGAATATGGGTAAAGGTGAAAAAGGGTGGATTTGAGGGTTTTTCGGGGGTGTTTCGAGGGTTTTTCTATTAAGATTTATCAATTTCGGGATAGTAAATTCTGATAAGGGGGTGAATGAAGATGAATGGCGACATAGAGTTACAGAAGAAGTTGGACATGATAATTCAGATATCGAAAGCCAATCTGAAAATCAGCAACAGCATTGTGCAGTATATCTCACAAAATAGTATCAACGCTGACAACAGGCTTTCTTCTGTGCATAAGGATTTGAAAGAAAATCTTAGTGAGCTGAAAAAAGATTTACAGGAACTGAACAAGTTAAGCGCGCAAACAGTCCACCTGTATTCCGACGAGGAACTGTATAATCTGAAAAAGACAATGAGTTGGACGGCTCTTTCGTGTAAGACCAAAATACCCATATCCACCCTGCAATACAGGCACAGGAGATATGTCAAGGAGCAATTGGATTTTTGAGGAGGAAATGATTGTGATTAGGTTAACGGTAGACGGAAAGGATTTTAGCTGTGAGAATGTTGATGTTCTCATCAACTACGAATACATAACGGAAAAGACAGATATAAAGCTGTTTAACGGAAATGAGGAACTTTCCTTTGACGATAAAACCGCTGATTTCGATATCAGAATAATTGTCAACAGCAAGGCGGCAGACCTTGCAAAGCTGATAGAGGACAACAAGGACTTTGAAGCCAGTGTTCGTATCATAGAGCGGGCAAACACCCTGATTAACAGGGAACTCAAAAAACTAAGCCAGGACAGGGCGGTTGCTTTGGAACTGTACAAGAGCCTATGTAAGTCCATTCTGAACAGTTCGGGGGATAGAAAGTAATCTTCCGCACGTTTACATAAATCAAAACCACACCTTATGAAAAAATGAGGTGTGGTTTTTTGTTGACTATTATTTGGTGTTTTTCTGTTGACAAATGTTTCTTTTAGCGTTATAATGGAGAAAAATAGGTGAGAGGTAAAGTGTATGAAGATGAAAAAAATTCTAATAGGCATTTTAGCAATTGTTATGGTAGCCAGTCAGCTTTCTGGTTGTGCAGAACAGACACCGAGTGAGGTCAATGAAGTTGCTACCAGTGAGCCTGTGAATGAAGCGGAAACCATTGAAACAGCGGAAGTCAATGTCAAATCAGAAGTCTCACCTCTTCGTTGGATTTACCTCGGTAGACAGACTAGCTACAATTCTATCAGAACGGAAATAAACGGTGTATTTGGTATTACAGGTGGGGTTGGTTCAATTTACATCAATCTTGATGGTGAGCATGAAATCAATAACACTTTGTACAATGCACTGAGAAACAAGGGCTTTATTGAAATCCTTAATAACGAGGATAACATGCCAGCAATATTAGCCGGAGCATACGACACATTTGCAGACATTGAAGAAGATGAGGCACTTGCAGCAATATTTAATTGCTACTGGGATTTACTTCCTGAAGAAGATGGTGAAGAAGCCACAGAGTTTAACGGAAGTCAGTCTTTAACCAGAGCACAGGCAATGGCTCTTGTAATGAGAGCAGTAACCCCTGTTACAGAAGATGGAGTGCCAAAGTCTAACAGCAAGTTTACAGAGTCAGTTGGTGAAACAGCATACACTGATTTCGCAGCAGCGATGAATGATAAGTGTTATGTCAATACCAATGATAGCAGCTTGACTAAGGATAATTTCACAAAGTCAATGACAAGAGCGGAATTCATTTACATGGTAATGAATGAAGTTTACGGGGTAGACGCAATCAACGCTTATGATATAAGCAAGGTTGAGTTAAGTGACTGCAAGGACGGTGGAGATATATCCACAAAGCAGGGTTATACCAACACCAATGGTTCAGCATTAAGCTTAGAGTTTATGTTGAGTAACCCAGATGGTGGTTTACAGACCAGTCTTTATAAAGCAGTTGCAATGGCAAGTGACCTTTCAATTATTTCCTCAGAAACACGCTGGGACGAACCAGTAACCAAGACCGAAGCAATTGAAATCACTGTTGATACCATTAAGACCTTAAACCCAGCAACAGAAGAAACCGCAGGCATTGATGAAGCGGCACTTCGTGAAGAGGGTGAGCATTGGTATAATGAATACAAAGACAGAGTAACCTGTGATGAAGAAACCTTTATTACAGAGTATATTCAGTACAGAATAGGTGGAATGGAAGAAGTTGACGCAGCGAATGAAGTTTATCTGGCATACATAAAGATAGCACTTCAGGAACCCACAACACCTGCACAGACAGAAACCGTACCAAGCAATGGTTCAGCGGCAGAGGATATAGTTTATGTTAATGGTGATGATACCCCTAACGCAATCACAGGAAATGGTGATAAAACGGAAGATGCGAAGCCAACAGTAGTAAAGCCCGACAAGCCCGCAGAAACCACCCCAGCAAAAGATTACAGCAGCATCAAATGGGGAGACCCAATCCCAGATAATATAGTAAGACCCTCTGGTAAGAGAGCGGAAGTAGTAAGTTGGGAAGAAGCAAAAGGTGGTAAGTTTGTTTACATAAACGGAAATTACTATTACAGTATCCAAGACTGGGTAGATGGCAAGCCAGGTTTAAGCATGGAAGTTGTAACAGGAATAACACTTGAAGATGCAATGGACAGTGGTCTTATACCAGAAGAACCTGATAATTGGCACTAATGACATCCAGAGGAACAACCTTCAAACCATAAGACTAAAAGGACCCTATCAGAAAAGGTAGGGTTCTTTTAGTTTAGCATAACACTCACAATATTCAAAAATTGTAATATAGGGGATATAGAGTAATGCTAAAGTTTTTATTGTTTTTAGTAGAAGTAATAGCAGCAGCTGAAGTATTTAATATAATTGTAATATGTGTTTTATCAATAATTGTAATTGCTTGTGCTGTAGTTTTTGTTAAATCAATTATTAAGATATCATGGTCGATTTATAAATCAGTCTATTATAAGTCAGATAAATTTAATAGCATAAAGAAAAATATTTCTGTCTTTGTAAACGATTGTAACGAGTTAAATGCATACATTGAAACATTAAAAAACAAGTATATAGACAATATGGAGTATGACAATACTCCTATAATTCTGAATAAAAACATAGGAAATTGGAATTTTGCACGAGAGCATATAGACAGTTATAATAATAACGAGCATGTGTATGATTGTAGTTTATCAGTATTCAAAAACGCAAGGGAGCACCCATTTAAGTATATATGCAAATATTTTAATATACAGGCAGATGAGGAAACAATAGAGTATTTTGAGAATATGCTTAATGACTACAGTTCAATCGAACAAGGCATTGTATTGTTACAAATGAAGTACAATGACTTAATAGAGTCACATAAAGAGGATATTCCATATTTTATAAGGAAATATGATAGCAAGCAACTTGAATATAAGCTAAATTTTAGGAAAGTAAATATAAGTAGAGAATATATTATGTCATACACTTTTAGGTATATAAGCGCAGGTGGAAATAGTGGTCAAAGTTGCACTATTGAATTTGACGTAGATACAATCTCAAGCTTTATAGAGTACATTTATAATAAAATAAATGTTACAAGGAGTGCAAAATATCAGCGTCAATTAATGACACCTAGATTGAGAGAGTATATTAAAGAAAGAGATAATTATACATGTTGTAAATGCGGAATTTCTATAAGGCAAGAGCCACATCTATTGTTAGAGATAGACCATATAATACCTATTGCAAATGGAGGATTAACAGAAGAAAGTAATCTACAAACATTGTGTTGGAGATGTAATAGGTCAAAAGGAGCAAAAATTGAGTACTGAAATATTCAGATAATCAGATAGGGTTCTTTTAGTTTAGCATAACACTCACAATATTCAAAAATAAATTTGAAAGGAAAGATAAAAATGAAAGACATAAATTTGACAGTTGAAGAATTTTGTGATACACTAGGAAAAGAGGATAACCTAGAGTTAGCAGAGAGTACTGACGGTTACCTACATATTGTTGAGAAAGGTAGTTACAGTGAAGATATGATACTGCCAAGATTTCATGATGGTCATTCAATCTACTTATATTGTGTAACAGACCCAATAACAGCAAGTAACATGATTAAAGGCAAAATTCATTATCCAATAAAGCTATATGAAAAAATTGAAATTGCATATAAAGCAGTTGAAAACATAAATATAGACAACAAGCAGATAGTTAGATTTGGGATAAACTTAGATAGTGGAGAATACTATGATGAGTTTACAATGTCAAAAGATAAGGCAGCTAGAAAGGAAAGAGTAGTTTACTGGAGAGAATTAAATAAGCAGTTCAATGTAATAGAATATACAATACGAAATTCTAAATCAATCACAAAAGTTGATGTTTATACAAAGAAGTAAGCTAAGAACCCTATCACACCAGATAGGTTCTTTTAGTTTAGCATTTCCCTATCTAACACAAGAAAAATGTCGAAAAATCATTATACATCAAATTTCAATCATAAACACATTGGCTTGCAAAAAGTTGATAAATATGGATTTTAACGGAGAACACAAAAGGGATTGATGATGTGTCATTTGGGAGAATAGGAGAAAGGCGGCAATATGAGAATTGACGTTTTTAGGCACATGGGAGAATATGTAATATAGCGGTTATTGTTCAATAGACCTCATCGGCAATGGTGAGGATTTTTTATCCCCCCATTTTCTTCCAAATAAAAATTGGTGCGGACAGATTTATACATTATATTTAATACAAGAAATAGTATAAAGCCCCTCGGAAAGCTGAAAAGCGACGAGGGGTTATTGTTTTGTGCATTGTGTGATAATCTGATGAAATTTTTTGTGAAGCCATTTATGGGCTGACATGAACTGCAAGCCGTTTTGCTATGCATTGGCAAAGAAGCGACAGCATTATGAAAAAGGGTTCTCGACCTAAAAAACAGCATTCCTCTAATAGATTGTACATCAACATTTTTTGATGAATACATTTTCAAAGGAGTGCTACAAAATGAAAGCGGAACTAAAGAACATTGACAAGTACGAAATCAACAGGGGAAGTGTGGTGAAGAAGCGGTTGACAAACGTCCCTGTGCCTGTCAGCAGAGGAAATAGGCGAGATGACGGAACACCAAGCCCGAATGCCGAGGGGAATTACATTCGCCGCATGAAGAAAAGAGCAAAAACAATCAAAGAGAAATGCAGGAACTGCTTTTCGGTGGGGAATGCTGTTCTCGTTGGGCTGACATTCGATAAGCAAAAGTGCGCTGATATTGACCTAAAGGATATCAAGCAGACGCATAAAGAGTTTAACAAGTTTATAAAGCGTGTTAACCGAAGATATGAGGGATTTTGTTATGTTGCGACATTCGACAAGCAAGGTATGGGCAACTGGCATTATCACATGATGTGCAACTTTCCTGTCGCGGGCAACTACATAGAAGCAAGAATTATTCTGGAAAACCTATGGCAAAACGGACGGGTATATTTTTCAGAGGTACTTTCAGAAAGACATTTCAACAATTGTGTCAGATACATGAATAGAAATATGTTCAATCACGACTCTGACAAGCGTGGTATCAAAGGGTATCTTGCTTCACGGAACGCTAAAGGCAAGATTGTCGTTTCCTCGGGTCGAGTAACTGACAAACAGAAGTTCAAGAAAATAGACAACGACGTTAAGCAGTACACGTTGGAGGAGATTTATTCCACAAAAAAGCGTGTAGGGTTTATTCAAGAAATCAATGGTACAAAAGATGTTATCGTTGATTTCGACAATCAATATACTTTTGTTCCTGCAGGATATCAGCCGCTTGATATGGAGATAACAGCCTTTTCCTATCCCGTTAGGTACGATAACCTGTTTCCGAGGCTAGAAACGGCTAAGCCAAAGCCTAACGTACCCAAGAAAGGCAGTAAGAAAAAAGCTGATAAGCCAGCCAACAAGCATTCCACAGATAATAACCAAACTCCCCAAAAGTAAAGGACAGGGGTAATCCCCTGTAATATTCCGACTGAACAGAGTTTTTTCTGTTTGACCGTATGCATTGCATTAGGTAGCACAGCATTCCGCAAAAATGTGACGTCTAATGCAATATGCATTGGAATATTATCTAGTGAAATATAAAAAACAGGTTTTTGTAATTCGGAAATAAGTGTAAAATTCTGACAAATCCGAGAGGGGGTATAAGGGATAAGGTCGAAAATTATTTCACCCAATTTTCATTCCCAAGTGGTTGAAATCGGTGTGACCCAGCATTAGAATGGGTTTGCAATATATTTCCATATTTTGCTAAATCTATGTTGGATTTTCGGCTGTTATCCGTATGTTATGGAAAAGAAACTGTATGAACTGATAGCAGAGCTTCTGAGGGAGCAAAGGCTGATATCCGACAGCGAGTTCAAGCGTATCGGCAGGCTCATTCAGAGCGAATACGGCGGCAAACTAAAGTATGAAAGGAAAGATGAGAAATGTTCGGAATAAGCCCCTTTGGCGGTGTTTATCCAAAGGAAAACGAGAACAGGGTCGCAATTTACAACCGCTGTTCGTCAGACAAACAAGAGGACAGCCTGGAGTCACAGGCTGAACAGAGTCTTTCAATAGCACGGGACAAGGGCTGGATTGTGGTTGAGCAGTATGTTGAGCTGAAAAGCGGCACTACCTCCGAAGCAAGAACAGAGTATCTGCGAATGCTGGAGGATATGCAAAAGGGCAAGTTTGACATCATTATGATTAAGAGCCTTGACCGCCTTATGCGTAATGTTAAGGATTGGTTTAATTTCCTCGACATTCTGATGAAAAACAATCTGTACCTGTACACATACATAGACGGACGTTTCTTTGAGCGGGAAAGCTGTTATCTGATGTATATGTTCTTAAGCGCCATGAACGAGCAGTTTTCCTATGAGCTGTCAAGGAAAATCCGAAACGCTCATCAGGTACGCTACAAAAAGCAGTCGGGGTGGAACTTCTCAAATACCCCGTTCGGCTGGAAAAAAATCGATATGAAAACCTACGAGATAAACGAGGACGAAGCGTACTACATAAAGCGGGCTGTGGAGCTTGTCAAAGAGGGTTACAGCGTGTATAAAATCAGCCAGATACTGTGGCGGGAGGGTTTGAGGAACAGCAACGGCGAAAAAATGGACAGTACCGTTATCAAGAACATTCTGACCTCTCCCCGACTGTACGGGACGGTTGTAATGCACAAAGACCAGATGAATTTCAACACCAAGAAGCGTGAAAAGGTGGATAAAGACGAGTGGATAACGGTAGATAATGCAATACCCGCTATTATCAGCAAAGAGGACTGGCAGGCTGTACAGGCGATTTTGGAAAGCAGAAAAGCCGAGAGCAACAGCTTTATTCCCCACAAATATCCTCTTAGTGGAAAAATCAAGTGTGGCAAGTGCGGAAGTATGTATCACCGTATGATGTACGACAAGCGCATAAAGGGGCAGGCAGTCGGCAAGGTAGCTTACTGGAAGTGCATAAGGGCTTACAGAAATCCAAAAGGCATAGAGGGGTTAAGCTGTGACAATGAGTGTTTAGACGAAGAAAAGGCTTATGCGCTCATTGAGGAGTGCGCAAGCGCCTATCTCGGGAAGCTGCAAGCCAAAAAAGAGGATATTGTAGTAAATATGCTGAGTATTGTGAAACGAGCCTTAGAGGAGAATGCGGGAATAGGAAGTCTTGAGGACTTGAAAAAGGAAATCGGTAAACTGGAACGGAAAAAGGAAAAATTATTTGAAAGATTGATGGACGAAACCATAAACAAGGACGACTTCAAAATATTCAACGACAGGCTTGTGAAAGATATCGAAAAGCTCCAGCAGGAAATTATCCGCATAGAAGCCACACAGGGCAGTCTGATAGAAAATCAGGAACGCTTGGAAATGATAAGAAAAACTCTTAGCGATACCGACATAATCGACAGGGCGAAAGCAGTAAATAATCTTGATATGATTGACTGCATTGAGGTGATAGGTGACGGGACACTAAAGGTTTACTGGAACAAGTACAGGGTTCTCGGACTGCTTCAGCTTAACGGTATTGAACAGCCTGACGAACAGGAAGATGAGTTTATATCCGTTGTATCGTATAACGGAAACAGAGCGTTAAAGGATAGAGTAGCAAGGCAAAAGGAACAGATTTTGGAGTATGTCGCAAACGAACCGAGAGCGACATATCCCAAAATCGCAAAGGCAATTGAAGCGACAAAATCGGAGGTTTCCGCAAGATTAAAGTACCTGTTCAGTGATGGTTTCCTCACCAGAGATGAAAACGGCGACTTTGTGGTACTGAAAAAGTGACATATAACAGGCAGGAGAGCTTTGTGACAATCGCTGTTCTCCTGCTTGTAAGATGTGTTTGTTCTCGGTAATGCAATGTGTCTTGATTTTACGCAGATAATATGCTATAATTAAGAAAACAATAAATACGGAGGAAATTATGGCTGAACAGACAATGACCCTTGAACGTGCAATGAAAAATGCTATCGTTTCTACGGAAATGGAAGGCTTCGTTGTCACAGAAGAACAGCGTGAGCTGATGAAAAAGGTCCTTAAAAACGAAATCACCCTCAAAGAAGCTATTGATGTGCTTAACAAGAAATATAAGTAAGGTGGCATTATGGGGTATTCACTTGAAGTAACCGATAAGGACTGTTATCCGAATACTACCGTTCTGATAAACAAACTCGGCATAACGGACGAAAAGGTTTTAAAGGAAAATGAGAGCTTCATTACAAGCACCATAGCGGCTATGCTTATTAGTAAACCGTTAAAGCCCGATTTTGATTTTGGAGATTATAAAGCAATTCATTATGAGCTTTTTTCTGAGCTTTATGAGTGGGCGGGAAGTGTAAGAACCATAAACCTATCCAAAACATCAACGGCGTTTACTGCTCCCGAAAGAATAGAGGAGCTTGGCGGCAAAATATTCGGCAGATTAAAGAAACTGAATTACTTTGTCGGTTTGCCAAAAGCGAAATTTGTGGCTGAAATCGCCGATTTATATAACACTATAAATATGCTCCACCCGTTCCGTGAGGGTAATGGACGTACACAGCGTGTTTTCTTTATGCAGCTTATTCAAAACGCAGGCTACAATATTGATTATTCGGAGTTTAATTCCGAATATCTTATGATTAGCAGTATACAGGCGGCTTCGGGAGTTATGGATAATCTTATCAGCTTTTTCGATAACAATATCATTTAATACTGCGGTGACTTTGTGGTACTAAAAAAGTGACATATAACAATCAGGAGGGCTTTGTAAAAACATTGTCCTCCTGAAATTATCTGTTATACATCATTATATATTTTTAGTATTATTTAGGTGATTACAGGTGTATCCACTATCCCCGCAGCGAGTTTCGCCAGAGTGTTCCCGGTGCAAGGCGCTACCAGCAGCACGTCGAACATCTTTTTGGGACCTATCGGTTCGGTGGTGGTGATCTCATGCAGGACTGTCTTTCCGGTGATGTCGAACAGCTTCGCGGCATGCTCCTGCGCCCTGCCAAAGCGGGTGTCGGTGGTGTAGGCGCACTGGGACATGATCGGGGTGACGTCGCAGCCCGCCGCGACCAGCTCCGACAGCACCCGGAACACCCTCGAAAACGTGCAGAACGAACCGCACACCGCCGCACCGACCTTCAGCCCGGCGAGCTTTGAAATGTCGGTCATATATCGTTACCGCCCAACTTACGGGCGGAGTCCTCCTTTCGTTGTCGTCCGCAGTGAAGTTACTGCGGCACTGCGGCGGGTCAGCTCGCCGTTATTATCGCCTGCGCGATAGCTTCTCCGGCAGTCCGGGGGGAGAATTTCCCCGGCAGCCCTGCCGCCATGACGTATTTTATCCCGGCGGCTTCCGCCAGGGAGCGCTCAGGCTGCGCAGGCTTGGTGGCAAGCTCCATATACAGCGCAGTTTTTCTTATTCTGCCGAAACACTCTGCGCTGAACAGCTCCGCCGGAACGGTGTTTATTATGAAATCGGCGCTTTCCGCCGCAAGTCCCGCCAGCGAAGCAGGCAGCGCACAGAATCCGTCAAGAATGGCGCGTTCCCGCTGGACAGGGCTGCGGGCGGCGATAGTAACGCGGCAGCGGAATTCCCGCAGCAGCCGCGCGAGGTAACACGCTATCCTGCCGTAGCCGGTTATCACGGCGCTGGAGTTGAACAACGCGTCGTCCGAGCTGCTTATCAGCAGGGACACTGCTCCCTCTGCGGTAAGAAGCGCGTTTTTGAGGGTCAGCTCCTCACCGGCGAAGTAGTTCACCAGACGGAGGTCATTCTCACTGCACAGACGCTCCAGCGTTTCGGAGCTGCCGCCGGAATAGACCGTGCCGCCGCGTTGTGCGTATTCAGCGACCAGACTGAGCGGCAGCGGGCTGTCGGCTAACGGCGCGTTGATGTTCTCACCGTCACGGGAAAATGGCAGCGGCAGCACTATTCGGGAATATTTGCCCTCCGGCGGCGGAAAATCCTCGCCCAGACCGACAGCGCTTATTGCGCCGCTTCGGGAAATAAGCTCCGCCGCATAGATTATGCGCCTGTCGCCGCCTAGAAACAGATAATCTTCCATGCTCTGCACCTCCGTAACAGCTTAACCGCCTTATGCTCCGATCCTATATCATAATATGTTGAAGCGCCGGTTTAAGTGACGGTATTCAGCGCAAATTTCTGCATTTTGGCACTTGAAAAATCGCGTCATAAGTAGTATAATATATTCACCAAATTATAAAGGAGATACACCATTATGAATATATGGCATGACATCAATCCCGACAGGATCACTCCCAACGACTTTATCGCGGTCATTGAGATCGAAAAGGGCAGCAAGAAGAAATACGAGCTGGACAAGCAGACCGGGCTTATCATTCTGGACAGAATACTGTACACCTCCACTCACTACCCCGCGAACTACGGATTTATCCCCAGAACGCTTGCGGACGACGGCGACCCGCTGGACGTTCTTGTGCTTTGCAACGAGCCTATCGACCCGCTGGTGCTGGTACAGTGCTATCCTATCGGCGTAATAACCATGCTGGACAACGGCAAGAACGACGAGAAGATAATTGCTATCCCGTTTGAGGATCCCACCTACAACGCGTACCGCGGCATTGAAGCGCTCCCCAGCCACCTGTTTGAGGAAATGCGCCACTTCTTCTCAGTATACAAGCAGCTTGAGGGCAAGACCACCGCGGTGAACGAGGTCATGGGTCAGAAGCAGGCGGTGGAGGTCATTCGCCAGTGCATACAGAACTACAACGAGATCTACGCTCCGCAGCACCCCTACACCCCAGAGCATACTGTAAAGGGCAAGAAGTGATGATACTTGCGAGCCAGTCCCCGCGGCGCAGAGAGCTGCTGGGGCTTATCACTGAGGATTTCGAGGTCGTCCCCGCGCAGGGGGAGGAGCTTTTGCCGGAGGGTATTTTGCCGAGGGACGCTGTGATACTTCTGTCAAAGCAGAAAGCGGAGGAGATACGGCGGCGGAGATTCCCGGACATGCCGGAGATACCGGATACTATAATTGCCGCGGACACGGTGGTAGCCGTTGACGGCGAGATACTTGGCAAGCCCGCCGACCGGGAGAACGCGTCCGAAATGCTGCACAAGCTGTCCGGCAGGAAGCACAGTGTATTCACCGGGGTGACTATTATTTCCGGGGCGGAAACTGTTTCCTTTGCGGAAGAAACGCTGGTGGAATTCTACCCGCTTAACGACGGGGAGATACAAAGCTACATTGATAGCGGCGATCCTATGGACAAGGCGGGAGCTTACGGGATTCAAGGGCGCGGCGCTCTGCTGGTGAAGCGTATCGAGGGGGACTACTACAACGTTATGGGGCTGCCTGTCGGGCGGCTTTACAGAGAACTGAGAAAAAACAGATAATAAATACGGGAGAATTAATGAACGGGATATCATATCAGAAACTAACAGATCAGAATTTCCGCGTGGACTCATTAGATGATTTTGTACGTCATCAGGAGGTCACGGAATGTTGGCGCAGGGTGGACGGCAGGCTTGTGCTTGTGCCGGTCAGCTTTGTTGAGGACTGGGATATTGACAAACGCAGGAGCGTTGCAGGGGAGATCCTTTCCTGCATAAAAGACCATGGCTTCGCGTTCGGTGCTTTCTGTGACGGCAGGACGGTGGGCTATATCTGTGTGTCCGGTAAGCTCCTTGGCAGCGAGGGGCAGTATATCGAGCTTATTTTGTTTCATGTATCAGAGCCGTTTCGGAGAATGGGTATCGGCAGGGAGCTGTTCCGGCTTGCCTGCGAGGAGGCGCGGAGGACGGGAGCAAAAAAGCTGTATATATCCGCACATTCCTCAAAGGAGAGCCAGTCAGCCTACCGCAGTCTTGGCTGCGTGGAGGCGGAGGAAATCAACCAAGAGATCTCCGAGAATGAGCCGTGCGATATTCAGATGGAATATCAGCTCTGAGAAAGGAGCTTTCGTGATTATCAAGAAACTCACCCCGGAGGAATACAAACCCGCCCTCGAATTAGTGTGGCGGGTCTTTCTTGAATTTGAAGCCCCGGATTACACGCAGGAGGGAATCGAGGAATTCCGCAGGAGCATAAACGACAGCGGGTATCTGTCCATGCTGACGGTTTATGGAGGCTATGTGGACGGAGTTCTGGCGGGGGTGATAGCGACCCGGAATTTCGGCGGGCATATCGCGCTGTTTTTCGTGGACAGGGAGTTTCAGCGGCGTGGTATCGGGCGCGAGCTGTTCAATGCCGTCCTTGCGGACTGCCGGTTCGATAGTATGACGGTAAATTCCTCGCCCTATGCGGTGGAGGTTTATCATCGGCTTGGATTCAAGGATACCGATGTTGAGCAGAACGTCAGCGGTCTGAGGTTCACGCCGATGGCGGCGGAAGTGAAGCGTTAGACGGTAAATTGTAATTTAACGGCGCACAAATGGCGCGTCACTCTCTCGCCGAAGTGCGTGATATCAGTGAAGTGACCTAAGGCGACGGCAGAACCCTTTTTACTTGTTTCTTGCCCCTTTCCCTTTGAATCCGTGAAAAACCGGGGAGGGGGAAAAAAGGGAGAGGGGAAGAGAAGTCTGAGGAGAAACCCGTAGGGGAAAAGGGGGGAGTCCCGGTTTTTGCCGGATTTTCTATCTCCCCCCTTTTCCCCGAAGGGTGTACTCCTCAGTCCCGTGCGAAAACAGTTTTAATCTGTTTGCTCCAAACAGCAACCGTCCACACGTTAAATCTAACGTACCACTGGGTCATAGGCACTCCTATAAATTACAATTTATCAAAGAAGGCTGTCGCTCTGCGCAACAGCCTTTCATTTATTTCTCCATGTCTGTGAACTTATACCCCACCGACCGTATCGAAACTATATTATCCGCATACCGTCCTATCGCCTTTTTCAAGCGGCTGATGTACATATTCACGGTGCGGTCAGTGCAGCTCCCGGAGCTGCCTAGCTGCCTTGAAAGCTCCTCCCGGCTGAAAACTCTGTCCGGGCTGCCGATAAGCAGATAAAGCAGCGCGGTTTCCTTTGGGGTGAGGTCAAGCGGCTTGCCGTCGAGAGTGGCGTTGTATTTCCGGATATCCGCGGTCAGCCCGCCGAAGCTCACCAGGGGGCGCTCCCCGAATGGCGAGGTAAGCAGTGTCCGGGACTGCGCCGAACGTAACCTTGCCACCAGCTCCGCCATGTCCAGCGGGCGGCTCATAACGTCCGCCGCGCCTAATTCCAGCGCCGTCAGCCTGCCGGAATAGTCCTGCTCGGAGGTCAGCACCATTACCGGCACGCCAGCGGAGTTCAGCCGATCCAGCGTGTCGTGGAGATGTTCTCCCGCAGTGTCGATATCCAGCAGCGCCAGATGAACGGTGGCGAGCGTCTGGTCGTTTATCTCGCCGGGGGAGCGCATACATTGCACTTGAAATCCCGACGCGGTAAGATACCCGGTTATAAGCGTGTTCATGCCGTTGAAACGGTCGATAAGCAGGATATTTCCACGGAACATTCTTTACCTCTCAAAAAAGCGCCGGAGATATTATTCTCCGGCGCTCATTCCTATTCAGCTATGATCAGCCGAGAACTACCTCGACCTCATGAACGCCGCCGTCCATTGCTGGGATAACATTTCCGTCAACGGGCTTGCCGTCTACGGTCATGCTCTTTACGCCAGCAGAAACGTGGTTCGGGTTCTTTACGGTCACGTTGTAGGTAGCGCCTCTGAACAGTCTGGAAACCTTGAAGCCGTCCCACTCAGCGGGAATGGACGGGTCTATCTTCAGACCGTTGTACTGGGGCTTTACACCGAGAATATACTGGGAAACCGCAACGAAGTTCCAAGCGGCGGTACCGGTGAGCCAGCTATTCTTTGCCTCGCCGTGGCGCTTTGCGTCCTTACCTGCGATCATCTGAGCGTAAACATACGGCTCGGTGCGGTGCAGGTCGGAGATGTCCTCGCGGAAAGCGGGAGCGATCTTGCTGTAATATTCGTAAGCCTTGTCGCCGTGTCCAACCGCAGCCTCAGCGCAGATTATCCACGCGTTGTTGTGGCAGAATACGCCGGCGTTCTCCTTGTAGCCGCCGGGATATGTGGAGATCTCACCGTACTGGATATAGTACTTGGTGAACGCGGGGTTGTTGAGCACCAGACCATGCTTGGAGTTGAGGTACTTGTCAACAGATTCAAGGGTCTTGATATCGCAGCCCTTGTCCTTGCCGAGTCCTGCAAGAACGCACCAGCCCTGCGGCTCGATGAATATCTTGCCCTCCTCGCACTCGTGAGAGCCGACCTTGTTGCCGTTGTGGTCGTATGCACGCAGGAACCACTCGCCGTCGTAGCCGTACTGGAGAGTAAGCTCGCGCATTTTTTCGATAGCTTCCTCGGCGCGCTTTGCCTCCGCCTCGTCGCCCTTCAGACGGCACATAGCGGGGTACTCCGGACCGATAAAGCAGAACATGCCGGCGATCATGATAGACTCGGCAGTCTGGCTGTAAAAAGGCTTCTCGGTGAACATTTCCTTGTTGTTGTAGGTCTGGAAGGACTCACCGGGCTTGTCAGAGAAGCAGGAAAGGTTCAGACAGTCGTTCCAGTCAGCACGTCCGATAAGCGGCAGACCGTGAGGACCAACCTTGTTTACAACGTGGTTGAATGCGCGCTTCATGTGGTCGAGCATGGTGTCAGCAAGCTCATCGCGGTTCTCGTAGGGTACCTTCTCGTCGAGGATAGAAACGTCGCCGGTTTCCTTTATGTACTGAGCCACAGCGAGTATCATCCACAGCGGGTCGTCGTTGAAGTTAGAGCCAAGCTCGTGGTTGCCCTTCTTGGTGAGCGGCTGGTACTGGTGGTAAGCGCCGCCGTCCTCCAGCATGGTGGCTGCGAGGTCGATAAGTCTTTCTCTTGCTCTTTCGGGGATCTGGTGAACGAAGCCCAGCAGGTCTTGGTTAGAGTCACGGAAGCCCATTCCTCTGCCGATTCCGCTCTCGAAGTAGGAAGCAGAACGGCTCATGTTGAACGTTACCATGCACTGATACTGATTCCAGATGTTAACCATTCTGTTCAGCTTGTCGTCCGGGGAGTCAACGTGATACTGCGTGAGCAGCTTATCCCAGTAAGCCTTGAGGGTATCGAACAGCTTGTCAGCCTTTTCAGCGGTGTCGCACATGGACATCATCTCAAGAGCCTTCTTCTTGTTGATGATGTTCATTGCGGGCTTGGGATTGCCGTTGCCGTCTACGGTGTAGCTTGCCTTTAAGCCCTCTACTGCGCCGTTCGGGTCGAACTTCTCGTCGGCAGGCATTTCAACGTAACCCAGACAGAATACCAGATCCTTGCTCTCGCCGGGTTCAAGCTCCATTTCGATATAGTGGGAAGCAATGGGGCTCCAGCCGTCTGCTACGGAGTTTCTAGCTTTGCCGTCCTCGAAAACAGCCGCGGGCTTGTCGAAGCCGTTATACAGACCAATGAAGGTCTCGCGGTCGGTATCGAAGCCCTGAATGGGCGCGTTTACGGTATAGAATGCGAAGTGGTCGCGGCGCTCCTTGTACTCGGTCTTGTGGTAGATAGTCGAACCGAGTATCTCTACCTCGCCGGTGTTGTAGTTTCTCTGGAAGTTAGTGGTATCGTCGTTAGCGTCCCACAGGCACCACTCAACGAAGCTGAACAGCTTGAGGCTCTTCTTCTCCTTGCTCTCGTTGGTGATAGTTACCTTCTGGATCTCGCCGTTGAAGTCCTGCGGAACGAAGAACTTCACGGAAGCCTTGACGCCGTTCTTAGAGCCGGTGATAATGGTGTAGCCCATACCGTGGCGGCACTCGTAGCTGTCAAGCTCGGTCTTTACAGGCGACCA
Organism: uncultured Clostridia bacterium; assembly: GCA_945873955.1. Lineage (GTDB taxonomy): Bacteria > Bacillota > Clostridia > Oscillospirales > Ruminococcaceae > CAG-115. The sequence goes on along the minus strand of CAMCFA010000040.1, from coordinate 605 downwards.
GCCGGGATTCCACACGGTGTCGCCGTCCTTGATGTAGAAATATCTGCCGCCCATGTCCACGGGGACGTTGTTGTAGCGGTAGCGGGTAATACGGCGCAGACGAGCGTCCTTGTAGAAGCTGTAACCGCCTGCGGTATTGGATATCAGAGAGAAGAAGCCCTGTGTTCCGAGGTAGTTTATCCACGGGTAGGGTGTGCGGGGAGAAGTTATGACGTACTCACGGTTTGCGTCGTCAAAATAACCGAATTTCATTTATGACCTTCCTTCCTTGCTTGCTCTTTTAAGAGCCGAGGGAACATCTCCCTCGCAGATTGTATTACGGTTTTATGTCCGCTGACATTTTTTGTTAATGCCACTCCCTGCGGACAAGAAAACACCGTCTAATTCAGTATACTATATTAAGCAAAGAATTACAAGGGCTGAAATCGTTATCATTTTTTTTTGACGCGGATTTTTACTTAAAAACCGAAAAACGAGGGCAAAATATAGTAATTTTCAACAAACTGCGGTTTTGCACATGTGGGAACTACCGGGCGGTGTGGTTTTAATTTAAATTGTAATTTAACGGCGCACAAACGGCGCGTTACTCTCTCGCCGAAGTGCGT
>CAMCFA010000039.1 GCA_945873955.1 uncultured Clostridia bacterium | reverse complement strand
AGTCCCGTGCGAAAACAGTTTTAATCTGTTTGCTCCAAACAGCAACCGTCCACACGATAAATCTAACGTACCACTGGGTCATAGGCACTCCTATAAATTACAATTTACGTCACAAATACCAAACCCCAATCGGCGCACTTGACAGTGCGCCGATTTTCTGCGTCTTGCTGTTTTTTCTGCAAATCCACTCAGAAACGCGGTTTTCACAAATATTTCTTTTGACAAAATCCCTCTTATGTGATACAATATAATTGTATTTTTATGTCCAATTTTATCTGAAAATAAACGAGAGGGAAGCGAACAAATGAAACCCATAAATATAGCGATAACCGCCGCTTGTTTCAGCGGAAACAAGGGCGCAGCGGCAATGCTCCAAAGCTCCATAAAGCAGCTAAAGGAGCGCTACGGCGAAAAGCTGAACATATTCCTTATGTCTACATACCCCAAAGCCGACAGAAAGCTCATAGCCGAAATGCCTGAGAAATACGACTTCATCAAAGTGGTGAACGCCAAGCCGGAGCGCCTGCTGTTCATTGCGTTCCCGCTGGCGATTCTGTACAGCTTTCTGCGGTATATCCCACCGTTTAAGAAGCTGCTGGAAATGTGCAAGATAATCAAAGCGTACTCTCAGTGCGATATCGTGATCGACGAGGCGGGTATCTCTTTCGTGGACAGCCGCGGGTTCGTTATGAACACCTACGCGTTCGTGTGCGCCGCAGTGCCTATGCTGTGCGGCGTGCCGGTGGTGAAGTACTCACAGGCGCTTGGAACGTTCAAAAACGGCTGGAACCGGTTCCTTGCCAAGTGGATACTGCCGAAGATAAAGCTGATTTGCGCCCGCGGAAAGATCACGCAGGAAAACCTTGCAGGTATAGGCGTGACCGAAAACGTGAAGCTCTGCGCGGACGGCGCGTTCTCCATGCCGGACAGCGAGTTCTGGGCGGAAAAGGTAGAAGCGCAGTGCAGTGACAGTGCGTTTTTCCGCAAAAGAGTTGTTGCGCTGTCGATAAGCAGCGTGGTGCAGGGAAAGTGCGAGAAACTGGGCAGAGATTACCGGGGCTGCATGGTGCAGTTCATCAACTGGCTGAACGAGCAGGATTACAACGTCCTGCTGATAGCTAACGCCGCCCGTGAGGGCAGCGAAAAACCCCGCAACAACGACTTGATCATATGCACCGAGGTATACAACGCGGTCCGGGACAAGACCAAAGTAATGTGGGAGCCGCGGGAAATGGCTCCGGAGGAGATCCGGGAGCTTCTGGCGCGGTGTGAGGTGCTGGTGGCGTCCCGCTTCCACGCAATGATAGGCGCTCTGGAGAAGTGCGTTCCGGTGCTTCTTATCGGCTGGAGCCACAAGTACAAGGAAGTCCTTGATATGTTCGGGCTGGGCGAGTACGCGGTGGATTTCTCAGCGCTGGATCTGGACGCCCTCAAGATAAAGTTCATGGGCTTCATCAAGGAAAGCCAGAATATCCGGGAGAAGATCGCCCAAAATCTGCCGCAGGTGCTTGAAAGCTCCCGGGATAACATACGCTTCATAAGCGAGGAGATAGACAAGGTCTACGCCAAGCCGAAAAAGGTGAAGCTGCTGGATTTCAACGACCCGGAGAAGTACATGGGCGAGCATATCGCCTGCCGCATGGGATACTCCGCGGACGAAAATATCCGCGCAAACTCCGCTTCCGGCGGTATGGTGACGGCGCTGCTGTGTCACCTGCTTGAAACCGGACAGATAGACGGCGCGTGGGTGACGAGAAGCGAGATCTCCGGCGGTAAGCTGGGCTACAAGACCTTTATCGCCACCACAAAGGAGCAGCTTATGGAAAGCTCCTCCTCGGTGTACATGTACATGCCGCTGATGAAGCACGTCAAAATGCTGGAGGAATTCAGCGGGAAGCTGGCGGTGGTGCTTGTTCCCTGCCAGATGAGGGCGTTTAATGCAATGCTGGAAAAGAACCCCGCGCTGAAAGAAAAGATCGTGCTGAAGCTGGGGCTGTATTGCAGCGGCAGTCACGACGAGAACGCAACGCTTGTGCCGCTCAGAAAGAAGAAGATCTCCCTTGACGGGGCAAAGCGGCTTTACTACCGCCGCGGTCACTGGAGAGGGCTTTCCACCGTGCAGTACGAGGACGGCAGCGAAAAGACCCTCAGCTACCCCAAGACGATATGCGCCTACAAGAACGCGTACTTTTTCAGCCGGGAGGCGTGCATGGTCTGTCAGGATCACTACTGCAACGAGGCGGACATCAGCTTCGGCGATATCTGGCTGAAAGAGATGAAGAAGAACCCCATAAAGCACACAAGCTGCGTTATCCGCAGCGAAAAGGCGCTTGCTATGTTCAACTCCGCCGTGAAGGCAGGGTCTATCGTCGCTTCAAGGATAGACGACAGTAAAATGCTCCGCAGCCAGAAGCGGGCGCTGGTGTTCAAGTTCAACTGCGCTAAGGCGAAGCAGGAGATGTTCAGCAAACAGGGCAAGAATCTGGCTTTGGATACCTCCGGCAAGTGCAGGTGGAATCACAGGCTGGCGTTCAAGCTGGGCTGGCACAACATGGAATTCAGCAAAAACAAGCTCAAGACCCTTGAAAAACTGCCGACATGGTTGGTTTACTATTACATGTGCTTTATAAGAGTGCTGCTGAGCTTCTAATAGGAGATAGGAATGAAAAACAAGCTGGATAAGAAAAAGATACTCAAAGCGCTGAAAATAACCTTCGGCGTGCTGGTAGTGGTCTTTCTGGTGTGGTACTTCTGGAAGAACTGGGACGAGTTCTCCGAGAAGATAATGAACGTGGACATGGGGATATTCGTGTTCTCCATGCTGTTCTATTTCGTGTATAAGATCACGCTGGCGTCGCTGTGGCACTACATCACGAAGCTGAACGGCTGCGCTATCTCCTACGAAAAGGCGGTGACCAGCTATCTTTACTCTATCTTGGGGAAATATATCCCCGGCAAGGTGTTTATGCTGGCGGCACGGCTGACATACTATAAAGAGGAGGACGCTCCGCTGTCTAAGGTGACGGTGTGCTTCTTCATTGAGAACGTCTGCACGCTGCTGGGCGCGGCTATGCTGTTCATAGTGTCGCTGCTGTTCTTCCCGAACGAGCTGCTGGAGAACTACAAGTGGCTCACACTGGCACTAATCGTAGTGTTCTTCGTATGTATCCACCCGAAAATAATCAACTGGGTGCTGCGGCTTATCGGCAAGCTGTTCAAGAAGGATCTCCAGATACCTATGAAGTACTCCCAGATGTTAAAGGTAGTGCTTCTGTTCATCGGCAACTGGCTGATCGTTGGCGTGGGCTTCTTTATTCTGACGAAATCTATCTACCCGGCGGTGGAAATGTCGCAGCTCCTGTTCTGCGCAGGTATATGGGGCGTTTCGGCGATAATGGGCATTCTGGCGATATTCGCGCCCTCCGGTCTTGGTGTAAGAGAGGGCATAATCGTCGCGGGACTGTGCATGATAATGCCCCAGAGTGACGCTATGGTGGTCTCCGTGGTGTCAAGGCTCTGGCAGACTATCCCGGAGCTGGCACTAGTGGCGCTGGCGTTTATTTATTCAAGAATACGGAATATGAGCAGGATACGGCTGAAAAAGAATGACGATACATCTGACGAGTGACCTTGAAAGGAGCTTACTATGACATACATGAAATACCCGGACGAGGCAACGGTCAACGGTTATATTGCAAGGAAAGAACCGCTTATAATAGCCATATCATTTGACGGAGAAACTGCGCTGATGTCACATAACGAGGACAGCTTTGAACACCATATCCTGCTGGCTCATTTCGGAGTAAAGCAGACAGATATCGACAGGTATTTTAGAATAGTGGTAGACGACAAAACAGCGGAATGGACATTTGTGTGTCCGCATGATTATCATGGGATAACAGACCGCCAGCGTCGGATAAAGAGGTTTTACAACGACGGAATATCCGCTATTTCACGAGTTTTGTCTGACATTGGTTACTTTTCGGATATAATAATCCCGCAAAGATATCGCCGTCACTTTGACGCTATGCTGGACGACAGCACATATCTTCCTTATTAAACAATGAACATGCAAATACCAAAACAAATACAAGATCTCCTCAACATGCTTGAAAGCGCCGGCTTTGAAGCCTACGTCGTCGGCGGGTGCGTGCGGGACAGCCTAATGGGGTTCACGCCGCATGATTTCGACGTGACCACCTCTGCGCTGCCGGAGGAAACCGAGCAGGTATTCAGCGGTATGCGTATCATAGAAACCGGGCTGAAGCACGGCACCGTGACCGTGCTGACCGACAATATGCCGGTGGAAATAACCACCTACCGCGTGGACGGAGAGTACCTTGACAGCCGCCGCCCGGAGTCCGTCAGCTTCACCCGAAGCCTGCGTGAGGACATCGCCCGCCGGGATTTCACAATGAACGGCATAGCTTACAGCCCGAAACGCGGCTGGTTCGACGAATTCGGCGGAGCGGAGGACATCAGACGGGGCGTCGTTCGCTGTATCGGCAAGCCGGAAAAGCGCTTCCGCGAGGACGCGCTGCGCATTCTCCGGGGGCTGAGATTCGCGGCTTCGCTGGGATTCGAAATCGAGGAAAACACCGCCGCCGCAATGGTGGACTGCCGGGAGCTGCTGAAAAACATCTCCGCCGAGCGTATATTCACCGAGCTGTCAGGGCTTCTCACCGGGAGGAACTCCGAGCGGAACCTGCGGCGGGTCATGACGGACTTCCGGGAGATATTCGCGGTGATAATCCCCGAACTGCGGGATACATTTGATTTCGAGCAGCACTCAAAGTATCATTTCTTAGACGTGTATCAGCATACGCTTATGTCGGCGGAGAGCGCCTGCCGGATAACAAAAGGCCAGGAAAATCAACTGGCGCTGACCCTTGCTATGCTGCTTCACGATATCGGCAAGCCGGGGTGCTTCACCCGGGACGAAAACGGCGAGGGACACTTCTACGGGCACGCAAAGGAAAGCGCGGTCATCGCCGACAGCATACTGCGGCGGCTGAAATGCAGCAACGCCCTGCGGGAGCGGGTCTGCACTATCGTAAAGTACCACGATATCCAGATGATGAACAACGACCGGCTGATACGGCGGCACCTCGCGAAATTCGGGGAGAAGACCTACTGCGATATCGCGCTTGCCCACGCGGCGGACGATCTGGCGAAGCATTCGGCTTACCGCGGCAGGAGCGACGGGTATTTCGAAATCATTGAGCGAACGCACCAGCTTGCGGCAGAGAGCTGCTTCACCATGAAGTCGCTGGCGGTGGACGGAAAGGCGCTTTCCGGACTGCTAGCCCCCTCCCCGGAAATGGGTGAAACGCTGAAATATCTGCTTTCCGGCGTGGTGGACGGAAAATTTCCGAACGAGCGTGAATTTCTTTTGCAGGAAGCGGCAAAATATATTGCAAAACGAAAAAAACTGTGATATACTATCTTTGTGGGGCTTTTTCCCGAAAAAACAGATATTATGTGAAGAACGGAGATACAGAATATGTCGCTTGATATAGGAATAGATTTAGGCACGGCGAATATCATCATCACCATTGCCGGCAAAGGCATAGTGCTGAACGAACCGTCGGTGGTAGCCTACGACAAGAAGAAAAAAGCAGTTGTCGCTGTCGGCTCAGAAGCATACAGAATGATAGGCAGAACCCCGGAATATATCGTTGCGGTGCGCCCCTTAAAGGACGGCGTTATCTCTGACAACGACATGACCGAAGCCATGATCCGGGAGTTTATCCACATGGTGAACGGCGGCGCAATGATGAAGCCGAGGATCGTGCTGTGCGTACCCTCCTCCGTCACCGACGTGGAGCGCCGCGCGGTGGTGGAAGCGGCTATGTCGGCGGGTGCGCGCAAGGTGTTCCTTATTGAAGAGCCTATCGCGGCGCTTATCGGCGCGGGGGTGGATATCTCCAAGCCCAACGGCACAATGGTAGTGGATATCGGCGGCGGTACGGCGGACGTGGCTATCGTGTCCTTCAATGGTATCGTACAGAGCCGTTCTGTTAAAATGGCTGGTAATAAGTTCGATCAGGCGATAATCCGCCACATTACGCAGAAATACAAGATACTGATCGGCGAAAAGACCGCAGAAAAGGCGAAAATGGAGATCGCCAACGTGTTCGACCCCACCGGAGAGAAAACCATGACTATCCGCGGCAGAAACCTGCTGAGAGGTCTGCCGGAGAGCATTGAGATATCAGACAAGGACATCTACGACGCGATCCACGAGAACGCAATGGAGATTGTGGAGCAGGTCAAGCTGGTGCTAGAGTCCACCCCGCCGGAGCTGGTCGGGGATATCCTGTCGAACGGCATACTGCTCACCGGCGGCGGAGCACTGCTGGGCGGTCTGCCGGAGCTTATCGCGGACAACGTGGGCGCTCCCTGCTATGTCGCAGAGAACCCTATTGAGTGCGTTGCGAGGGGCGTTGACGCGGCGTTCAAAATGTCCGGAGAGCTGCTTGACGGCTTCGAACAGATACAGCTTTATAATTTCAAATGATCCCTTTGTGACCCCCGGAAATTTTCCGGGGGCTTTTTTGTTTATTCCTACAAATTTACCAGCACTTCTTGACGAATAACTGCGAAAATGGTAAAATGATGAATAGGGGTGATAATATGATTTCTAAGGAATTTTGTCAGGAAATGCTTGAAGTCGGACTGAACGTCCCCGAAATGGTCGAGCATTTTATGGACAGTGAATCAATGTTTCTGAAATATCTGTACAAGTTCTTCGAGTCGGCAGACAGCGTGGTGCTGGAGCTAACCTCCGCGGCGGAAAAGGAGGATTACCAGAACATGCTGTTCACGGCACATTCCTTGAAAGGTCTTGCCGGGAATATCGGGCTGAACGGCGTGTATCTCCCGGCGAAGAAGATAGTAGATGACATTCGCGCGGACGACCACAGCGAATGCGGCGAGGATTTCCGCAAATTACAGGAGAACTACTACCGGGCGGCGGGTATCGCAAAGAAATATAAAACCGAGTTGTAATGGGAATTATTTCAGTCTGCGGACTGTATAATAATTAAGGCAGAATACAGAGAGTAATTGCGCAAAACGCGCAGAAAAGGAGGCTGTCATGCCATTTGATATGGGACTTATAATTCCGATAGCGATCGCAGTTGTGCTGCTGATCATTATCTTCACCGCGGGATACCGCAAGGCTCCGCCGGATAAAGCGTTCATCATCAGCGGTCTGCGGCGCAGGGCTAAGGTCGTCATCGGAAAGGCAACCGTTAAGCTGCCGTTCCTTGAGCGCTGCGACGTGCTTGAGCTGGCGCTGATGTCCGTTGACGTAAAGACTGCGCAGGCTGTTCCCACTGCGGACTACATCAATATCTCGGTTGACGCAGTGGTAAACGTTAAAATCTCCCCCGAACCGGACACTATCCAACGGGCGCAGCAGAACTTCCTCAACCGCAACGTACAGTACATAACCGGCGTTGCAAGGGAAGTCCTTGAGGGCAACATGCGTGAGATCGTCGGTCAGATGCGGCTGGAGGAAATGGTCTCCAACCGACAGGCTTTCGCGGACAAGGTAAAGCAGAACGCCGACCCCGACCTGCGTGCAATGGGTCTGGAGATAGTATCGTTCAACGTGCAGAACTTCGTGGACGACAACGGTATCATCAACGACATGGGTATCGACAACACCATGCAGATCAAGAAGAAAGCGGCTATCTCCAAGGCTGAAGCGGAGCGTGACATCAAGATAGCACAGGCAGAAGCTAACCGCAAGGCTAACGACGCTAAGGTGGACAGCGAAACCGCAATCGCAGAGCGCGAGAACGAGCTTGCTATAAAGCAGGCGGAACTGAAGCGCGCAGCGGACATCAAGCGCGCAGAAGCGGACGCAGCCTACACCATTCAGCAGGAGGAGCAGCGCAAGACCATTGAGATCACCACTGCGAACGCAAACCTTGCTAAGCAGGAAAAGGAAGTAGAGATCAAGGCTAAGGAAGCGGAGATAAAGGAACGCGCACTGGAAGCCGAGGTAAAGAAAACCGCCGAGGCTCAGAAGTACGCCGCACAGCAAAAGGCAGACGCAGAGCTGTACACGATCCAGAGAAACGCAGAAGCTAAGAAGTACGAGGATATCCAGAACGCGGAAGCAGAGCTGGAGATCAAGAAGAACGAAGCGGCGGCTATCCTGGTGACCGCACAGAACCAAGCTGCCGCTGAAAAGGCGCGTGCAGAAGCTGCAAGATACGCGGCAGAGCAGGAGGCAGAGGGTATCCGGGCAAAGGGTATCGCAGAGGCAGAAGCAGTAAGGGCTAAGGCTCTTGCAGAAGCTGAGGGTCTTGATAAGAAAGCCGAAGCAATGCGCAAAATGGAAGAAGCCGCTGTACTCCAGATGTACTTCGAGAAAATGCCGGAGGTGGCTCAGGCAATCGCAAAGCCGCTGGAGAACGTGGAAAAGATCACAATGTACGGCGACGGCAACACCGCAAAGCTGGTCAAGGATATCACAGAAGCAACAACGCAGGCTTCCTCCGGGCTGCTTGACGGCCTGGGCGTCGATCTGAAATCACTGGTCGGCAGCTTTATCACAGGTAAGGCAGTCGCAGCAGGGATAAACTCGGAAGCGCCGGCTGGCGAAACCCCGCCCGCAGCTCCAACTGACAATGTAGATCTTGTAAAACAGTAATATCATACCCCCGCAGCACAAACTGCGGGGGTAACTGTTTGAATATAAAATCCCCCGCAGATCGCTCTGCGGGGGTAATTCTATCGGAAAATGTGAGTTCAGCTTCTCAGCCCTTCTTAGAAAGCAGCATACGGTCGTTGTTGAGGGTAGTTCCGCTTGCTTCCTCGAACTTCTTCATCAGGTCATCAACGGTGAGGTGCTTCTTCTCCTCGCCCTTTACGTCGTAGATTATTCTGCCGTCGTTCATCATAATAAGGCGGTTGCCGTACTCAATGGCGTTCGCCATGTTGTGGGTTACCATCATTGCGGTGAGGTGGTTCGCGGCGATTATCTCGTCGGAGAGCTGCAACACCTTGGCGGCGGTTTTCGGGTCGAGGGCGGCGGTGTGCTCGTCCAGCAGGAGTATCTGCGGCTTTTTCAGCGTCGCCATAAGCAGCGTCAGCGCCTGCCGCTGACCGCCGGAAAGCAGCCCGACCTTAGAGGTCATTCTGTCCTCAAGCCCTAAGCCGAGGGTCTTGAGCAGCTCGTGATATTGCTCCTTCTCCTTACGGGTGATACCCCAGCGAAGCGACCGCTTCTGTCCTCTGCGGGCAGCAAGCGCGAGGTTTTCCTGTATTTCCATAGTCGCGGCGGTGCCGGTCATGGGGTCTTGGAATACGCGCCCGATATACTTCGCACGCTGGTGCTCAGAGAGTCCCGTGACGTTCTGACCGTTAATGAGTATCGCGCCCTCGTCTACCGGCCATACGCCGGCGATAGCGTTAAGCGTGGTGGATTTACCGGCGCCGTTGCCGCCGATTATCGTTACGAAGTCGCCCTCCTCCAGCTTGATAGAAACGCCGTTGAGCGCCTTTTTCTCGTTTATCGTGCCGGGGTTGAAGGCTTTCCTGAGGTTGATAAGTTCCAGCATGTTACTTGTCCTCCTTGCCTGCGGCATTTACAGGTTCCGGCGTCGGTGAGGCGTCCGCAGAAACGGAACGTTTTCCGGCGCGCCGGAAGGAAGTCTTTGCGGACTTCTGGATATACGGCACTGCGAGGAATATCGCAACAATGAGCGCGGAGAACAGCTTGGTGTTATCGGTGGAAAGACCGATAAGCATTACTATACGGAGTACAACAAAGTACACGATAGCACCGATCGCTGTGAAAGCCAGCTTGCCGACAAAGTTGAAGTGCTTTCTGAGAATGACTTCACCCAGAACCATGCCGATAATTACCGCCGCCAGACCGATAACGATAGCGCCTCTGCCCATGTTTACATCAGCGAAACCCTGATACTGCGCCAGCAGAGCGCCGGAAAGTCCGACAAGACCGTTGGAAAGCGACAGGGTGATAATCGTAGTCACCTTAGTGTTGATACCCTCCGCCTTGGACATTGCAGGGTTGCAGCCGGTGGAGCGTATCGACATGCCGTATTCAGTACCGAAGAACCAGTACAGCGCGGCGATTATCAGCAATACGAAGATAAGCGCAGTGCCGACGGTGCGGATAATGTCAATGACTTCGTTTCCGGCGGTGACATATCTTGACGAAATGACCAGAGGAAACTTGTCAATGCTTATCGGCGCGTTCGCCTTGCCGTTGATGTCGAGGTAAACCGAATAAAGCGCAAGCTGCGTAAGGATACCCGCCAGAATGCCGGGGATACCAAGCATTGTGTTCAGCAGCGCGGTGCAAAGTCCCGCCGCACAGCCCGCCAAAAACGCAATGATCATTGCCACCGGGACAGGCACGCCGTTGGTGATAAGCACTACCGCCACAACGCCGCCAAGCCCCAGAGAGCCGTCAACAGTAAGGTCGGCGAAGTCCAGTATCTTGTATGTAAGGTACACGCCGATCGCGAGAACGCCCCAGATAAGCCCCTGCGTTATGTCGCCGGGGAGCGCGTTCCCGAAGGTAGAGAGCTTCGATAAGAGTAAGTCCATTTTTCCTCCAGTTTCCGATAGAATTTTTTGTTTTCCGGGAAATATATGCAGAAGCGGGGAACAGACCTGTTTCAGCCTGCGCCCCGTTGTGCATTCAGTCAGATGTTTCGGTCAGCCGGGATCAGCCGATAGCAACGTAGCCCTCGGGAGGAGTAATGCCGAGTTCATTGCAGATGTCTGCATTGTACTTCTTGGTTACGTTGGGAGCGAAACGAACCTCCATGGTAGAGATGTCAGCGCCGTTTACGAGTACTTCGTAAGCCATTTCGCCGGTAGCTCTGCCGAGATCCTCATAGCTGATAGACAAGGTAGCAACACCGCAGCCTGCGCAAATGCCCTCTTCGCCTGCGATTACCGGGATCTTAGCGGGAACTACGATATTCTTAATGGTCTCAGTGGAAGAAGCCATGGTGTTATCAGTAGGAATGTAGAGTACGTCGCACTCAGAGATAGCGGTGGTAACAACGGTGCTGATCTCGTTGGTGTCAGCAGCGCTGTACTCCTTGTAAGCTACGCCGGCAGCGGTAAGAGCCTCGCCGAACTTGGTAGCCTGGTACTTGGAGTTTGCTTCTGCGGAGCAGTAGAGGATACCTACCTGCTTAGCGTCGGGGAACAATTCAACCAGCATGTTAGCCTGCTCATCGATAGGAGCGAGGTCGGAAGTACCGGAGATGTTTGTGCCGGTAGCGCCGGTCCAGTCGTCGATAGAAAGTGCAGTAGCATAGTCAGTTACAGAAGTGCCGAGGATCGGAATAGTAGCGGTAGCTGCGCTTGCTGCCTGGAGTGCGCCGGTAGCGTTTGCGAGGATCAGATCAACGCCGGAAGCCGCAAAGCCGGTGCAGATAGTGGTGCAGTTGGTAGCTTCGCCGTTAGCGTTCTGCTCGTCGAACTTAACCTTGTCGCCGAGCTTTTCAGTCAGAACGTCCTTGAAGCCCTTGGTAGCTGCGTCCAGAGCGTCATGCTGAACGAGCTGGCAGATACCAACGGTGTAAACCTTGTCGGAATCAGTGTTGTCAGTGTTGTCGGAAGCCTCTGCGGTAGAAGCTGCTTCTGCGGTGGAAGCTGTTCCTGCGTCAGATGCAGTGGAGCTTTCGTCAGCAACGGCGCTTATGTTGGAAGAGGTCGTGCTGCTTGCACAGGCTGTCGCTGTTACAGCCATAGCAGCTGCCGCAATGGCAGCTAAGATCTTTCTTGTTTTCATTTTCTGTTTCTCCTTACCTGTCTTTTGGTTATGTATTTCTGCGTGCCGTGCTTTTGTGCTTTTTGGCTTTTTTGTGCTAAAGTTACCGGCACACACAATTATTATATCACACCCCGAAGTAAATAGCAACTTAAATGCGCAATAAATTTCAGATTATGACGAAAGTTTGTGCAATATAAACAAAATATTCCGGGCTGTTAGGGGGAGCTGGTTCACTTAAGCACTTCCTCCATGAAGTAATTATACAGCTCCCCTGCCATTTCCTCCTGCTCGGTGGCTCTGGGGTGACCGTCGGTGGCGTCGCCGTTGCGCCGGAACATAAAGTGCGTCACGTCCGGGGAGTTCACCTCGGTGCAGATCTCCTCCAGCGCGTCGTCCCATGTCGGGTCGTGCCGGAGAACCGTCAGCATAAGCACGAACTTCGTACCCGGATATTTGCCGCGCAGGTCGTTCAGAAATCCTATGTACGCGTCCTTCCACTTGCGGCGGTATTCCGTGGTCTTGATACGCTCCGGTTCTGGGTTCGCGTCGTTCTGACCTATCGCGATTATAACCACGTCCGGCTGCCACTTGGAGAAATCCCAGTCCTTTTTCGGCAGGTAGGGGCTGTACTCCAGCTTGTCGTAGCAGCTCAGCATTCCGGTGAGCTGGTCGGAGCAGAACCACCCCGTTCCGTCAAACAACGCGATACCGCCCTGTGCGGTGTCGTGAAGCTCCGCGTTCAGTTTGCGGGCTAGTGACATCGCGTAGCTGAAATGGCAGTTATCATACTGGCTGTGGTGCGGCGGGTCCTGCTTACCCTCGTAGAACAGCGCCTCGGTGACTTCACCGGCGGAAACGCTGTCGCCGAATACCTCCAGCTTCAGGTCGTACTGATGTTCGGGATTGCGCACCTCCGCGTCCTCGTCCACAACTATCCCGGCGAACTCAACATAATGCGCCGCCGCCAGCCTTTTCATCAGCCGGAGAGTATGCTCTCCGGGTTCAAGATTTTCAGCGAGGACATACAGCTCGTCCTCCCTGCCGTGCTTCATCTCAAAGCTCTGCTGAACGCCGTCCACGAACGCGCCGAAATAGGCGTGCTCTTGAAGGTCGATATTTTTCAGCACCGCCGCCACGGACGTTCCGGTAAAGATAACGTCAACGGTGGACGCAACCCATACCAGCACTGGGCGCGCGGGGTCGTCGAAGTCTATTCTGCCCATGTACTGAAAGCAGCCGCTGTCCGCGGGTATGAATTTCTTTCCTTTTTCGATAGCGTATGCCATGTGTTTTTCTCCTTTAATCATTATAAATGAACTTTGCAGGAAATTTCAATAACCTCCAGTCGGAACACGCACACCTGTTCCAGCATTTCCGGGTCGAAATCGCAGCTTTCCAGCCCTGCCGTCTGCCGCATAAGACATTCCAGCCCCCGGCGCTTTTCCTCCTCGGAGGTCAGCAGCTCCACCCGCCCGGTGCCGATAACGCTGCTGAAAGCCGCAGTATACCCACACGCCGTTTCCGCAGTGTGTAGCTGATAGCCGCAGTCCAGCTCAAATCCAACATTGCCGCCAGCTTTGATGAGGTCGATTTTTCTGCCCTCGGCGGCGCAGTGGAAATAGAAACAGCGTTTGCCGTCAATATTCTCAAAGCCGAAGCTCATCGGGACGATATACGCGCCCTCGGCGCTGTTAAATCCCAACCGGCAGCAGTGACAGCGTAGTATTATCTCATCAATTTGCACGGGGTCGGTAATTTCACGGTCTTTTCTTCTCATGCAAACACCTCATTCTGTATGCGCCAGCAGCAGCGACACAATGTAATTATACAGCGGGAATCCTGCCGAAGTGAGCCGAAGCCTGCCGCTTTCCAGCGCCCAGTACTCCGGCGGGAGCAGCTTCAGACCCGGCAGCAGCGGCTTGTACAGTTCCTCCGGGATACCCTCTGCAAGCCGAAGCCCCATCATCACCCGCTCGTCATAGTCGCCGGGGGAATCGTCGGTTATCTCCGTGGTCTGACGCGGGGCGTTGATGAAGCCCGGCAGGTCTTTCGGCACGGCGAACCGCTTCTCCTCATAGAAAGAATGCGCCGCCGGCCCTATGCCGAGATATTCCTCGTCCCGCCAGTATTTCAGATTGTGGCGGCACTGAAAGCCCTCCCGCGCGAAGTTGCTTATCTCATACTGATGAAATCCCAGCTCCTCGCACAGTTTCTGGCAGAGAGCGTACAGGTCAGCCATTTTCTCATCGTCCGCCATGTCTAAGGGGGGATTTTTCCCGAATGGCGTTGCAGGCTCAAGTGTCAGCATATACGCGGAAATATGCTGTATCGGCAGTTTTCCCAGCCGTTGCAGAGTATCAGAGAGGGACTCCGCGGTCTGCCCGGGAACTCCCAGAATAACATCAGCGGAAATGCTGCCGAACCCCGCCTTTTCCGCAGCAAGAATGAGCGCTTCTGCTTCGTCGGCGTTGTGAAGCCTCCCCAGCTTTTTCAGCTCCGCGTCCTGCAACGACTGCACCCCCACTGAAAGGCGGTTTATCCCCGCCGCTCTCATTTCCGCAAGGGTTTCGGCGGTCGCAGAAGCGGGATTACACTCCGCAGTTATTTCAGCGCCCGGGGCGATATCCGCCGCCGACAGTATCTCTGCCATGTACGGCGCAATGAGGTTCGGCGTTCCTCCGCCGAAATACACCGTGTCGAACCGCTCGCTGTAATATGAGAGGTTGCGCTTGACAGCCTGCGCGTAGCCGGAGTACAGTGCCGTTTCCCCGGGCAGGGAGTAGAAATCGCAGTAGGGGCATTTCCTCACGCAGAATGGAACATGGATATAAAGCCCCCTGTTCCCGCTGTTATTCATCGTCCAGCTTGAGTACAGCCATGAACGCTTCCTGCGGTACTTCAACCGTGCCGAAGGCTCTCATGCGCTTTTTGCCCTCTTTCTGCTTTTCAAGCAGCTTTTTCTTTCGGGTGATGTCGCCGCCGTAGCACTTCGCAAGAACGTCCTTGCGCAGCGCCTTGATAGTTTCCCGGGCGATTATCTTGCCGCCGACAGCCGCCTGAATCGGTATCTCGAAAAGCTGCCGCGGGATATGCTCCTTCAGCTTCTCCGCCATTTTGCGGGCGCGCTCGTATGCCTTATCTGCGTGGACGATAAACGACAGCGCGTCGATAATGTCACCGTTAAGCAGAATATCCAGCTTCACCAGCTTTGAGGGGACAAAGCCCATCATTTCGTAATCGTAGCTTGCGTAGCCGCGGGTGCGAGATTTCAGCGCGTCGAAGAAGTCGTAAACTATCTCATTGAGCGGAATCTCATAGTGCAGGTCTACTCTGGTCTCATCGATATATTTCATATCCCGGAATACCCCGCGCCGGTTCTGGCAAAGCTCCATGATGTTGCCGACATACTCCGACGGCGCGTAAACGTGGGCGTTCACCATAGGCTCATACGCCTGTGCTATTTCAGAGGGGTCGGGGTAGTTGGTGGGGTTGTCTATCATTTTCACCGTGCCGTCGGTCATTTCTATCTTGTACACAACAGACGGCGCTGTGGTGATGATGTCAAGGTTGTATTCCCGCTCGATACGCTCTTGGATTATCTCCATGTGGAGCAGTCCCAGAAATCCGCAGCGGAAGCCGAATCCCAGCGCTACGGAGGTCTCCGGCTCAAAGGACAGCGAAGCGTCGTTGAGCTGCAATTTTTCAAGTGCTTCCCGCAGGTCAACATACTTCGCGCCGTCCGCCGGATATATACCGCTGAACACCATAGGGTTTACCTCGCGGTAGCCGGCAAGCGGCTCCGGGGCGGGGTTATCGGCGGAGGTCACGGTGTCGCCCACCTTGGTTTCGCCGATAGACTTTATCGAAGCGGCGATGTAGCCTACCTCCCCGGCTTTAAGCCCGGAGCAGGGGACAAGCTCGGTCGCGCCCATGAAACCGGTCTCCACCACGGTGAATTCCGCGCCGGTAGCCATCATGCGGATACGGTCGCCGGGCTTCACGCTGCCCTCTTTTATGCGGACGTAGGTGATAACGCCCTTGTAGCTGTCGTAGTAGCTGTCGAATATCAGCGCCTGCAACGGCGCGTCATTGTCCCCCTTGGGGGCAGGGATAGATTTTACTATGCACTCCATGACCGCGTGGATATTTATACCCATTTTCGCGGATATCTCCGGTGCGTCCTCGGCGGGAATTCCTATGACATTCTCTATCTCCTCCTTGACCTGCTCCGGGTGGGCGGAGGGGAGGTCTATCTTGTTGATGACCGGCACGACTTCAAGGTCGTTTTCCACCGCAAGATAGGTGTTGGCAAGGGTCTGCGCCTCGATACCCTGCGAAGCGTCCACGATAAGGATAGCCCCCTCGCAGGCGACAAGCGAACGCGATACCTCGTAGTTGAAGTCCACATGACCGGGGGTGTCGATGAGGTTGAAGATGTAGTCCTCGCCGTCGTCCGCGTGGTATTTCAGCCGGACGGCGCGCGCCTTTATCGTGATCCCGCGCTCACGCTCAATATCCATGTTATCTAGTAGCTGCTCCTCCATGTCGCGCAGCGCGACAGTCTGGGTCTGCTCCAATATCCTGTCGGCAAGGGTGGACTTGCCGTGATCTATGTGGGCGATAATGCAGAAATTGCGTATCTTATTTAGATATGCGGTGTCAGACATATATTTTTATCTCCTTTTCTGTTATATCATAATATCATGAAGTTTGTAGCTTTTTGGGGTAGATCCCGACGCTCCACGGAAGTATTTTAGACAAGATAATGTATATCCCGCAGCATATTGCAAGCGTCACGGCGGTGAACGCCAGCGCTGCAAGAATATTTCCCCGCAGGTCATCAGACGATACTCCGGATACTAAAGAAACCAGCTTAATTAAAATACGGTATACCGGGCCGTGAATACAAAGAATAACGATAGTCATTCTTCCAGCTGCCGCAGGCAGACGTGCCTTTTCCAGCGCCATAGAAAGCAAGGCAAACCCCGCAGTGCCGACAACAGCACAGACTATCCACATTATTCCAGTGATAAGCCGCAGGCAGGAAAGAGTTATGCTAACTGCTGTAAGAACAGCGGCTGAGGTTATTTTCACAGCTGCCGGGAGTTTTTCCAGCTTTTTGGCAAAGCACTTTTCTGTCGTAAGCTCGCCGAGCGCAAAAAGTCCGAGGAAGCCTAACATTCTGTCAGCTCCCCATGGAAGGGAAGGTATTGGCAGCAGAACATAAGCCAGCGCTGTGGCAGCGCACACGAGCCGGCAGGCTAGGGGCTTTGCCAGCCTGTACAGAAGGTTGTATACCACGCTTGTCAGGAAATAACAGGGCAGGAACCACAGGTGTGGGTGAAACGCCAGATGTTCCATATCGCCGATAAGGAGCCCCAGCAAGCAGTCTGTAAGGCTCATATCGACCTCCCGGAACTGGCGTTCCAGAAAGGCGTAATACGTCGCGATAACAACACCGAACAGCAGATATGGCACAAGGATCTTAAATGCTCTTGCCCTGATATCGTCAGTTATTTTTTTGGGGCGGAACACTATTCCGCCGGTGATGAAAAACAGTGGCACATGAAAGGTATACAACCAGTCCAGCACGGGCTGAAACGTGTAGATATGTCCCAGTATCACAGCTGAGATACCGAAAAATTTCAGTATGTCGAGCCATTGAAGGCGTTTTTGGGATTCCATCAGTTGTCCTCCACATATTCCGTGTCAAGGTGCCATTCCAGACGTTCCAGAATACTCTGAAAACTCTCGTCAAGCTCGTAGGGCGGCTCGAACTTCTGGTAAGCGTCGTCTTTGAGGAGCTGCCGCACGACGTACAGGTCGTTCTTACGGGAGGTGGCGCTTTCGGTGTACTCCCTCAGCGGCGCGAACACACCGTACTGCCCCTCCAGCCGGTAGAGTATGAACTCGCCGAACTGGAACACCTTAAGCCCGTTGCCCTCCAGAAGCAGCTTCACGGTGGTGGTTTTCATGTCCGGGGCGGTCTCGTTCAGCACGAAGTACACCTCTGGGATCTTATGCAGGTGCGCGTCATCGTGCTCGCCCGCCACGTTGTCGTATTCGGCTTCGTTGTATACGAAGTCCTCATTGTAAACGTAGAAATATGACGAGGGGGTCTGGGTACACTGCACCACGACGTACTTTTCGTCGCCGTTTTCCTTTATGAAAACCTCGTCGTGAGGTGCGTAGAATATCCCTATCACCGCCTTGATACCCCACATGAAAAGCCCGGTGCATACCAGCACGATAATCATAGGCAGGCATTTCAGAAATGCGGCTTTCCACTTTGGCATGCCGGAGTAATCCTCTATCACGGCTTCCTCGGCGGGGGCTTTTGCTTCGACCACCTCTGTATTTTCTTCCGTTTCTTCTGTATCTTTATTTTTGTTGAGTTCGTCCATTGTTCGTCCTTTCCATTGCATGGGCGTGTACATACTTTTTTATTATAGCATATTTTCGCCGAAATGTTAAGGGGTAATTTGCAATTTCTCAAAAAAATCAGCATTTCTCTACGTTGGCGTTATCATTTTCAAACCTTCATTGCAGGATAAAAAACGGCTCATAACACTTGTTATATAATTGACATTTCACACTTTTAGTGGTATAATACTTGTACATCAAATAAACATCAAGGTGATTTTCTTGGAAGAAGTAATCTGGACAAAGGAATACAAGCTGGAACGCTATCACAAAATGAACCAGAGCGCCCGTAAAGGCGCGGTGCTTTTCGCCGGTTCGTCGCTTATGGAGATGTTCCCGGTGGAGCAGTTCGCCGCCGAGGACGCCCTCCCGGTCACGGTATACAACCGCGGAGTAGGCGGCTTTATCACCGACGAGCTGATAGAAAACATTGACGTGTGCATTTTAGAGCTTGAACCGTCCAAGCTGTTCATAAATATCGGCACTAACGACCTCAGCGACTCCAGTCGCCCTATCTCGGCGGTAATGGACAACTATGCCAAGATTCTGGACACCGTAACGACTAACCTCCCCAGCACGAAAATTTACCTCATGGCGTACTATCCTGTGAACTACGAGGCTGCGACCGAGGAAATGAAGCCCTGCCTTAAGATCCGCAGCAACGAGAAGATAGCCCTGGCGAACTCCGAGGTTCAGAAGCTGGCGGAGCGCTTCAGCGCGAAATACATAGACGTAAACGCGCCGCTCAAGGATAAAAACGGCGATCTCCGGGCAGATTTCACCATAGAGGGAATGCACATAAACGAAGACGGCTACCGTGCGGTCTACCCTTTGGTAAAGCCGTTCATTCTGGAATGACCACACTAAGATTCCCCGACGGCAGCGAGGTACTCTATGAGCTGACCCGCAAGCCCGTCCGCAATATAAACCTCCGGGTGAAGGAGGACGGCACGCTGCGTATCTCCGCCAACAGCCGGGTGAGCGTAAAGCGTATCGAGGAGTTCATCATCTCCCAGCAGGATTTTATCCGCCGCGCCACAGAAAGGCTGCAAAACCGCCGCAGCGAGTCCGAGATAACCCACGACCGCCTGCGCTGGCTTGGCAGGGAATACCCCGTGCATGTGATATCCAGTAGCCGGGAGTGCGCCGTTCTGGAGCAGGAGGAAATACGCGTATTCACCCGCTTTCCAGAGCCGGAGCATATCCGGCAGTTACTCCGCGGCTTTCTGGCGGACAGCTTTACCCAGCTCTGCCGCGAGCTTAACGACGAGGTGCGCTCCGCCCTTATTTCCCGCGGACTGACCCCGCCGCCCACCCGTATCTCTATCAAGGACATGAAGTCCCGCTGGGGAAGCTGCTCATGGGCAAAAGGGCATATCTCGATCAACTTCCGCCTTGCCGCCTACCCGCGGGAAACCGTGCTGTCGGTGTTCTGGCATGAGTACGCCCACTACTGGCACCACGACCATTCAGCGAGATTCTACGCGTTTCTTGACGCTCATTACTCGGAATACCACAAGTGGAATTCGCTGCTGAAATAACTTCCGGTATAACCGTAGCAAAAAAAACATTCCTCCCCATAAAGGAGAGGAATGAATCTATAAATTGTGTCAGGTTTTGTCGCTAAGCGGCTTTTTGAGCACATAGTTCGGCTTGTTTGCGCCTATGATATCCATAAGCCTGCGGTTGCGTTCAAACACCAGTTTGAACAGCGGACAGCCGATTATGGTTACAACTACCAGTTCTCCTGCCGCGATCGTCAGCATGTTGAACCACAGCGGCGGCTCGTTCCCGTAACACACAAGCAGCTCTAGCGCAATGATGATACCGTTGCTTACCACCGGCAGCAGTGAAGCTACCCAGATATTCCGAATATAGAACATCGGAATGACCGCGACAGCCGTGGCAAGCGTGCCGAATATCATATCCATAAGCGCCATAGGGCTGAAGCAGTTCGCGATAAAGCAGCCGAGTATCAGCGACACGCAGTAGTCCTTGCGGTAGAAGCACAGCAGCACCAGTATCTCAGAAAACCGGAACTGTATCGAACCGAAGCTGAGCCCCGGTATCGCGAGGGTGAGCGCAGCGTAAAGCGCCGCTACCAGTGCGAGCCGCACTAGGTTTTTGGTCTGAAAGATCTCTTTTTTAGACATAAAAAAACTCCTTGTTTTTTAACGGTGGTTGATCAAAGAAAACACCGTATTAAAATTTTACGCTCCGAAGCGCTAGATTATAATAACACATTTTCTTAGAAAATGCAATACCCAATTTGCATAATTTTTCGCATATTAAAGCCGCAGCCTCTGTCATATCCACCCGACAACCACAGACCGGCACCGGCTTTCATATATTTCACACAACTGAAAGGAAACACATTATGGGAAGACAGGCACACTTCTATATGGAACGGGAAATATTCATTCAGCTGGCGCAGACCGCGCTTGATCTGGGCTGCGTGATACTGAAGCAAAGCGGGAACAAGATCGTCAGCGCGACCGACACATCTATAATAACCGCAGGCTGCTCCCAGTATTATTTCTACCTGCCGCAGGCAGGCGAGCTGGACGAAACACTCCCGCTGGGTTGCTACAATGCCAACGGCAATGTGGTGATAGAAGCCGGCTATACCACCAAGAGCAGTAGCACCGTTCTCCACCGTTCAAGGCTGTATATGATGAGCGGCTACACCGGCGAAAACGGCTTTGTAGAACGCCCGGAGTGTCTGGAAACGCTCTATAAGAAGCTGGTGCGCCAGATGAAAAAGCTCACCATGCATATCGCGATCCCGGCAGACAAGATCTCCACCCGCCTGAATTATTACGCCGACCCCACCGACCGCTCCCACAAGATCTATATCACCGATAAGCTCTTCCGTCAGCTCCAGAAGCCGGATTGTATTCTGGGCTGATCCTCATGACACGGCAGCTCTGCTGCGGTATTCCAGAGCAGTAAACCCGGTTCGCCGGTGGAACTGACGCATGAAATGCACCTCGTTCTCAAACCCGCACAGCTCGGAGATTTCCCGCACTGTCATGCTGGTATTTACTAGGTAGTATTCTGCCAACCCGGTCTTGGCTCGGAGTACGTCCTCATAACAGCTCACCCCGAATTCACCGCGGTAAAGCGACTGGAAATACGAGGAACTGAGGGACAGCCGGCGTGCCAGACCCTTCACAGTAAATTTCCCGGCGGGATTCCGATATATTTCTGCTCTCAGCCGCTTGAGCGCCTCGCTGTGCGGATTACCCGATCTCTCGCCCCCCGACAGCGCCTGCGCGATAAGTAGCCGAAGAAGAAGTCCGGTACACTCCCGGCTTTTTGGCGTATCGGAAACGCTCTCGATACCGAGCAGCTCCAGCAGACGTTCCACCTCCGGCACAGAAGCCAGCGGCACTGGACGGTTGAACGTAATATTCAGCCGCCGAAAAAACGGGTCGTTTTCGTCACACTCAAAATGCACCCAGTGATTGATATATTCCTCACCCGCCGCCCCATAATCCTGTGGGGCGGTTTTTGTATACAGTATAGCTGTATCAGCTGGAACTATTTCAGTTTCTCCGTCGGTCACCACAAAAGCCGGTGTCTTGAACACCAGCAGCAGGTTATCCCCGGAACCACCGGGTCTTGTTATACGAAAATCCCTGCCGTGCCGAAATCCTGTTCCCATTGAATGGAGTTTCATTCCTTCACCTCATAAAAGTAATATATATATCAGTATTTACACGGAAACATCATTTATGTTAACGCCGAAACACTCCAGACAATAGTATTATAAATCATTGAAAACCTCTTGTCAATCATATATAATTAAATCATAAAAAACCTCACGAAAGGACACAATTCCATGAACACATTAAAGCTCACCCTCAACCCCCTGCAAAAGCTGTCCCACATCAACCCCGAGATATACGGCAACTTCTCCGAGCATTTGGGGCGCTGTATCTACGGCGGAATATACGTCGGCGAAAACAGCGATATCCCGAATATCGAGGGCTACCGCAAGGACGTGATAGACGCATTCCGGCAGATAAATCTCCCGGTGCTGCGCTGGCCCGGCGGCTGCTTCGCCGACGAGTACCACTGGCGGGACGGTATCGGCGAGAAGTCCTCCCGCAAAAAGATGATAAACACCCACTGGGGCGGCGTGGTCGAGGACAACAGCTTCGGCACACATGAGTTCATGCGCCTCTGCGAGCTGGTGGGCTGCCAGCCCTACATAGCCGGGAATCTCGGCAGCGGCACGGTTGAGGAGCTGTCCAACTGGATAGAATACATGACCTTCGACGGCGTTTCGCCGCTGGCGGAGCTTCGCCGCAAAAACGGCAGGGAACAGCCGTGGAAGCTGAAATACCTTGGAATCGGCAACGAAAACTGGGGCTGTGGCGGCAACATGCGCCCCGAATACTACTCCGACCTCTACCGCAGATACGCGGTCTACTGCCGCAATTACAGCGGCAACGACCTGTTCAAGATAGCCTGCGGCCCCAACGCCGACAACTACACCTGGACTGAAACCGTAATGAAGCAGATAGGCCCGTGGAACATGCGCGGACTTTCCCTCCACTACTACACAGTCCCCACCGGAAACTGGGAGCACAAGGGCAGCGCCACCGAGTTCACCGAGCAGGAATATTACGACACGATACGCTCCACCCTGCACATGGAGGAGCTTGTGACCCGCCACTCCGCTATCATGGACAGATACGACCCGGAGCATAAGGTAGGGCTTATCGTGGACGAATGGGGAACATGGTACGACGTCGAGCCGGACACCAACCCCGGCTTCCTCTACCAGCAGAACACCATGCGTGACGCGATAGTCGCCGCCGTGAACCTCAACATATTCAACCGTCACACCGACCGCGTGATTATGGCGAATATCGCGCAGGCAGTGAACGTATTGCAGGCGATACTCCTCACCGAGGGCATGAAAACCGTCAAGACCCCGACCTACCATATTTTCGACCTGTACAAGCAGCACCAGGACTCCGACCTAATATACAGCCACGTTGAGAACTCCCTTGCCGCAGACAACGTCCCTGCGATAAGCCAGTCAGCCTCTGTGAACCCGGCGGGAGATGTGTTCCTCACCCTCTCCAATGCCTCCCTCACTGAAAGCTATACCGTGGATATCGCCGCCGCCTTTTCCGGCGTGAACTCCGCCGAGGGACGTATCCTCACCGCCGAAGCCCACGCCCACAACACCTTTGACGAGCCGGAGAACGTTACTATCCAGCCCCTTTCCGTGAAAACAGAAAACGGCAGGGCGCAGGTAACGCTCCCGCCCTGCTCCGCAGCCGCGGTAACTCTGAAGCTGTGAGAGAACAGACCCGCAAGCCCTGCCGCCTGTGCCTTTTACAAGAGTCCGGCGAGCAGGAGCTGTACACGATAATACAGCAGCGTATCGCCGCGCTCCCCGCGGCGCAGAAAGCCGCCCCGGAGCAGTACGCCCGGCGGCTCTCCCTCTGCCGCGAATGCGAGGAGCTTCTGAGCGGCGTTTGCCGGAAATGCGGCTGCTACGTCGAGCTGCGCGCCGCTAAGGAAACCAGCGCCTGCCCCCACGAACACCCACGTTGGTAAACATTCTGAATACGCTGAACCCCTCTTTGAAAGGAGCCGCCATGCGAATAGCCGTGCTTTCCGACATACACGCGAACCGCGCCGCTCTTGAAGCGGTGCTGGAACATTCCGCTTTGGCACGCCCGGACTGGTACATCTTTCTGGGGGATTACGTCACCGACTGCCCCTATCCGCACAAAACCGTGCAGCTCCTGCGGGAATTCGCGAAGTCTCACCGCTGCGTATTTATCCGCGGCAACCGCGAGGATTACCTGCTGAAAAACCGCGAAGAACCGCAGGGCTGGACATACGGCTCCAAAACCGGCGCGTTGAAATACACCTTTGAAAACCTCACCGACGAGGACTTGGATTGGTTCGCCTCCATGCCCATATTCATGCGGGCGGAACTTCCCGGCTGCGAGCCGTTCGTTATCTGCCACGGCTCCCCGGAGCGCAGCAATTACCTCTTTCACGCCGACACCCCCGAAGCAGAACAGATGATATCCCGCCTTGACGAGTTCGGCAGCCGGCTCATGCTGTGCGGGCATTCACACATTCCATTCGTAATTCGCCGCGGCGACAGGCTGCTTGTAAATCCCGGCGCGCTAGGTATGCCGGTGAATCACCAGAACAAAGCGCAGTACGCCCTGCTTCAATATAACGGCGATTGGTACGCCGAGATACTCTCCGTGGAGTACGACATAGAAAAGACCGCCGCCGAGTTTGCCGGATCCGGACTGCTTGAAAAAAGCGGCGTGTGGGGCAGGGGACTTATCGGCACTATCCGTGAGGGCGTGAATTACACCGTCCACGCGGTGCGCCTTGTAGAGAAAATGTCGCAGGAAACCGGGCTTCCCGTCACCGACGAATCACTCTGGCAAGCCGCCGCAAAAGAACTGAAAATCCCATAATAAAAGGGGTTGGCAGACCGCCAGCCCCTTTTATTTTATGTTACATATTCCCGGAAAAGAGCTTCACCAGCGTCCGCGGCAGGAACTGGAACGTGAACGTATCCGCCGCCAGCAGCAGCGCGATAATGACCGTCACTCTGGAGAAGAACACACCCCAGCGCCGCGGCGCGGAAAGCTCCGTCCACACCTTCGGGACCTTGTAGCGCTTTACCTTTCTGAGCTTTGCGATCGCCATGAAAATACCGACGATCATCAGCATGATTACTACGAAGCAGAATACCAGATACACCACTACCAGCGGAGTCTGCTCCGCCTCCAAGCCGGCGGCTCTCGCCAGCATGTAATCTCCCACCTCTTCAAATGTGATAAACAACAGCAGCAGCCCGGAGATGCCGTTGAATATCGCATGCATAATGGTGGTGGTGACTATCGACTTGGTGGAAACCGCGATATATCCGAAGCAGATACCCAGCACCGTAGCATAGAAGAACTGATTGAAATTCGCATGTGTAAGCCCGAACAGCAGCCCCGAAACAAGTATCGCGAACCCGTTGCCGTAGGGTCTGAGCGCCTCCAGCACTATCCCCCTGAACCAGAACTCCTCAAATATAGGCGCTGTCACCACAAGCTGAAACAGCAGCACACACGCGTTCAGCATGCTGTCCGGCTTCAGCTCGTTCACCGTGTTAAAGGACTTGTACAGATCGGTGTTCTGGAAAAGCTGCGAAACCAGCATTGTAAGCAGATTCGTCATCAGCGCGATACCGTACAGCGCCGGGAACATTCCCATAGCATTGCTGAAATACTGCGGCTTGCAGTATACGTTTGAACACATGCCCTTTGGCTTCAGCAAAAATATCGAACAGGTTATCGGTATGATGTACAGAAACAGAAAGCTCATCACTGTTTCCAGAATATACGCGAGATCAGTATCAAGCCCGCTGAACCATTCCCTCGCCAGCGAAAGAATAATGTTCTCCGCACCTCTTGATACAAAGATGATGATAAGCATTATCCCCAGCCGGAAGCACACGCTCCTGAAACCCGGTATTTTAGAGGGAGCTTCTTCGCCCCCGACGTTATTTTCGGTCAGAATTTCCTCCATATTAGCTCCTTTCAGCATTTATCCCAGCAGCTTATGCTCCTCGCATATCTCCGCCACAGTGTCCTCCAGAGATTTGCCGGAGCACTCCACCGTGATGTCTGCGTATTCCTCGTAGAGCTGCCGCCGCCTGCGGAAAACGTCCGCGATAGAGTCGCCCTTTCGCATAGCGATACCGCGGGTGGTTATGTTGTTGATACGTTTTTCCACCTGCTCCACCGGCAGCGACAGGTAGTAAATATACCCGTGCTGCTTTAAATACAGCATTGCGCTGCGGGAGTACACCGCGCTCCCGCCGGTGGCGATAACGCAGCCCCCCTGCTCCTCCACGGACATAATGGCGCGCTCCTCCTCAATGCAGAAAGCGTCCAGCCCGTCCTCGTCGATAATCTGCTGAAGCAGCCGTCCGGTGCGGTTTTGAATTACTATATCCGTATCAATGAACCGGAAGCCCATTGCCTTTGCAAGCAGTACCCCCACGGTAGATTTCCCGCAGCCGGGCATTCCGATAAGTACAATATTTTTCATTTGATGTTTACCTACTTTTTATTGATCTATAAATTGTAATTTATAGGAGTGCCTATGACCCAGTGGTACGTTAGATTTAACGT
>CAMCFA010000038.1 GCA_945873955.1 uncultured Clostridia bacterium | reverse complement strand
TTAGCGCCTTGTACGCGTTATATGGCGCTTCGCGCCAAGTGGCGCGCTGTCGCGCGAGTAGCGGCGCTTCCGCGCCGAGTGTGGGGCGCTGCCCCACGCCCCGCTTCCTTTTGGAAGCCAAAAGGAAGCGAAAAGCAATTTGCTACGCGGAAAGTAAAATGCACCTGCCCGACAAATAACATTTTTTCTGTCAATACCATTACATCTTGATAATGGAGGAAACATGGTAAACGAACGCACCGTTTTCGAAAAATACCGCAGCGAGCGCAGCAGCGACCTTGCCCTTGCGGTTTACATAACAAGACATTCAGTAAGCGCTGTGCTGTATGATATAAAGCTGGAACGCCGCTTCTCCAGGTGCGTTCAGTTCGGGGTGAACATCAGCCCGGACAACGCGCTGGCTTGTATCGGTAGCGCGGTGCTTCGGGTCATGCGGGAAAGCGGCACCCCCGGAAACGCGGTGAAGAAGCTGGGCTTCGCAGCTCCCGCGGACATCACCATGCTCATTGAGGAAACCCTCACCCCCACCGACCTGTTTCTACCGCCGGACGTGGAGCTGACGGTGCTTCCTATGTTGTCAGCGGCGCTGGGGGGAGATTTCACCGCAGTGCTGGCAAATGCAATGCAGCAGGAGTGCAGCGTGCTTGCGGCGGACGTCACCGGGGGATTCCGGGCGGCGGGGCATGTCGGCGGGAAGCTGAAATTCATGTATATACCAATGAAAGGCGGGCTGGACGGCTGCGGACTTGAAAGCGGCATGCCGCTGGAGTCCGGCGCGATAGACGAGCTTTCCCGCGAGCCGGACGGAACGCTTTGTTACAGCGTTATCGGCGACGGCGACAGTATGGGGATATCCGCTCCGGCAGCGGCAGGCGCGGTGAAGCTCATGCTGGAAAGCGGTGCGCTTGACCGGGACGGCATAATGACCGACCGCGACCTGTTCTATATCGGCGAGGACTACTACATCTCCCAGCAGGACGTCCGGGCGGTACAGTCGGATATCGCGGTATGCCGGGCGGCGCTGGAGCTGTTCGGGCGCGCGAACGGACGTACAGACCGGGCGATAATTTCCGGTGAGGCTTTCGGCTCTGAGCGGGGCGCGGCTCTGATGGCGGAGCTGGGGGCAGTTCCGGAGGGGCTTGCCGAGAAGTACGGCTGGAGCAGGAATCCCGGCGAGCAGGGTATCATTGAGTGCCTCACCAAGCCGGAGCTGCTGGACGAGCTGCACCGGCTGTGCGGCAGTGCGGAGGATATTTCGGCGGATATCAGCGGCGAATTCAACGAATTGTACATAAAATATCTGGGATTTTAGGCGAATTTGTATGAAATTATATCAAAAAAGCCCTTGATTTTTTGTTGCAAAGATGGTATAATATTAAAGCATTTAGTATCCGTTATTCTGTCTTGCGCAGGATAATGTGTGTTAATGCGCGGCGAAAGCCACACATTAAAAACGGATAGTCCGCTGTTACGGGAGCAAAGGCTCCGGCGCATGTCGCCCGAATAGGTCGGTATCAAGAATATCCGAAAAATTAGGAGGAAAATTATGGACGCATTAAAACTCATTGAGCAGAGCAGCATGAAGGCTGAGACTCCCGTTGTCGAGGTCGGCGATCTCGTTAAGGTTCACGTAAGGATCAAGGAAGGCGAGAAGTACCGTATCCAGATCTTCGAGGGCACAGTTATCGCTAAGAAGCACGGCGGTATCAACGAGACCTTTACTGTTAGACGTGTTGCACACGGCTGCGGTATCGAGAGAGTATTCCCGCTGCACTCACCGACTATTGAGAAGGTCGAGGTCGTTAGAAACGGTAAGGTTCGCAGAGCTAAGCTCTACTACCTCCGCGACAGAGTTGGTAAGGCTGCTAAGGTTAAGTCCAAGGTTTGATCGCAGATCAGACCAAATTCCCTCATTCACGCAACGCTCCGCTTCGGCGGGGCTTAGTGTGGATATGCTGAGAAAGTGTATGTGCAATGTCTGAAAATAAGGATATGGAGGAACTGAATATCCCGGAGGAAGCTGCGGAAGCCGCGTCTGAAAAGTCCCGCAAAAAGGACAAGAAGCCGGAGGAACCGCAGAAGCCCTTTTCCGGTGCGCTGGAATGGGCAGGCAGCCTTGTGTACGCAGTTCTTGCTATGCTGCTGCTGAATCTGTTCGTGTTCCGTTCGATAACGGTAGACGGCGAGTCTATGAACAACACGCTTCAGGATCAGGACAGGGTGCTTTCCACCAACTTCTCCTACACGCCGCAGCGGGGCGATATCGTCGTGCTTCAGGCGGATAAGATTCCTAATCAGTACACCGGAAAATACGGTGAGCCGATAATAAAGCGGGTCATTGCGCTAGCGGGAGATACGATAAAGTTCGATTTTGACGAGGGCAAGGTGTACCTCAAGAAAGCAGGGGAGCAGGAGTTCCAACTGCTGGAGGAGGATTACATTGCAGCGCCCACGCTTGCATCACTGGACAGACATTCCGGCGAGGAGCATACCGTGCCGGAGAACTGTGTGTTCGTAATGGGCGACAATCGGAACAGGTCTCTTGACAGCCGCAGCGTGCTGGTAGGCGACGTTGACACAGATTTAATAATGGGCAGGGCGTTTGTTCGCCTGTTCCCCATCGACCAGTTTACTTTGTTATGAATGATGTAGGTAATATCCAGTGGTTTCCCGGTCACATGACCAAAACGCGGCGGCTCATCGAGGCTGACCTCAAAATGGTGGACGCCGTGGTGGAGGTAGTTGACGCGCGTATTCCCGAAAGCAGCAGAAATCCTATTCTGGACGAGCTGGTGAAGGATAAGCCGAGGATAATGCTGCTGAATAAGTGCGATTATGCGGACGACAACGCCACTAAAGCGTGGAAGCAGTTCTACGAGAAAAAGGGCATACGCGTCCTCACCTGCGACTGCCGGAGCGGAAAAGGGCTGAACCGTTTCCTGCCGGAGGTCAAGTCGCTGCTGGCGGAGCTTATCGAGCGCCGTAAAAAGCGCGGTATGATAGGCAAGGCTCTGCGGCTTATGGTGGTGGGTATCCCGAATGTCGGCAAAAGCTCCTTCATCAACCGCATGGCAAAAACTAAGAAAACCAAGGTGGGCGACCGTCCGGGTGTTACCCGCGGAAAGCAGTGGGTATCCATTGACAAGGACGTGGAGCTTCTTGACATGCCGGGTATCCTCTGGCCGAAGTTCGACGACCAGCAGGCGGCTCAGCGGCTTGCGTTCACCGGGGCGATAAAAGATGATGTTATGGACACCGAGGCGCTTGCGAGAGCGCTGGGGGCAGTGCTCAGGGAGCAATACCCGGAGCTGCTGAACGCACGGTACAAGCTGACCGGGGAGGAGGATATCCTGCGGGATATCGCGAAGTCCCGCGGAATGCTTATATCCGGCGGCGAGCCGGACACCGAGCGGGCTGCTGCGGCGCTGCTCGACGAATACAGAGGTGGAAAAATTGGCAGGATCACCCTCGAAAAGCCCGGAGTGTGAGCAGCTCACATTCCTTGATGAGCAGAAGCCCGACCTTTACGGCTTTGACAGCGCCGTCCGCGCGGAATTCGGCGTGGTGTGCGGTATTGACGAGGCGGGGAGAGGGCCTCTCGCCGGGGACGTGTTCGCGGCGGCGGTCATCTTCGACGAGGGCACGGTCATTGAGGGCATAAACGACAGCAAGAAGCTCACCGAAAAGAAGCGCGAGCAGCTTTTCGGTGAGATAATCTCAAAGGCGCGGGCATACTGCATTGCAAGAGCCAGCGTGGAGGAGATCGAGGAGTTTAACATACTTCAGGCGGACTTCCGGGCGATGGAGAGAGCCTATAACGGGCTTGGCGTTCCCGCCGGGATAGTGCTGGTGGACGGCAACCAACTGCCGGAGATAAACGCCAGAATGAGGTATGTGATCAAGGGGGACGCGACCTCCGCGAGCATTGCCGCCGCTTCTATCCTTGCAAAGGTTTCAAGGGACAGATACATGAAACAGATGGCGGAGATCTATCCGCAGTATGGTTTCGACAAGCACAAGGGGTACGGTACCAAAGCGCATTACGACGCGGTGGAGCAGTACGGACTGTGCGAGATACACAGAAAGTCCTTCTTTAAGAAGTTCTACGAAAAGAAGGCGGCTCATGACTGAGCGCGAGGGCGATAATCAGCAGAAAGGCAGGCTTGGCGAGGACGCCGTCTGCGAGCTGCTGATAAAGAGAGGTCATGAGATATTGGCGAGAAACTTCCACAAACGCTGCGGCGAGATCGATATAATATCGCGGTGCGGCGGGTTCGTGGTTTTTACCGAGGTCAAGGCGAGAAAGCGCGGCAGTCTGGTTTCCGGGCTGGAGGCGGTGGACTTCCGCAAGCAGGCGAAGATAGTCCGCACCGCGGATCTGTGGCTTTCCGAGCATGATACCGGACTTCAGCCGAGGTACGATATCGCCGAGGTAACGCTGGCGGGGAGTATCCCGCGGGTGGTCGGCATAGAGATCTATGAGGATGCATTCACCGCCGACGGTATTTATACAGTAAACTGAATTCCATAAATCAGTCTTACGAAAGGACGAAACATAAATGAATTACAGAAGCACGAGAAATTCCTCCCTTAAAGTGACAAGCGCACACGCTATCACAAAGGGTCTTTCCGACGAGGGCGGTCTGTACGTTCCCGACAGCATTCCACAGCTTTCCAAGGACGAGATCCTTGCAATGTGCGACATGAGCTATGCTGACAGGGCTTTCGAGGTGTTCAGCCGTCTGCTGACAGACTTCACCGCTGATGAGATACGTCACTGCGTGGATTCCGCCTACAACGACAAGAATTTCGACACCGACAACATTGCAGAGCTGGCAAAGCTGATCCCCGGGACATACGTTCTGGAGCTGTGGCACGGTCCGACCTGCGCGTTCAAGGATATGGCGTTACAGATCCTGCCTTACCTGCTGACTACCTCCGCGAAGAAGACCGTGGACGGCAAGCAGATCGCTATTCTGGTGGCGACCTCCGGCGATACCGGCAAGGCTGCTCTGGAGGGCTTCAAGGACGTTGACGGCACAAGCATTTCCGTGTTCTACCCGGAGGACGGCGTAAGCAAAATGCAGAAGCGCCAGATGACCACCCAAGAGGGCAAGAACGTCAATGTTTGCGCTGTAAAGGGCAACTTCGACGACTGCCAGAACGGCGTAAAGGCTATCTTCACCGATAAGTCTATCGCGGACAGACTTGCGAAAAACAATATCCTGCTGTCCAGCGCGAACTCAATTAACTGGGGCAGACTTGCGCCGCAGATCGTGTATTATGTTTCCACCTACGCGGAGCTTCTCAAGAACAAGGAGATCGAGTTCGGCGAGAAGATCAATGTGGTAGTTCCCACCGGAAACTTCGGCAATATCCTTGCGGCTTACTACGCTAAGCTGATGGGAATTCCGGTAAACAAGCTGATATGCGCTTCCAACAGCAACAACGTGCTGACCGACTTCATCAACACCGGCGTTTACGACAGGAACAGAAAGTTCTACGCTACGGTTTCCCCGTCCATGGACATTCTGATCTCCTCTAATCTGGAGCGTCTGCTGTATCACCTCTCCGGCGAGAACGACGCGGTCATCAACGAATGGTTCGGCAAGCTCAAGACCGAGGGCAGATACGAGATCACCGCTGACGTAAAGGCAAAGATCGGCGAGCTGTTCTGGGCTGGCTGCTGCTCCGACGACGAAACAAAGGCGCAGATCAAGTCCACCTTTGAGAACTACAATTATCTTCTGGACACCCACACCGCTGTTGCGGTCAAGGTATATGAGGACTACAAGAAGTCTACCGGCGACCAGACCAAGACTGTCATCGCTTCCACTGCGAACCCCTACAAGTTCAGCGGCGCAGTTTACGAAGCAGTAGGCGGCAAGGTTTCCGAGGACGAGTGGCAGAACATCGCAGAGCTGGAAGCAAAGACCGGCACTAAGATGCCCGCTCCGCTGGCTGCTACTAAGAACAAGGAGATCCGCTTCACCAGTTCTGTTGAGAAGCAGGAAATGCCAGAGGTAGTTTGCAGGTTCCTTAATTCCTGATAGAGTGCAGGGAGGCTGACATTGCTTTACACAATAGGCGACCTTCATCTTTCACTGGGCTGCGACAAGCCGATGGACATCTTTTCGGGGTGGAGCAACTACCTTGAACGGCTGGAATCCAACTGGAACAGCAAGATCACCGACAACGACACTGTGGTGCTGCTGGGCGACCATTCATGGGCGCTGAAGCTGGAGGACAGCTACAAGGATCTGGAGTTCATACACACCCGGCTGAAGGGGCAGAAGATATTTGTCAAGGGCAACCACGACCTGTGGTGGTCAACGATGAATAAGCTCACTGCTTTTGTGGAGTCCAACGGGTTCAGCTCGATACGTTTCCTGTTCAACAACGCTTATCTGTGCGAGGGTATCTCGATATGCGGCACCCGCGGCTGGATAAGGGAGAACGGCGAAGCGCCGGATATGAAGGTGCTGCTGCGCGAGGCAGGCAGGCTGGAGGCTTCCCTTAAAGAGGGCGTTAAGCTCGGCGGCGAGCTGATCGCATTTATACATTATCCGCCGATATACCGCGCGGAGGAGAACGTTTATCTGACCGACGTCCTTCAGCGCTACGGCGTGAAGCGGTGCTATTACGCGCACCTTCACGGCGGGAGCATTAAGGGCGCGCTGAACGGCGTCAGAAACGGGATCGAATACCGTCTGGTGTCCGCCGACGGCGTGGGCTTTGACCCGGTAAAAATTGACCCGGCTGATCCCGGGCTTGAAAATAAGTCCTAACGGACAAGGAAGGAATACAATTATCATGGAGATCATTTCCCAGAACAACACAGCGACCAATACCTATGCTATCGAGTTCACTTTCAGCGCAGAGGAGTTCGAGAACGCCATTTCTGCCGCTTACAACAAGAGAAAGAAGAACATCACCGTTCCCGGTTTCCGCAAGGGCAAGGCGCCCCGCAAGGTGATCGAGACCCATTACGGCGAGGGCGTTTTCTATGAGGACGCTGTAAACAGCCTTTACAACAACAATATCGCGGCTATCGTTGACAAGAGCGGTCTTGAGGTCGTTGACATCGAGAACACCGAGGTCGTTGAAGTAAACAAGGAGACCGGCGTAAAGTTCAAGGCGGACATCATCACGAAGCCTGTCGTAGAAATTTCCGACTACAAGGGATTAGAAGTAAAGAAAACCACCAAGACTATTGATGACGCAGCGATCGACGCTGAGATCGACAAGGTTCGCAACAGAAACGCTAGAAGCATTTCCGTTGAGGACAGAGCTGCTCAGATGGGCGACACCACAGTTATCGATTTCGAGGGCTTCCTTGACGGCGTAGCTTTCGAGGGCGGCAAGGGCGAGAAGTTCCCGCTTGAGCTTGGCAGCGGCTCCTTTATCCCCGGCTTTGAGGAGCAGATCGTTGGCAAGAACATCGGCGAGGAGTTCGACGTAAACGTTACATTCCCCGAGAACTATCAGGCAGAGAACCTCAAAGGCAAGGCTACCGTATTCAAGTGCAAGCTGCACGAGATCAAGGCTAAGGAGCTGCCGGAGGTTGACGACGATTTCGTTAAGGACGTTAGCGAGTTCGACACCCTCGACGAGTACAAGGCTGACATCAAGGCTCGCCTTGAAAAGAACGCTGCTGACGAGGCTGATACCAACCTCGACAACGCGCTTATCGACGCACTTCTCACCAAGATGACCGCAGAGGTTCCCGAGGTAATGTACCAGCGCCGCGTTGACGATATCGCCCGCGAGTGGAGCGCAAGAAACAGGATCAGCATTGAGGATTACCTCAAGTACACCGGAACCACCATTGATCAGTTCAGAGCTA
This sequence comes from uncultured Clostridia bacterium, assembly GCA_945873955.1. Classification (GTDB taxonomy): domain Bacteria; phylum Bacillota; class Clostridia; order Oscillospirales; family Ruminococcaceae; genus CAG-115. The sequence goes on along the minus strand of CAMCFA010000038.1, from coordinate 18,555 downwards.
ACTTCACCGAGATCGCAAAGCGTCAGGTTGACCTCCGCCTTGCACTGGAGAAGATCGCTGAGATCGAGAACATCGAGGTATCTGACGAGGACGTTGAGAAGGAGTACTCCGATATGGCTGAGCAGTACAAGATGGAGCTTGACAAGGTAAAGGCTGCTATTCCTGCTGACGCAGTGAAGAAGGATCTCACCATTGAGAAGGCTCTCGACCTTGTACGCGACGCTGCAAAGATCGAAGAAGTTACCGAATAATCAATTTAATGATCCTGCTGTCCCCGGTACACGGGGGCAGCAGAGCTATCATTATCAAAGCCGGAAGCCGCAGCAGCGGGGAAAGGAGCAATATGGCTTATATTCCTTATGTAGTAGAGCAGAGCAACCATGGAGAGCGTTCCTACGATATATTCTCCAGACTGCTCAATGACAGGATCATTCTCCTGCACGATCAGGTGAATTCTGCGACAGCAAGCGTTGTAGTCGCTGAGCTGCTTTATCTTGAGGGGCAGGATCCGGACAAGGATATCTATCTGTATATCAACAGCCCCGGAGGTTCTGTTTCCGACGGTATGGCAATTTACGACACCATGCAGTACATCAAGTGCGACGTTTCCACGATCTGCACCGGTATGGCTGCTTCTATGGGTGCGTTTCTTCTGTCCTCCGGCGCTAAGGGCAAGCGTATCGCTCTCCCCAACAGCGAGATCATGATCCACCAGCCGCTCATTTCCGGCAACGGTCTTTCCGGGCAGGTAACGGACATCATGATCCACTCCAACTACCTCCAGAGAACGAAGGAGCGTCTTAATAAGATACTCAGCGAGAACACCGGCAAGGACTACGAAACTATCTGCCGCGATACCGAGCGCGACAACTTCATGTCGGCGCAGGAGGCTCTGGAATACGGGCTTATCGACAAGGTTTACAGCAGCAGAAACGACATCAAGTAAATAACTGCGCGCCGGAGGGCTGTACGGCTTTCCGGGCGCTTGCTTTAATATGAGAGGAACACAGAAATTATGATGGTTTGCTCCTTTTGCGGAAAGAGCGAGGACAAGGTTCGCCGTATTCTTTACGGCGGAAAGGGCGAAAACTCCGTAATTTGCAACGAGTGCGTTCTTGCCTCCTATAATCTTCTGGTGGAGAGCGGCGACATCAAGCCCGGCGCAGGCTACAACCCGGATTATCCACCCAAGTCCGGCGGGTTTATTTCCAGTGGCAGCGAGCTAATGAAGCCGGAGGAGATCAAGGCTTATCTCGACCAGTACATTATCGGGCAGGAAGAAGCTAAGAAGATCCTCAGCGTATCCGTATATAATCACTACAAGAGAACATTCCTCAACGACGAGGATAATGACGAAGAGGTCGAGCTTCAAAAGAGCAACGTGCTGCTTCTCGGACCGACCGGCGTCGGAAAGACTATGCTTGCGCAGACTCTGGCGAAGCTGCTGAACGTGCCGTTCGCTATCGCGGACGCCACGACTCTTACGCAGGCTGGTTACGTCGGCGAGGACGTTGAGAACGTGCTGCTGAGGCTCATTCAGGCGGCGGACTACGACATAGAGGCGGCGGAGCGCGGCATTATCTACATCGATGAGATTGACAAGATATCCCGCCGCAGCGAGAACACCTCTATCACGCGTGACGTAAGCGGCGAGGGCGTTCAGCAGGCGCTGCTGAAGATCGTGGAGGGAACGATATCCAACGTACCTCCGCAGGGCGGAAGAAAGCACCCGCATCAAGAGTTCATTCAGATAAACACCAAGAACATTCTGTTTATCTGCGGCGGCGCTTTCGAGGGTCTGGAGAAGATGATCGCTTCCCGTGTTTCAAGCTCTGCAATGGGCTTCGGCGCGGAGGTCTCCTCCAAGAAAGAAAAGGAAAGCTACCAGATACTTCACAAGGTAAGCCAAGAGGATCTGGTGAAGTTCGGCATAATCCCCGAGCTTATCGGCAGACTGCCGGTAGTCACCGTGCTTGACGCGCTGGACGAGGACGCTCTGGTGCGTATTCTTGACGAGCCGAAGAACGCGCTGATAAAGCAGTACAAGTACCTGTTCAATGCGGACGATATCGACCTTGAATTCCAGCCGGAGGCTCTGCGGGCTATCGCGAAGAAGTCCATTGAGCGCAACACCGGCGCGAGAGGTCTGCGCTCTATTGTTGAGCAGACGCTGCGGGATATCATGTTCACCGCGCCCAGCGATGAAACTATCAGCAAGATCACGATCACCGCTGACTGTGTGAATGGCACCGGCGAGCCGCTGATCGAGCGCGACAAGGCGAAGTCCACAAAAAAGACTGCCAAGAAAACGGCGAAAAACTAATATTGACGGCAGGCAGATGATGTCTGCCGTTTTCTGCACCAGGAGGAAATATGGAGAAAACTGTATTTGAAAGGATATACGACGTCGTGAGGAGAATACCCCGCGGAAAGGTAGCGACCTATGGGCAGGTGGCTATGCTGGCGGGGAATCCGCGCTGGGCGAGGGCAGTAGGGTATGCGCTCCACGCGAATCCCGACCCGGAGGGCATACCCTGCTTCCGGGTGGTGAATAGGTTTGGCAGGGTGGCTCCGGCGTTCGCTTTCGGCGGAGAGGACCGGCAGGCGGAGCTTCTCCGGGCGGAGGGCATAGAGGTTTCCGAGGACGGAACGGTGGATCTGGAGAAGTTCTTGTGGGACGGGCTGTGATGTTGTGGGAATTGGTAAATAGTATTTTTTCGGTGCGTTTTCTCTTAGAACTCCGCGCGAAACGCGGAAATGATTTTCGCTGCGCAAAGAGGGAAAGAGAATCCGCCCTACAAATTACAATTTATATCAGTCCGCCGTATCATTTTTCACCACCTGTGCAGAAAAGCACAAAAACCTCAGCAATTATCCGGGAAATCTCCCGGATTTTCATTTTTTTGCGCTTTTATACTTGAAAAAAGTATCGGATAATGGTATAATAAAAAATAATGCGGATAATTCCGGAAACACAAAAAACGAAAGAAGGAACATTAATATGGCAGACACTATGCAGGGTCTGAAAAGAACATGCTACTGCGGAGAAGTCACACTTGAAATGGGAGAGGTCGTAGTCGGCGGCTTCACACAGAGAGTGCGGGACAAGGGCAGCCTTATTTTCATAGATCTGAGGGACAAAACGGGTATCGTGCAGCTTGTTTTCGACGAGAACACCGAAAAGAGCGTGTTTGAGAAGGCAGAGTCCGTCCGCTCAGAATACGTCCTGCTGGCAAAGGGCAAGGTTCGCGCTAGAGAGAGCGTCAACACCGAGATAAAGACCGGCGGCGTTGAGATCGTCGTTACTGAGCTTCGTATCCTCTCTAAAGCGCAGACGCCCCCGTTTGAGATCGTCAGCAACACCAAGACAAACGAGGAGCTTCGTCTGAAATACCGCTACCTCGACCTGCGCCGCGAGCCGCTCCAGAGGAATCTGATGATGCGCCACGAGATCGCAAAGGCTGCGCGTGAGTACTTCTACGCGAACGGCTTCACCGAGATCGAGACCCCCATGATGATAAAGTCCACCCCGGAGGGCGCTCGCGACTACATCGTGCCGTCCAGAATACACAACGGCAAGTTCTACGCGCTGCCCCAGTCGCCGCAGATCTACAAGCAGCTTCTGATGATCGCAGGAATGGACAGGTATATCCAGCTTGCACGCTGCTTCCGCGACGAGGATCTCAGAGCGGATCGTCAGCCGGAATTCACCCAGATTGACCTTGAAATGTCCTTCGTTGACGTCGAGGATATCCTTGAAATGCTGGAGGGCTTCGTAAAATACCTGTTCAAGAATGTCATGAACATTGATATCCCCACGCCCCTGCCCCGGCTCACTTATAACGAGGCTATGGAGCGCTACGGCTCTGACAAGCCGGACACCCGCTTCGGCATGGAGATAATCAACATCTCCGATATAGTTAAGGACTGCGGCTTCTCCGTATTCAAGGACGCAGTGGCTAACGGCGGCAGCGTTCGCGGTATCGTTGCAAAGGGCGCTGCGGCGGCGCTTTCCAGAAAGGAAATAGACAAGCAGACCGAGTTCGTTCGCGGTATCGGCGCAAAGGGTCTTGCATATATCCGCTGGGTTGACGACGCGCCTAACTGCTCCTTCGCGAAGTTCATGGGCGAGGGCGATCTGGAGGCTATCTTCAAAGCGCTTGGCTGTGAAAAGGGCGACGTTGCGCTCATAGTTGCGGACAAGAACAAGGTGACGCTCCCGGTACTCGGCGCGCTGAGAACAAAACTCGCAAAGCAGCTCGACATTATCCCCGAGGGCTGGAATTTCCTGTGGATAACCGAGTTCCCGTTCTTCGAGTACGACGAGGAAAGCGGCGAGTGGCTGGCTATGCACCACCCGTTCACCATGCCGCTTGACGAGTGCCTTGAATACCTTGAAACAGACAAGGAAAAGGTTCGCGCAAAGGCTTACGACCTCGTGCTGAACGGCGTTGAGCTGTCCAGCGGCTCTATCAGAATTACCGACTACGAGCTTCAGCAGCGCATGTTTGAACTGCTGGGTCTTACCAAGGAGGAAATAGACGCGAAGTTCGGCTTCCTTGTGGACGCATACAAGTACGGCGCACCTCCCCACGGCGGCGCAGGAATCGGTCTGGACAGACTTTCCATGCTGATGTGCGGCTGCGACAGTCTAAGGGACGTTACCGCGTTCCCGAAGGTACAGAACGCAAGTGAGCTTATGAGCGAAGCGCCCTCCTTTGTAAGCGAGGAGCAGCTTAAAGAGCTGGGCATAGCGGTCACAAACAGCGAAGATTAACAGACAGGCGGTGAAGGTATGGACAAGCGGGAATACAGAGAGCTTTCAGAGCAGGCGGCAAGCGGCGACAACAAGGCGTTCGCGCGGCTGTATGAAACTATCTACCGCGAGATGTACTACACCGCCTTTTATTCTCTTGCGGACGATACCGACACGGTGGAGGTCATTATTTCCACCGCAAGGGACGCTATGTCCGCGATAGGCAGACTGCGCACCGAGGAAGCGTTCAGAGCGTTCATGATGAAGAACCTCTGCGCCCGTATCCGCACAAAATTCAAGGAATACTCCGAGGAAGAGCCCACTCCCCCGCCACGGGGCGGAGGATACGACATAAAGGCGGAATTCGTCCGCTTAGAGGAAACAGACCGGCTGATCGCCAGCATGTATATCGGCGGGAAATTCCAGCCGGACGAGATATCCGCGTATACCGGGATCTCCCAGGCAACAGTAAAGAAAAGTATCGACCGCACGCTGAGCGGGTTTGAGCTGGACTGAACGTCCTATTCCATGCAGAAAGGAGCGAGCCGCAGTGACGGTATCAAAAATACGGGAATTGATGCAGGAACGGGTCATTCCCGAAAGCGTTCTCCCGCAGAATATCGCGGCTTACCTCAACGACGGGGACTACCTCCCGCCGGAGCTGGACGCATTCACGTTCCTCAACCGGCTGCGTTCGCTGGGGATAGGCTCTGCGGACTTTCTGTACCTGCTGAAAGGCTGCGGCGCTCCCGAAGAAGCTGTCGAAAAGATCGAACAGCACCCGGACATGAATCTCCAGTCGCTCATTATGACTTTGGACGGCTCCGGGCTTACACCGAAAGATTACACGCGTATGCTGTACACCGCCCGGCAGCTCTGGGAGCATACCATAACCATGCGGCTTGACCTTGAAGAAGCGCAGGAAGAACAGCCGCAGGAAGAACCTCCCCAGCCGGAGCAGCCCCGCACCGCCCGGCAGAAAAAGCCCGCGCAGGAGCAGGAGAACGCCCCCGAACCAGAGGAACAGAAGCCCGTGCGTTCTGCGCCGATACGAACCGCCCGCCAGAAGAAGAAAACGGAGCAGGAGTTCCGGGAATACGTTGGCGTAAAGCCGATCGGACAGCGCGACCGGGCAGACGAGCCTCTGCCGGAAAAGGAAACTCCCGCCGAAACCTCCGCGAAAACCGGATCATTCACTGCGGTGCAGCTAAAGCCCCATGAGGACTCCCCGGACGAGGGTAACGCGGCTTACGACGAGAGCGATAATACTGAGGAGAACGCGGTCAGCCGCCGGGGCGGTATCATTACAGCCGCCGCAGGTGCGGCAGTTCTGTGTGCGCTCAGCGCTGTAATGCAGGTCATGGGCTTTTCCGCGACGGATAACGGTTCGGCGCAGGTACATTACGCGGAGGATCGCTCCGAGATCTTCGCAGAGGTCGGCAAGGCTTACCAAGCCGGGAATATCGGCGGTGATAAAGTCCAGCCGCTGCCGGACAGGGAGCAGGTGTTCGGTGATCTGCTGATAAGCTCCGGCGACGAGTTGGGAGTTTACAGCTCCGGAAGCACGCTCTGGGCAGCGGAACATGAACAGATAACGGTTTATTCTGTCTCCGGCGACGGAGCGGAGATCACAGCGGAGATACTGCCGCCGCAGGGAGCGCAGTTCCTCACAGTGTGCCAGACGGAAAGCGGCATTGCGGCGGTGTTTTCCGGGGATAACTCCTGCGGGATCGCCGGGATCGACGCCTCCGGGCGGAGCTACCTCACTGAACAGAGCGGCACGCTGACCGACTATTATTTCAGCGGGGATATTATCCGGCTGGGCAGCGTTTACACGCCGGAATACACCCGCAGCTTCGGCGCTGATGATGTCGCAGAATACCTCCCGCTCGTCTGCTGGAACGGCTCTGAATCCACCCTTGACCCGTCCGTGATCACGCTGAACGGCAAGGCGCTGGGAATCAGCTACGCGGTCTGGGGTGAGTACTCAGCGGCAGGCGGCGAACCCTCACGCAATGCGGCGGCGCTGGGCGACCCGGTTTTCAGCGGTGCGGAGCATTTCACGGCAGTCCTGCGGAGTGAAACAGGCTCGCTGCTGATAAGCTCCGGCGAAGATAACGCTCTCATCAGCACGGAGCTGGGGCAGACAACGGCGGCAGCCTGCGGCGGCGGTATCTTAGCCACTGCGGAGCAGACAGAGAACGGCACGGCGGTGTACCTCCGCGGAGAGGGACTTCAGCCGGTCGGTGGTTTCAGCACCGGATCTGTGGTTAGTTCGCTGTTTATTGACGGAGAAGTTCTCTGCGTGTGGGACGGCGAAAAGACCGTCATGGCTGCGGACATCAGCAAGCCGGACTCCCCCGCGCCTGTGGAGCTTACAGCGGCGCAGGGAACGGTCAGCGGTGAGTTCGCCCTCTGCGGCGGCAAGACGACCTCCGGGATCACGCTGACGCTTTATAAGCTGGAGGACGGCAGGGCAGTCCAGACGGACTCCTACGCAAAGACACTAACCGCAAAGGAGCTGGAGAGCTTCAGCTTCAGCGGCAGGAACACTATGGTGATAAACGGCGCTGAGCAGTGCGGCGCTGCCTACCGTTGGTTCGACGGCGTATCGGTGGTGGACGAGTTCGCAGAGCTTGGCAAGTCACGCAGCGTGAAAACGCTGTATGATGACCGAAGCGGCTTCACGGCGGCGGCAGTCATAGACGGCATGCTGACGCTTATCTGTGGTGAGAAAACATATAATTAACACGGGTCTGCCGCACACGCGGCAGGCTTTTTTGGCTAAACGGAGTGTAAATTGTAATTTGGCGAGGAGTTGTAGTTGATCTGTGAGGTTGTCCGTGGCTGCCGTGGGCAGCCAACGGACGTGGGGGAAAACTCTTGTTTTCCCCCATACCCCTTTAGCGCTTTGTTGGCGTTAAGCAGCGCTTCGCGCCGAGTGTGGGGCGCTGCCCCACACCCCGCTTCCTTTTGGAAGCCAAAAGGAAGCGAAAAGCAATTTGCTACGCAAAGGGAAAAAGAGAATCCGCCCTATAAATTACAATTTACACTCCCAAAAATTTATCTGCTCCAATACTTTCTGTCAAGGCTGCGGAAGCTGATCGCCTGTGCGATATGCGGCTTTTCGATATCCTCACTTCCGGCAAGGTCGGCGCAGGTCCTCGCGACCTTTAAAATTCGGTCGTAGGCGCGGGCGGACAGTCCCAGCCGGTCAAACGCGGCTTTCAGCATATCCTCCGCGTCCGGGGTGAGCCGGCAGACCTCGCCGATAATATCCGACGTAATGCCGCTGTTGCTTCTGATAGATGTCCCGGCGAAGCGCTTCTTTTGAATCTCCACCGCCCGCTGAACACGCTCGGCGATTTCAGCAGAGCGTTCCTGCGGAGTGCGCCGCGCAAGGTCGTTGTACTCCACCGGCTTGACCTCTATCTGAATGTCTATCCTGTCCAGCACCGGTTGACTTATACGGTTGAGATACGCCGTGACCTTCTGCGGGGTGCAGGTGCATTTCTTGACGGGACTTCCGAAATTCCCGCAGGGGCAGGGATTCATGGCCGCAACCAGCATTACGTCGCAGGGGTAGCTTACCGACCCGCTTGCCCTTGATATGACGATCTCGCCGTTTTCCAGCGGCTGCCGCAGAGCCTCCAGCACCCGCCTGTCGAACTCCGGCAGCTCGTCAAGGAACAGCACGCCGTTGTGCGCAAGGCTTATCTCGCCGGGGCGCGGAATACTCCCGCCGCCCACAAGTCCCACCGCAGACGCGGTATGGCTCACCGCCCGGAACGGGCGCTCGGTGATGAGCGGCTCGGCGGGATTTATCGCGCCTGCAACCGAGTATATCTGCGTGGTTTCAATGCTTTCCGCAAAGGTTATCTCCGGCAGTATCGACGGGATACGCTTCGCCAGCATGGATTTGCCGGATCCGGGAGGTCCCAGCATGAGCAGATTGTGCCTGCCCGCCGCGGCGACCTCAATTGCTGATTTAGCCGCAGACTGTCCCATTACGTCCGCGAAATCCGCGATATGCTCGGCGGTGCGTCGTGCCGGGACGTATTTTTCCTCCGGCGAAAGCCCGGTGCCGTGCCGCAGGAATTCGATCATCTGGTTGATATGCTCCGCACCGTAGACCTCTATCCCGTCCGCCACCGAAGCCTCCTTTGCGTTGGCTTTCGGCAGGAACACCCGCTTTATGCCGTTCTGCGCGGCGGTCAGCACCATAGACAGCGCACCGTTCACCGGGGCGAGAGCGCCGTTCAGCGAAAGCTCGCCGATAAACATGCAGTCCGACAGCTCGGCGGAGATCAGCCCGCCCAGCTTCATCAGTGCGGTGATTATCGGCAGATCGAACATTGAGCCTATCTTTTTCACGCTTGCCGGTGCGAGATTCACCGTGACCCTGCCGTTAAGCAGCTTGAGGTCAAGCTGACCCAGCACCGCACGGATTCGCGCCTTGCTCTCCTGTACCGCGATATCAGGCATTCCGACGATATCGAATGTGGGCTGTCCCGGAGAAATACTCGCTTGTACCGTTACCATAAATGCATTAAGCCCGAACAATCCGGCGCTGTTTATCTGACTGAACATGTGAAAACTCCTGTTATGTGAAATTTTGTGTAAATTGACCCGTATCTTTATTGTACAGAACATCATAGCTTTTGTCAATAGCCAAGTTAACAGTTTTTTCAGATAGCCGTCACAAAACCAACCGGATATTTGGTTTTTTATACTTGAAAATCCCGATAATTTGTGATATAATTATTTTTGTATATCAGAATCATTATTGTTTTGTATTCAGTGGAAAGGATTTGATATTTTTTGAAGCGAGTAGGACTTGATATAGGTTCGACAACTGTAAAAGCCGCGGTTCTCGGAGAAAACGACGAGCTGCTGTACAGCCAGTACAGACGGCATTTCTCCGATATCCGCAAGACTGTTTATGATATTATTGAGGAAGTCGGCGAGAACTTCAAGGGAGAGCGGGTGCTTATCGCAGTCACCGGCTCCGGCGGTATCTCTGTTTCCAAGTGGCTGGGCATACCCTTCGTGCAGGAGGTAGCCGCAGGCACTAACGCGATCAAGAAGCTGATACCCCAGACGGACGTCGCGATAGAGCTGGGCGGCGAGGACGCCAAGATAACCTACCTCACCGGCGGGCTGGAGCAGCGAATGAACGGCTCCTGCGCCGGCGGTACGGGCGCGTTTATCGACCAGATGGCTGCGCTGCTCAACACCGATATCGGCGGACTCAACGAGCTTGCAAAGGAGCACACGACTATCTACCCGATAGCCTCCCGCTGCGGCGTTTTCGCAAAGAGCGACATTCAGCCGCTGCTCAACGACGGCGCGAAGCGCTCCGACGTGGCGGCTTCGGTGTTCCAGTCGGTGGTGAACCAGACCATAAGCGGGCTTGCCTGCGGAAAGCCTATCCACGGCAACGTGGCATTTCTGGGAGGCCCGCTGCACTACCTGTCGGAGCTGAGAGCGCGCTTCATTGAAACTCTGCACCTCACCGACGAGCAGATAATCTTCCCGGAGAACGCGAACCTGTTCGTAGCAATGGGCTGCGCATTCTCTGACGAAACCGCAGAGGCAGACCTTGACGCGCTTGTAAAGAAAGCCGGCAGCCTTGAGTCCGCGCAAATGCGGGAGGTAGAGCGCCTTGCGCCGCTGTTCCAGAACGAACAGGAACTGGAGGAATTCAAGGAGCGCCACGCAAAGGCGGTAATTCCAGTGGCGGAGCTTTCAAAGCACACGGGACCCTGCTACCTCGGTATCGACGCGGGTTCGACTACCACAAAGGCAGTGCTGCTGAACAAGGACGCGGAGATACTGTTTTCGCATTATAACGGCAACGGCGGCGACCCGCTGAAATCTGTTATCGGCATTTTAAAGGAGATCTACGACCACCTGCCGGAGGGCGCTTACATAGCCAAGGCGTGCGCCACCGGCTACGGCGAACACCTTATCAAGGCGGCGCTCGGCGCGGACTACGGCGAGATCGAAACAATGGCGCACTACAAGGCGGCTGACAGGATACTACCCGGCGCGGAGTTCATTCTGGACATCGGCGGTCAGGACATGAAGTGTATGCGCGTCAAGAACGGCGAGATAGAGAGCATTCTGCTGAACGAGGCATGCTCCAGCGGCTGCGGCTCGTTTATCGAGAACTTCGCAAACGCGCTGGGAATGTCCTCCTCCGCCTTCGCGCAGCTTGGACTTACGGCGCAGAACCCGGTAGACCTCGGTTCGCGCTGCACCGTGTTCATGAATTCCCGCGTAAAGCAGGCGCAGAAAGAGGGCGCTACCGTCGCGGATATCTCCGCGGGACTTTCCTACTCCGTCGTAAAGAACGCACTGTTCAAGGTAATAAAGCTGCGTGACACCTCTACTATGGGGGATAAGATAATCGTGCAGGGCGGTACGTTTATGAACAACTCCGTGCTGCGTGCGTTTGAGCTTATCTGCGGCAAGAATGTCGTCCGCCCGGACAAGGCAGGGCTTATGGGAGCCTACGGCAGCGCGCTCATAGCTATCGAGCGGGACGACGGGCAGGGCAGCACTATCGCGAAGCCCGGTGAGCTGGACAGCTTCCATGTTGAGAAAACCACCGCGCGCTGCGGGAAATGCTCCAACAACTGCCTGCTGACGATAACGAAATTCCCGGACGGAAAGCGCTACATAAGCAACAACCGCTGCGAGCGCGGCGCGGGCAACGTTTCCGTAAAGGAAAAGCTGCCGAATCTGTTCGACTATAAATATCACCTGCTGTTCGACCGGGAGAGCCTGCCGGAAAGCACCGCAAAGCGCGGCGTGGTGGGGCTTCCGAGAGTCCTCGGCATGTACGAGAACTACCCGCTGTGGCACACGCTGTTCACCGAGCTTGGCTTCTCTGTGAAGCTGTCGCCGAAGTCCTCCCGGGAGATATACGACCGCGGTATCGAAACCATGCCGTCCGAGTCGGTATGCTACCCGGCGAAGCTGGCACACGGGCATATTCAGGCGCTTGTTGACGAGGGCGTGAAGTTCATCTTCTACCCGGCAATGCCCTACGAGATGTCGGAGAATAACGGCGCGGACAATCACTACAATTGCCCGGTGGTCGCTACATACAGCGAGGTCATCAAGAATTCCGTGCCGGAGCTTCGCAAGAACGTTAAGTTCATGAACCCGTTCCTGCCGATATTCCACAAAAAGCGCATGGCAGAGCGGCTTTACGAGGAATTCACAAAGGAGTTCCCGGACGGCGGCTTCACAATGGCGGAGATCACCGCGGCGCTGGACAAGGCGTATGCGGAGGACGAGAGCTTCAAGGCGGAAATGCACCGCAAGGGCGAGGAAACACTGAAATTCCTTGAAGAAAACGGCAAGTCCGGTATCGTGCTGGCGGGACGTCCCTATCACATCGACCCGGAGATAAACCACGGACTTCCCGAAATGATAACCGGCTACGGGTTTGCGGTACTCACCGAGGACAGCGTGGCTCATCTGGAGCAGGTGGTGCGTCCTATCAGAATCGTTGACCAGTGGACGTACCATTCAAGACTGTACGCGGCGGCGCACGTGGTCGGCAAGCACGACTGTCTGGAGCTGGTGCAGCTCAACAGCTTCGGCTGCGGTCTGGACGCTATCACCACCGATCAGGTGCAGGAGATACTGCGCAGCTTCGGCAAGCTGTACACCTGCCTCAAGATAGATGAGGTAAACAACCTCGGCGCGGCGAGAATACGCCTGCGCTCGCTCATCTCAGTTGTGGAGGAGCGCAAGCGCCACAATTACAAGCCGGTCATGGGACATCTTGGGTACGTTCCCCAGCCGGAATTCACCGCCGAAATGCGCAAAAAGCACACGATACTCTGCCCGCAGATGGCGCCGATACACTTCGACCTGCTGGAAGCGGCGTTCGGTCACTCCGGATACAACGTGGTGATACTCAACGACTGCTCAAAGGCGGTGGTGGACGAGGGTCTGAAATACGTCAACAACGACGCCTGCTACCCGTCGATACTTATCGTGGGACAGCTTATTCACGCGCTGAACAGCGGCAAGTACGACCTCAAAAACACCTCAGTCATGATAACCCAGACCGGCGGTGCCTGCCGTGCGACGAACTATGTCGGAATGCTGAAAAAGGCGCTGAAGGACTCCGGTCACGGCGATATCCCGCTGATCTCGCTGAACGTTGTCGGGCTGGAAAAGCAGAGCGGCTTCAAGCTGACTGTTCCGCTGGCAATAAGGGCGTTTATGGCGATAATCTACGGCGACGTGCTATCTCGCTGCCTGTATAAAGTCCGACCCTACGAGGTGGAGAAAGGCTCCGCGAACGCGCTTTACGAGAAGTGGAGAGTGTTCCTGCGGGACGAGATTAAGCACCTGTCCCTGCCGAGATTCAACAAGAACGTCCGCAATATCGTAAAGGAATTCTCCGAGTTCCCGGTACTTGACATAAAGAAGCCCCGGATAGGTCTGGTGGGCGAGATACTTGTGAAGTTCCACCCGGTGGCGAACAACGATATAATCGGTCTGCTTGAAAACGAGGGCTGCGAGGTGGTAGTACCCGACCTGATGGGCTTCTTCTACTACATCTGCTCCCACGGCAAGACCAAGCGGGAGCTGCTGTACACCACAAAGACCAAGGCTTTCTTTGAGGACGCGGCGGTAAAGGCGTTCAACTTTATGGAGCGCAGCTACCGCTCCGCAGTAAAGGGAACGAAGTTCGGCTGCCCCGGCGACATCTATGAAATGCGCGAGTCAGTGCGCCCGATAGTTTCCCCGGGCAACATCGCCGGCGAGGGTTGGTTCCTGTCCGCTGAAATGCTGGAGCTTATCGGCGAGGGCGTGCCGAATATCGTATGTATGCAGCCCTTCGCCTGCCTGCCGAACCACGTCACCGGCAAGGGAGTTATCGGCGAGATACGCCGCCAGCACCCGGAGGCGAACATCGTCGCGGTGGACTTCGACCCCGGCGCTTCGGAGGTAAATCAGGTCAACAGAATAAAGCTCATGCTCACGCAGGCGTTTGCTAATGCTGGTATCAGCCGCAGGAACGTTGTCAGCGTCACAACTGACGACAAGTATTCGCAGCTCATGAATTCAATGAACAGCACAAACGGTTAATTCGAAAGGAAAAACTATGGCAGCAACAAAATTCACAACTGAAACAAACAACGGCAATAACAACAAAAAGAGCATCGGCTTCTGGGCGCTTATCGCGGTGATAACCGTGTTGGTGGTGATAGTATTCTTCAACTGCTTTACGGTGGTAAACGAGGGTTATATCGGCGTAAAGTACCAGTTCGGAAAGATCGTTTCCAGCGACCTTTCGGCGGGACTTAACTTCCACATTCCCTTTATCGAGGAGATACAGGAGGTAGACACCCGTGAGCAGATCTACTCCGTTCAGACGAACGCCTATACCAGCGACACCCAGACGGTGGATCAGCTTTCCCTTAAAATGAATTACTATTACGACGGCACCAAGCTGTCCGAGATAATCCGCACTATCGGTATCAGCAACGTGGAAACAAAGCTCCTTGTTCCGAACGTTGCGAAGATTGCAAAGAACGAGATCGGTAAGGTGCGCGCGGAGGATTTGGTACAGACGCGCTCCGAGGTTCAGAATGCGATCTACGAGTCCCTTAAAGAGACCCTTGAACCCAGCGGTATCATCGTGACCGCGTTCGCTATCGAGAACCTTTCGTTCGACGCGGCGTTTGAGCAGTCCATTCAGGCGAAGGTCATCGCTGCGCAGGACGCTCTCAAAATGCAGAACAAGACCGCCGAAAAGGAAGAGGAAGCAAAGCAGCAGGTAATCGCGGCGCAGGCTGAGGCAGACTCCCAGAAGATCAAGGCGGACGCAGAGGCTTACGCTATTCAGGCGGTGCAGGAGCAGCTTTCCAAGAGCCCGAACTACATAGACTACCTCAAGATCAACAACTGGAACGGCGTTCTCCCGCAGGCGATAGGCACTGAGGTAAATCCGTTCATCGCGCTGGACAGCAGCTCAGTTTCCAGCCGTATCACAGGCAACTACGGCGGGACTAACGCTGCCGGAACTACCACCACCGCAGCAGAATAATACAGAAAACACAGATAAATAGTGCGGGAATGCCGGGCGGGTATGCCGCCCGGAATTTTCCGTGTTTTAAAGGAAGGGTAAAATTTTGGATTACAACACCTTAAAGCGCAACGCGCTCACCAGCTTTTTCTCCAGAACTAACGAAATGCAGCGGCGCGCCGTGTTCCGTGTGAATGGCTCTGTGCTTATAATCGCAGGCGCGGGCAGCGGAAAGACCACCGTGCTGTGCAACCGTATCGCCAACATGATGCGCTTCGGAAACGCCTATCTTGACGAGGAGGAGCGCGCTCTCTCCCCGGAGGAGGAGCAGTTCCTGCGGGATTTCCCGACTATGGAAAAGACCCCGGAAAACGCCGAGAGACTGGCTGAGATAGTCGCGGTAGACCCGGTGCAGCCGTGGAATATCCTAGCGATAACCTTTACGAACAAGGCGGCGGGGGAACTCAAGACCCGCCTTATCGACATGATCGGCGAGGGCGCGGAGAAGATCAATGCTTCCACATTCCATTCGGCGTGCGTGAAGATACTGCGGCGTGAGATAGAGAACCTAGGCTACCAGAGGAGCTTCACGATATACGACGAGGACGACTCCAAGCGGGTCATCAAGGACGTGATGAAGAAGCTCCAGCTTGACGAAAAGGTGTACAACCCAAAGGTGTTCCGCAACATGATCTCCCGCTGCAAGGACAAAATGCTGTCCCCGGAGGATTACGCTCCCATGGCTCAGGCGTCCGGCGAGCTTATGGAGAAGCGCTGCGCCGAGGTCTACAAGGAGTATCAGTCGGCGCTCCGCAGCGCCAGCGCAGTGGATTTTGACGATATCATCTTCCTCACGGTAAAGCTGTTCGAGGATTTCCCGGACGTGCTGGATCACTACCGCCACCTCTACAAGTACATCATGGTGGACGAGTATCAAGACACCAACGTTGCGCAGTACCGGCTCATTTCGCTTCTGGCGGGAGATAAGGGCAACCTCTGCGTTGTCGGCGACGACGACCAGAGTATCTACAAATTCCGCGGCGCTACTATCGAGAATATCCTCAGCTTTGAGAAACAGTACCCCGGCTGCGAGGTCATCAGACTGGAGCAGAACTACCGCTCCACCGAGAATATACTCAACGCCGCCAACGCGGTCATTCGCAACAACAAGCAGCGCAAGGACAAGGCGCTGTGGTCTGACCTCGGCGAGGGCGAGAAGATAAAGTGCTGCAACTTCGAGAGTGAAATAGCCGAGGCGCGGTTCGTCGCGGACACCATTCTGGACGGCGTGAAGAACGGCAAGCACTTCGCGGATTACGCGCTGCTGTACCGCAGCAACTCCCAGTCCCGCAGCTTCGAGAACACGCTGGCGCGCTCCGGAGTTCCCTACACGATAGTGGGCGGGCTTAGATTCTACGACCGAAAGGAGATAAAGGACATTATGTCCTATCTCGCGGTGCTGAACAATCCCTACGACACGGTGCGCTTCCGCCGGATAATCAACGAGCCTAAGCGCGGTATCGGCGACGCCACGGTTGAGGAGATAATCCGGGTGGCAGAGGGGCTGAATATGTCCCCGATAGAGGTCTGCCGAGAGGCGAGCCAGTTTGAGACCCTGTCCCGCAAGGCTGCGGCGCTGAAAGCCGCGGCGAACCTCTTTGACGAGCTGGACGAGCTTGCAGACACCCTCCGGTTGGACGAGCTTATCGACGCGGTCGCGGAGAAGTCCGGCTACATAAAGGCAATGCAGGCGCTTGGCGACGAGGGCGCAGGCAGGATAGACAACATCAACGAGCTGAAGTCCAACGCTCTCACCATGATAGAGGAAAACGAGGAGGTAACGCTCCCGGACTTCTTAGAGCAGGTGGCTCTGGTTTCCGACCTTGACAGCTACGACGGCGAGCTGGACAGGGTTTCCCTTATGACCATGCACAGCGCAAAGGGGCTGGAGTTCGACACGGTGTTCCTTGTCGGCGCGGAGGATAACATTTTCCCCAGCTACCGCAGCATAAGCGACCCCGCGGAAATGGAGGAGGAGCGCAGACTTGCCTACGTTGCGATAACCCGTGCGAAGCGCATGCTGTACATCACACATACCTCCTACCGCGTGCTGTACGGTCAGACTATGAGGAACAAGCTCTCCACGTTTGTGCGGGAGATACCGGAGAACCTCATTGAAAAGACCGGCGAGCGCGTAAGGCAGCCTCAGTCCGCGTGGAAGAAGCCGGAAAAGCCGAACTACCTAGCGCAGGAAGCCGCAATGATGGCGGCAAAGCCCGCTCCGGTGGCAACGGGTATCGTGTTTGCAGCCGGCGACCGGGTGAAGCACAACGTGTTCGGGCAGGGCACAGTCGAGGAAGCAAAGCGCATGGGCAACGACACCATGCTCACCATTAAATTCGACAACGGACAGAACAAAAAGGTCATGGCGAACTTCGCAAGGATAGAGAAGATCTGATCGACATTATAGAGAGGAGCGGACGCAGCATTCATGAAAACCACTATCAACATGATGTCCAGCGCGACCAGCGTAAAGGGGCAGGGAGTAGGCTCTGCGTATATCGAGCAGGTGGCTCTGGTAAAGAGCATGCTTTCAGATAAGTTTGAGGTCACGGAAAACAAGCGTATCAAAGCGGACATCACCCATTACCACACGTTGAACCCGAATTACTATCTTATGGTAAAATCCCGCACGAAGAACGGCAGATCTGTGGGCTATGTTCACATGCTGCCGGAAACAGTAGAAACAAGCCTCGACCTGCCGCGGTTCATGAAGCAGATATTCTACAAATACATGATAAAGTTCTACAAGCGAATGGACTATCTTGTCACGGTGAACCCATACTTTATCGGCAGGCTGGAGCATTACGGCGTTCCGCGGGAAAAGGTGACATATATCCCGAACTACGTTTCGTCGGAGGTGTTCCACCCGCTGTCCCCGGAGGACAAGCGGGTGCTGCGGGATAAATACGGCGTGCCGCGGGATAAGTTCACGGTGGTGTGCGCCGGGCAGTTGCAGGTGCGCAAGGGTGTGTTTGATTTCATTGAGATCGCGAAGCGCATGCCGGAGGTAGAGTTCGTGTGGGCGGGAGGTTTTTCTTTCGGGAAGATCACCGACGGCTACAACGAGATCAAGAAGATAAGCGAAGACCCGCCGGCAAATGTGAAGCTCCTCGGCATTATCGACCGGGAGTACATGAACGAGGTGTACAACCTCGGCGACGTGATGTTCCTGCCCAGCTTTGAGGAGCTGTTCCCCATGACGATACTGGAATCCATGTGCGTGAATATCCCTGTTCTGCTGCGGGATCTGGACATTTACCCGGATATCCTGTTCGATTTTTACAGCAAGTCAGACAGCGTGGAGGGCTTCATAGCCGAGATAGACAGGCTGCGCAGCGACAAGGAGTACTACGCGCAGCAGTGCGAAGCGTCCAAGCGGGGCAACCAGTTCTACTCAAAGGAGCATGTCGCGCAGATGTGGGACGAGTTTTACTCTATGGTGAGGGACTCAATAGGCAAATAACAAAACGAGGGCGGTCAGATCGCCCTCGTTTTTATGAGCGCCATTGCTGAAAAATGAAATTTCTGAAATAAAAAAATTCATTATTTGTCTGAATAATATAAAAATGACGATATGTTCTATCTATCATTGTCGAAATTTGATGTTGACAAAATGAAATAATTCATTTATAATATAAACATAGTAAAGAGAATCGAAGCAAAGGCGCTCCCGAAA
>CAMCFA010000037.1 GCA_945873955.1 uncultured Clostridia bacterium | reverse complement strand
GATGAGAATACTCTGATAAAAAATGTAAGTTTCATTACAATATTTTTGGCGCCGATCATCGATTTCGGCGTTCTTTTTATGCCTAAAAGGCTATATATAGACCATTATATCACAAAGATAGCAAAAAGTCTATATATAGCCTACATTTATTCTTAATTTCGGGTATACTGTCTTTAGACTTTATAAAGACAGGGGGCGTGGACGTGAGAGAAGCAGTAGCAAAAAGGCTTATTGAGCTTATGGAACAAAAGAATTTAACCTTGAACGGTCTTGCTCGTCTGGCTGCAATTCCTCCGTCAACGCTTAAGAATATCATATACGGTAAGAGTCGTAATCCCGGAGTAGTCACAATAAAACTGCTTTGCGACGGTATGGATATTACAATTACTGAGTTCTTTAATTCGCCTATATTTACAGAACTTGGTATGGAAGAAATTGAATAATTTTGAGCCCTTGTGTCTTGTGCAAAGGGTTCATTTTTTTCATTGAAAACATAAAGGAACACATTAGCTCAAGTAGCTCTGTCAAATAAGGATTTGTATGATAGCCTTTTTGGTCTACTTTGTGTAAATATTTTGAAACAGCAAATATTGCTTAGTCATTGTATTTTCCGAATTCGGAATATTTATTGACATTTTGCCCATAATATGCTATAATGGGAACATAGCGAAAGGAAATCCTACTGCCAGAATTATTAGAAGCACACTTGATGGACTAATCAAATAAGAATATACTATTTTTTGTAAATCAATAGCAATTCAGATTTATTTAAAAGTTACATAACGATAGGAGTGTTTATATGGTAACAAGACATGAGTACCTTGAGAAGCTGAAATTATGGCGTGAAGAAAAGATTATCAAGGTCGTAACCGGAATACGTAGGTGCGGAAAATCCACCCTGTTAGAACAGTACAGAGCGTACCTCACCGAAACTGGAGTAAAGCCAGTACAGATAATAGCTGTCAATTTTGAGGACTTGGCATACGAGGATCTGCTTGATTATAAAAAACTCTATGAATATCTTTCAGAGCGTATTGCTCCCCATGGGTACACATACATTTTCCTTGATGAAATACAAAAGGTCAACGGCTTTGAAAAGGTGGTTGACAGTCTTTATATCAAGGATAATGTGGATATTTACATTACAGGTTCAAACGCTTATCTGCTATCGGGAGAACTTGCGACTCTACTTTCTGGAAGATATGTTGAGATAAAAATGCTGCCTTTGTCTTTCAGTGAATATGCTCAGTTACAGACCTCGGGAAAGAGTAATGATGAACTGTTCTATGAATTCATGTCTGAAGGCGGCTTCCCTTATATCGCAGCAATGGACAGAACTAAAGAAAAAACAGATATGTACCTTGAGGGAATATACAATACGATAATTGTCAAGGACATAGAAGAACGTCAGACCCGAAGAGAGCCAGACACCACTAAGAGAAAGGTAAACGACATTTCCCTGCTCAAAAATATCGGCAAATTCCTCGCCGGTTCGGTAGGAAGCCTTATCAGCGTAAGAAGTGTTTCTGACTATATTGTTTCATCGGGAAGAAAGGTAAGCCCGAATACCGTTTCTGACTATATTGACGCGCTAACCGAAGCTTTTATTTTCTATCCTGTGGAGAGATTTGATATACAAGGCAAGCAGCTTCTCCAGCAGAACCAGAAACTCTATATCGCCGATACCGGATTAAGGAGATATATGCTACCCCGTCGGAATTATGACCTCGGTTTTACACTTGAAAATATCATATATCTTGAACTGTGCAGACGCGGTTATGAGGTCTATGTTGGCAAAAACGGTACAGCAGAGGTGGATTTTGTAGTCAAGAAAAATGATGTTATGGAATACTATCAGGTAACTGCTTCACTAACCGACGAAACCACATTTAAGCGCGAGGTCACCCCCTTGCAAAATATCCGCGACAACTATCCCAAAACCATACTTACTCTTGACAGATTTACCCTCGGTGATTATGAAGGAATCAAGGTTAAGAATGCAGTTGACTGGCTTCTCGAAGCATAGACATTGTGGATTAACTCCAAAAATTCACTATCCCCCGAAATCATTTTTGACTTTCGGGGGATAGTTTCTTGCAATCATCTTGTATCTGTATCTACATTAGTCTTTTCGTATACCTCATCAATTAACTGGTTTAGCATTTCATTATATTTAATGCCAAGCGATAACAGAAACTCAATATGAAGGTTCTTTTTTGCTATATCAAATGCCTGATCATCCTCCAAATGTTCACATACTGTCGGAGAACATAGCAGAAGATTTCTATCGATATTACCAATATAACCAATGCCATAATCCCTTTTTTCACCTATAACACCTTTTGCTCCACAAATTGTAATGCACCAAAAGACCCTTTCATCTGTATTTATATTCATAATAGAACTCCGATACGCATCGAGTACTTTTTCGATGGATTTCCATAACTCGTTGTGATCAAGACGGATGTCATCGTTTGGTGAAATAGAATACAAATAATTACTTAATGGAGTAAAACACTCGACAATGCCATTGTTGTTTATTCTGCATTCATATCTGCTATAAGATGGAGTAGTTCCACAACACCTTAAGCCGTCAACACATGGGACTGATCTATTAGTAGAACAGAAAGCTTCAAAGATTGGATAAGAGCTAAATTCATGGTTTTTCTCGAGCATAAACACATTTCTATTATAGCTTGAGTCCAAGAAGGTTTCTGGTATAATATGTAATAAAATAAATCTATTTTGGCTTTCGTCAACTCTTAAAATATCTTCCGTTGCATTATAGAAATTGACCCGCTCATTACGGAACTTAATTATTTCTTTATCTAATTCAAGTGAATGATTAAACATATTCTTCAACTCCGTATATGTCATTATTCTATTCTCATTCCCTGACCTTTTATACATGATGTATCCTTTGTTATCTACTATATGTGTATATGGAGCAAAACTATCATGCTTTATAAACATCACCACAACAAATTTTCCAGTATTTAATTTGACAAAATGAAAAATTATATAAGGCGACTTTGGTACGATTGTATTTAGAACATTTCGAATATCCAGTTCAAACTTGTCAGTATTATCATTCTCTATTTGAATACCTACAGTTTCTTTCGCGCATCCATTTTCATCGCTGATTCCGTATACAATATACCCACCTTCTGAATTGGCAAATGCACAGACATCACTTTTTAAATCAGCCTTTTTTGCATCAATAACACGCTTATTTTCCTTCGGTATTTCAAGATACGCAAAGTTTTCCTTATAATCAAGATATTCATTTTCTCTGAAATCAGGATTATCAATCAAAATCTGCAAATCTTCTTCAGTACAATCCAAAAGAGATTTATTATTTATTTTAGGAAACATTTTGTACTCCTTTCTAAGTGACATGGTCAGTTGATATATTTAAGACATTACATTTATTATATCACTTTTTAATTTCATTTTCAAGATACGGACAATACACATATAGGTAATGGTTCTCCGCCCTCTAATAAATCGTCGCAGCCGTCGCTATCGTCGCGCCTTAAGATTCCCGCTATGAGCAATCAAAAACCGTGGCAACATTTTGGCAACACTTTTTCTTTCAGCAAATATATTGCGTATAATTGAAATAAACGAATGGCTTAACAATGCGGGTTGGTAAACTCAGAAACTGTGGAGAAACCTTCAGAAAGACGAGTGGGAATGAGTAAAACTCCAAAAGAATGGCTTAACAAAGCCATTTGCAGCACTTCAACCCCCGATTTGATAGCAAAATGATAGCAGGCGCAAAACCGCATTTGTTGTGATTATAGCAAGCGGTTTGCGGGTGTATCCAAATAATTAAGGCATTATCGACTTATGCAGTCGGTAATGCCTTTTTTGTTATTTAGGGGCTTTGCGCTTCTCGCTCAAACGCTTGTGAGTGCGCTCTGCTTCAACAAGGGGATAGCGGTAACGCCACTGGTCGTATTCCTCTTTGGTAATCTCACCGTTGCGCCACTTTTCTGCTTCCTTTTGCCACGCTTTGAACATATCATACATCTTGGAGAATTCCCTGCTGTTTGCGTTCAAGCGGATAACAGGCTCGCCGTCAACCTCGTCAATCTTTATGCCGTACAGGTCTTCGAGAGCGAACAGCGTGTGCATAACTCCCACATAGCTTTCTATGTCGGGAACATTCAGAGCCGCAGGAGATACATTCAGCGCTTCGGCTATCTTTTCGGTCTGGTCTGCTTTAGGAACACGAGTTCCGCTTTCGTACTGCGCCATACGGATATCAGCGGTCTTTTCGGGCAGTCCGGCAGATATGCCAAGCCACTTTTGCGTCATACCCCGCAAATTACGGATAAATCGTATTCTTTCGCCTATTGCCATAAAAATCAACTCCTTTATACTATTTAGTATAACATAAAGGTTTAGGATAGTCAATATAAAATAAACAAAAATGTTTACTTTTTTCAAAAAAGGTATTGACAAAAGCATTTTTGTTTAGTATAATACAATACAGATAAACATATTTGTTTAATTATAGAAAGGAGGTTTTCTTATGTCAAAGTCCATATTTATGCGTGTTGACGAGGTGGCAGAGATGCTCGGTGTTTCCGAAGCATACGCCTACAAGCTCATCAGACAGCTAAACAAGAAGCTTGAAAAGACAGGCTGCATTACCATTTCGGGAAGAATTGACAGGAATTTCTTTATGGACCAGTTCTACCGCTCGGACAAACTGCCAAACGATAAAAAGGAGAGTGATTGATTATGGCAGCATTCAAGGACAAGAAAAACGGCTCGTGGTATGTTCAATTTCGCTATGTGGATTGGAAAGGCGAACGCCAGCAGAAGCTGAAGCGAGGTTTTGCCACAAAACACGAAGCGCTCGATTGGGAACGGGAGTTCCTTATGCAGAAAAGGTGCGACCCGAATATGACCTTTGAGAGCTTCGCAAAGCTGTATGAAAAGGACGTAAAGCCCCGTTTGAAGCTGAACACTTGGCTTAGCAAGGAGAGCGTTATTCAGAAGAAGATACTGCCCTACTTCGCCAAGAGGAAGCTATCGGAAATCACACCTAAAGATATTATAGACTGGCAGAACGAGATACGACTGCTCACCGACAGCAAGGGAGAACGGTATTCCCCTACATATCTGAAAACAATCCATAATCAGCTTAGCTGCATATTCAATCATGCCGTAAAATACTACGGTCTGACCACAAATCCTGCGGCTAAAGCGGGAAATATGGGCAAGGAGGAACGGCGGGAGATTATCTTCTGGACAGCGGAAGAATATCACAAATTCTCCGAGGCGATAATGGACAAGCCTCTCGCATTCTATGCCTTTGAACTGCTCTATTGGTGTGGCATTCGTGAGGGCGAGCTGCTTGCTCTGACGTCTGCTGATTTCGATTTTGAGAACAGTACGCTTACAATTAACAAGTCATATCAGCGGCTGAAAGGGGAGGACGTTATTACATCGCCCAAAACCGTGAAAAGTAACCGCACTATCAAAATGCCCGATTTCTTATGTGATGAAATGCGTGACCTTGTTTCATCGCTGTATGATTGCAAGCCTACCGACAGACTGTTTCCCGTAACCAAGCACTTTCTGAAACACGAAATGGAGCGTGGCTGCAAGGAGGCAGGGGTGAAGCGTATCAGAATACACGATATTCGCCACAGCGCAATCTGCTTGCTGATTGAAATGGGCTTCTCAGCGGTTGCTATCGCAGAGCGAGTAGGTCACGAAAGCATTGATATAACCTACCGCTACGCCCATATGTTTCCGTCAACGCAGACGGAAATGGCAGACAAGCTGAATAATATCAGAAAGGAGAGCGAGGAAAATGTCGGCTAAATCACTTGACCCAAAAGGTCGCTTTCGTGGAAAAATGGTATCTTTTCGCTGTTCCGAGGAGGAGAATGCGGCGCTTGATGTGGCGGTACAGCTTTCGGGGCTTACAAAGCAGGACTATATCATATCAAGGGTGCTGAATAGGGATATTATCGTTCAGCCAAATCCGAGGGTTTATAAGGCTCTGAAAGACAGGCTGGAATTGGTGCTTGCAGAGCTGAAAAAGAATGGGGAAGCTGCTACAAACAGCGACCTGCTGGAAACCATTAACCTTATCACCGTTACGCTTAACGGCATAAAAGGCGGTGAGGTATAGTGCAGGAAAATGAAAAGACCGCCCCTATTTCATCTGTTGGCGCAGATGAGGGGCAGTCCTCTCAAAGTCTTAACAATGTTATTATACCACAACCGCCGCCCGAAATCAAGTGGTTATCGGACGAAAAGAAGATAAATGAGCCGCTTTTCTGTGAGAGCTTCTGCCAAAGCCGTGAGCTAAAGTGCATTGACGGCATTTTCTACTCGGTTGACGGAGCGAAGAGCCAAGACAAAATCGCCGCTGAAATCTCCGAAATGCTCATTGAAAACGGCATTACCACGGGGATTGCCAAACGGTCAAAATCGCTGCTTGAAGCGCTGAAGCTCTATTGCCACAGCGCACCGATTAAGCCGAACGAGGAAGAAATCCACGTCCTGAACGGCGTTGTAAAGGTGGACGGAGATTACGGCAAGCCGCCCACTTTCATACCCGAAAAGAAATTCTGCATAAATCGGCTCAACATCAGCTATGACCCAGAAATCTGGGAACATAGGTACTATCCCGAACACTTTCAGACATTCCTTTTACAACTTCTTGATTTGGAAGATATATTAACGCTGCAAGAGTATCTCGGCTACTGCCTTATACCGTCCACGAGGGCGCAGACCGCCCTTTTCATAATCGGCAACGGTGGCGAGGGCAAGAGCCGTATCGGCGTTGCTATGAATGCGATATTCGGCTCGGCTATGCTGTCGGGCAACTTTCAGCGTGTGGAGGACGACAAGTTCTTCCGCTATAACCTCATTAACAAGCTGATGATGAACGATGACGATATGCAGATGACCGCCCTTAAATCAACGGGTTACATCAAGAACATCATCACCGCAGAGATACCGATTGATGTTGAAGCAAAGGGAAAGCAATCGCAGCAGGCGCAGGTGTATTGCCGCTTTCTGTGCTTCGGCAACGGCTCTCCGAAAGCCTTGTACGATAAGTCGGACGGCTTTGCTCGGCGCTTGCTTATTCTCTCAACCAAACCCAAACCCGTTGACCGAAAGGACGACCCGTTTCTTGCAGATAAATTCATTGCTGAAAAAGAAAATATATTCTGTTGGATGTTGGACGGTCTGCGGCGGCTTATCAAGAACAATTTTCGCTTTACGGTAAGCGAGAAAACAAAGGAAAATGTAGCCGAAGCGGTTGCGGAAAACTGCAACATCGTGGATTTCCTTGCAGAAGCGGCGGTCTTGAGCGAGAGTTCGTCTATCAGCTCCACCACGCTGCACAGGGTGTATTGCGATTGGTGTGAGGAGAATGCTTTGACCTCCCTGAAACGAGAAACCTTTATTAACTGGCTGAAATCCAACGCCGACAAATACAGCGTCAGATACTCCAACAACATCTACGAAAACGGAAAGCGTGTCCGAGGGTTTGAGGGAATTTCCCTTAATAGGTAAATTCGGTGTACGGGTGTACAGTTGGCTCTACAATGCGGCATATCGGCAATATCAGCGTGTACAGAGGGTGTACAATGGCGTACAGAGTACAAGACCGGTACGCTGCCGTACATCAGCGGAAAGCCCATAAAACCGCTTGGTTATGCGGAATGTACGCCTGTACACCAAAAGCGGTTCAATTTTCCTTATAATTCTTTTCAGCTTTGCCTTGATTTTAGTGGTACGGCGAATTATCTTGCAAAGCTGAAAAAAGAAAACAGGGTCACTGCTCGCCTCATCTCCCTGCCACTATCCGAGTGCCTTTCGCCAAATCGCCACATTTTCTTTTTTCAGATTTGAAGTTGGAGACGTTGTCATTAGATGATGTCACTATGTTATTATCGCTACTATTATAGCAAATTGCACTTATTCACTTCAACTCCGGGAAAGGGTCATATTCGTCCCACGTTTCCAGAAAACTATCTAGCTCTTCATCAGTACCAAATGGATATATATCAGGAATTTCCATACCGATTTCTTGGCAATACGATTTGATAGAATCAAGTTTATATGACCTTTCTGCGTCCGGACAAATCCGTTCAGCAAGTTCCAGCCATGGCTGTTCAACATACTGATTGTTTCCATTTAATTCCACAAAAAAATCATACACGTTTTCTCTTACAAACAAATGATTTCCGCCTTCCAAGTAGAAATAGCGTATTTCATTATCTTTTGATTTGCCATTTTCAAAAAGGCTCATCCCGTTTTCACCAATATATGGGAACTCTTTGATTGCTTTTTTTATTGAAAGATCACCAAATACATAATTGCCTTCATAAATACTTCCCTCATCAGTTACAATTATTAAAGTACCCGGTACTCCCATTGCACCGTCTGCAGAGTAAAACACAAACTGTGCTTGATTGAATATGCCATTCGATACCAACGTATTGGTTAATTTACTAGTTTCTCTCATTACTCTCACCTTATTTCGTAGGAATTAGTTTTTCAAAAATACGACTAGCGCTATACTTTTCAAGAGCCGGTAGGTTCTTTGCACTTACATTGATTCCCCATTCAGGTTTGCTCTTTTGACCCGGTTTATCGTATTCTCGGTCTACCAGTACACCGTTCGGATTCTTCCACTCCAATGTTGGAATTAAGTACACATCAGGTAATTTTCCATCTTGGAAATTAAGCAAACATAGAATTCTATTTTCTGAAAGCGGCATCTTATCTTTTGGTTCAAATACATAATTGCTTTTTCCGCTTCCTTTTACCTGTATCTCATAAAATATAGACGTGCCGGGATATTTAACGATAAAATCGACACCATGATCATCTACTTCGGAGGTATAGACTTCAAAACCGTAAGAAGCAAATTCCATTTTTGCGTAATACTCTGCATATCTTCCGAGTTGCAGAGGAGTTAATTCAAACCACTTCATTTTTGGCATAGTTATTCCCTTCCTTTGTCAAAATTTGATAAGCATAGTCTGTCGTGATCAATAGAGAAAAGGAGATAATCACGTTTCAGCCAAGGAATGATCCTTAAGCTAATATTATTATACCATATTCCCCCATGTTTTTCAACAATTATCAGTCTCGATTTTCGGACAATTACGTATTTTTCGCAAAATTACAAAAAGAAAACGGGTTCTCTGCTTGCCGCAACTCCTTGCCCCTATACGAGTGCTTTGCCGATTGCTCCGCGCTTTTCTTTTTCAGTTTTGAAAAAAGCACCGATGTCGGTGTGTGAAAGCAGGACTAGCAGAGAGCGGGGTTTGCAAAGGGAACTCCCTTTGCCCCTCGGAGAGCGCCATACCCTTGATGTTGATTGTAGCTTGCGGAAATCAATGTCAAGGGTATTATGGCGTTACTGTTGGCACAACAGTAAAAATACCACAGCGAAAGGAGATTATACTTATGAGCGAAAAACGCATTTCCCACTGTCAAGGCAAAGGTAGCCTTACCCACAACAACCGCAAATTCAATGCCAAGAATGTGGACGATGCCCGAACGAAGGATAATATTGTTTTCGTGCAACAGCCTATTGAAGAAGCCTATGAACACCTGTTCGGCGCTGCCGTTGAGCGTTACAACGCAAGGCAGAAGCGACCCGATAGGAAGATTACCACATCCTACTATGAACGTGTTTTCCATCGGAAGATTTCGCAATCCGTTGTTACCTCCGCTGATAAGCGAAAGAGTTTCTACGAAGATGTGGTGCAGATTGGCGATATGAAGAACACGGGCGTTGGCACTCCCGACGCTGAAATCGCAACTGCTTGCTTGACGGAGTATATGCAGGGTTTCCAAGAACGCAACCCGAATTTCTATGTGTTTAATGCCGTTCTGCACCTTGATGAAGCAACGCCTCATTTACATATCGACTACATACCTGTCGGGCATTACAAAATGGGTGTTGACACCCAAAACGGTATAGCGCAGGCACTCAAAGAGATGGGTTACGGCAGCGGTAAGGACACTATCAGCCGTTGGCGTGAAGCCGAGTGCAAGGTGCTGACCGAGATTTGTAGTCGGCACGGCATACAAATCGCCGCTCCCGAAAAGTCCCGTGGTAGTCTGACGGTTGAGCAGTACAAGGAGTATGCCAAGATAACGGAACAGGTCGAGGAGAAGAAAGAGGAAGTCGCTCGGCTCGATGAACAAGCCGAGTACGCAGGTAGCCTCTTGAAGCACCGTGAGGAGCAGCGAACGCAGGTCGAATCTGTTATTGATGAGCTGGACGAGCAGTATCAAGAGAAGAACGCTGCTGTTGCTCATTTGGACGAGGAGATAGCCGAAAAGTCCTCTGCCCTAACGCAGACCACCGCCGCACTTGCAGATAAACAGACCTTGCTTGAAACGAGTGCTAAAAAGGTGACGAAGCTCAAATTCATAGACGAGATTGAAACCGGCAAGACGATGTTCGGCGGTAAGGTTACGCTCTCCAAAGAAGATTATGGTATGCTGACCGACCTCTCCAAGAAGCAGATTGCCGCCGAGAATAGGGAGAGCGAGCTGACCGCCGAGATTACAGAGCTGAAAAAGGAGAACGAGGAAGCTGCGAAGAAGAACGCTGCTCTGGAGCAGAAAGTTCAGGAGATTTACCCGCTCCGAGAGGAACTCCGTAAAACCAAGAACGAGCTTGGAAGCCTGAAAGCAATGTACAAGAAGGTGCTGGAGTTCATTGAGAGCCTTAACCTCACGCAGAAGCTGCAGGAGTTTCTGAAGCAGAGGGCGAGAGGGGTGAAGAGGTGATAATAATATTTAGCAGCGTTTCGGTTGTTATTGAATAAAAATATGCTTGAAATATGTGATAATCTGTGCTATAATATAACAGGAGGGATAAGCAAGTTCAAATAGTCTGAACTGTGATAGCAAACCCCCGATAGAAATTTGATAGCATAAGTCTGTATAGCTTATAGACTTTGGATAATTCCTATCATTTTAAATCAAATCGTATCAAATCGTCTAAACAAAATTGTTTAGTTCAGTCTTTCATTTGGCGAGTGGGAGTAAACCAAACCCCTCAACAAACCGCACAACAAAGCCATTTATAAGGCTTCGGCATAGATTTTGACCGCACTTTGACCTCATTTTTTCTATATCGACCCGATTTGAAACAATTTAATAACAATGTATAAGGTTAAGAGCCGTTGCGATTGCAGCGGCTCTTTTCTTTATATTCACTTGTCGTCCAAATGCTGTTTAACCCACTCGATATGCTTTGCCTGACGTTCATCACGGGTGAGTTCGGGAAAGTCCTTTTTGGATATGGGGCTGCTATAATAACCCCTCATTCTTTCCTTTTCAGCTTGGTATGTTTCCGTGGATATGGAATATGACTCCAAATCGCTGATGTTGTCGGAAATCTGTCGTATTCCGTTGCAGAAGTCGGCGTTGTTGGGGTTAGCGATGTCGTTGCCGTAAACCGTCATCTGCGCAAACCATTTGTTTTCGGGAGTTTCGGTATCATCGGGCAGATGGTCGTTTACGGTAAAGTCAATCTTCAGCCCCTCTATCTCCGCTAAATCATAAACTGCGGAGAGAGCCTCGCCCATTGTCCCGAAGCTCGGAACGTTCTTCTCAATTCCGCAAAGCCAGTCCATAGACACATTGAATCTTGTGGCTATATTTATAAGGGTAGCAACGGTCGGCTGCATTCTGTCCGTTTCGTATGCCGACAGCGTGGACTGCGGTATATCAAGCAGCGAACAGAACTCCTTCTGACTGCACCCTGCGTTCTTGCGGACGGTGCGAATACGCTCACCAAACTTTATTTCTGACATAATACAATACCTCTGATAGATTACTTTAAGAAAATTATAGCACACTACTATAAAAAATTCAAGTATTTTTTAAAAATTATAGAAAAATCTATTGACAACGATATAGTATTGTGATAATATATACTTACAGCGATAAATATTAAATATCCTGTTATCAATTTTAAGGAGGTTTTACTATGAACAATCAGAGCATCTACATCACAGCGCCCGAATTGGCACAGGTTATGGGCGTATCGAACGGTCACGCTTACAAGCTGATTCGTGAGATGAACACAGAGCTGAAAAAGCAGGGCTACCTGACGATAGCGGGCAAGCTACCCCGTGCCTATCTCAAAAAGTGCCTTTACGGCTTCTCGACCGCAGCGGAAGGAGGTGCCGAATAATGAGGGCGAAAAAAGACCCCAAAACAGGCAAATGGTACATACGCTTTCGCTACACCGATTGGCAGGGCAAGCGGAGAGAAACGATGAAGCGAGGATTTGAAACAAAGCACGATGCGGAAGAATGGCTGAGAACGTTCCTGTCCGAGCAGAAAGCGGATTTGAACATCACCTTTGCGGATTTCACGGATATGTATTTCAAGAGCATTGCCCCTCGTCTGCGTGAAAACACGCTGCGGACAAAGCACTACATAATCGACCTGAAGATAATGCCGTATTTTGACTTGAAGAAAGTCACCGAAATAACCCCTGCAAATATCATAGCTTGGGAAAATGAGCTGCTGTCGAACGGGTATTCGCAGACCTATATGAAAACCGTTTACAATCAGCTCAACGCTATCTTCAACTATGCCGTGAAATACTACGATTTGCGGTCTAATCCTTGTTCCAAAGCAGGCGCAATCGGCAAGAACAAGGCTGACGAGATGAGCTTCTGGACAAAGGACGAGTTTACAAGGTTCGTTGAGTGTATTGCCGACAAGCCTATGGCGTATGTTGCATACAATACCCTGTTCTGGACTGGGCTTAGAATAGGCGAGCTTATGGCGCTGACCACCGCCGACCTCGATTTCACGGCAAAAACCCTGACCGTAAACAAATCCTATCAGCGTCTTGGCGACAGAGATGTTATTACCCCGCCTAAAACGCCTAAAAGCAACCGAACGGTTTCTATTCCCGATTTCTTATGTGACTTGTTAAAGGATCATTGCGAAAGCCTTTACGGTATTACGGATAAGGACAGGATATTCCCTTTCACAAAGCACTTTTTGCATCACGAAATGAAGCGTGGCTGCGAGAAAAGCGGCGTAAAGCGGATTCGATTGCACGATATTCGGCACAGCCACTGTGCGCTGCTGTATGAGCTGGGAATACCGCCCCTTGAAATTGCCGAGCGTTTAGGTCACGAGCGGGTTGAAACCACAATGCAGGTGTATGCGCACCTCTACCCTAACAAGCAGGAAAAGCTCTCTGCCAAACTGGACGAGCTTATGAAGAACGGTGGTGACGACAATGGCTGAAAATGAAAAGACTGCCCCAACTGTACCTACTGCAATAGGTACGGAGCAGCCTTCGCAAATTGATTGCACTAATAGTATAACAGAAAATTCCGAGGATTGCAATACCGAAAACTACAGTTATCGTGATTTTCTTCGGAAAATGACCGACCCGTATTATATTCACGTTCCTTTACTATATTCCCGACAAGACACCAGCACCAGTTATGACCACTAGCTGTATACTCTTCAAGAGATGAATAAAATTCTACTCTTTGGGATAAATCCACAATTTCAATCATAATATTTCACCTCAAACGCTAACAATTCTGATTCTCAATGAGATTATTATACCACATTTCCCCAAAATCTTCAATACCTTTTTCAGCCCTGCCCGATTTACGGGAGATAGCAAGTTTTCTTGCAAAGCTGAAAAAGAAAAAGGGGGTCACTGCTCGCCGCAGCTCCCTGCCACTATCCGAGTGCCTTTCCGCCAAATCGCCACATTTTCTTTTTTCAGATTTGGAGTTGGAGGCGTTGTCGCTAGAAAAGAGAGGGAGAACAGGAAGCAGGAACGGGGTTTGCAAAGGGTACTCCCTTTGCCCCTCGGAGAGCGCCTTACCCTTGATGTTGATGAAGCCTGCGAAATCAATGTCAAGGGTATTATGGCGTTACTGTTGGCACAACAGTAAAAATACCACAGCGAAAGGAGACTATACTTATGAGCGCAAAACGCATTTCCCATTGTCAAGGCAAGGGAAGCCTTACTCACAACAACCGTAAATTCAACGCCAAGAACGTTGACGATACCCGAACGAAAGACAACATAGTTTTCGTTCAACAGCCTATTGAAGAAGCATACGAACACCTGTTCGGTGCTGCAGTTGAGCGATACAACGCAAAGCAGAAACGAGCCGACAGAAAGATTACCACAACCTACTACGAGCATATTTTCAAGCAGAAAATCTCACAAACCGTTGTTACCGCCGCCGACAAGCGCAAGAGTTTCTATGAAGATGTGGTGCAGATTGGAGATATGAAGAACACGGGCGTTGGCACGCCTGACGCTGAAATCGCTACCGCTTGCCTGACCAAGTATATGAAAGACTTTCAAGAACGCAACCCGAATTTCTATGTGTTTAACGCTGTTCTGCATTTGGATGAGGCAACTCCGCACTTACATATCGACTATATCCCTGTCGGGCATTACAAAATGGGTGTTGACACTCAAAACGGCATAGCGCAGGCTCTGAAAGAAATGGGCTACGGCAGCGGCAAGGACACCATAAGCCGCTGGCGTGAAGCCGAGTGCAAGGTGCTGACCGAGATTTGTAGTCGGCACGGCATACAAATCGCCGCTCCCGAAAAGTCCCGTGGTAGTCTGACGGTTGAGCAGTACAAGGAGTATGCCAAGATAACGGAACAGGTCGAGGAGAAGAAAGAGGAAGTCGCTCGGCTCGATGAACAAGCCGAGTACGCAGGTAGCCTCTTGAAGCACCGTGAGGAGCAGCGAACGCAGGTCGAATCTGTTATTGATGAGCTGGACGAGCAGTATCAAGAGAAGAACGCTGCTGTTGCTCATTTGGACGAGGAGATAGCCGAAAAGTCCTCTGCCCTAACGCAGACCACCGCCGCACTTGCAGATAAACAGACCTTGCTTGAAACGAGTGCTAAAAAGGTGACGAAGCTCAAATTCATAGACGAGATTGAAACCGGCAAGACGATGTTCGGCGGTAAGGTTACGCTCTCCAAAGAAGATTATGGTATGCTGACCGACCTCTCCAAGAAGCAGATTGCCGCCGAGAACAGAGAAAGCGAGCTGACCGCAGAGATTGCAAGGCTGAAAAAGGAGAACGAGGAAGCTGCCAAGAAGAACGCTGCTCTGGAGCAGAAGGTACAGGAGATTTATCCGCTCCGAGATGAACTCCGTAAAACCAAAAACGAGCTTGGTAGCCTGAAAGCATTGTACCAAAAGGTGTTGGACTTTATTGAGAGCCTGAAGCTCACGCAGAAGCTGGAGGAGTTTTTGAAGCAGAAGACGAGAACGGTGAAGCGGTGAGAAAACATATAAAACCTCAAAATATTCTCTGTTGCATTTTGTCAAAATTTGTGGTATAATAAGTAAGTGAAATATTGCGTTTCGCTGAAAAATTGTGAGGGAGAGAACGAATCAGATATGAAAAAGAGGATTTGCAATTCAATAAAACGATTATTAGCTATTTTCACGTCTGCTCTGGTGTTGTGTTCTTTTGTGTGTATTCCATCTTTTGCCGAAAATGGGAATACTACCGTTGTTGGAGAGCTATATGAATTCGGAGAAAATAGCGAATACGAGATTTCTTCTGCCCAAAGCAGTTCACCGACTTCAAACACTAATACATACGGGGAATTCTTGCTGAATGGTAATATCAAAACTTCAACATCAAAGAATGGAGTTCCTGCTTATAAGGTTGAAGATGGTAAATTGTCGTTGATTTATAAATATGATGACGCCCTGCTCAATGCCGGCATTGATTCGTGGCACTTGTTTAGTGATAACGTCAATAAAATTGACGGTCAGGATTTAAGTGAAAAAGTCCAAAATGGCACCATTCTGCTCCAGATCTCTATGGACAAAATAAACTGGAATACTGCCGTGTGCCTCACCAATGCTTTCAGCGCAAAGCCAACTCGTTCTGATTCCTTTTATACAGCAAAGGATATCGAACTTATAAACGGATGCTACTACAAGGTTATTATAGCCTATGAAACTCGTATCAGAACAAAAGACAGCAACATCTGGTTTATAGATACAGATAAGTTCGACTACAAAAAATATGCCGAGGTTTATGAGTTCTACGCATTTTCAGGTACAGGCGAGCGAGAAACAATCGATTATTCCCAGACATACAATGTAGGATCAAAAGTACGCACCAAGAATTTTGACGGTTATTCAGGCGAACAAGAGATAACCAAAAGTGACATTCATTACGGGTGGAATCTTGGAAATTTCTTCGTAAGTGGATATACCGACAAACGTGTTAGCAATGATGGCAGCGTTGTCTTTCTAAAAAATTTAGGCGATAAGGTTACGCTATGGTTTAATCTCTCTCAAAATATAGACGCATTAAACGGAAATAAGGCTTTGACGATATCAAGTGACAACGAGGGCTATGACCAGTATTTTGAAACACCAAAAACAGATTTCGGAAAAGGTGCGCTGATAATCCGCTATACCGATTATAATAATAATAAATCAGAGCCTCAAATATACACGAATTATCTTGAAGCCAACACATCCTTTGGAGCTGATACAAAGGTACAGCTTTTTGAAGAAGGAGATTACGAAGTAGCATTTGACTATGAGGTTACAAAGGACGAACTGATTGATACTAAAGGGCATTATCGTATATTCTTCAAATTCTCCGTTCGCAACGGAAATTGTATGGCATATCCTTTTGACATTGCAACGGGGAGTGAGCTTACAAACAGTTCAATGACAGAGAACGGTTTCCGGCTCGACCTTGCAAAGTCAAGATATCTGAAAGTAAACATTAAGCGCGAGGTTTTAACAGACAGTGCTGACGGACTAGTGGAAGATACAAGGTTTAACGGTCCTGCAAAAGACGGTGCAGAATACACCGATGACGGCATTTACACTATAACAGTAAGCAATGACTACACCAATCAGTTTACTGTCAAGAAGATTTATGTCGGAACGAACAATATACTTCGGGCATATATGACAACAGGCTTATCCATTCCTGAAATCAACCATCTTGTTGCAGAGGGTGCGACTATAATGGACGACGGAACAATAAAACTTGCTGAAAAGGTTATTGAGCCCGAAGAATCAACCGATAGCAGTCAGACAACAGAATCTGCTACTGAATCAACCTCTGCAGGAACCGAGAATGCGGTAGAGGTTATGTCGGAAAGCGATTCTACAAATGTCGAAAAATCCACTTTTCCGATTATTATGATAATAGTCGGAGCAGTTGTGATGACAGGCATAATTATCGCGGTAGTAATTATAAAGAAGAAAGCCAATACCAAACCCGAAAACAAAAACGATATCAATGACGGAGGAGAGGAATAATGAAAAGAATAATCTCTTTACTCCTCTGTGCTGCTATGATGCTGACAGGGTGTGCGCCTGTTGAAAATGCTGAAAGTCAGAGTACGACTGTTGTATCACAGGAGGACATTTCACAAGCAAGTGATATAACAACAGAATCTAAATCCGAAATTGTTGAATGGAAAGATGTAGATGTACAGTATGATTCCCTTGATGACAAACTGTTGCTTGCACATATCGAAGATTTGATATATAGTGAAACTGTTCGAAATCTGAATAGCGAAAAATACTTCGTCGAAAATGTTAGTGCGGTTTATATTTCCAAAGAGTATCTTGAAGAAGTAGCCTATAATTCACAATCCAATATTTACTTTGGATATACCTTGGCGGAACTTAACGATTTGTTTCAAGGTACGAGATATGTGTTTACTTTAGGCGAAGATGGCAAGACTACAGTTAAGGAATTAGTGGAAATCCAAGACACTACTAATGAAGAAATACTTAAAAACGTTGCCATTGGCACAGGTGTAATTCTTATATGTGTTACTGTTTCTGTTGTTACAGGTGGCACAGGTGCTGCGGCAATTAGCACCATATTTGCCGCTTCTGCAAAGACAGGAGCAATAATGGCAGTTTCGTCGGCTGCTATTGGCGGAGTATCCGCCGGTGTTGTCAGAGGCATTGAAACGGGAGATATGAATGAGGCTCTCGAAGCAGCAGCGCTCGCAGGAAGCGAAGAGTTTAAATGGGGTGCAATAGGCGGAGCAATTACGGGTGGTGCTACCAAAGCTATTGCGTTAAAAGGTGCAACGCGCGGTGGATTAACTATGAATCAAGCAGCACTAATCCAAAAACAATCTGGTTTTCCATTAGATGTTATAAAGCAATTTAAAAACATTGAACAATTTAACATCTGTAAGAACGCAGGTTTGGTACCCAAAATGGTAAATGGAAAGACAGCCTTAATCAGGAGCATAGATTTGAACTATATTGACGATTTAGGAAGAACTAACCTGGAAAGAATGAGAGCAGGTCTTGCGGCAATAGACCCTGCTACTGGTAAATCCTATCAACTACACCATATAGGTCAGAAGGCAGATTCCACGTTAGCTATATTGACTGAAGCTGAACATATGCAAGGCGGAAACAATACAATTTGGCACGATGTTAGCAAAGCAACAGAAGTTCACGGAATGGGCAACAACTGGGATGCACAACGTCAGATGTTTTGGCAGTCTTTAGCTAAAATATTAGGAGGTTAATTCTATGGCAGATATTATTTCAGTTTTACGAGAAATGTCGTATTTCGTGTCTTTATACGGCGCTAACGATGAAGAAATCAAAATCATCGAGAAAAGGCTTGATTTACGTTTCTCTGATGAATATTACACATACTTAAAGGAATTTGGAGTGGCTTCCGCAGGCAATCACGAGTTTACAGGAATATGCAGCTCTCCGAGGTTGAATGTTGCTGACGTTACAATAAGCGAACGCGAGAATAATCCCGATATCCCAAAGGATTGGTATGTTCTGGAACAAGCTAATATTGACGGTATTGTAATATGGCAGAACCAAAAGGGTGAAGTGTATCAGACACAGCCTTGCAGGGAAATCAAAATGATTGCAAATTCGATTGTTGAGTATATTTCAATGAAACAACATTGAAAGAACCTACCTTTAACTATACCTGCTCGGATAATATGAATTGAAAAAAAGAGGACTATATAATGGACTATTACACTCAAATGCTGGACGACGAAGCGGCGACGCTTTCCCCCGATGATGAAGACTACGAAGAAAAACTGCTTGATGTGGCGCGCTCTTTCAGAACATTCAGCGAGGCTCTCACCCAATTTGTCTGCGATAACGGCTTTGAGTGTGCAGTCGATGATACGGACGGAAAGCTTGCGTTCCTGAAAAGCAAATTCAAGTCGGCGAAAGTTCCCGTTCCGCGCGAGATTGACGAGTGGTTCGTCAGCGGCAAAACGATTAAGCGTGATACCGCTTTTCAGCTTTGTTTCGCGTTCGGGCTGAATGTCGGGCAGACAAACGAGTTTTTCAAGAAAGTATGGTTTGGGCGGAGCTTTGACTGTCATTCCATTCGGGAAGCGGTGTATTATTACTGCATTCGCAACGGCATGTCATACGAGAAAGCGACTGATATTATCTCGCGTTTACCCAAAGACAACAAGGGTAAGGTTGACAAGGAAAAAGATGTTTTGTACACGGGGAAAATTGTTGATTTCATCAATTCCGCCAAAAGCGAGGACGAGCTGATTGATTACATAAGCGAGCATTACGAGCAGTTCGGATATAACAATGTCACCGCAAAGGAACACATTCAGCAGCTGTGGAATGATATTTCCCGTGATAACGGACTTGCGTACAAAGAGGGCATAGCGTTCGACAAATCCCACAATCAATATCACCTCAAGTCGGAAAGTGCCGATGATGATTATGTAATCGCCCCCGATAAAAACGCTTCAACGTGGGTGATATATGCGCAGATTCTGGGACTTGATAAGCGGCAATCGGACGAATTCAAAACCAACCGCTCCATTAAGCCTTTACTTGAGAATAACAGTCTGCTGCCGTCGCTTGCACAAGCCTCTTTTCCCGATAGGGACGGTATTGAGAAAATCACACACGGTCAGCACGTTTCTCACGAGAGAATACGCAAGCTGATGATACTGCTGGAGTTCTATACATATTGGGCAAGGCTTATTGTTGAGAAAAAAAGCTCACATTTCAAATCCAAAATAATTGATGCGGAGCGTTGTGTTGACAAGATAAACAGGTATCTTCTCGACTGCGGTTATCCCGAACTGTATGCAGGCAACCCATACGACTGGATATTTTTATGGGCGGTAAACGACGCAAATCCGCTGTCTGCTTTCCGTGAATATATGAGGGAAATTTTCGCCGCCGAATAAGGCGCGTTTACGGTAACAAATCCAAAATTAGTGAAAAGTGTTGTACAATGTACGGGAAAGGCGGTGTAAGTATGGATTCAAGAATTGCTTTACCAAGCGGTACAACACTTAGTTTTTCCAACAAAGCAGGCGGCGCTGTTATTTATAACATAGTCAAGGAGATAGGCAGAGGCGGCTCTTGTATCGTGTATGACGCTGTTTATAAAGCGAACACGGGCGATGATAAGCACGTCAGAATTAAGGAGTGCTACCCTTATAAACTGCGGATTGAAAGAGCCGAGAACGGATATCTGAAAGTGGCTGATAACGCGCCTTTTGAAAACGCAAAGGAGAAATTCAAATCCGATTTCAGTCTAGGGAACGGGCTGTTCTATTCGGGGGACTTGTTTGACGCGCTCACCAACACTATCGACATCTACTTCGGAAACGGAACGGTATATCTCGCGTCCGGATACTCAACGGAGAACACGCTGGCTTCTTACCGTCCGAAATGCCTTAAAGACTGCGTTACGGTCGTAAAGCAAGTCGCTTGTATTCTTAGGAAAATTCACAGCGAGGGATATTTGTATCTTGACATAAAGCCCGAAAATGTGCTGATTATCGACAGTATAGTTACACGGGTTCAGCTGTTTGATTTCGATTCGCTTATCCCTGTTTCAATGTGCGATAGGCGCGATATAAATATGATTCGTCCGTCTTATTCCAAAGGTTTTGCAGCTATTGAGTTACAGACGGGAAAGCTGAAAAAGCTAGGCGCCCACACCGATGTGTATGCCGTGGGAGCGCTGCTGTTTTGGCTGTTGTTCGGGAGAACTCCGAGCGCGCCAGACTGCGAGAGCTACGCTGTTTTTGACTATTCACAAGCGGAGTATTCGGTTGCGGAATGTCAGGACAAGCTGTGTTTTGCATTGACAGAGTTCTTTCACAACGCTTTGGCTAACTTCTATCTTGACAGATTTCAGAGTATGCAGTCGGTTGTCAATGCTCTTGAGAAAATCGAAAGGCTTGCGGACAAGTCCAAGCCGTTTATACGCTCAACAGCGATAACCGCTCCCGCCTGTTTCATCGGTCGGGAAAAAGAGCTTGATACTCTGTGCAAGTGGATTGAGGGAAACGAAAATAACTGCGTTTTCGTAACGGGGATGGGCGGTATCGGAAAGAGCACGCTGGTGCGCTCCGCACTCGATAAATGCAAGCCGTGCCTTGAAAATATTCTGTACTTGTCTTTTGATGAATCATTGCCCAAAACATTATCGGACGACAGGCAGGCTTTCATCAACACAGTGTCCAAGAA
Source organism: uncultured Clostridia bacterium (assembly GCA_945873955.1). Taxonomy (GTDB): domain Bacteria; phylum Bacillota; class Clostridia; order Oscillospirales; family Ruminococcaceae; genus CAG-115. Next base: position 5,615 of record CAMCFA010000037.1, on the reverse strand, counting down.
TGACGCCGAAGGCGCCGCGGATTATTACGAGCGCAAGCTGTGGGCATTCTCCGAAATTGCCGCCGAAACCAAAACAATTCTGGTAATCGACAACTATTCGGGAGAGCTTAACAAGGACGTTCGTGATGTTCTGAATGTGGGGTGGAAGGTAATCTTTATCTCACGCAAAGAGCCTGCTTCGGGCGATTATCCCGTTCTGCCGATTACGGCGATTTCTGAAAAAGCCGACTTGCGGCGGTTGTTTGAAAGCAACCTGAAAAAAGCAATTCCGCAAGCGAACATTCCGTTTGTTGACAATATTATTTCAAGAGTCGCGGGACATACGCTGACCGTAGAACTTGCCGCAAAGCAGATTGCGGGCAGTTACCTCACGATAGCACAAGCGTCTGCGTTGGTTGACAAATACGGCTTTTCGGAGATAGCTTCGGAAAAGGTTGTTTTCAGCAAGGACAATATACAGCACACCGAAACCATACGCGGCGTTATCACGGCGCTTTTCGAAGCAGACCGCCTGTCTGAAAAGCTGAAAAGTATGCTGAAAACAATGTCGCTTATTGGAGATAATGGTGTTGATGTTCGGCGGTTCTGTTCCATAATCGAAACAGATAATGCTGACAATGTAAACAGCCTTATTCGTGACGGCTGGGTTCAGCTTTCAGGCGCGGATATTTCGCTTCACCCCGTGATTAAAGAAACGATTCACTGTTGGGCGTGGAGTGACGAAGCAAAGCGGTATGCCGAAATGCTGTTGAGATACCTTTTCCGCGAACTCAAGATAGAAGGTCATAAGGAGGACTATCCTCAAAAGCTTACGGAAATCATCGAGCATAACAACAAGCAATTCCAAAATCACCCAAAGCTTGGTGAGTGGTTTGAACGCATTACAGACAATGCCGGTATTATCGGCGAAACGCTGCGCGAGCGGTATGCCCGTTCCGACAGAGAGCCGACCGACCGAGAAAAGGTGGCGGGGCTTGTTGCTCTAGCGGAGGGAGTGCTTGACAATTCTAAGCGAGAACCCTTTTTGCTTGAAACGGACATTTATCCCGATTTGCTGTACCTCACTATTCAGAATATGCCGCGCTATCGTGAGGACTATATTCTCACCCGCTCAGAGGAACTTATCCGCAGCCCCAAGAGCCGAAACAGGTTTGCGCTAATGAAGCTGTACGGCTATATTATCGAGATTTATCTTGAGCGAAAGGCTTTTGAAACAGCCGCCGAAAAGCTCCGCGAAGCCGAGCAAACGGCAAAACAATTTGGCAGCAGCTACGTTTATGCACTTTATTATGATATGCTGTCGGATTATTACGACAATCTCCTCGGCGGTGCTTATGACACTGTAGAACCCGAAGAAAAGCAGATTTTGCAGAAAATGACAAATGCGGTTGACAAGGCAATTTCCTATTCTCGAAGAACGAGAAATCCCGCAGGAAAGCAGCTTTTGGTGAAAAATCTTTTGGCTAAAGCGACTATTTTAATCCGCAATTCTCCGGACAAGAAAAAGCAAATCGACCGCTTGCTTGATGAAGCGCGGAAAATCATTTCGGCAGAAACGCAGCCCTACGCAGAAGTACGCGGAATATACTATTCGGTCTGTGCGTGGTATTTCACTTTAGTCGAACCGTCATTGAAAGCAGCAGAGGAGTTTATGACGAAAGCAAAGGAGATTTTCACCAAAAATTCCCCGACCGACCTTGACGAAATTGACTGCATAACTATTCCGTGTGCGGATATGTATTGCCTTTGGGAATGCTATGCACATTCCGCCAAGCTGCTTATGGAAGCAATTGAATTCTGCGAAAAGAACGAGCCTGTCGTGCCGTATATACGCAAGAAAGCGGAGTTGTACGGCTGTCTGCTTGATGTATGCACCGAATGGGGCAAGTTTGATTTGTGCAAAGCAATCATCGGCGAAATTGACGCTTTGAATGAAAAGTACCGCTCCCTCGGAATCCATAAGGAAGTGTCAAATGATTTGAAAAAATATATAGGCTTATCGGAATAAAACAGGCACCTGCTATAACGGCGGGTGCTTTTTGCAGTTACAAATCCAAAATTTAAAATTGCCGTGTTATAATACAGACAAACCAAAACACAACAGGGAGGACTTCTTATGAAAAAGAGTTTGTCTATTTTATCGGCACTTGCAATTGTGCTTTCCCTGACCGCCTGCATCGGTAATTCGGAAATTTCGGTTTCGTCGGAAGGTTCAGTTTCGTCGGAAGGTTCGGTTTCGTCGGAAGGTTCAAACGAAACGGAGAGCACAGTACAAACGGGAATCACAATTCAAGCGGAAAGCTCAACTCCCTCAAGCACTTCTGCTCCCGATGAAAAGCCTGCGGCGAACAATTCCGCAAAGCTTGGCGAGTTTCAGAAAACTGCCACAATCGCCGAAACGGTAATGATGGACGAGGGCGGCGTAAAGATTTCCGCAACGGGACTTAAGTACAATAACTACGCCATTGAGCTGGAGCTTCTCATTGAAAACAACAGCGCAAAAGACCTGTCATTTATCAGCGGTTCAATGGGTTACTGCTGCAATTCCATCAACGGAATTATGGTGTCCGACGGGTATCTTAGCTGTGATGTTGCGGCAGGAAAAAAAGCGACAGACAGCATAAGTTTCGACTATAACGGTCTGATGCTCTACGGAATTAACGAGGTTGCAGATATTGAGATTGGCTTTGATATAAGAGACGATGACTACAACCACACATATTCAGGTCCTCGCAAGATCAAAACATCAATCGCAGATTCCTTTAACTACAACGAAAACAGATACCAAACAGCAATAAGCAGCGACGAGTTCAAGAACACCTACAACTATTCCATCGAGCATATCAGCGCAGAGGAGCTGTATAACGAAAACGGACTTAAAGTGGTATCATCGGCGATTATAACAAACAAGGACGGCGACAAGGCTTTGCTTCTGGAAGCGGTAAACAGTTCTTCGGAGCAGATAACCCTTGTCACAAGCAGAATCGGCATAAACGGGCTTCTCGTAGAGAATGAGAATTGGACGTATGATACGATAAACCCCGAAAAGACCTGCATTATTGATTCCTAATATCACTCGGACACCTGTCCATAGCCATAATGACGTATTCAATGTGACCGCTATCCAGCTTCAGGAACTGCGATTTGACTACCTCTTGCGGAAAATCCTCGCCGTTTACCCGTATGTAAAACCTGTTTGAACTTACAACGTCAACCATAAGGTGCAATATTTCATCTATCCTGTCTTTTCGATTGCGGTTTTGTTCAACAAGACAGTCGTAGTCAATATTTTCCTTAATTAGTTCAAGATACTCGGCTCGCTTTGAAGAAGAAACAACAGGAGAGGGCTGCGGCATATCTATCCTATCAATCTTATCGGGCGCAGCCTGTTGATTGATTGATTGATGATTATTTACTGATGTTTTATTATCTGTTGTTTTATATAAAGAAGAAGGGGCAGTAAAAACTTCAGAACAAGTTTCGCAGTTTCTTTGGAGCAAGTTATTAAGTTCCTTTGGAGCTTGCTGTTCAGTTTCTTCACTGCAAGGATTTGAGTTTTCGCTTTCCTCGATATTTTCAACCGAAGCAGCGTCCTCGATGAATACGGTTTCTTCTTCCTCATCGGTATAGCTGCTTTCCGAAAGGTCAGACTCATCAGAGTGCTTACGCTTCTTCTCATAGGATAAAGCCGCTTCAATCTTTGCAGAACGCATTATTTCTTCACCTTTTGCAACCAACTTTGCGATAAGTTCAAGGTCATTGATGATACGGAAGCTGCGTCTTGCCGGTAAGCCACGATTTTTGGTTTCGATAAGCCCGAAGCTTTCAAGGGTTGTTATGCAGCGTTTCTGCCTAAATGCCGAAAACGATGTACTTTCAAAAAGGTCGGGGATTGTAGAGTAAAACCAACCGTCATCAAGCATATCGTTCTTTTGATAGTATCTGTACTTTGATAAAAGAGCATTATACACAATAGTTTCACAAGCCCCTAAAATATGAGCTAACGGACGGCAGACCCCCAATGTGTTTGTGGGGTTGATAATTTCAAATATATCCTTACTCATTTTAGTGTCCTCCTGTTGGTGTGGTATTGTTATTCTCCTGTATATTAAATTCGGGCATAAAAAAAGGGCGTACCTCCATAAAGAAGATACGCCGAATTTGCCTGTTTATTTTTTAGTACACTAAATCGGCAAACAAGCGCAAAGCGTGTATGCTGATTTGGTATATTTTGGCTCAAAAAAGCCTGTTTTTTTGTCGTTAATGTAACACCCCCATTTTTTGGCATTTTTTTACCGAAAAATTCAAAGTGGAAAAAGAATTGAAAAATTACGGCAAACTCTCGGAAACCTTGATATATAAGGCATTTATCCGTTTGTCGTAATTATACCATACGGGCATTCACACGTTTCGCTTCTTATCAACATGGGATTTTCAGCTGTCGCCATAGGCTCAAGGGTCGGGCATGAGAGCGTTGACATTACATACCGATACGCTCACATGTTCCCAACCGAACAGACCGACATGGCTGACAAGCTGGATTTTGAAAGGAGGGATAAACCGTGTCCCGAAAAAACTGCGACAGCTGCAACCGATTCCGAAGCAGAACAGTCGCCTTCCGGGTCAGCCCCGAAGAGTACGACCTGATAACCTGCCTTGCTCACATTTCCGGGCTTACCAAGCAGGATTATCTCATTAACCGTGCTTTACAGCGCGAAATAACCGTTAGGGGCAGCCCCAGAACCTACAAGGCTCTGAAAGACCGGCTGGCTGAGGTTCTGACCGAGCTTCAGCGGCTGGAGAAAGTCTCGGAGGTCACACTGGAGCTTTCCGCTGTAATATTACAGATTACTGATACACTCAGCGGGTTTTCCCGCGGGGAGTAACAACTTGCCGCCGCAGTCATCGGGGACTGCGGCGGATTTTTTATTCTTCTGTGAACCATTTTACCATGTCGCCGAAACCAAGCTCTTTTATTCGCTGAACATTGGTGCTATCGTAATTAACTGATATATTCGTCAAAACTAGTTTCCTTAATGAAGTAATATATATAAAGTTAAGTTTGAATTCCTTAATAAATGGAAAAGATGAGAAATACTGGTTCTCAATTATCAGACTTCTGCAACACAGGGTATTCCCCTCCTCTTGAGGTGAACTTGGTGATAAAGATTTCTGAATATCCGTTATGCATGATGCTAATTGTTTTAAGAAGTCAGATAAAATATCTGTCGGTTGTTTTAGAAGATAATTTACAATGCGAACAGTACCAAATCGGAATTTGACGGAGGTTAATGCTATGGGAAATATAATTGGAGCGATTGTATGGGGCGTAATAGCCATTGTATGTTTTGTAATCAGTTACTTACAGTTTAATGAAAAAGGAATCCTGCTTAACAATGCATATATTTATGCATCAAAAAAAGAGCGAGAAGCTATGGATAAGAAGCCACATTATAAACAATCGGGGATTATCTTTGTTTTAGCCGGTATTATTTTTACAATTCTGGCGTTTGATATGATTTTAAGAACAGGATGGCTATTCTATCTCGTCAAAGGACAAGAGCACGAGAGAGGTATTCGGCGATTACATAGATATTTATGATATGACGCAGGCT
>CAMCFA010000036.1 GCA_945873955.1 uncultured Clostridia bacterium | reverse complement strand
AGCATGATAGCCTGTGCCAGTGCCTGCTTGAATACAGGCATGGTGATGATGAACGCGGAGTTGATCTTTCTCACCAGATTGAGGTTGGAGTACTCCATGGTCTTGAGCATAGGAACGGTCTGGAGCGCAACGTTTTCAGCTACCTTTAAGTCCATTACACGCTGGTCAAGAATTTCTCTCATCTGGGTGAGGTTGGACAGATCCATGCGGATAGTGCCGTCGTCCGGATTTTCCTGCACCTTCTTGGTGTAATCCTCGATATACTGGTCAAGCTCCTTGACAGCCTGCTCGCCCGCCATGATATACTTCACCAGCTCCTGATAGTAGCCGAGGTTCGCGTCGTACATATTGTCAAGCTTCGTGTTTGCCGCAGCGATCTCGTTCTCGTACTGCTTGAGCTGAACGTAGATCTTATCTACCTCGCCGCCCATAGTTTCGTACTTGCCGATGATCTTCTCCAGCTTCTTCTTGAGGTTTCCGAACAGACCGGGCTTGTCGTCCTTGATCTCCTCGATATCGAACTTCTCCATGATCTTGCCAAGCTCCTTGAGCATAACGCCGGTGTCGTTGACTTGATCAATAGTCATGGAGTTCAGCACCTGATCCGACGCCTTGGAGATCTCCTCCGCTGCCTCTGCGCCGAACTTTACGATAGTGTTCGCGTCGTTGAGGTTAATGGTGCTTACAAGGCGGTCGATATCCGCGCTGGATGCAAGCTCCTGCTTGATCTCGTCAGTCTTGACAACGATATTGAAGTTCTTGGCTTCCTCAATCTTCATATCAAGAGCAACGTCCTCGGGGGTCTTGGCGGTGGTGAATGCCTGCTGCGGAGCAGCCGCGGGCTGAACCTGTGAACCGGGTGTAAACTGTAATCCCATAATATTTATCCTTTCCTGAACAGCTTGCCGAACAATCCGCTGTTCTTTGATTCGGAGGGAACTTTAAACTTCGGCACCTCCATGTTGTACATAAATTCGTTGAGCGTGTGTTCCTCGAATGCATCCGCCGAAACGAACGTTTCCAGATTCTTGTACCCCGTCGGGGTGTAGATCAGTATGTCAAAGCCGATAAGGTTGCACAGAACTAGCTGGATACATTCCTCCAGCGTGAAGGTCTGTTCCACTGCGTCTATCCATATCAGCTTGGGCAGTTGTTTGGTGAAATCAAAGCTCTGAAGCAGCTTCATGAACTCCTTGTCAAGGCTTAGCCCGTAGTGCATTACGCTGCAAATCAGCTCGTCCCCGGACAGCTTTATAAAGCCGCTGTCCACTGCCTCCTGTAACTTGAACATCAGCATATCCTGTATTCTGTCCGGCAGGTAGCTGTATCTGTTCAGCGTGGAGGCTTTCAGCTTTTCGGCGTCGATCTGACCGTTCCGGTAGAAGCTGCGATACGCCGACAGATCCATAGTCCCGGCGGGCGGCTGCTTGTCGTCCTTCACCAGAAGTATCGTTTCCGGCGTGAGCCGGTCGCGGATCTCCTCCCAGTAGGCGGCAACATTGCCGTCCCTGACGCCGCTTATCTTTGCGAAGATATTCGGCACGGTAACAAGATTCCCGGAGGTCGCAAAGCCCTGTCTGAACCTCGCCTCCTGCTTCCACAGGATACCGATCTCCTCCAGCGTGGTTTTCAGCGTGACTGACTGGCTGTTCGGGAACTGGAAGTCCCGGAACACCCCGGCGTCGCCGTTATACAGCATGGTGTCAAGCTCCCGCTCGGCGGAGTACGCCACCGTTGCGACCTTCATCTTGACCGCCTTGTTGGGGTAGCTGCCGCTTTCCTTGCTTTGGGGGAGCTGGAATATCTGCATTCGGTTGTCGAGATTCTTGTCCACCGCCAAGTCCAGAAGCAGTTTGTTCGGGGTGATATAGATCACGTCAAACCCGCTGCGGGACATGAAGTGCAGGAAATACAGCTCCGACTGGGAAATATCGCCGTAGTAGAGTATCACCGGAGTGTCCTCGTACTGCACCGAATACTTTCTCGCCTGAGTGCAGCGGTACAGCCACGAAATCAGCTTGCTGGCGTAATTATACACCACCGTCTGATTCCCGGTGTACAGCTCGTTGAGCAGCTTGCGAAGCTCCGTCTGTGCAAGCGCCGTGCGTACCGGGTCGCCGTTCAGCTTTATCAGCAGGGCAAGCTCGTCTATCATCTCGCCGGTGCTGCTGCGGGTAACGCTGCCAAGCTGCTTTATTTCCTCCGCGGTGGGATTCCCAAGCGGTTTTTCTATGAAAATAAGCTGCTTCTTGCTGCCGGCGAAGCCCTCCTTGAATTTCAGCAGCATGTTGTTGTACACCGCCTCCTCATCGTAACCGATGAGCGCCGCGAAGTACACCGGGATCACCCCGTCCTCCTTGAACACACCGCCGTTCTTGACCACCCTTGTGCGGCGGTCTACCATGAAGTCCTCAAAGATACCTGCGGCGGTGGTGTTGAGCCGCTGAACTATGCCGTCCACCTGCTGCGCCGCCGAACGCATTTCAGACATCTTTGCCGCTTTTGAGAGGTCGATGTGCGCGAAATCTATCTGCACCATGCCGCTCATTGCGCCGCCGACTGTCTGCACCGCGTCCTTATGCGGGAACTTCTCAAAATCCTTGTCCATTCCGTAGGAAACGTAGATTATCTTCACCCCGGCAAGGCTCATTATATAAAGGAAAAACAGCTCCCGCAGAGTACCCGTGCCGATATACACCAGCGACTGCGGACGTATCGACAGATACTTCATCAGCCAGCAGAGTATCACATAATAGGTGTTCCTGCCGTTTGCGCCGCACTGGGCTATCGCCTCCCGAAGCGCAGGAGTTATCGCGTCGGCGCTGTACGGCAGCCGCTGCGATGATATCCACGACTGGATCCCCGCCTTGACGGACTTTTCGTCGCTGAAATCCGCCGCCGCGTAGCTTGCCGCGGAGCTTATCTCCGTGGTAGTCGCCATGGGGAGCTTTCCCTCGAAGAACAGACCGTTCTTCTTTGCCGCAGCATAGCTCTCAATAAGCATATTCTTGAAAACATCGACGTTGTCATAGCCGATATATCTTGTAAATCCTCCAGAAGCCATACTGCCCAAACATTCCTCTCAAATCTTTTTATGTCAGCCGCTTACTTCAATACCGTAGCGGTTGCAGAGCTTCGCAAGCCCGTCGCGGAAGCCCGATCCTACGGCGGATATCCGCCATTCGCCCTTGTATATGTAGAATTCCGCGGCGACGACCGTAACCTCGCCGTTAAGCCCCTCAAGGTCGAACCGCAGCCGTTCCTTACCTTGAGCGTAGACCGACATTCGCGGTTCGTTTACCATTGAAAAATTCTTGTGCGAGTCCCCGGAATACACCGAGAACACCACGGATATTTTCTTGACGTTCCCCGGAACATCTGCCAGAGCAACGCTCACATGCCCGTCGTCCGGGAAATAGCGCACCGAGCCGTCCGGCGAAGCGGTATTCCCGAAGAACACCAGACCGCCGTCCCCGATAGAACGCTCGTTCTCGTCCAGCATGAAAACGTAGGGGTCTATGTCCAGACTCCCGGTTTTCCGCCCGGTGAGGTAGATATCCAGCATTGCCCCGGCGCACTGTCCCAGAGGTATCCGCTGTCCCTTTTTCAGCACGATCAGCGGTTCGTCCGCAAGCGGAGCCGCGCCGACGTTTGAGATAACGTCCGTGGCAGAGCTTCTCGCTGCCGTAATGCTCATAGGCACCGACAGCGACGGCGCAGGCGCCTGAACGCTCTGTACCGGCTGCGGAGCTTGCGTGCGCTCCACCGGCTTTGCCTCAAATATCACCCGGTCGCGCACCGCCGGAGCGTTCACCGAAAACCGCCCGGTGAGGTATATCCTCCGCTGGAACTTTGACCGCAGCAGTACCTCGGTATAAACCAGCGCCGGAGAGCCGCTGCCGCTTACTGTGACAAGCACCTCGCTGCGCCCCGCCGGGATATTCTCCGGCTGGAACCGTATTCCCGCCGCCGGACATACCAGCTTTGCCTCCGCCGGGATATCCACCGTCATGTGGAAGGTGTTCTCCTCGTCCGCGGAAAGCTCCCCCAGCGACAGAGTGCGTGGGATCTCGAACTCCCCGTCCTCCGCGCCGAAGCCGCTCACTGTGCCCAGCACCTCCACGTCCCTCGCCGCGACCGGACACTGCGCCGAAATCGCCGGCTCGGTAAGCGCGCCCTCGGTTATCTCCACCCGCAGCCCCTCGATAGTTACTCCGGGGCAGGTGATGTCGATAACGCTGCCGTGCTTCGCCCAGATCGTGGTGTTGTTTCCCCGCAGGGTCATAGCACGGTCGATCCGCACAGGTCCTTCAAATTCTCCCGCAGGAAGCGCGGCAGTCCCCCCCGCCGGGGTCCTTGCTATTATTTCGTTCAATGACTCAGCCACGCTGCCGCCTCCTTGGGGTAATGATTACTTTTATTAAACGTTCACGCCGTAAGAGCGGCAGAGCGCTTCAAGACCGCCCTGATATCCCGCAGCGACAGCGCTGAACTTCCAGTCGCCGTTGTAACGGTAGATCTCGCATACTACCAGCGCTGTTTCAATGGAGAATTCCTCCATAAGGTCGAAGTGGATAACTTCCTCGCCGTTTACGTCGTCGGGGTTGTCTATCTTCACAACTCTTACATAAGCGTTGGAAACCTGGCCGAAGTTCTGGTTCTTTGCCTGTGCGTCGAAAATGGTAACAGTAACCGCGATCTTCTCGATCTCCGGCGGGATCTTGGTGAAGTCGATGATGATAGCCTCATCGTCGCCGTCGCCCTCGCCGGTACGGTTGTCGCCGGTGTGTACTACCGCGCCGTTTCTGCCGTTGAGGTTATTGTAGAATACGAAATCCTCGTCGCGGAGGACCTTTCCGTTTGAACCCAGAAGGAATACGCAGGCGTCAAGGTCGAAATCCTGACCGCCGTCGTACTTGTTGGTATCCCAGCCAAGCCCTATTCTTGCCATTGTAACGGATTTGTCCAGACTCACTCTCTGACCCTTTGAAAGATTAACTGCCATTTTATTTTCCTCCTTAGATGTACTGCCTCCCCATTCCGGGGTAAATTTCATATCATGGCAGCGCCGGAATGCTCCGACGCCGCCTTACAGACGGTTGGTCACCTCTAAAAACCTTGTTTGAGTGAAAATGTGTATAGCACACCGCCTGCTTCGTCAAACCTCCTCGTAAGGCATACAGCCTTACTTCGTCGGCTTTCCTTGCATTCGGTGCACTCTACCCATTTTCCCTCTTCAAACCGGTTTTTAGAGGTTCCCTGTTTTATTTCTTTTCTGCTGCGTTTGCAATCGCCTTTCTGACGAGATCGACAGGGATAATGGATATCGCCATAACAAGTACCATAAGCCACTCAACGACATTCAGACCATATCCGCTGAGGATAGCGTTTCCGAAGTAGGTCATCAGTATCTGAACGACTGCAATGATACCGAATACCATCAGGAAGCCCTTGTTCTTGGTGAGGTTATCAAACAGGTTGCACTTTTCGGTTCTCGCGTTGAACGCGTTGAATACCGCAATGAAGATAAAGAACGCAAAGTAAGCGGTGTGCAGATAAGCGTGAGCCTCGCCGGCAATATCGCTCTCGCGGATAAGCCCCCAGCTTTCAAGGAAGCTGATGCCGGGCTGTGCGCTGCTTGCGTCAAATGTGCCGAGTATCAGCATTGCAACGGAAATAATGAACGTCCATGCCGCGCCGGTGATTATCTGTGACATCATGTTCCTGCTGATTATCGGCTCAGTTCTGCGCTTGGGCTTCTCGTGCATATAACGGCTGAGAGCCGGCTCGCCGCCGAACGCCAGCGCCGCAAGCGTATCCATTACGAGGTTTACCCACAGGATCTGGATAACCGAAAGTGGGTTGGAAAGTCCGATAAGCGGGCAGATAAAGCTGATAAGCACCGCAGAAACATTGATAGTAAGCTGGAATACGATGAACTTTCTGATCGAATTGAAGATCGTGCGCCCGTAAAGTATAGCGCGGTCGATAGAGTTGAAGTTGTCGTCCAGGATAACGATATCGCTGGCTTCCTTTGCGACTTCCGTACCGCCGCCCATTGCGAAGCCTACGTCCGCCTTCTTCAGCGCCGGGGAGTCGTTTACGCCGTCGCCGGTCATGCCTGCTACAAGGTCAAGCTCCTGCGCAAGGCGCACCAGACGGCTCTTGTCGCTGGGCAGCGCTCTCGCGATAACTCTGATGTTCGGCAGCTTCTGCTTGATCTCCTCGTCGGAAAGCTGAGCCAGCTCGTCGGAGGTCAGCACAATGTCTGTGTCCTTTTCGAGAAGCCCCGCTTCCTTTGCGATAGCCACTGCGGTCTCCTTGCGGTCGCCGGTGATCATAACTACCTGTACGCCGGCGCCCTTAACCTCGCTGATTGCGGTGACGGACTCCGGACGTACCTCGTCACGGATACCAACAACGCCGACCAGCGTCCAGTTGTTGCCTTCCGGCAGGGACTCCTCGCCGAGAGCGTCCTCGCTGGTAGCGATAGCAAGCACTCTGATAGCGCGGTTTGCCAGCTCGTCGATACGCTTGTTAAGCTCGGTCATGTTGAACGGCTTCTTCTCGCCGTCAGTGCCCCAGTAGTGGCTGCACCGCTGGAGTATCTTCTCCGGCGCGCCCTTGATGAGGGTGAGATCATAGTCGCCGGTGACCTGTGTTGCGGAATACTTGTTAGTGGAGTTGAACGGAATATTGCCCACTGCCTTAACGTCAGCGGAGCAATTCTCCCCGGCTGCAAAGCCGAGAATAGCGCGCTCGGTCGCGTTTCCGCCGATAACTCTCATATCCTTGCCCTCGCCGGAAATTACCGACAGGGTGTTCTTGTGTATTGAAAGAGAAAGAATATCCTTCAGCTTGCCGCCTACCTCGTTGTAGGTCTTGGACTCGTTCAGAGCGCCGTCGATGAAGTTTACAGCCTCCAGCTTGCCCTTGGTGATAGTGCCGGTCTTATCGGAAAACAGGATATTCAGAGAGCCTGCGGTCTCGATACCTGCGACCTTTCTTACAAGCACGTTGTCCTTGAGCATTTTGCCCATGTTCTGCGCGGAAACTATCGCGATCATCAGCGGCAGACCCTCCGGGACAGCCATAACGATGATGATTACCGCCAGCATTACCGACTGGATAACCGCCTCAAGCAGAGCCGCCCACTGGAACACGCCGTCCGCGAACAGGAACGCTTCGATACCGCCCGCGCCCATGAACAGGGTCTTTACCAGCATTGCGATCGCAATTGCGATACCGCCGATATAGCCGAACTTGCTTATGCCGTTCGCCAGCTTGGCGAGCTTCACCTTAAGGGGAGTTTCACGGTCGTCCTCGGTCTGGAGCTCGCTCGCGATCTTGCCGTATACCGACTTATCGCCGACAACGGTAACTTCCATTACCGCATTGCCGGAGCATACCACGCTTCCTCTGAAAACCTTGTGCTCGTTATCGAAGTTGAGGTTCTCGTCGGTATCTGTCCAGCCCTCGGGGACTGCGATCTTCTTTGCTTCGCGGCTCTCGCCGTTGAGCACCGACTGATCTACCTTGAGGTCGCCGTCAATGACGATACCGTCTGCCGGGATCTTGTCGCCCGCCTGAAGCAGGATAGCGTCGCCGACAACGATGTCGTTTATAGCTACCTCGGCGATAACGCCGTTGCGGTAGACCTTGCACATAATGCGGGAGGCTTCCTCCTGCAGCTTCTGGAACGCATTCTCGTTTCTGTACTCAGAGAACGTGGAAACCAGCGTTGCAAGCGCGATAGCGATAAATATGCCAAGAGGCTCGTACCACTCGGGAGCGCCCTCCTTGATGATACCGGTAAGACCGAGTATCGCCAGCACGATATTTATCAGCAGAGCCACGATGAGTATCTTTATCATCGGGTCGCCGAGATTTCCCTTGAGCTTATCCCAGAAGCTCTCGGACGCCTGCTCCGTCATGCTGTTGTCGCCGTATTTTTTCTTCGACTCCTCAGCCTGACTGTCTGTTAAACCGAAATTCTTCATACTTTTTCCTCTCTTTTATTAAGAAGTAAATGCCTAAATCGCGGAGACCTCGCACAGCAGACCGTTTTCGCGGTCGGTCATGCGGAAAACCGCTCCGTCTTTAAGCTCCACAGCCTGCCCTTTCGGGACAAGCCTGCCGGTGGGGGAAGTCATTCCCTCGATACCGTGGTTGACGAGCAGCCACATACCGTTATGCTTGCAGATATACGCACGCATATCGTTGCCCGCCTTTTCGTCGTTATGGACGTTTGAATAGACGTGCCAGTCGTACAGCGGCATCTGGTCGTAAACGACCACCTCGCCGCAGTCGCGGTACACGCCCTGTTTGCCCCTCATTGCGCTTTTAAGCGTCAGCGTAATGATCTTGTCCGTAACTCTTGTTTTGCAGTAGGGGCATACCGGTTCTCTCTCATCTCTGAGGATAAACCACTTCTTTTCGCAGTGCGGATTCTCGCACCGCCGCAGTCTGTCCCACGCTTTCAGCAGCTCGCGCTCCCATTCCATTGCCGTCGGGCGCTCGGAGGGGTTGTGAAGCCCGTCCACGAACGCTCTCAGGAACAGCTTTTCAAGACCTTTCGACAGCGACTGTATCGTTATTTTGAGGTCTTGTGGGCGGTTGCTGGTGTCGTTGGGATCTTCAATGAATGTCGCCTTTGGACCCATTGCGAGGAAGTCGTCCTCCTCCGCCGAGTCCGGGCTGTATATCTTAGGTCCTGCCAGCGGGTGCCGCAGGAAAAGATATTCGTAAATAAGCACCGGCAGCGCATGCAGGTCGGTGGAAACACAAGGCAGGCAGCGTCGCGGGTCGCGGGGATCAAGCTCCATAGTGGTGAGCACCTCCGGGGCGATATAGCCCCTAGTGCCGCACACCTCCGGGGGATATTTCCCCGGTACTACCAGCGAATCAATGTCAATGACCACCGTGCTGCCGGTCTGCGGGTCGATAAGCACGTTGTTGCAGGAAAGGTCAGAGTGCGCAAGCCCCGCCTGGTGCATTCTGCGTATGCTTCTTGAAAGGCATATCGCAGCGCTCAGCATGGTGCGGAAATCTCCCAGCTCGCCGGAGCTTATGTATTTTCTCATTCGTCCGGTGAACCAGTTGCTTTTCTTGTCCTTGCCCTTGAGATTCAGCCCGTGCGTCGAGGCATTGTCCCCGAAAAAGAACCTCTGCGGATAGGTGGGGCATACAATGCCGAACTCCGGACTTTGGACTATCGCCACCGGCCAGCAGAAACGGCTGCGGAAGTACTCCGCCGTTTTCTCGGTATTTCCGAGAGCGCCGCCGTCCTGCTCGGACAATGTGGGATTGTATATCCCCACGATAGTGCGTATCCGGTCTTGAATATTCGGGTTCTGCCCGTCCTGCGGATTATTGAAAAACTGCACGGCATATTTTTTGTCCGGGGTGAAGAAGGTATGCTTCATTCCGCCCCGGGGAGCGTTCGCGTCCAGCACGAAATCTATCGTGCCGCCGTTTTCCAACTGCGCAGTCATGATCTGACCGCTGTTCATACTTACCTTTCCTTTTTTTGCGGGATCATACCCGCAATTCATTTACCATTTGTTATATCCTTGACCAATATGTCTATCTGTAACGGAAATCACTCCGCCGGAAACCTTATGACCACCAGTGTGCGATCGTCGAAGCTGCCGCGCTCGTTGTAGTTATCTATCCACGTCAGCAGTCTATCCTGCGGTCTGTCGCCGAGTGAAATGCCGTAAGCCTCCAGCGAATGAGCTTTCAGCCCGCCGCGGTTGTCCCACAGCTCGTTCATGGCGTCGTCTGAGCCGTCCCGCAGAAGCTGCTTCGCATACTGGAGAGCCACGCTCTGCTGCTCCGGGCTTACCGACAGGAATTTAAGCGGCTCCGGCGGCTGAGGCTCTCCGGTTTCGCCCTCCATAGGGAGTATCCCATTAAGGCAGAGGTCTAGGTACAGCCGCTTCATCATCGGCTGCGCCGGGAAATAGTCGTCCGCAACGCCGTCGCTCATCAACATTAATATATCGGATTTTCCGCGGCTTATTCGGGTCTTGCGGGCAATTACGCCCTCGGAAACGGTTTTCGCCGACAAAAAGTCGGTTTCGCCGGAATATGCGCCGCTGTCCGCTTCGCCCAGCAGCTTGAAGCAGCTGGCTGAGTCCGCGCCGCTGTTGATAGCGCAAATACAGCCGTCGCCTATCTGTGCGGAAAGCACGAAGTTCTCGCGGCTGCCGTTAACCTCCAGCGGAACTGCCACCGCCGCAAGGAAGGTCGCGCCCATATCTGCAAGGGTAGGATTCCTCCCCAGCGTTGAAATATAAGCGTTATCGGAATAGAGCGCTCTCAGCTTGTTTATGACCGCGTCGAACGCCGCCCGCGCAGCGTTCTGGATAAGCGGCGCAAGCATTCCGCACGCCGCCATGAATTCCTCGCCGCCCATTTCCGCAGAAAGCTGCTGCTTTAGCTGCGGGTTCTTCTTAACAACGTCGGAAAGCGCGCCTTTAAGATAGTCCACCGCCGCTTCGCAGCTCACCCGAGCGCCTATCCGCGAAAGCTGCTTTGAGCCTGCGCCGTCGGCTACCACCGCAATGACGAACCCCTCCGACTCCGCGGTTTCAAACCAGTCGTCGCAGTTCGTTCCCTCATGCTTGTGCTTTTTGCCCCGCGCCCTCGCGCCTATCACCTCGCAGCCGTTCGCCTTTGTGTACTTGCTGTGGAACTCGGTGTGAAGCTCCGTGCCGTCCTCGGCTACCGTGCGGTAGCGCCATATCGACGCGGTGTGCTCCATGACCTCCCGGTCGGACAGCTTGGGGTCTTTCGCCTCGGCAGGGCTTTGCGCTGATTCTGCGGATTCTTCCGGCGTATCAGCAGATTCCTCCCGCATAAGGACTGAGACCGCCTGCGCAGCCTCCGGGGACTGCTCCGGCAGCTCGTCAGCGCTGTCCGGTACAACAGACCGGGACGCCGCCGGCTCTGCGATATCCGCCTTTATCGGGCTGGAAACCGCATTTATCTCCGCCGGATCAAGCTCCGGCAGCTTGTTTTCATTGTCCATAATACCCCCGCTCAGGGAACGATAACAAATCCCTGAGGAGGCGGCGGAAGCTGCACAGCCTCTCCGGGCTTTGCGTCAATGCTCTTGGAGGACGCCTTGATAGAGCCGGATACCCACGCAAAGAACGCCGCCAGATCGCCGGCAGTGAGATTGTTCATCATCAGCACGTTGTTGGTGATCTTGCGGAGGGTGTTCGTGTTTGCGTTTGCACCCGCAGCGCAGGCGATGATGTTTCCGGTGGAAACGTTCTTTATCGCTTCAAGCCCGTCCTCAAGGTTGTCGGTGGGAGCGCCGTCCGTCAGCAGGAACACCAGCGGCTTCCAGTCGCCCTTTTGCGTTGCGGTGGAGGTGCGCACCTCGTTCTTTATGCAGTCCGCCAGCACGCAGAGCGCCCCGCCCAGCGCGGTAGCTCCGCCCGCGGTAAGCTCCGGCTCTTTAAAGAGCATAAGCTCCGTCAGCGGTGACACCTGCCTTGCAGTGCTATTAAATGTGATCACAGACAGGTACGCTGTTTCAAGCGCCTGAGGATCGCCCTTAAGCTCGGTGAGCAGCGCCTTAATGCCCTGCTTCACAGCCTCGATAGGCTCGCCGGACATTGAGCCGGAACAGTCCAGCAGCAGATAGACCGGCAGCCTTCTGATATAGTCTGACATATTATGTTCCTCCGTGATACCGCCGTACAGCGGTCATGTAACTCAGCGCGTCTGCGCCGGAAGTATTGCCAAAATTATCCTGCCGGCAAACGACAATTCGCCAGCTTAATGTTAATTATACCCTAAAATAGCATTTCTGTCAATAGATATTTGAAACATTTAACCAAAATGGGCGGTACGAACCCGCACCGCCCCAAAATCACTCCGCGATAATGTCCTCGAACACGCCCTGACACGCCTTTGCAAGGTCTGCGGGGGTAAGCTCAAGCTGAGTACCCAGCTTCCCGCCGCTGACGATTATCCTGTCAAAGTCCTGCGCGGTCTTGTGGATCACCGTTTTGTACTGCTTCTTCATGCCAATCGGAGTGCAGCCGCCGCGGATATACCCGGTGACTGCGTTGATGTCCTTGACATGCACCATTTCAAGCGATTTCTCGCCGACTGTCCGGGCGCATTTCTTCATGTCCAGCTCCTTGTCCACCGGCAGCACGAAAACGTAGTAGTTCCCGCTCTTGCCCACGGTGACAAGGGTTTTAAGGCAGCTTGCGCAGTCCTCGCCAAGCAGCTCGGCGATATGCACGCCGTCTATGAACTCGTCGCACTCGTATAAATGTACCTTATACGGCAGCTTCAGCTTGTCAAGGATACGCATTGCGTTGGTTTTTACTTCTTTTTCCTTCGCCATTATAATGTATCTCCATAAAAGAATTTCGCCCCGCAGAACCTACGGGGCGATACGTTTCATCAGATCTCGTCGTCCTCTTCACAGTCAAGGCACTCTGCGATGGTCTTGTTTCTGGTGAGGAAGATCGCAACTGCCGCAGCCGCAGCCGCTGCAAGTCCAATGATCCCTGCGATGATAACAAGCTTCTTTGTCATGATGATAACCTCCTGTAAAATAGTATAAAACGCTTTATCAGCGCTGATATCTTGCCGCCAGCTCAGAAATGCTGTTGTCGGTGGTCGGCTCGCCGATAGCGTTGAACTTCCACTCGCCGTTGTAGAGATAGATCTCGCCGAAGATCATTGCGGTCTTGCCCTCGTAATTCTCGGAAAGATTGTATCTGCACAGCTCTACGCCCTTGTCTGCGTCCACAAGGCGGATAAACGCGTTCTTTATCATGCCGAAATGCTGCTTGCGCTGCATAGCCTGATAAATATTAACCACGAACACTATCTTAGAATAAGCCGAACCCAGCTTGGGCAGCTCAACAAGGATCTGCTCGTCGTCACCCTCGCCTGCGCCGGTAAGGTTGTCGCCCATGTGATGTACCGCGCCGGTCTGGTGTGTGAGATTGCCGAAGTACACAACGTCCGCCGGTCCGTTCAGCTTTCCGGTCTGGGCGCTTATAAGAATCGCAGACGCGTCGCAGTCAATGTCCTCCTGCTTTGAAAACAGGGAAAACTTCTTAGGAGCCTCGTCCCAGCCAAGTCCGACAAGGATCGTCTTTAAGCCGGAATTGCCTTTGGTAAGGTCAACCTTCTGACCCTTCTGTAAATTAACAGACATTTGTCTACCTCCGAAATCATTATTGATAGGTTTGTACATTCCGACGGAAATCCGGCGGTTTTCATACTCCTGTTAATAATATACCACAAAATCTGCTAAAAATCAAGTAGATTTTATAGCTTATATAAAATACTGGCAAAAGTTTTCTTATCGCCCGGAAACCGCATTGTAAAGCCAATGTTAAGTTTGGTTGACAAATTTCCAGCAGATTTTGGTAGACACGGCGGGCATTTTGGGGTATAATCTAACTATCAGGCGCAGCGCGGATTTTTAAATAGTACATTGAAAAGAGGGACATTATGAATTTTGCAGAAAAACTAATGGAGCTTCGCCGCTCAAAGGGCTGGTCGCAGGAGCAGCTCGGCGAACTGCTGGGAGTCACCCGCCAGACCGTATCAAAATGGGAGCTTGGCTCGACCACCCCGGAAATGGAGAAGATCGCCGCTATCAGCGAGTTGTTCGGGATAACCACCGACGAACTCATCAAAGGCACAAAGCCGCAGCCAGAGCCAGCCGTCGCCCCGCTCCCGGAGCAGAAGCCAACCACACGCAAATTTCACTATGAATACAAAAGTGAAAAAAGCTGGCACGGACTTCCGCTGGTGCATGTTAATGTCGGCTTCGGGAAATACCGGGCGAAGGGCGTTGTGGCAATCGGCAACATAGCCTGCGGTATAATTTCGCTGGGATTGGTTTCTGCGGGTGTTGTTACCGTGGGGCTGGTTTCTGTCGGGGTGCTGATACTCAGCGCTGTCGTAGGGCTTGGCGTTTTCTCGCTTGCGGCGATATCCGGCGGACTTTTCGCGATAGGCGGCGCGGCGATCGGGCTGTTCGCCCTCGGAGGGGCTGCTGTCGGCTGGACTGCCATGGGCGGCGCGGCTGCCGGAACCTACGCGATAGGCGGCATGGCTTCTGCAACAAACATAGCCTTCGGTGGCATCGCCAGCGGACATATTGCGATAGGCGAAACCACAGACGGCATCATAGAGATTGCCGAATCCACTCCCGGCGCGGAAATCCGAGAAATAGTCCTGCGGGAACTGCCGGACACTCCGGAATTTATTGTCGATATCGTCAGCCAGTTTGCCGAGAGCAACGACAAAAAATAAGACATCATGTATTATACAGTATGTACCGCCGGGGTTCTGCTCCGGCGGTATTTCTATCAGAACGCGTCCATAAGCGTGCCTATCATTCGGAACGCTTTTGCGGTGCTCATTCTGCGAAAGCTGCGGTGACTGCACAGGGACTTCACCGCCATGAACGCAAGACTTCCCGCGATAAGCCCGGCGGCGCCGCTCTTGATATACGCTTCGGTTCTTCTGGACATACTGCTCAGCTCCTTTTTTGAAAGATTGCTTTCATATTATCTGCAAATTCCCTGCAAAAATTCCGAGCTGCGATCAGGTAATTGCTGTAATTCACGGCGGAAAATCTTCGTGTTTCTTCTTTCCTGCTATTAAATTCGGGTAAAAATCCCAAAGTACAGCTATTTTTGTGATGTTTGCATATAGAAGCGTGTGTCCTGGTGCAGCAATTAAGTCAAATTGCCAAAATGAATTTTTTGTGAAAAAATCTTGCAAATTCCTCTTGACAAATCTGCATTTTTGGAGTATACTAAGACCATAGCAAAGGGGCTATGACAGACGGACTTCAATGGCGAAGCCGGTCTGTCATAGCCCTGCTTTGTTTTTCAAATCAGTAAGGAGCATGCGGGGCTTCCCGTAAAAGCTCCACAAATGAAAGGGGCGGTCTTTTATGGACTCAATTCTGACGTTGGTTTCGGAAGCTGCAACAGACAGCGTAACTGAAACTGTCAACAGCGTGATGTTCGGCACGGAGGGTGTCTGGTTCCTGATCGGTGCAGCGCTTGTATTCTTCATGCAGTGCGGCTTCGCAATGGTAGAAACCGGTTTCACCAGAGCAAAGAATGCCGGCAACATCATCATGAAGAACCTTATGGACTTCTGTATCGGCACGGTGGTATTCACCCTGTTCGGCTTTGGTCTGCTGTGCGGCGAGGACGCACTGTTCGGACTGGTTGGTATCCCGAACCTCGGTATCTTCACTGATTTCGCAAACTTCCCGTGGCATAACTTCGTATTCAACCTTGTATTCTGCGCGACCACCGCGACTATCGTTTCCGGTGCAATGGCAGAAAGAACAAAGTTCTCCACCTACTGCATTTACTCCGCAGTTATCAGCCTGTTCATCTACCCGATCGAAGCTCACTGGGTATGGGGCGGCGGCTGGCTCGCACAGCTCGGCTTCGTTGATTTCGCCGGTTCTGCTGCGATCCACATGGTCGGCGGTATCTCCGCACTTATCGGTGCATGGATGCTCGGTCCGCGTATCGGCAAGTTCGACAAGGATGGCAAGCCTAAGGCTATACTCGGTCACTCAATGACCCTCGGCGCTCTCGGCGTATTCATTCTCTGGTTCGGCTGGTACGGATTCAACGGCGCTGCCGCTGCTGACTCCAACTACCTCGGTCAGATCTTCCTTACAACAACTATCGCTCCGGCAGTAGCAACTGTAACCACAATGCTTTATACATGGATCAGACACGGCAAGCCCGATGTTTCCATGTGTCTGAACGGCTCTCTTGCAGGTCTTGTCGGTGTTACCGCTCCCTGCGCGGACGTTGACGCTCTCGGCGCTACCTGCATTGGTATCGTATCCGGTCTGCTGGTTTGCTTCGGCGTTTGGCTCCTCGACTACAAGCTCAAGATCGACGACCCGGTCGGCGCAGTTGCAGTTCACATGATGAACGGTATCTGGGGCACTATCGCAGTTGGTCTGTTCGCGACCGGCAAGGGTCAGGACGGTATCACCGGTCTGTTCTACGGCGGCGGCTTCAAGCAGCTCGGTATCCAGCTCCTCGGCTTTGTTTCTATCGCAGCTTGGACTGTTATCACAGTTAGTCTGCTGTTCTTCGTTCTCAAGAAAACAATCGGTCTGCGTGTATCCCGCCACGAGGAGATCGTTGGTCTGGACGCAACAGAGCACGGTCTGCCCTCCTCTTATGCGGACTTCGTACCCTCTATGCAGGTTGAGGTTTCCGGCAGCGGCAAGGAGAAGGAAGTTGAAACTATCAAGCACGACGCTGCTCCTATTGAGGCGGCAGTACCCGTTGCTTACAAGAAGTCCGTTCCTACTGACGGCACAAAGATGAGCAAGGTAGTTATCATTGCAAAGCAGGATAAGTTTGAAGTCCTCAAGGAGGCTATGTCCGGAATCGGCATTACCGGTATGACAGTTACCAATGTACTCGGCTGCGGAATGCAGAAGGGCTCTACCGAATTCTACCGCGGCGTCAAGGTGGAAACTCACCTGCTGCCTAAGGTAAAGGTCGAGATCGTTGTATGCAAGGTTCCCGTTGAGACCGTTGTAGAAACTGCAAAGCAGGCTCTCTACACCGGCAAGATCGGCGACGGCAAGATCTTCGTATACGACGTTGAGGACGTTGTAAAGGTTCGCACCGGCGAAACCGGCTACGACGCTCTCCAGGACGTAGAATGATCCACTAGGTAAGACAATTCAATTACTCGCCTTCCTGAATACATTAACAGCAGTCCCCCCGACCATTGATCGGGGGGATTCGCGTAAATAATGCTAACTCTTAGTCACCTTTACTGCTGCGCAGCCGCTCGGCAATGCGTGACGCCGCTTCCTCCACCCACCAGTCCATTTGCTGCGGGGTGAGGTAAACAAAGGTTTCCGGCAGCTCCGGCAGGGCGAGGTAATACTGCTGGATATTGCGTATCTGCTTCTCCACGCTGTCGGCGCGGTAGTAGGGCAGGCAGTTCACCGGGAATGCATGTATCCCGCAGAACAGCCGGAAACTGCGGAAGTCCGGGCAGCGCCGCAGGAACAGGAAATCGTTGGCGTACCATTCCGGCTTCACCCGGCGGTAGTATTCCTCGCGGTCGGTGGTGTAAAGCTCCCGGAAGCGTTCCTTTGTCGGGTCGTGGATGAGCCTTACCCACAGCACGTCCGCCATGAGGTGGCAGAAATACCCGGTAAGAAATACGCGGTTCTGGGGGTCTTTTTCCGGGTCAAGAAGTTCACGGCGAAAACGCTCGAAATCGCAGTGACCCTTGCCGGAATCTGTCCAGTGGGTGATCTCCTTCGGCGGGTCGAAGCCGCCGGGAACAGGTTCGCCGCAGTCCGGCGCGACATTCCCGGCTAGGAACTCCCGCGGGGAGAAGCCGAACTCGTCAAGCAGCCTGTCCGCCACCCGAAGATGTGCAAGCCATGTTGCCAGTTTTGTCACCTCATTTCTGTTGCAAATACCGAAAATTTCTGATAGAATATACATATACGAAAGGAGCACCGCCATGACAGACGAAAAGAAAACGCCCGTCCTCGAAAATCCGCAGGACAAGCCCGCCAGACCCGGCAGCTCTGCCGAACCCTCCACCCACACATGGGTGGACGACATGAAGCAGGAGCTGGAGGATTACATTGAGGATCAAGGGATCTACATAAGACAGTGACCGCAAACCCCATATTACACAATAACCTGAGAAGCACGAACTCCTCAGGTTATTATTTTATTTACTTGACCTCTGTTCCGGCGTAATAATATGTAAGAATCTGCTTGTAATCATAGCCGAGATAGGTCGCCAGCGCATTTGCGCCGTTCTGGCTCATGCCGACGCCGTGACCGTAGCCGTAGGTAGTGAACGTGAACATGTCCGTCCCGCTGTCGTAAGCCACATCAAAGGAGCTGGAACGCAGGTCGAAGCTCATTATCTTCTCCCGGAATCTGCGCCCGGTGATCTTCAGAGTATCGCCGTCACCGTCGGTGTAGCTGTGGTAGCCTCCCACGCTCATCTGCCCGACGTAGTTTCCGTCCAACCGCTCCTCAATGACTATCCACCCGGAGGGATCGCCGGTAAGCTCTATCCCGGTGACGTCCTTCACGCGGCTCTTTATATCGTCGGAGGAGAACTGTACGGTCTTGCCGTAATTCGGGTCATACTTGGCGTCGAGGTCGCAGAAACGGCTTACAAGATAGGGATAATCCGAACCCCAGACGTTCTTGCTGGAAGCCGTATAACCCGCACTGGACGCGGAATACACCGCCTGTATCAGCGAGCCGTTATAATACACTGCCTTGCCGATAACCGACTCCACCAGCACCTCCACCGAGTCGGAAACGCTGCTGGCAAGTATCACACTGGGATATGTACCGTACTCATTGCAGAACTTGACGTATGTGTAAGCCGCCACTGCCTGCGCCTTTATCGCCTCCGGCGCAAAGGTGTGTCCCACCTCGTTCTGGGTGATCTTCGCGACTATCTCCAGCGCGGTTCCGGAAACAACTCCGCCGTTGCTGCGGACATACAGTATCTCACCGGAAGCCGAATTGTCCGCCGGCTCGTCCGGTTCTATCTCGTCCGGCTGGTCGTCCGGCGCAATACTCGTGGTCGAGTTGCCGTCCACCGGGATACCGGCGCCGCTTGTGGTCGAAGCCGTTTTGACTTCCGTCGGCGTGGTTGTGGTTTCGGTGGTGGTAGTCACGGGAGCGGTCGTCGTTGCCGCCGTAGTCGCAGCAGTAGTCGCCGCGGTAGTCTGTGCCGGGACTTCCTCGGTCTCCTCCGGAATGTTGATTATGATCTCGTCCGTTCCCGGTTCAAGCTCCGCATCCTCGGTATAGTCGTCGGCGCCCAGTATCTCCTCGGTGGAGTCCTGCGGCTGCGGAAGTGTTTCCGTGCGGGCGCTGTATGTACTCTGCACCGCCTTATCCGAAAGCGATGTCGGCGCAAGATTCAGCAGGTTAAGCTCCACATAACCGCTGCCTGTTTCGTCCGGCACAAGGAAGTCAAGCGTTCCCTGTCCCCCCGCGGGTTCAGCGTCAGAGCCGTTCACTCCAGCCCCGTCAGCCCCCGCCGGAAGCTCGGCGGGCTTGGTCATCTCCGCGCCGCCTACCGTTCCCATAACGTTACAGGTGAACAGGTAGCAGTTCACGATCAGCAGCGCCGCCAGTATTTTAACCAGTGATAGTTTCTTCATTGTCCCTCTCAGTAGTTCGCCGGGTCGTCCATAAGTCCGTTTTCTTCAAGGTATTCCTTCATGCCCTTGACAAGGGAGATGTCCCATGTCCTGCCCTTCCACTTGCTGCCGTAGATATCCGTATACGCCTTGAAGTACTTTATGCTGTCCTTCTTTGTGATCTTGGACACGTCTACGTCGGGGCTTTCATTCTCGCGAACCTTTCTCGCCACGATAACAAGACGCATGTCCTCAAAGCCGGTAGAGCCGTCGCAGGTGGAGAGGGTAAGCAGCTCGTCGCCGTATTCCACATCGACGCCGGTGTTGTACTTGCTTCTGTCCATTACCTCAAGTATGTAGCTGTAAAACTCGTCGCTGTTCTTGAAGTAAACATACTTTGTGTAGTCGAACACTTCTCCGTGCTCCTCGTTGGTATTTATGATGAATACCGAGAATATCTTGTACTTGTTGTCCTGATACAGCGTGTTGAAGTCAATGACCGGTGTTTCCTTTAAGAACTGGATATTGTTGTTGTAGTTGTTCAGCGCCGCGAACTTGTACTTGTAGAGCATATTGTGACCGTACAGAATGGTGTTGTTCGGCATTACTCCCGGTCCGAACTTGCCCTCGTAGTCGGTGAAGATAGTGCCTGCGAATTCGTCCTCGCCGTTGAAATTGTGGTGCAGGTAGAACTCATTGTCCTCGCCCTGAACCACCGGGTAATCAACGTTTGTGCCGTTAATGGTGATCCAGCCTACAAAATCGTTGTTCGCCTCGTAGTAAGCGGCATATTCCTCATTGATAGAGCCCTCCGGCAGCTTTTCGATCTGCTCCTTCGTGGGGGCGTTGGGATTTACCACCACCATTTGACCGTCCTCAATGACTTGGCTGCCGTTCTGATCGACTGTGGTAGTGCCGATAGGCGCTTCCGGCTTCAGCAGGGTGATGAAATGCACCGCGATTATCACCAGAGCCGCGATCATCAGGCACAGCGAGCCGAGGAAGATTATCTTTCTCGCCACCTCGGAGCTGCTGTCCCCCTTGCAGGGAAACAGCCCGGTCACTATGCTCTTTCCGAGGCTCTGTTTTTTCTTCTTTTTGCGTTTCTTATTGTTGTTATTCGGGGAAAGCCCCATGTCCATTTCTGCCATTGGTAATTCGTCCTTTCAGAGTAATGCCTGTTCTAAACACATATCAATAATGATAATCGTAAATCATGTCCTCGTCCCATTTTCTGCCGCCCCATGAGCCGCCGTAGACATTGTAGTAATAATCGAAATACAGCGGGTCGGGGTTCTCGTAAGCCTTGCTTACGTCAACGGTGGGATCTTCGCCCTCGCGGACTTCCCTGCCGAAGATCACCCAGCGGGCGTTTATTCCGTAGTCAAGAATACAGGTAGACAGCGTGATCAGATTATCGCCGTATTTGAGGTCAACGTCGGTGTAGAAGGTAGTCCTGTCCAGTATCTGGGCGATATAATCGTCGAACTCGGCTTTGTTGCTGAACTTCCTGCCCTGAAGATAATAGAACACCTCGCCGTCCTTTTCGTCTGTGTTCACCAGCATTCCGGCAAATATTTTGTAGGTTGAGTCCTTGTACAGCGTGTTAAAGGTAATGGTGGGATATTTTTTGTACCATTCCAGACCGTCGCTGCTGCCGTAATTCACGCTGCGGTAATTGAAATAACGCGTCAGCTTCGCGAAATACTCGCCGGACTGAACATTGTGACCGTAGAGTATTGTGTTCGCCGGAGTGTACTCCGGGGTGATCTTTTCGCGGTAATCCGCAAATACCGTACCCGTCTTGCTGTATTCGCCGTTGAGGTTGTGGTCAAGATAGAAATCGTTGTCGTCCCCCTGAACCACCACATAATCAATGAACGGATCGTCCGGGTCGCCCATAGTGATCCAGCCGATAACGTCCTCGTTCTGCTCCAGCAGCGGCAGGAACTTCTCGTTCACTTCGGGGTATTCCTTAGCTAGCTGCTCCTGCTTCACCTCGTCGATAGTTACGCTTGCCGTGCCGTGATATATCTCGCTTATCTGGTTGTTCAGCTTGCTGTCCATTGCGTTTCCGCCGAAGAACGCTATGATCGTCACCAACGATACCACAAGCACCACCGCCGCGGCAAGGAAAATGACCTTCCGCACTATCTCCGCGGGCTTGTCGCCCTTCCACGGAATGAGGTACTTCGCGATACGCAGGAATATATTCTCTTTTTCAACGAAATTTGCCATAATTGATCCCCCTTTACCGGAAATCAGACGAAGCTGAGATCAGTAGCTCAGCAGCTTCGACTTATCCCATGAACCTTCCCCGGTCCAGTAACCGCCGATCCTGTTATAATAGTAGTCAAACAATCTCGGATTATAGTTTCGCTCTGCCACGGTGACGTCAACATATTCGCTCTCGCCGGGACGAACCTTTCTCGCGAAAAGCACCCAGCGGGTGTCCACGCTCTTGCCAAGCGGCCAGCAGCAGGTAGACATGGTGAGCAGCTGGTCGCCGTAGGTTATGTCCACGTCGGTGAAGAACCAGCTTCTGTCCATTATGTTTATGATAAAGTTGTTGAAGTCGTCCTTGCCGGAGAACGAAGTCTTGTGCGCATAGTCGAACACGTCGCCGTACTGCTCCTGCGTGTTCGCCAGCAAACCCGCGAATATCTTGTAGGTCTCGCAGCCGCCGTTCGGCGTTGCCACCATTACCGTCGGGTGTACCTTGTAGAACGCCAGCGGCTCTCTGCTTGCGTCGTTCGGGACGTAGTGTGTGATGTGCGCGAAGAACTCGCCGCTCAGCATATTATGCCCGTAAAGGATCAGATTCTCGTCAGTGCCGTCCCACCTGTTCTTGTAGGAGGAGAACACCGTGCCGGAAATGCTGTATTCCTTGTACAGATTGTGGTCAAGGTAGTAGGAGTTGTCGTCCGACTGAACCACAACGTTATTTACGCTGGTACCCGTGATCTTTATCCAGCCGCGCACGTCTGAGTTAGTCGCTTTTAGCTCCTCCCAGTTGGGGTATATCGGCGTGTTCACCAGCGGGGTAACGTCTATTTCTTCCGTTTCGCCCTCAACATTTGCGCCTGTGCTGGTGTTGAACGGGTCGTAATCCGGATTGACGTTGACCAGCTCGTCGTTAGGCACTCCCGCGATATCCGCGATCTGTATGTTCGTTCCCTTGTCAGAGCCCATTCCCACTAGCTGCCAGATAAGTATACCGATAGTCGCCGCAAACACGATTATCGCCGCGATAAGCACTATCTTACGCATTTTCTCGCCGGTGCTGTCGTCCGCCTGCGGGAACGCCGCATAGCAGAAGCGCTGCCAGCCGGATTTAGGCCGCCCTTTTATTTTATCCTGTTTCTTGTGGGAATTATGCGGCTCGGAATAAAAATCCAGCTTGTCCACCGCAATATCCCGCGAAGCCGAAGATTTCTTTTTCTTCGGCTTGTCTGTGTAATTTGCCATAATATATTCACCCCTGAATCAACTGATCTTTTATCTCTTTAAGCAGCATTTCCAGCGCCGTCATCGCAGCCATTGCTCTTACCTGCTCCCTGCCGCCGCTGAACAAAAACCTCTCGCTGCGCAGTCTGCCGCCACTCACCGCAATGCAGACCTCCCCGACCGGGTGTTCCGCGCTGCCGCCGGTGGGTCCTGCCACTCCGGTGGTGGAAATGCCATAATCTGCGCCGGCAAGCCGCCGGACTCCCTCAGCCATTTCAGCCGCGCACTGCACGCTGTATTCGCTGAACTTTTCCAGCGTTTCGGCGCTCACCCCAAGAACCTCCCGCTTTATGCGGTTGGAATAGGAGCATACCCCCAGCTCTATCACCGCGGAGCTGCCGGAAACCGAAGTCACCGCCCCGGAGATCATTCCCCCGGTGCAGCTTTCCGCGGTGGAGAGCTTCACGCCCCTCCCGGAGCACTCCTGCACCACCTGCTCTGCCAGCTCCGAAATTCTTTTGTAACAGTCTTGAACAGTCATATATCCAGCTCCACGGACTTAACTCCGTACTTGAACTGCTTCACCTCAATACCCGCGACTGCCTTTTCTATCAGCGGCTCGAAATCAAAGGAAGCCTCCGCCGCCAGTATCTCCGCCATATCCGGACGGGTGCGGGGGTGCTTCGGTGAGAACACCGTGCAGCAATCCTCGTAGGGCAGCGTGGAAACGTCGAAGGTGTCTATCTTTCTCGCGATATCCACGATCTCCCGCTTGTCCATGCCGATAACCGGGCGGAACACCGGGTAATCCGCGGCAGCGTTGGTGCAGTAAATCGCCGGGAGCGTCTGGCTCGCGACCTGCGCCACGCTTTCGCCGGTGATTATCGCGCCGTAATCGTACTTTTCGCAGATACGGTTGGCGATCTTCACCATAAGCCTTCGCATAAGCACCGTGAAGTACTCCTCCGGGCAGTGATCCCGCAGCGCCTCTTGCAGCTCGGTGAACGGCACGCAGTAGAATATCACGTTCCCGCACCAGTCGGTGAGCTTCTCGCAGAGGGCTTCCACCTTCATTCTGGCTCTCTCGGAGGTGTAGGGCGGGCTGACGTAGTGTATGCAGTCCACGATAAGACCGCGCTTTGCCATCATGTAACCCGCAACCGGGCTGTCGATACCGCCGGACAGCATGAGCAGGCTCTTGCCGGAGCTGCCCACCGGCATTCCCCCCGGTCCGGGGATACGCTTTGCGCTTAGGTACGCGCCGTTATCGCGTATTTCCAGCCGGACTGTTACCTCCGGGTCGTGTACGTCCACCGCGATATGCGGGAATGCCTCCAGCACCACCGCACCCAGCTCCTGCTGGATATCCGGGGTTTTCATCGGGAAGCTCTTGTCGCTGCGGCGCGCCTCGACCTTGAAGGTCTTAGCGTCCCGCAGGGAGTCCTCCAGATACTCCCCGGCATGCTCCGCGATTACCGCGAAGTCCTTAGGGAACACGGCGCAGCGCTGTATCGCGCTTATGCCGAATATCTTCTGTAACCGCGCTGTCACTTCGTCGATATCTGCGTCCTCCGGAGGAGTGATGTAAATTGTGGACTGCCTGCGGAAGAACTCGAACGTCCCCAGCCTTTTCAGCCGGCGCTTGATGTTCCGCTGAAGCATATCCTCAAACGTGGATTTATTCAGCCCCTTGAGGGCTATCTCGCCGTATTTTACAAGAATTATCTCTTTCATTTGTACTATTCCTTGTTATATTTTTATCTGCGGAATCGCTCGATACCCGCTTTTATCCCGTCAAGAAGCGCGTCGATATCCTGCTCCGTTGTTTCCGCGCAGAAGCTCGCCCGTATCGCGCTGTCCGCCAGCTTATCCGGCACTCCGAACGCAGCCAGCACGCCGCTGGTCTTGCCCCGTGAGCACGCAGAGCCGCTGGAAACGTAGATCTCCCGCTCCTCCAGAGAGTGCAGCATTATCTCTGAGCGCACGCCCTCAACGCTGAAATTCACGATATTCGGCAAGCAGTTGTCCCCAGAATTCACCGTGATCCCCGGCAGCTCCGAAAGACCCGCCAGCAGCCGTGCTTTCAGCGCCGCGAAGTGCTCTTTCGTACCGTGGTAAGCCTTGATCGCGGCGTCCAACCCGGCGATTAGCTCCACCGGCTCTGTGCCGCTTCGAAGCCCTTTCTGCTGACCTCCGCCGCATAGCAGCGGGGCGATACGGATACCTTTCTTAATGAAAAGCGCGCCTATCCCCTTGCCGGAATGTATCTTGTGCCCGGAAATGCTGATCAGATCGCCGTCCAGCGGCACTTTCAGAAATCCCTGCACCGCGTCGATATGTACTATCGTCTTCGGATTTTTCTTCTTCACCAGCCTGTACAGCCGTTTTACGTCCACAATGAAGCCGGTTTCGTTGTTTACCGCCATGCAGGTAACAAGCACGGTGTTTTCGTCCACTGCGTCCGCCAGCGCCTGTTCAAAGTCCGGATAGTCCTTCGGCGCGAGCCGCACTGCGCTGAATCCGCGCTCCTCCAGCTTTGTAATGGTGTTCGCGACGGAAGGGTGCTCTATCGCCGTGGTGACTATCCTGCTGCCGGTGCGGCGGTAGGTTTCCGCTGCTCCCAGCAGCGCGGTGTTACTGCTCTCGGTAGCGCCGGAGGTGAATATTATGTCTCCCTCGCCGAGTGCCCCCAGCAGCGTCCTTTTCGCCGCAGTGATGACCTTTTCGGAACGGATACCCATTCCGTGAAGCGAACTCGCGTTGCCGAAGCTCTGCTCCATTGTATTCAAAATCGCGTCCGCCGCCTGTTTGCATGGTTTTGTAGTGGCAGCGCTGTCAAGATATACCATTAGATTTCTCCCGTATGCATAGTATTTCATTCTATATTCATTACTAGTATATCATATTTTTTCGCATTTGAACAGTCTTTTTTCTAAATTTTCACCTTTATTTCACTGTGATTACGGCGGGATTACAAATAGTTACAAAACGGTTACAAAATTGCCGAAAAAGTTACTGAAAAATGACAATCTCACAAAATCCGGTTACAATTCTGTCATATATCTTGATTTTTTCCTCCGGAGGTGGTACAATATAGCCAGAAAGAGAAAAGAACATACTAAAGAATTCTTCAACTAATTTCATGATAGAAACCTCAATCCTCCAATTCCAAACCCCCGGTTTTTGCCGGGGGTTTTGGATTTCCAGCGGAATTTCCAGTTACGGAGTGATTTTTACACTCCATTATTGTTAAAAAAACGTTAAGTTTCGATGTTCCAAGCAGTGCTTTTGTGATAGGAAATGTCCGGAAAATGCGGGTGTTATCGCATTTGTGAGCAGTACGCCGTAAAATTTTGCCTCTCTTGCTCATTTCAAGAATTTTCCAAAAACCTCTTGCAATTTTATCCAGAATATGGTATTATTTAGTTACCGAAAAATCCCGAAACAGTCAGTTCACACAGACAAAGCGCCGAAATCGCGGTGTAATATACGGGCTACTGGGCAATGGGGTGCCACGGGAAAAGGCAATAAAAAAGCAATTATTGGAGGAAAAAATCATGAACAGCAAGATCAAGGTACTTATCGGAAACGACACGGCAGACTGCGGAATGGCTTGGGCAGGCGCTCTGAAAGGCGCGGGAATGTACGCGATAACTCGTCACTGCGACGGAAACGCGGTGCTTAGTTCTATAAAGTCCGAAGCGCCGGACGTAGCCGTACTGGAAGCCAAAATGCCCTACTGCGACGCAGTAGAGGTGATCCGCCGCTTAAAGACCGAAAAGAAATATTGCCCGAACGTGCTGATAGTATCCGGCACGGACGATCCCAGACTGGAGCGGGACGCGATAAACGCAGGCGCGGCGGGCGTTATGGTGAAGCCTATCGACCCGCAGTACCTCGTCAGCAGAGTAACGCGGCTGTGTACTACCACTGAGGAGCCGGAGGCAGTCCCGGACGAAACCGACCTTGAATGTGCTGTTACTGAAATTATTCACCAAGTTGGTATCCCGGCGCACATCAAGGGTTATCACTACCTGCGCACCGCAATAATGCTCTCGGTGAACAACGACGAGATGATAAACTGCATTACCAAGCTGCTTTACCCCACCGTTGCAAAGCGCTACCAGACCACCAGCTCCAGAGTAGAACGCGCTATCCGCCACGCTATTGAGATCGCATGGGACAGAGGCGATATCGACGTGCTTACGAGGATATTCTCCTACACCGTACATACTACAAAGGGTAAGCCCACCAACTCCGAGTTCATCGCGCTCATCGCCGACCACCTGCGGCTGAAATTCAAGCAGCAGAAAAACAACGCTCCGGCTTATTCGATCAGATAAACTAAAAAGGCTGCTTCGGCAGCCTTTTTTAGTATTATAACGAAAACCGCCGCAGGATATCCCACGGCGGTTAAGCTATTAAGTCGAGCCTTGATCATCAAGACAGAGAATACTCTGCAACGATAGCGTCAACTATCGGCGAGAACTCCGCACTGGTCTGAGTCCAGGAAGCGCCGTTCTCTACAACGTCCATAACAACAGTTGCAAGCTGTGACTGGAAGTCGGAGTTGAAGCCGTAAGCGTCCTCGCTGATGAAGGAGAAGTTAGCAGGGTCGCACATCTCGCGCCACAGGTCGTATTCCTGCTCGCCCCATGTGATCTGCCACT
>CAMCFA010000035.1 GCA_945873955.1 uncultured Clostridia bacterium | reverse complement strand
AACGAATACCGTGTGTTTCTGTGGGAATCCGCTCCTTTACTGTCTGCTTAACGCAGCGGTCAACTGCCCACCAAAACTGCACTATGTTCGGGTTGGAGTTTCGCCACATATCCACGAGCGGCTGAAGTTCCTCTTCGGACAGTCCCATCTCCAACGCGCCCATAGCTTTCAGAGCGCCGACCGAACCGCCGTAGCCAAGAGCCAACTCTGCGATTTTGCCTTTCTGCCGAAGATGCCCGTTTACACCGTGTTTCTCGACAGGCACACGGAACATCTGCGAAGCAGACGCGCAGTAAATATCTCCGCCGTTCTTGAAAACATCGAGCCGCCAATCTTCTCCCGCCAGCCACGACAGCACCCTTGCCTCGATTGCAGAAAAGTCCGACACTATAAATTTCATTCCCGCTTTCGGCACGAATGCCGTGCGGATAAGCTGCGAGAGCGTGTCGGGAATGTCATCGTAGAGCATTTCCATAGCAGCATAATTTCCGCTTTTCACGAGTTCCCGAGCCTGTTCAAGGTCGGAAATGTGGTTCTGCGGGAGATTTTGCAGTTGAATGAGCCGACCCGCCCAACGACCGCTGCGGTTCGCGCCGTAGAACTGAAACATTCCGTGCGCCCGACCGTCCGAGCAGACAGCATTCTTCATAGCTTGATATTTCTTCACCGAGGATTTCGCAAGCTGCTGACGGAGTTCAAGTACCTCCGCAAGCTGCTGCGGTGCGGTTTTCAGAATTGCCGCTACCTCCTTTTTGCCAAGACTGTCCACCTCCAAGCCGTTCTCAGAGAGCCACTGTTTCATCTGCTGAACGGAATTCGGGTTTTCAAGAGTGGTTAACTCCTGCATTTTTGCCGAAAGCAGAGCCTTTGACCGCTCGTCAAAAGCTATTGCGTTCTCCACAACCGCCATATCGAGAGCAATTCCACGGTCGTTAATCCGTTGGTCGAGGCAGTATTCCTCCCACACAAAATCGGGAACGGAGAACTTCCGCAGTTTGTCCTGAATTGACATTTCGACCTCGACATCACGCTTGTTGTAAGCCTTGAATTGTGCCCATTTTTCGGGAGCGTGTTTCGGGAGATTTCGCGTTCTGTAACCGTTCACTTTGGTAGGAGCGCACGGAACGCAGAAATACTTGATAAGTTCCTTGCCCTCTTTCAGCTTCTGTTCCGGCAGTCCGAGAACTGCTCCCGCGCCCGCAAGCGACAGCGGAAACCCCATATACGCTGACCATATCATCGAACATCGCCACGATTGTGGGTCGAGATACTCGCCAACAGGCAAACCGAGATATTTTGACAGACAAACTCTCTCAAAGTTTGCATTAAATGCCCATTTAGTGACAGAATTGTCCGACAATGCCGACAGGATTTCGGCGGGGATTTCTTCGCCGTTTGCAAGGTCGTACACCGCGACATCGCCGCCGTTTACGGAAACTCCGAAAAGCAATATCTCAAAAGCGGGCGATTCAACGTATTTGTACACACCGCATTTTGAAAGGTCAACATCGCTGAACGATTCAAGGTCGATAGATAGCGTTTTAATCTTTTCCATAGTTCACCTCAAAAATGGGCGGTAAAGCTAGTCTACCGCCCGAATGATTGTCAGATGCACAGCAGTCTGAATGTTTCCTTGCCTTTAGGGGTAATCATCGTCTGAGTATCCGTGTATCCCGTCTTGTCGTTAACGAACTCCTTCATTTCAAACAAGCCGCTGTCAACGTATGCAGCATACGGTCTGAGCTTGCCTTTCTTGGTGCGGAAAAGATAACCCTTGTCCAGCAGGAAACGCACAAAATCATTCTGCCTTATGCCGAGTTCCTTTGCTGTGTCACGAATGCCTGTGAGCAGGTTCCTGTCAACGAGCATATCGAAATAATCTGCTTTCGGCTGCATGATCTGATTAGAAACGGTAAGCTGCGCGTTCTTTGCCTTTTCCGCTTTCAGTCTGGTGGCGAGTTCGATGAGAAAGTCCGGCGAAGTAAGCGCCTGTTCCAGAATATCGTCCGTCATGTATGCGCCGTTTTTGCGGATAGAGGGCAGGACTTCATCGAACACCCAGCGTTCAAAGCGTTCTGCGCCGGGAAGTTTGCTGTGAGCAATAAGGCGGTAAACATCGCCCTCCGAAATGAAACCGAGTGACTGAACGCCGCCGTTCGTAGGGGTGTCGCATTTCACGACACCCTTGCAGTGCCTTGAAAGAGCGTCACGCGTATTAGAGTAACCGAGTGCCTTTGCAACATCAGCACCACAGAACATCACCTCGCCGTTATTCTGAATGGTGCGGATTTCTCCGAATTCTTCGTTGTTAAAAGTTGAAATTTCCATGTAAACCTCCATAAACAGCCTTCCCACCCACCCGACAGTTTCAATCTGCCAATATTACTTGTGATCGCGCTTGCGGCGCTGTTTGATTATCTGCGCCAGTGAACTAATCATAGTGATGAGATTACCGATGACCGTTCCTACCGAAATGCCAAAACAAGCGGCAAGCATTATGCTTTCAAACTCCGTCATATTACACCTCAAGAAAGAAAATCATCATCGTCATCTGTATCGAAATCGTCCTCGGCGCGGGTTCTACCGCCGAGCGGATCACCATCACGAATCTTCTGCAGATTGTTCAAACCGCAAGCGATACCCTTGTTGCCGTTGGAATTGAATGCGTAAAAAGAGATAGACGCTCTGCCGTACACACCGCTGTAAACCTCGCTGCGTTCCAGAATGGGATTGCGGTCAGCGTCCACGATACCGGGAGCGGTTGCGGAATTTGCGTTTACAAAATAGCTGTTGGCGTATGCCTCATCATCGGGGCGCTCGGTGTCGCCATCGCGGAGCGGGTTCTTGATAGCGGAAAGCGCAGGAACGGAACGACCGTTGCCCTTGAGCTTGGACTCGCCCTCCTTGTAAGCCGCTTCGATAGCCGCCTTAATCTTCTCGACCGTCTTGGTATCAGACTTCGGAATGATAAGGCTGACGCTGAACTTCGGAGCGCCGCCATTGATAGACTTCGCCTCCCAGACATTTGCGTAGCTGAATCTTGTGTTGGGGCCAGTAATAACCTTTGTGGGATTTGTGAACTTTGTCATGTTAATTTTCCTCCTTGAAATCTTCGTTTGCTGTATTGATTGCCGGACGTTTGTCCGACATAGGAACTAAGGTTGGCTTGCCCTGCGGCTTTTCAATAAGCCCGCCGAGCAGTTCGGTGAATTTCTTCTTTCCGAGAAGCGCGGTCATTGCGGTGATACCGAGAACACTGTGTTCGTAAGGGTCGAACCCAGCTGCTTTGACTGTGTCAACAACAGCGTTTTCGTCCGTGTATTTGCGATTGGAACGCCCCTCGACAACCTTGAAACCATCGTATGTAACACCGCTGAGTGCCTGTCGCAAAGCGTACTCTTTCACATCGGTCACCCAAGAAACGAGTTCGTCAGCTTTTGCAAGAATTGCAGAGATTTCGGTGTTGTCGAGCGTAGCAGGTGGTTCAAAGTCGTAACGGGCGAGTTCAAGATTGTATTCGGCGCGTTTTCTGCACATCTCTTTTGCCTTGCAGAAACGGCAATGATCACCCGCTTTGAACTCACCCTCACCATTCCATGCTTGCTTTGCAGCGGGGGCGAGTACCTCGTTAGCCCATTTCAGTAGTTCGTCAATGGAAATCTCCCATGTGTCGCTGTGGCTAAGTCTTGGCTGGAAAATGCTCATTCGTACCGTGCTTATGTCGTACAGACACGAGAACATCTCAAAAGCGCCGAGCGCATAAATACGAAGCTGATCATTTCCAACAGCGTCAACCTTCACGCCAGACCCGTACTTCAAGTCGCAGATGTGAAGAACACCGTCAGAAATAATAAGAGCATCACAAGTTCCGAAGCATTTAGGAACATACTTTGAGCAATCGACTCGCTGTTCTACATAGGCAGAGGGGTTCTCAAGGACGCTCATCTGCTCGGCCACAAACGTGACATAATCATCGGTGTACTCGTTCATTGAGGTATCTTCGCACTCAATGAAGTCGTTTGTGTAGCCGAGATAAGATTTAAGTTTGTTCTCTGCAATGCTGTGTGCGAGAGTACCTTCGTCAGCATAAGCGGAAGACTTGTCCTCCATAAACTCGGTAAGTCTTACACTGGGCGGACATTCAAGCCACCTATGGCTTGCAGAGGGAGAAAGAAGGGCATGGCTCATTCCAAAGACCTCGCTTCTTCTAAAATTGCCGGATACTCGGTTGCTGGAACTTCAGAGATTTTCTTGTACCCGTGACGGAGCAGCATTGCCTGGATTTCTTTCGTATGCCCGTTTCTCGCAAGTTCTGCAAGATATGCGCGTACTTCTTCCAGCGTAGGCGGCTTTTCTTCGGGTTCGGGTGTTGGCTTGGATTCTTTCTTGGGAGTGACTTCGTTAGCACCGCTGTACAGCTCTCTGATTTCGTTGATGCACGAAACGAGTGCCTGAGCGTGTTCTTCGGCTTCCTTCAGAATGGAATCCAACTTTGACATTTTGCTCATTGATTTACCTCCGTTCATTTGATTAGGGTTTTATCCCTTGTCGGCGATTATCGCCTTCACCTCTTACCGGACAGGCTATCTGAAAAACCGAACCACATTTTAAAGATTTTCAAAAAAATTTTTTATTTCTTCATTTGCCAGAAGAACAGCACGGAGTTTCTTAATACGCTTGCGGATTGCTGCATCTGTTACACCGCAGCGGGCAGCAATAGAACACTGTTTTTCTTCACGAAGAAGCGCTTCGCACAAATCTTTTAATTCGTCGGGCAGTTCCGAAATTGCCTTATGTAAAGCATTCAGTTCCGCTTTCATAATAGCGGTATCCTCAACAGAAACATTTGGAGCGGGAATATCTAAAGAGGCTCCATCATCGGTTGTGTATGCGTCAATTTCCAGATTGCGTTCCCGATTTCTTTTGATAAGACGTTCCTGTGCCTTGAGGTCGGCTGCGTTATCTTTGCCGAGCCGCTCGCCGAGTTCGTTGCGAGGAAGGCGAACTGCCATATACTGGTCAGGAGAGTAATACCACCTCTGCTTATAGGGACAGTCCTCCGCAGCAGGCTCGATGGAAAAGCACTCCTGTCTTGTGGTTAAGATGCTGCTGCCGTCCGACAGCATGATGCGGTACTCACAATAGTTAAGTTTCTGATAGTTTTTCATAGATTGACCTCCGTTGTCGATAGTTCGAAACGGAGGTCATCACAGCTGCAAAAGGGCACAACAAAAGCACCGCAGTCCCTAGGAGAAAAATCTCCGTTTCGGATTGCAGCCGACCCGCTCAAAAGGAAGCTACATTATTCATTTATGCCGCCGGATACCGTTGAGCCATCAGTGATCAAGTGATGCGGTATTCGGCGGTGGGCAGCTTTACGCCATGCCAGAGGCGAGAGTTTAGCGATTCCCTTATTGCATTAAAAAAATCCTTTTAAAGTCGAGTTTATCCTTAATGCGAATACATAATTTGACAAACAGACATTTTTGTGCTATACTATTTAAGAACTTTCATGACGCAGAAGGCATTGCGCTTAACACTGAGTTAATTATACAAAATGGGGTATCCAAGTTTGGAGACAGAATAGTTCACCGTGGTTCATCATGGTACAAACAGAAAGAAAGGATGTAAGAACTCATGGAATATAAGGATTTCTTCTCAATGATGAAAAACAGAATATCTGATGGAGCGGATGTTCCTTATTTCTTCAGAGATTTGATGGCCATGATTACTGAGGTGACTGAGGATGAATGGGATACACCGAAAGATCCATCATCAAAATTGACAAAAGAAAACACGCTCCGCACATATGCGAAGCGTGGTCTATCAAAAAAGTTTGCCCAGAGTATAGTTTACAAGCTGTCTCCTAAAATGTTTGTGGAATCTCTGAATTCGAAATCAAAAGCAGCTGTGAAGCTACTTGCAGACGATTACAGTATATATGACCCTACTGCTACAATTTCAAATATTGCTTCGAAATTAGCTGATTGTTTTGTTGATATCATTCGTACTGCGGCAGGTCTTATTGAACAGACGGAACTTGAACGGCAGAAACTAATGCGTCAGTCTTTCGATTTAAAAATTAAGTATGGAGAATATCTACGGGATGAAACCAGTAATATTTGTGCTTTCCCTGGATGTGGAAAATCTCTTAGTGTCGCCGATAATGGAACGGTTACCCCTGTTTATGAAGTGGCTCTTATCGACAAGGGAAAAGCACCGAAAGTAGATAATCTGTTGGCTATGTGCCCAATATGCCATGCGACCTATTCGATGGACGAAAGCAAAAAAACGTGTAACGACTTACAGGGCATCAAAAAGATTCTTGTTGCGCATAAGCAGAGCCTGAGACTATTGGACGATATGCCGTTTGAAAAGGGCATTGTTGGTGTTATAGCAAAAATCAAAAACCTAAAAGAAAAGGATTTGATGGACCCATCTCTCGACCCAAAAGATATACGAGATAAAATCAATCCAAACATCAATTTGATTTTGTACCGAACGGTCAAAGCCTATGTCGATACATACTACGTAAATCTAAAAGATATCATAACAAGTGCCGATAAACGTGGTGAAATTGACTACGATGAGGTTCAGGATCAGATGAAAGCCATCTACAAAAGGCTCAAAAAAGCGAAAAAGACACAAGTTGAAATATTCAATGAAATATCTGAAAAGGTGCATAGCGTCAGCTTGCAAGAGGATATTTTCTGCCAAATAGTCGTTGCGTATTTCATTGCGAAATGTGAGGTATTCGATGCAGTTACCGAATAAATTATATTCCTACGAGAACAGCACCCTAGCACTTGTGCCGAAAGTGCTGAAGGAGATACAGAGTGGACCTGTTCCGGTTAAAGAATTGTATCAGCGGCTTCGACCGTCTCTTATAGATGCGACGGATTTTATATCCGTGATGGATTGCCTGTATGCATTGAGGGCAGCGGATATCAATGACGATGGAGAGGTGTTCATATGCTTATAGAAATGCATTCGCCTGCCTTCAAAAAAGAAGGTCAGGTTAGACCGCCTATTAAATTTACAGAAGGACTAAATGTAGTCCTCGGAAAAAAAGACGGTGCAATGTCTATCGGAAAGTCCACGGCTCTTTTGGCGATAGATTTTGTCTTTGGTGGTGACACATATATAAAAAGTGATGGCGTTAAGCATGAAGGGCATCATGTTATTTTCTTTGCTTTTAAATTTGATGGGAAAATTTACCGATTCGCCAGAGGCACGTCCGACAGCGACACGATTTATATCTGTGATGAGTCATATGGCTATACCGATAAAACATACACGAAAGCAGAGTATACAGATTGGCTCAAAGATAAATACCACCTCAACTTTGACGGACTGTCTTTCCGCATTGCTCTCAGCAGCTTTTTCAGAATTTATGGTAAACAGAATACAAATGAGCTGAATCCGCTGCAGGGTATTCCCGGACAGAATATGGATAAGTCCATA
The DNA here is from genome assembly GCA_945873955.1 of uncultured Clostridia bacterium. Classification (GTDB taxonomy): domain Bacteria; phylum Bacillota; class Clostridia; order Oscillospirales; family Ruminococcaceae; genus CAG-115. The sequence goes on along the minus strand of CAMCFA010000035.1, from coordinate 20,583 downwards.
TCTGCCATCGTAGCGTTGTTTGATCGCTATAAGGATATTGAGGAATTCAAGGCAAACTCCACAGAACACAAGAAGAAACTCGATGCATATAAAGAAGCGAGACGCTATAACTTCATATCCGACCTTGTTGGTGGAAAGAAACAGTATGAGCAGAACCTCGCCAAAATACGTGATTTAGAGCTTCAACTTGGAACCTTGATGGAAGAAGCTGAAAAGGGACATTCCGAGGAGGATATAGAACGGAACAAGGCAAAAGCGGCACTAACAAATCAGCGTTTGTCTTTGGAAGAGGCTATTCGTGCTGAAGAACGAAGGCTCCGCCTGGTCAATATGAATCTTGAATACGGTTTGTATCCTACGGAGGCAGATTTGGCTGCTCTTCAGGAGTTTTTCCCAGAGGTAAATATCCGCAAACTGTATGAGATTGAAAAGTATCATCAAAAGTTGGCAAAGATATTAGACACCCAGTTTGCTGATGAGAAAGCCGCAATTGAAGCCAGGATAGCAGTCCTTCAGCAACAGCATGACGCAATAAATGTGCAAATCAGAGAGCTTGGCTTTGTTGGGAGTATTTCGAGAGAATTTCTTGACAGACATTCGGAACTGAAAGCGGAAATATCGGCGCTGACTACGCAAAATGAAGCTTATCTGACACTAAAGGGCTTGCAGGAGGCAAAGGCGAATGCGGATGAATTGTTGAGGCGGAGTATTGAAGATATCCTTTATGAGATTCAGGTTACTTTGAATACAAAGATGGAGGAATTCAACGATTTGCTCTTCACTGTTAAGAAAGAGCCACCATATGTTCAGTTTAATGCATACAACAGTTATCGTTTTGAAACGCCGGACAACACGGGAACTGGCTCAAACTACAAGGGAATGCTTATCTACGATTTGGCGGTTCTGTACTCCACAGCATTGCCCGCATTGGCGCATGATTCACTTCTGTTTACGAATTTGAGTAAGGATGCAGTGGACGGAATTGTTAAGATATACATGAGAACCACAAAGCAGATATTTATTTCCTATGATAAGCAGGAAGATTGCAGACCCGAAACGCAGCAGACACTTGAAAACCGTTGTGTATTGAAACTATCCAACAACAACTGTGAACTTTATGGTAGGTCTTGGGACACAAAGGAGTAAAGCATCATGAGAATGAGTTATAATAAATTATGGAAGTTACTGATTGATAGGGGAATGAAAAAATCCGATCTTCGTAAGAATGCCGGAATTAGTTCTTCCTCGCTTGCAAAACTCACTAAGGGCGAAAATGTCACCACGGAGGTTCTTGTCAAAATCTGCAACGAACTAAACTGCGATGTGGCTGATATCATGGAGTTTATTCCCGCTACCGAATATGAGAATAAATGAAAGGTTAATCAAGACGATGAACAACAGGTTGAAGATTTTCTCATTCTTTTCTGGCGCAGGTTTTTTAGACCTTGGATTTGAAATGAATGGATTTGACATAGAGTTTGTAAACGAATTTCATCCGGCATTTATGAATGCCTATAAGTATTCACGAGAGCAAATGAAACTTCGCAAACCTAAGTATGGCTATTTTAACGGCGATATAAATGCTTTCTTGGCTGAAAGAAAAGACGAGTTAGGCAAATGGATGACAGATGCAAGAGATGGTGGCAACCTTGTCGGGTTCATTGGCGGTCCCCCTTGTCCGGACTTTTCAATAGCTGGTAAACAACGGGGGAAAGATGGTGAGAACGGAAAACTATCCTTAAGCTACATTAATTTGATTCTTTCCATGAAGCCAGATTTCTTCTTGTTTGAGAATGTCAAGGGCCTTTGGAGGACGAAAAGGCATCGTGAGTTTTTTGATGAATTAAAGAAAAAGCTCAACGATGCAGGATATATAACAACAGAGAGACTTACAAATGCATTAGAGTACGGAGCACCTCAGGATCGTGATCGTATTCTGATGTTTGGGGTTCATAAAGATGTTTTGACCAATAACTACCCTGGAAAAACCATTGATTCTTTTCCGTGGGAGAAATATCAAACGCACAAACTGGCTGAAATAAAGAAATTGCCTTGGCCTAAAACATCTCCCTATAAAGAGGGCAGTAAGACAAAATGCCCAGATGGTATTCCGGAGGACATGACAGTTGAATATTGGTTCCGTAAAAATGATGTTGAACATCATCCAAATGCAGATGACTATTTCACTCCGAAAGCTGGAAAAGCCAAGATGGAAGTTATCGACGAAGGTGACGACAGTAAGAAATCCTATAAGCGATTACACCGATGGAGATATTCTCCCACGGTAGCCTATGGGAATAATGAAGTTCATCTGCATCCATATAAGACAAGGCGATTGTCAGCAGCAGAAGCACTTTCATTACAGACTTTACCAAAAGAGTTTGTGCTCCCACCGGAAATGACACTGACAGATAAATTCAAAACAATAGGAAATGGTGTACCGTTTATCCTTTCAAGCGGAATAGCGAAAACAATATACGATTTTTTGGAGGTTGACGAATGAAAAAGACATTTCAGGACGTTCTACGGGACATAGAAGAAAATTTAATAGGTAAGGAACTGAACAGCATTTCAGGGAACGCCTCATTATTCTCAATCTCCGAGGTAGATTATACCAATTCTAACTTGGTGCTGACGGTACAGGGGAAGCGTAAAACCTGGACCTTTGAACGGTTGGAGAAAGTCTGGAACGAGATGTACTATCGTCCCGCTGCAAATGTGGAGATTGTTTTCGGCGGTTCAGGATCGAGTCGTAATCAAGTAGAGACCATTTATGCAAGCATGGCATATGTTGAATGGTTATATGTGAACAGTAAAAAATGCGTGGCATATGTTGGCGATGAAACCCATGCATATGGAACACTTAAACACATGGAAGAAGAGAAAGAAAAATATTATCAGGAACTAATGGAGTCAGCTGATCCACGCAATCCTTTGCTTGATCCTGACGAAATGCCCGATGGTTCTTCTGCTGAAATCCACGATGAGTATGAATTGGCGGCAGAGTCATTAAAGGACTATGTTCTTGAAGAGGGCTTCAATATTCCAACAACGTCAGAGGAAATAGAGATTGCTCTGGAAGAATTCAAAAGAGTATATGCACCGGAAGTTTTGGAGGCGTTGGATGATGAGTCAATTCTTCCTACTATTTTCTATACTGACGGGGATAACACGAATTCCCTTTGCTGCTGGCTGGAGACGAACAAGGAGTGCCGTACATATTTTGGCAGTATTGCCGGTGGTTCCGCATATAAGTTCGGACTCTTTCAAAGAAAAGAAACTGGTGTATGGATGACAGGCAGTCCTCAGAAACCACAAGAGTTATCCGATGACGAAGCACTTTCCCTTGGAAAAGATATACGAGATGCACTTGTGAGAGGAGCAAAGATAATTCGTGAGTCTACTCTCGACACACTCGAAGCATATGAAAAATTGGATGATACGTTGAGAGCAGAGGTCGGCAGCCGATATTACAATTGGGGGTGGTTTCACAAGTATTACTCGCTTATATGCAATGATAAACTCTGTGGATTCCATACTACAGATTGGCAGAAGCATGTTCTTCGCGCATTGAAAATTAAGCCGAGTGAAAAATACTATGCTCGAAGCGGTCAAATCTCAATGGTTCAGAACTATGCAGAATGGTACTACCGTCAGTTCTTTGATGTGTTTGTAGAACGGTTCGGAGAACCATGTCAGTTTATCCGATTGGGAACATCTGACGGCAGCAAAAACTATGCAGCAGAATGGGCAAGGCGTGAAGTCGTAGGAATAGGATGGTCTAAACTTGGTGATCTTACGGAGTATGTTAAAGGCGAGAGTATAGAGCGCAAAGAGGTTCAAGATAAACTGAAAGAACTATACTATCCGAATGATGATCGTTCGGCATCACGGAAAGCAGGTGAAATCACCCGTTTCTACCTATGCGATCAGAAATCAGTCTTCGTTATCATGGATGGGGAACGGCTTGTTGCACTTGCAGATAATGTCGGAGATTATTTTTTCGACAGTAATTCTGATATGCCCCATAAGAAAACGGCTACATGGAGGTTTGTATTCGTTGCAGATGAAAGACTGCCGATGAAATCCGAAGGCAAACTTACATCCTGCTATCAGTTGAGTAATGAAGACAATCTTCTTTTCATTTATGACAGATACTACTACGGAGTAGATTTAGGAAATACACTGGAAGAGCCGCAGGACCAGGAAAATGACAAGGTAGTAGCGGCCAAGCCTATCGCATTTCATACAGGATATCAGTCGGTTTTTGAGAGAAACCGCATTCTGTTTGGTGCACCAGGAACAGGTAAGAGCTACACAGTCAATAAGGAATCAAAAGACCTGCTTGGAGAGGACAATGAGGACGATTATGAGCGAGTAACCTTCCACCCGGATTATTCTTACGCCAATTTTGTAGGCACATATAAGCCAGTGCCTTCGATAGATAAACATGGCAACGAAACAATAACATATGCTTATGTGCCAGGACCGTTCATGCGTGTTTATGTGAAGGCACTAAAGAACAGCAAAACAGAGGATGTAAAACCGTACCTTTTAATTATTGAAGAGATCAATCGTGCTAATGTCGCCGCTACCTTTGGGGACATTTTCCAGTTGCTTGATCGCGGCGAAGATGGAGTCAGTGAGTATCCTATTCAGGCATCAGAAGATATTAAGGTTTATCTTGCCAAAGAACTGGGAGGTAATCCTGAAGATTACGCTAAGATTCGTATTCCGGACAATATGTTCATCTGGGCAACCATGAATAGCGCAGATCAGGGCGTGTTCCCGATGGACACTGCATTTAAGCGTCGTTGGGACTTCACATATCTTGGTATAGATGATAGCGACGAGAAGATACGTGGCAAGTATGTATACCTTGCTGATGACAAATCGCAGAAGGTCGAGTGGAATAAACTCCGTAAAGCCATTAACCATTTTCTAGCAAAAGAGAAAATCAACGAAGACAAGCAACTTGGTCCTTATTTCATCTCCAGAAGCATCGTTGTTCCTGCCGAAGGAGATGAAATTGACCGGGACCAGTTTATTCGTGTATTCAAAAGCAAGGTGATTATGTACCTGTTTGAGGATGCTGGAAAGCAGAAACGTGCAAAACTGTTTGAGGGATGTTTCCAGGACAGCACTCGCTATTCTGAAATCTGCGGAGAGTTTGATGCAAAGGGCATCGGCATTTTTAACAACGATATCCAGCTTGAAACAGAGCCGGAGAAGCCGCTGTGGACACCGACCGAAGAAGATTAAGGGGGTCTTGCTTTATGATCTCTGAATTCGTAAGGGAACAAAAGAGATATACGCAAAAAGAACTTTGCAGGATTCTTGGTTGTTCCGAAGAAAAAGTCGTACCGCTGATAAGGAAACTCAAGGAGTTTGGCGTTCTAAAAGCGGTCAAAGCGTCTGACATTCAGAGGGGTTTGTCGGATTTGTTAGACGAGGATATAGAGGTTGCCGACGTTGAGGTGGGAGAAGACGAGTATCTGTATGTTTTCACCTTTGTTGGTGTCATTGTCGTTGCTGGTCGTGTTCTGAAATGCTATCCAAAGTATCTTCTGAATGTCGACCAGCCGAAGAATGAACTGCGACAGGTGCTGAAGGTGTTGGAGAAATACAACACGAAAGAACAAATCGTGCGGATGTTCAATGACAGCAGTGAAAGTAATGCATTTAACTTGCTTGCTGTTCTTCTGTTCCTTTTGCAAGACTACTATGAAAACGGCGCATACAGCAATACTGAGGACATTATAGAAAGCAACGGCGCAGGAGAAATACTGTGGGATAAGACGATTAATGATACTTTTACGCTCCTCTCCAATAATAGACCGTACTATATCGACCTGAAGACGAAAAAACGAGTCACTGATAATTATGACTATTTCAAGCGTCTGCATGAGTGTATCCTGACTAGGGCATCGGAGGAACTGAATGATGCGGAGTTGCTTGACCTGTTTGAAATAACAGGTGTAGACCTCACAGATGAGAAACTGGATGATTTTGGTGAGGAGGAATATATTCTTTATCGGATAGAGAAAGAACTGAATACGCAATTCAATACCAGAAAGCAGTTGCTTCTAAAAACCATCTATGCGTACATTGCTCACAGCGGGAGTTTGTATAATACTGACTGCTTATCACTTTTCGGCACGAACAGTTTCAATTTAGTATGGGAAGGTATCTGTGCCGACATCATGGATAATCAGCTAGAAGTTAGACTGGAATCCTTACAGCTACCGATGCCGCTTAAGCCGGAATATGATCGAAAACAGAAACTGATTGAATTGATAGAAAAGCCATTGTGGTCTGTAACAGGAAAGGTTGCCAAAGACACTCTTGTCCCGGATTTGATTTCAATATCAAATGGTCAGTTCATCATCTTCGATGCAAAATATTATAATGCACAACTTGAGCCAGGTAATGCTCCGAAGGGACAACCCGGTATTGAATCTGTGACGAAACAATATTTGTACCAACTGTCGTACCAGAAATTCATTTCAGATCACGGTTTTTCTGTTGTGAAAAACTGTTTTCTGATGCCTACTGAAAATAAAGAAATAGAGGATCACGGAGAAGCATCTATGAAGATGCTTTCATCGCTTGGTCTACAGGATATTAAAGTGCGATATCTTCCTGCCGATATTGCTTATGATTATTATCTGTCGGGCAGGAAGATGGATGTAGGATTACTTCGACTATAGGTAGTATAACTTTTCAGCGATAGCCATACATTTAGAGATAGCAGAAATCCCACAGGAAGATACAAAATGGCAAAGGGCGGGAATGCCTTTTTTTCAAGCCTTTTTACGGCCTTATTCCTCAAAAGTCACAGATGGGCTTTGTATCAAAAGCACTGCTACGAAAGACTCTTCTTTCAGGTCTGGCATTTTGGGGGCGAGATTGTTGAATATGTAACTACGCTGCTCAAAAATTAATAAAAAATACCCTGAAACTATTCCTATCACAACGAAACTATTCTTACCACACTGAAACTTTTCTCCGAGGAATAGTTTCAGTGTGATTTCCTTTCTCGCAATTATCCACAGAAATGAGCTGAGAAAAGTGTGGTTCAACGGCACAACGAAACTATCCATAAAAAGTAGAAAAGCCTAAAACCCTTTTAATAAAGGCTTTTAGGCAAAAAGAAAAAGCACGGTAGTTTCAGATACCATTGTATCATAATTACCGTGCTTATTTGGTCGAGATGACAGGATTCGAACCTGCGACCTCTGCGTCCCGAACGCAGCGCTCTACCAAACTGAGCCACATCTCGATAGTCGTTTAATCGACTTATATATTATATCATAGAGTTCCTGGTTTGTCAAGGGGTTTCGCCTAAAAAAGGAAAGATTTTTTGTAGTGCTACAATAGATATTGGACAAAGTCAGTAAAAAAGTATTGAGAGATAGACCAAAATCTGCTAGAATAAAGTTACCACACAAAATTCAAGTGAAAGAAGGTCAATTTCTCAATGAACAGTATAACACAAGAAATACCTCTCTTCAGAAGTCCTCGGAGCGCTGGCACGAAAATGATAATAATGATGTTGTATAATAAAACTTGACACATCACCTTCAAAGTATATACTACAAATAAAGGAGAGTGAGTGACATGTCAGAAGCGAAGCAATATGACAAGAATTACAAGGAGCAGGCGGTAAAGCTTGCAGGGCAGATAGGAGTGAAGAAAGCGAGCGATGAGCTGAAAGTGCCGTATGGGACGTTATACGGGTGGGTACAGGCAGCGAAAAAAGGCGAACTGGACATGGAAGAAAGAACGCCGGAAAACGTCATGAGCCTGGCTGAGGAAGTCCGTCAGCTGCGCAGCGAGGTCAAGAGGCTTAACAAAGAGAACAAGCGGCTTCAGGAGGAACGGGATTTTCTGAACGAGGCAGCAGCTTTTTTCGCAGCGAGCCGTCGGAAGTAAGCAAAAAGGAAAGAATGAAATTCATTGCCCTCAAAACTAACGATGGACAAGAAACAGGCAAAATCTCTTTCTATTGCAGAGTGCTGGAAGTGACACGTCAGCGGTTTCGTGATTACCTTGAGAACCGTGACAAGCCATGGAAGCACGAAGCTCTGGCGGCTAAGATGATGGAAATAATCGCTGAGGACGAATGGAACGATACATACGGCAGAGAAAGAATGCACCAAGCGCTTACGTTGAAATACCCGGAAGCTGATATCCCCAGCGAAAGCACGGTTTATCGGGTGATGAGGGATATCGGGATCACACACAAACCAAACCGCAAGCCCAACGGGATAACCAAATCAGATAAAGAAGCCCGGAAATCAGACGATTTGCTGAAACGGGATTTTTTCTCGGAGAAACCCTGCGAGAAGTGCGTTACTGACATCACGGAGATCAAGGCTGAAAATGGCAAGCTGTACGTGTCTGCAATTTTTGACTGCTTTGATGTAAGCGTTCTGGGACTAGCAATGGACGATAATATGCGTGCTGAACTGTGTGTTCAGACGGTTGATAATGCGGTCAGAGCTTACCCTGAGCTTTCCGGAGCAATTCTTCACTCAGACCGCGGAAGCCAATACACGAGCGAAGTGTTCCGACAAGAGCTGAAGTTCACCGGTCTGAAACAAAGCATGAACAGTGCCGGCGGCAGATGTCATGATAATGCCAGGTGCGAAAGTATGTGGGCAAGAATGAAGTGGGAATTGTTTTACAGCCGCGGCTTAAAAAGCGAGGACTACACTATCGAACAGCTGAAGTTCATGATTTGGCGATATTTTATGAGCTACTGGAATAACCGCAGAATATGTTCGGGAAACAATGGGCTCCCTCCTGCCGAAAAACGCAGAAGATATTATGCCGCCCTGTCGCAAATCGCGTAAGCCCGGCGCGCGTATTGGAATAAATCCCCATTCCGCTACGCTCCATGGGGATTTATTCCAATACAGAACTTCTCAATTTTTTTGAGGAAAATGTGTAAAGGAATATTGACAATATCATTGACTCACAAAACGGTTATGGTGCGATGATAAGAAACGACTTCGAAGCAACTGTGGTTGTAGAAAATGGAGTACCTGTTGTCAAATCTGCTAGTGTTGCAGCTAAGGCTAATGCGCAAAGAGCGAAAGAATTTGGTGCTAATTACATAGCAATCACCCTCTTTACGCTTATTGGTGGTGCGATTCTATATTTCATCATTAATGCAATGGTGGGATTATAATAGGAGAAGTATATACTCTCAAATTAATTGATTTTGACTAAAACAAATGGGGCGGGGTCATTCCCGCTCCATCTTTATACTGTTCGCAAGAGTGTACCTTTACAAACACATAAATTGCGCCTGTTTTTATTGTTCGCAAAATATAAAAATAATTTTACAAATATATTCGCAAACTGCTTGACATTTACGAACAAATATGATATAATACAAACATAGGCAAGAACAGGAGGTTATGTTATGGACAGTCGCACATATTATTATGCAAGAGTATCAAGCAAAGAGCAAAACCTTGACAGGCAGCTTGCAGCATTCAAAGCTCTTGGAGCGCAGGAGCGGGACATTATCACAGACAAGGAGAGCGGCAAGAGCTTGGAGCGCACAGGCTATCAGGCATTGAAAAACGCTATGCTTCGCCGTGGTGATACTCTTGTTGTAAAGTCGCTCGACAGATTGAGCAGAAACAAGATGGATATTCACAACGAGCTGCAATATTTCAGGGACAACGGAATTCGGCTGAAAGTCATTGATTTACCCACAACAATGATGGAGCTGCCAGAGGGACAAGAATGGGTGTTTGAAATGGTAAACAACATTCTTATTGAAGTGCTTGGTACTATTGCAGAGCAGGAGCGTGAAACTATCCGCAAGCGACAGGCAGAGGGCATTGAAGCGGCAAAGCAGAACGGCAAGAAGCTTGGCAGACCCGCTCTTGTATTCCCCGAAAACTGGAGCAGCGTTTATTCTTCTTGGAAAGCAGGTGAGATTACAGCAAAGGTTGCTATGGAACAAACAGGCACAAAAAGAACGAGCTTTTACAAGCTCGTGAACATTACCGAAAACCAATAATTTCGGGACACATTTTTCAAGGACACCTTTTTCATATTTGATATACAGAAATTACGCAGGGACACCTTTTGAGGACACTTTTCAAGCGGAGAAATAGTAAAAAGGGCGCAAAAAAAAAGAGCGGCTTTCATACCGAAAACCGCTCGTCGTTTCAATCACTCAACAGTGAAAGCGTCCTTACCCAGACCGCAAACCGGGCAAACCCAGTCGTCCGGGATATCTTCCCACTTGGTGCCGGGAGCGATACCGCCGTCGGGATCGCCTACTGCCGGGTCATAAACATATCCGCAGGGGCAAACGTGTTTTTCCATGGTTTTGTTCTCCTTTCGCAGAAATATTATGCGCAATTATTACTTGAAATATCTGTTCAGCAGACCCTCGAAAGCCTTGCCGTGTCTTGCCTCGTCCTTAGCCATCTCGTGAACGGTGTCGTGGATAGCGTCGAGGTTCAGAGCCTTTGCCTTCTTTGCGAGGTCGAGCTTGCCGGCGGTAGCGCCGTGTTCAGCCTCAACGCGCTTGGTGAGGTTCTCCTTAGTGGAAGAAGAAACAACCTCGCCCAGCAGCTCAGCGAACTTAGCAGCGTGCTCTGCTTCCTCCCAAGCAGCCTTCTCATAGTAAAGACCAACCTCGGGATAGCCCTCGCGGTGAGCAGCTCTTGCCATTGCAAGGTACATACCTACCTCGGTGCACTCGCCGGTGAAGTTAGCGCGCAGACCCTCAACGATCTCCTCGGGAACACCCTCGATCTTGCCAACGCCAATCTTGTGCTCGTCAGCGAAAACCAGCTTGCCGGTCTCCTCAACTACTGTGAACTTAGAGCCGGGAACGCCGCACTGCGGGCACTTCTCGGGAGCGGAATCACCTTCGTAAACATAGCCGCAAACAGGACATACAAATTTCATAGTTTTTTACCTCCAAAATTGATTTTTATTAAAACAGGAATAGTTATTGATTTCCTTAATTGAAATTATACCACAATAATTCCGATTTGTCAATAGTTTTCTGTGATTTTTTTGTGAAATCTGCTGTTTTCGTTCAGACTGTCTGCCGCCCGTTGATTCACGCGCCGCCGCAGCTTTTCAGCTCTATACCCGGATAGAACTGCTCCAGAATTTCCCCGGCGGAACTACCTCCACGAGCAAGCAGCTCTGCGGTATAGACGCTCATTCCGGTGTTGTTCCCCTCGCCAAGAGTTGTGAAGGTGAACGTCCCGTAGGCGTACTCAATGCCGATATTCGTGCTGCGAAGCCCCAGCGCCCGCCGAAGCTGCTCCCCGGAAAGTTCCGTTCCGCCGAAATTTATTTTTACCAGCGTCCCGGAATCCGTCCTCTCCGCACCGCTGAACCACTGCTCCCTGTCCGGCGGCAGTGCGACCCTCCCAACGGCGTCCGAAATGCTCTTACGCACTATCTCCTCGGTGAGAGCGGTGCTGCACGAATAATACCTGCTCTCCTTGTCGGCGGACAGCCGCAGCGACGGCAGGTAGGGAAGTCCGCCGTCGTCGGTGATCCCGGCGGAAACCCTGCACATCAGCAAATTCGCCGGCTTTTCGTTATAGCACGGCAAGATCTCCGCCGCTTCCTCCGCAATGCCGGAGATCCTCTGAAAGTATTCCTCATATTTATCGCCGTATTCCTGTTCAAGCTGCTCCGGTGAGAGCCATTCCGGACACAGCTCCGTGTCGGTGGAGAGATCCGCCCCGAACCGGTCGGGGCGTCCCTTGTTATCTGCGTTATCAGCCGCGGAGATACGGTAAAGCGCCTGCCCGGAGCATGCGATACCAACAGCAAGCAGCGTTTCCCGCTGAAATGACGGGTCAGCGGCGGCAAAAATGCAGCCGGTGAGGTATTCGGTATAATCAAGCGTCACAATGCGGCTCTCCTGCTCAATGTACAGTGTTATCCGCTCCGGGACGGGGCTTTCCCGCTCCGACCGGGCGCAGCCACACAGCAAAGTACCGAATATTACCGCCGCGGCAAGAACGGCTTTTGCTCTCATTTCTCACTGCTCCCTTCTGTATAATATGCGCAGATGTGAATTTTGCAATTTTCTGGCGCATTTCTTTCATTTGTTGCGAATAAGGCTTGACAATTTGTGTCGATTATGTTAGAATAGTATTTATAGAAAGAAAGAACACGGAGGCAGCTAGTTATGAAGCGTATAGAAGAATTAAAAAACTCGGCAACCTTTAAGCAAATGTGCGAGGACTTCCTCAGCACCACTGCGATAGACAGCAGTCTGCCCGCGAAATTCGGGGTAAAGCGCGGTCTGCGTAACTCCGACGGCTCCGGCGTAGTTGCCGGGATAACCAATGTCTGCTGCGTTCACGGCTATGTAATAAGCGAGGGCGACAAGCAGCCTATCGAGGGCGAGCTTATCTACCGCAGCTACAATATCCGTGACATCGTTGCGGACGTTCTGGCGGACGGGCGCTACGGCTATGAGGAGGTCGCGTACCTCCTGCTGTTCGGTATGCTGCCGGACGAAAGCCAGCTCACCACCTTCTCCCGACTTATCGCGGAATACCGCGACCTGCCTATGTATTTCTGCGAGGACGTAATTATCAGAAATCCCTCGCCGAACATCATGAACAAAATGGCGCAGGCGGTGCTGGCGCTTTACAGCTATGACTCCTCCCCGGAGGACAAGTCTGTGGAAAGCGAAATGCTGAAAGCTATCTCCATTATTTCCAGACTTCCGGCTATCATGGTAACGTCCTATCAGGCAATGCGCCGTTTCTATCACAACGACTCAATGGTAATGCACCAGATAAATAAGGACGAGAGCCTTGCGGAAAGCATTCTCTCCACCCTCCGGGACGACCGCTCATATACCAATGAGGAGGCTCACCTGCTCGACCTCTGCCTTATGCTCCATGCGGAGCACGGCGGCGGTAACAACTCCACCTTCACCTGCCGCACGGTATCTTCCTCCGGCACGGACGCTTATTCCGCATACGCTGCGGCGATAGGCTCACTGAAGGGTCCCCGTCACGGCGGCGCGAACATCAAGGTAATGGAAATGCTGGAGTATGCAAAGAGCGGTATCAGCAACTGGAGCGACGACGATGAAGTAAAGGCGTTCCTGCACAAGCTGCTCCGCAAGGAAGCAGGGGATCGCTCCGGGCTTATCTACGGCATGGGACATGCGGTCTACACCCTGTCCGACCCGCGTGCGAAGATATTGAAAGAAAACGCAATGAAGCTCGCCGCCGGCACTGAGCTTGAGCCGGAATTCCTGCTGCTTGACAGCATTGAGCGGCTCACCCCCGCCGTATTCGCGGAGGAGCGCGGCGACATTAAAAATATATGTGCCAACGTGGACATGTATTCCGGGCTTGTATACAAAATGCTGAAGATCCCGGTAGAGATGTACACCGGGTTGTTTGCCTGCGCAAGAATGGCAGGTTGGTGCGCTCACCGCATGGAGGAGATCATCAACGGCAAGCGCATTATCCGTCCCGCTTACAAGGCGATCAACCTCAACAAGACCTACGTTCCGCTCAATAAGCGTTCCTAAACTGTTGACAAAACATAACCGGTATGCTATAATGTTCTGTGGCAATATCCGACAAATTTTTACATAAGAGAGGAACTAAAAATCATGGCAGAAGAAAAGAAGAAAAAGGACAAATTCAAGCTGGCTAAGGAATTCAAGGCGTTCATTTCAAAGGGCAACGTGCTTGATATGGCAGTCGGTCTTATCATCGGTTCTGCGTTCACTGCTATCGTGAACTCGGTGGTTGGCGACCTGCTCATGCCGGTGCTCGGACTTATCACAGGCAAAATGGATTTCTCCGCAATGAAGTGGGTTATCCAGACCGGCGTTGAGGAAGTCCTCGACGAAGCCGGGAATGTGGTAACTCCCGCCGTTGCAGAGATCTCTATCAACTACGGCGCGTTCATTCAGTCGGTGATCAGCTTCCTGCTTATCGCGCTGGCAGTATTCACGCTGGTAAAGGTGATCTCCTCTATCCACCTCAAGAAGAAGGAAGAACCCAAGCCCGAGCCTAAGCCCGATCCGCAGATAGTGCTTCTCACCGAGATCCGCGACCTGCTCAAGGAAAAGGAAACCTCGGAGAACAAGTAAACACAACACAAAAGCCGCTCCGTTCGGGGCGGCTTTGTTATTGTGTGCTAAACGATCACGACCAGATCAATTTATTTTAAGCATATATTTCAGATAGCTCAGCTTTATCTTAGGCCACCTAAAGCCCAGCTCTCTGAGCTTGTTTTCTGTGATGTCGCAGTTGGTCTCAATGTTCTTGGACGCGGACGCGATCGTGCTGTAAAATGAAAGAACAGCAACGTCCTTGTCTGCCATTTTTTCAAGAAGCCGCTTTTCGAATATCTGCTTGGGAACAAGCGCACATTTTAGCTTCTTTCTGATGTTCCGAATGTATATCATGTTTGGATTGAGCATGTGATAGATCCGGTTTTCATCACCGCTCATGACGAGCTTTACATAGGCGATCGCGCACAGATCCACCGGCGTGAAGTCGATAGGGAATACGTCAAGCTCACTGCAATATGCGCCGATCTTCATGATACCGCGGCAGCGGCTGAGGAATCCGTTATCGTCGGAGTTCCTCTGGAAAACACCGTCCTTATATCTCCATGTAAGATTCCCTATGCGGTAGATGTTTGCCCGAAGCCCGTTTTTCCGCGCGAGGATCACCTTTTCCTCAGCCCTGTATTTTGAGCGGATATATACGTTTTCCGTATAATGCTGCCCAATGTCGAGAACTTCCTCGGTGAATACGGAATTTGGTTCGTCCTGCATGACAGTTCCGGCGCCGCTTACGCTTGCGGTGGAAGTGTGATGAAGGAAAGCACCGCTCTTTTCGCAGAAGGCTATCACGTTCTGTGTACCGACTACGTTTGATCTTTCAAACTCCTCATAATGACCGGTGTGATGTACATTTGCGGCGGTATGTATTACTGTGTCAACAGACGCGCATAGCTCCTCGTATGTGGATCGGTCAAGCCCCAGATCTTCCTTTTCAATGTTGCCGGTCACGACTTTGTATCTCATTAATTCGTGTTCGACCGGGAAATAGTATTTCAGCACCGACTCCAGCTTCTGAGGGCTTCTGACAAGGCACACGACGTCCAGCTTGTTGACGAGAAGCTCTCTTAGAATATGCGCGCCGAGATAGCCTGTCGCTCCGGTCAGCAGCACCTGCTTTGGGCTGGCTGAGCGGTGGTCAGAGTGGGTTTCAGCGATCAGCCCGTTGATATTTTCGACCCTGTCCTCATCATATTCTGCCGCGCGGGAAATACTATCGGCGAGCTTAACGGGGGTCGGATAATCGTATATGTCCTGTGCCTGTATACCAAGCTCAGCCGCGGCTTCAAGCGCGCAAAGGCTGTCGCCGCCGGACTCGAAAAAGTCGTCCGTTATGCCTATCCCTGTTTTGCCCAGAACCCGCTCGAACACTTCGCAGATCTGCCGCTCCGAATCGCTGCGCGGCGGCTTGTATTCGCGTTTCTTCTGTTCGCCCGCAAGGATCTCCTTCATGACCTCATTGCGCTTTATTTTCATTGTGGTGGTTTTGGGGAAGTCCTTTGCTCTGAATGTTATCCCGCTGATCTTCTTGTAGGTAGGCATTTTCGCGTTCAGACTTCTGACCGCTTCTTTGCAGGTTTCTTTCTGCGTTGACGACACAAGCTGTATCATGGCGCATATCTTGCCCTTGTGCTGATATACCATTGAATCCTTTATGCAGTCAATTGCATTGAGGTGTTCTTCAAGCTCTTCGGGATAAATGTTTTTGCCGTTGTCGAGAATGATAAGGTTTTTCTTCCGCCCGGTGATATAAAGAAATCCCTCCTCGTCAAAGTGACCGAGGTCGCCGGTTTTGAGCCAGCCCTCGTCGAATGCTTCGGCTGTTGCTTCGGGGTTTTTATAGTATCCCAGCATGACCGAGGGACTTTTGACCTGTATCTCGCCGTCCTTTATCCGCGCTTCGGTATTCGGGATCAGCTTTCCTGCCGAACCGATCTTATTCCCGATAACAGGCGAATTTGAGCTTATTACAGGCGCTGTTTCCGTCATACCATAGCCCTGATATACCTCAAGCCCGATCATTTGCAGTAATTCGGCTGTATCATCACGAAGCGGAGCGCCGCCTACCAAAAGTCTTTTCAGCCGTCCGCCGAATTTTTTATGTATCGGCGCAAAGATCTGATGTTCGGCATTGATGCCGACTTTTTTCAGCCCCTTGCATATACCTGATCCCGCTTCAAACTTTTTCCTTTGTACCGGGTCGTTAAGAGCGTCCTTGATCTTTTTGGCGAAAAGGTCTGCCATCATAGGGACAACAAGCATTAGCGTTGGCTTGAACAACTGCATGTTTCTTATGATATTTTCCAGACTGTCGTTTATACAGATAGACTCGCCCGTATATAATATCGCGAGATTGTTTGCGGTAAGCTCAAAGGTGTGATGAATAGGCAGCACCGACATTACAATGGAGGGGGACTGTTCGTTTATCCCGAATTGCTTTATTCCCTGCACATTGCTTGTGATATTTTGGTGGGAAAGCATTACTCCCTTGCCGGTTCCGGTGGTGCCGGAGGTAAAGATCAGCTCGGCTAGGGAGTTCTCGTCAATATCGGGCAGCTCTGCAAATTCCGTCCTTACGATCTCTTGGAATTTTGTATCCGCGAATGAAATTATCTCTTTCAGCTCGTCAGAGCTTTTCATATATTCGTCAGTGTTCCGGCTGAACTCCGGTGAAATGAACATCATGCTGACATCGCCCATGCGGATAAGATTACATATCTCCTCGGTGGGCAGCATTTTGTCCAGCGGGACTGCGGCGTTTCCGCTCATGGTTATGCCGAGATATGAAGTGATCCACTCATAGCTTGCCGAACCGAGAATGGCGATATGCTGACCGAAGATCTGATTTTTCGCAAGCCATGACGCAATGCTCCTGCTGTCGTCGGTAAGCTGGCGATATGTTTTTTCCGTTACATTGCCGTTGAGAAGAAACTGGTACGCGATCTTGTCCTCATAATGCGAGATAAATTCAACATAGTCTCTCAAAGTCATTGTTTCCATATAAATTACCGATCCTTTCGCTGTGATTAAAAATAATATTGATCACGCTTATCTCAGACTTCTTAGTATTTCCTCAACTTCCTTTCTGCTTAGTCTTTTCGGGCAGCCCTGCGTTGCCGCCTCGGACATGACCCGCCTTATCATAGCGGGGATATCCTTTTCGTTTATTTCGTCGAGCTTTTCGGGTATGCCAAGCGCCCTTTCAAGCTCGCAGATCCTGTCTATAAAATCCTCCGCGCTGTCTGCTATCCCGCTTTTCACCGCGAGCTTTTTCAGCCGGTGTCCCGCCTGCGGGAGCGAGATTTTCAGCACATGGGGCATTACGACCGCGCAGGCAAGTCCATGCGGAATGTGATATGTTTCACCTAATCTGTGGGCTATCGCGTGAATGAACCCCACGCCCGTTCTTCTGAAATTGATACCGGCTTTATATGCCGATCCTGCCATGACAAGGCGGCCTTCTTCGTTTTTGGGGTCTTTTGCGACGACAGGGAGGTACGCAAATATGTTCCTGCAAACCTCCGGCGCTGAAACGATATCTTCTGCGAAAGCCTTTCTGTTGGTGCTGATATACGCTTCGATACTGTGGGTCAGCGCGTCAAGCCCGGCGTAGATCGTCGGCTTTTTTGGCACGTTTTTAAGGAGCGCGCTGTCAAACACTATCTTGTCCGGCAAATAACGATCCGAAAGCAGCGCCAGTTTTTTGTGCCTTTTTTGATCGGTGATCAGCGAGAAAAAGGTTATCTCCGAGCCTGTCCCGGAGGTCGTCGGAACGGCGAAGATCGGCACGGAGCGCCTGCACGGAACGACATACAGACTCATCATTCGTACGGAGATCTGAGGATTTGCAGCTCTCAGCGCTATGACCTTCGCGCAGTCCAGCACCGATCCGCCCCCGGCAGCAATAACGCAGTCGCATTTGCTTTTTCTGAACACTTCAAGCCCGCTTTCAACTGTATCAATAGTGGGATCGGGAGAGATGTCTGAAAAGAAAACCGCCTTTATCCCGTTTGAATCCAGATTTTCAACGAGCCTATCGAGCATGCCTTTAGTTCTGATCGTTTTTCCCGAAGCAATGAATACCATTTTGCAGCCTTTCTGCAATATATCCACATACAGCTCGTCGGCGGTGTGTTTTCCGCTTACAACAGGAATAGGCTTGCTTTTCATAGTTTTTACAAACCGCCGGACTACCGGCTGTGCAAATCCCTGCATTGATGTTATTCTCCGTTTCTGTTTTGTTCTCTGTTTTTTGCCTGCCGGCAGACCGGCGGCATTTATTTACTACACATACTTTTCCATCACATTATATCATTTCTCAACACATTTGTCAAATGGTTTATTATCTTTTTATGTGATACCATATTTTTTAACAAAAATGGTGATATTCCACCATTTTCTTTGCAATGCTCAGATATGTTAAATGTCAGCCGGAAACAAAATGTTCGCCTGCCGTCCGGACTGACTGGTTTATTAACTTAGGTTTTATTACTCTGGTTTATATTATCTAGTTTATATATAGTTTTGCCTTTTGGGCACATCTGGTTTGTCCGTTTTGGCATAACAAGTATGTCCATTTCGGCAAAACTTGTTTGTCCCTTTTGGCAAAACTGTGATCGTTTGTGATCATTTTTTGCGCAGGAGCTTATATCTTGCGCAGTATTTTATGACTAATATGTGCAAAATATATAAATGTTTTCATTGAAATCAATGAAATTTAGCAAAATTTCTGAAAAATACTTGCATATCTTCCCGAAATATGTTATTATATTATCAAGGAAAAGGGAAAAGGAGCGTTCAGCGGATACAGCGTAAATCAAAGGAGTGAGTATTATGACAGTATTCAACGGCAAAAGCGTATGTGAAGCGGTTGCGTCCGGTCACATCAGCATACTCAGAAAACCTAAGCTGTCCGCGGAGCGTGTGCAGATCGACGATACCGGTGCTGAAATACGCAGGGTCGTTACCGCCAGATATATTGCCGCTGGTCAGCTTCAGGA
Organism: uncultured Clostridia bacterium; assembly: GCA_945873955.1. Classification (GTDB taxonomy): domain Bacteria; phylum Bacillota; class Clostridia; order Oscillospirales; family Ruminococcaceae; genus CAG-115. The sequence goes on along the minus strand of CAMCFA010000035.1, from coordinate 1,473 downwards.
GATCTACGACAGGGCGCTGGAGGAGATAGGCGAGTCCAACGCGCAGATCTTCGGCATACACATGATGATGCTGGAGGACGAGGACTACACCGGTTCGATAAACAATATCATAGAGTCGGAGCGGGTCAACGCGGAGTACGCGGTGGCGCGGACTTCTGACATTTTCGCGCAGATGCTGGAGGCTATGGACAACGAATACATGCGCGCCCGCTCCGCTGATGTGCGGGACGTTTCAAACCGCATGATCGCGATACTTTCCGGCACTCAGCCGGACTTCGGCAGCATTGAGGAGAACTCTGTGGTATGTGCAGACGACCTTACCCCAAGCGAAGCGGCGGCGCTCTATAAGTACAACGCGGCGGCGTTCGTGACGGCGCATGGTTCGCCGATATCGCACACTGCAATACTTGCCCACAGCATGAATATCCCGGCGATAATCGGCGCGGGGGACGAATTTCTTTCAAAGATACGCGACGGCGAGGAAGCCATTGTGGACGGTTATACCGGGGAGATCATTCTCAGCCCGGACATGTCCGCTATTCAGCGGATCGCCGCAAAGCAGCGGTCTAAATCTGCGGCGACTGCCGCCGGGAACGCTGAAACGCGGACTCTTGACGGCAAGCGGATCACCCTGCTGACTTCAGCGGAGGACGCTTCCGCGCCGCTGCCGGAACACGCCGACGGTATCTGTGCGCTGAACTGTCAGATACTCCCGGACGAGCAGCAACAGACGGATTTCTACCGCCGTATCGCGGAATTCACCGCCAACGGCAAGGCAATAATCCGCCTGCCGGAGATCGCGCTGTCCGACCCGGAACGTTACAAGCACTACGGCTCGCAAATGCGCTCGGTGTTCCGGGCATGTGCAGTGGGGAATCCCGGTGTTCTGTTCCCGATGATAACCTCGGTGCAGGAGGCGCGGAATATCCTTGCCGCGTGCGACGGGGTGAAGTCGGTGCTGCGGGAGCGGGGATTTCCATGCTCGGAAAGTGCGAAGATAGGCTTCATGATCGAAACCCCCGCGGCGGCGATAATCAGCGATACCCTAGCGCCTATGGCGGATCTTTTCATCATAGACAGCGACCGGCTTGCACGGAACATTCTCGGAAGCACCGGAGGGAGCATATTCTTTGATGAGTTCGCGGAGGGGCAGAAGGACGCGGTTATGCGGCTGATTGAATACAGCGCCCGCAACGCAGTGAAGAACGGCGCGAAGATAGGTATCTGCGGCTCGCTCGCCGAGGATCCCGCGCTGACGGAGGCGTTCCTGCGAATGGGGATAGATAAGTTCTGTGTATCTCCGGGGAAGCTGCCGGCGGTGCGGAGAGCAGTGATGAGCGTGGATCTGGCGGGATAAGACATAGTAATTAAGGCGCTGCTGAAAAGGGCGTGACGAATAAAGAAGTTTTGAAATAATATTTGAAAGGCTATGTGACCGCTCACTCAGCCTTTCTTCTTTTCGGCTGGTAGTCA
>CAMCFA010000034.1 GCA_945873955.1 uncultured Clostridia bacterium | reverse complement strand
GCTTCCTTTTGGAAGCCAAAAGGAAGCGAAAAGCAATTTTGCTGCGCAAAGAGGAAAAGAGAATCCGCCCGCCAAATTACAATTTACCTCTCAAATTCTTTCGTCTATTATACCATAATATTCAAATTTCGTCAAGCGACCCGCAAAACACCCTCAATTCATACTAAGTATCCTCGCAATAACGCTCCCCTCGTAGACTATCGGGTACTCCCTAAGCGAGAAAATAAGCCCGTCCGCCGGCGCGGTGACTTCCTCCTCCACCGTTCCGGTGATAGGAGTAACGATCTCCCCTATGACAGTTCCTTTCTGGACCCACATATTATGCTCCGCCTGCGGAATAAAGATCCCGCTCGCCGCCGAATGTATCACATTGACAGCGCCGTCTGTACTTACCATAGGGTGGGAAACGGTATGCTCCTTTCCCTCCCAGATACCCAGCTCCGCCATGAGGTTGAATATACCTTTCAGAAGCTGCCGGCAGTAGTCCTTTGTGATCCTCTGCCCCACGCCCATTTCTATCACCAGCGTAGGAACACCGCACTCCCTCAGCGCGCTTGAAAGCGACCCCTCGCCCACCGCGTTTGAGTCATGCACCCACACGAAATCCGTGTTGAGCATTTTCGCGTACCGAAGCAAATGACTGCTCTCGCTGCTGGGGATCCTCACCTGCGGTATCTCCCGGATAAAAATGTTGCTCGCATGGATATCCACGCAGATATCCGCGCCCTTGATGTCCGCCACCAGCTTTGCCGCGACATTCTCCGCGATAGCCCCGGTGTCGCTTCCGGGGAACACCCGGTTCATATCCAGCCCGGACATCGGCACTGCACGGCTGACCGCCTCCATTCCCAGCGGATTAATCGACGGATAAATGTCCACCGTACCTTTAAGATACTTCATGTTCGCCGTGATAGTCCTCACCAGCTCGTAGCAGACATACTGCCCCTCAAGCTCGTCGCCGTGTATCCCGGTGACTATCGCGATCCTCTTTCCCCCGTCGCAGCCCACGCCCTTCAGACGGTTCTTCTTGATCGTAAGCTCCTCGTCCGCCGGGAGCTTCACCGACACCAGTGTTTCTATCATACCATTACCCCCAAATTGTTATTCTACTGATTTAAGTGATTCCACCATGCTTATTTTCTTCAGATCCCTGCGCATTATGAGGTTGACGATCAGCGAAAATACCACCGTCAGCAGAAACGCCCACAGGAACGACAGCGGGTGAATATTCCGCCCGAACATGACCTCGTCAATCTCCGCGGTCTGAATAACGAACTGACACAGCGCCGTACCAAGCCCCAGCCCGACGACAGCGCCCATAACCGACAGTATAACATTCTCCCGGAACACATAGCTTGCGACCTCGTTATCATAGAATCCAAGCACCTTCAGCGTCGCAATCTCCCTTATACGCTCTGTAATATTAACGTTCGTGAGATTATACAGCACCACGAAAGCCAGCGCCCCGGCGGAAACGATCAGCACAATAACCACAAGATCCATTATCTTCATCATATTGCTGAATGTGCTGGTAGCCCCAGCGTTCATAGAAACGCTGAGAACCCCGTCCACGCCCAGCATTTTCTCGCTGAACGCGTCCTGTACTTCCTTGTCGTCCTCAATGCCGTTTCTGAAATACACCACATTATATTCCGGCTGATTACCGAATAACTCCGCGTATTTTTCCCCGGAAATATACAGATAGTGGCTGGTATAATGCTCAGTGACCGCCCCGACAATGATCTCCCTCGTCTCACCGTCGCTGATTTTAAGAGTTACCTTGTCCCCTTGCTTAACGTCCAGCAGCTTGGTGAGCTTTTCAGTCACGATAACTCCGTCCTCTGCCGTACCGAACGTGATCTTCTCCCCGCTCGTCCTGCCGTGGAAGTCTATCATATCCTCAAAAATATCGGTATCCTCTATCGCCGTAACATAGCACTGCACATTCCCGCTCTCCGAGGACAGCGTATACTGCTTTATCAGCGCCCGTGTATATTCGGTATCCGGCTCGTAGTCCAGCAGCTTGTCATATACATTCTGAAGCTCCTCCTGCGAGAGATCGTCCTCCACCGCCATAAACCCGGAGTATTGATTTATCGAATTATACTGTAAGTCAACAATATCCCCAATAGAATCCTTCAGCCCGAACCCGGTGAGTGACAGCGCCGTACACCCCGCGATACCAATAACGGTCATGAACATTCTGCGCTTGTAACGGAACAGATTCCGCCCGGAAACCTTGCCGAAGAACGACAGCCTGTTCCAGATAAACCCGATACGTTCCAGCAGCACCCTCTTTCCCGCCTTGGGAGCCTTCGGGCGCATAAGCTCCGCAGGAGTTTCCGCCAGAGCCTTTCTGGCGCTGAAGAATACCGTCAGTGCGATAGCCGCCACCATGCTTCCCGCGGAAATAATGATGTTTGCCGGATTCAACTCAAAGTAATAATTGTTGATAATATACATCATGCCATAAGCAAACATAATGATGAACGGGAACAGGAACATACCAATAAACGCGCCTATGATACTGCCGGAAGCCGCCGCCAGCACCGCATACAGCAGGTAGTTCCGCATTATCACCCCGTTAGAGTACCCGAGCGATTTCAGCGTACCTATCTGCATACGCTGCTCCTCGATCATTCTCGACATGGTGGTAAGGCAGACCAGCGCCGCCACCAGCAGAAAGAAAATCGGGAATATCATGGATATCTTGTCGATCCTCTCGGAGTTGCTCTCATACTCTGCGTACCCCGGATTGTCCTCCCGGTCGAATACATACCACTTAGCCTCTCCTGCGTCCGCGATCTTCTCCTTTCCGTCGGCGATTTTCTTCTCCGCGTCCGCAATTTCCCGGTTAAATGTCGCCATACCGTCCTCGTATTCCGCAAGCCCGTCAGCGTACTGCTGTTTAGCGTCCTCCAGCTCTTTTAAGCCGTCCTCATAATCAGCCTTGCCGTCAAGGAATTCCTGTTCCTTTTCAGCAAGCTCCGCCGCGCCGTCGTTGTATTCCTTCTCCGCCTTTATCAGAGTATTCTTTCCGTCGTTGAGCTGCTTTAACCCGTCGGAGTACTCCGCGTAACCCTCGTTGTACTGCCTAACTCCGTCCTCATATTCAGCCCATTTCTGGTTGAACTGCGCCAGCCCCTCGTTATATTGAACAATCCCCTCGTCAATCTGCTTCTGAGCCTCGTCCAGCTGCTCCTCTCCGGCAGCTATCTCCTGCTCCTTCTCCGCAATCACCGCCGAATTCTCGTCAATTAACAGCTTCGCCGCGTCCAACTGCTGCTTTGCCGCGTCTAATTGATTCTTCGCTCCGTCAAGCTGTGACTTAGTCTGCTCCAGAACCGCCCTCTGCTGAACCAGCTCCGGGTTGTCACTGCCAAGCAGCCCCTCCGCCTGCTCCAACTGAGCCAGCCCCGCCTGATACTGCGCAAGCCCCTGCTCATAAGCCGCATACTGCGTTTCGTACTCCGCAAGCCCCGCGTCATACTGCTGCTGAGCCTGCTCTATCTGCGCCTTTCCCTCGGCGATTTGAGTTTTCCCGGCTTCCAGAGCCGCCCGGTTCTCGTCTATCTCCGCCTGACCCTCGTCCAGTTTTGCCTTGCTGTTCTCTAAAGTCTGCCGCGCCTCGTCAAGCTGCTTCTTTCCGTCCGACAGAGTTACCCTGCTCTCGTTGAGAGTTTTCTCCGCCTCCGCCAGCTTGTCCTCGTTCTCATAGTATTCAGCCCAACCTTTGTCCAATTCTGCCTTTCCGTCCGCAAGCGTCTGCTTTGCCTCGTTGAGCTTCTGCTCGCCGTCCGCTATCTCCTGCGCAGCCTCCTCCAGCTCCTTTTCGCCGTCGGATATCTTCACCGCCGCGTCCTCCAGCTCCTTTTTCGCGTCGTCAAGCTCCTGCTGACCCTCGGTTTTCGCCTTTCCAAGCTCCTCCTCGCCGTCCTTGATATCCTGCTGCGCCTCTCCGATAACCTCGTCGTAGCGTATTTCGCTGCGCGGAACACCCAGTTTCTCCAGCTTTCCGGCGATATCGTCCCTTAACTGCTCATATTCATCGGAATAGCTCGCCATTCCCTTTAATTTTTCCGACTGAACATATATCTCAGTGTAAACTTCCTGCATAAAATTACTCTCGGTAACATACAGAAACGCATTAAGCGACCCATTTCCTATCGAGGTACTTCCCCTCTGTGTTGAAGAAATAAACATCGGCGTATCAAAGGTACCCACAATCGTATACTCCGTGTATTTAAGCGGGAATTCCTCCGCCCCGGTTGAGTCCGACAGCGCGACCTTATCACCGATCTTCATACCCTCCCGCAGCTTGCTGGAGTTAAGTATACATTCGTCCTCCGCCTGCGGGAACCTGCCGTCCAGCAGGTTGATCTGGTTCATCTGATTATTTTCGTCCCAAGAGTATACTTTTGTGTTATAATCCTTACCATTATAACTAAGCGTTAAATCAGTATATTTCGACGCTGAAACCGCCGAAACGCCCTCAACCTCTCCGATAGCCGATAAATCACCCTCAGTCAGCCCAAAGGTAGACATGATCCTTAGGTCAAACAGCTCATGCTGATCGTAGTAGTTGTCCGCAGAGATTTTCATATCGTTGCCGGTAGCCCTTACGCCGCTGAAGAAACCCACGCCGATAGCGCAGATAGTGAAGATCGACATAAACCGGTTCTTGGTCTTGCCAATCTCCCGGATCAAATTTCTGGTAACAGACTTCACTTTCGCACCTCCGTCACCATTCGATATCTTCCACATGAGTTGGATTATCATTTCTGATGATACTCTCCACCTTGCTGTTCTTTATCTTGATAACTCTGTCCGCCATAGGCGCTATCGCCGAGTTGTGTGTAACAAGGATCACCGTCATACCGTCCACCCGACAGGTGTCCTGCAATAATTTAAGAATCATCTTTCCGGTGTTGTAGTCAAGCGCGCCGGTAGGCTCGTCGCACAGCAGCAGCTTAGGCTTCTTGCTGAGCGCCCTTGCGATAGAAACTCTCTGCTGTTCGCCGCCGGAAAGCTGCGCCGGGAAATTCCCAAGCCTTTCCCCCAGCCCTACCTTTTCCAGTATCTCCGCCGCAGGAATGAAATCCTTGGTGGTCTGCGCCGCCAGCTCTACGTTCTCCTTTGCGGTGAGATTCGGCATAAGGTTATAGAACTGAAATATGAACCCCACGTCGTATCTGCGGTAATTCGTGAGCTGCTTTCTGTTGAACCGGTCAACTCTGGCGCCGTCCACGCTGATAACGCCCTCGTCACAGGTGTCCATGCCGCCCAGCATGTTCAGCACCGTGGTCTTACCCGACCCGCTGGGACCCACGATAATCGCGAATTCACCCTTTTCTATGTCGAAGGTCATACCGTCAGCGGCGTTAATAGTGACCTCTCCCATGTGGTAACGCTTGTATACGTCTTTAAGTGTTACAAAAGCCATAAGTACTCCATTTCTTCTGTTGAACTATATAGAACCGCACAATAGGGTGCTGCCAATAAAACAGTTTTTCGACCCACCGTAAAAGAGCAGGCAGAGAAAACCGCCGCCATAGCGCCGGATTCCCTGCCTCCTTTTCATGTCAGTTTAACCACACCAATTAACCGCCGATTTTAGACTTACCGCCCATATAAGGTCTGAGGACCTCCGGGATATTAACAGTACCGTCAGCGTTGAGATTGTTCTCAAGGAACGCGATAAGCATTCTGGGAGGAGCAACAACGGTATTGTTCAGCGTATGAGCAAAGTACTTCTTTCCGTCAGCGCCGTTCACACGGATCTTAAGTCTGCGCGCCTGCGCGTCGCCGAGGTTAGAGCAGCTACCTACCTCAAAGTACTTCTTCTGTCTGGGAGACCACGCCTCAACGTCGTAGCTCTTTACCTTGAGGTCAGCGAGGTCGCCGGAGCAGCACTCGATAGTTCTGACCGGAATATCCATAGAGCGGAACAGATCAACGGTGTTCTGCCACAGCTTGTCGAACCACATTGCGGATTCCTCCGGCTTGCAGACAACAATCATCTCCTGCTTCTCAAACTGGTGAATCCTGTAAACACCGCGCTCCTCAATACCGTGAGCGCCCTTCTCCTTACGGAAGCAGGGAGAATAGCTGGTGAGCGTTCTCGGCAGAGAATCCTCCTCAAGAATAGTATCAATGAACTTGCCTATCATTGAGTGCTCACTCGTACCGATAAGATACAGATCCTCGCCCTCGATCTTGTACATCATTGCGTCCATTTCCGCGAAGCTCATAACTCCGGTAACGACGTTAGAACGGATCATATACGGCGGAATGCAGTATGTGAATCCCCTGTCGATCATGAAATCTCTCGCGTAAGAGATCACCGCGGAATGAAGTCTAGCCACGTCCCCCATGAGGTAATAGAAACCGTTTCCTGCGACCTTTCTCGCGCTGTCAAGGTCAAGACCGTTAAGGCTCTCCATGATCTCACTGTGATACGGTATCTCAAAATCCGGAACCACCGGCTCGCCGTAGCGCTTGATCTCAACGTTCTCGCTGTCGTCCTTGCCGATAGGAACAGACGGATCAATGATGTTCGGTATCGTCATCATGATTTTCTTAACCTTTTCGGAGAGTTCCTCCTCCTGCTGTTCCAGCGCAGCCAGCTCGTCAGAGAACTCCTTGACCTGCGCCTTAGCCTTTTCAGCCTCCTCCTTCATGCCCTTAGCCATGAATCCGCCGATCTCCTTAGAGATACGGTTTCTGTCCGCTCTGAGGGAGTCGCCCTTCTGCTGCGCCTTGCGAAGCTGCGCGTCCAGCTCGATCACCTCGTCAACAAGCGGCAGCTTGCTGTCCTGAAACTTCTTCTTGATGTTCTCCTTAACAGCGTCGGGATTTTCTCTTAAAAACTTAATGTCGATCATTTTCTTTGCCTTTCTTTTTTGTATGATTTCAGGTTTTGTCCTGTAAAATAGCTTTTTCTGAGCCGCAGCCCGCATGTTGTCTGAACCGACCGTTCACACCGCGCCGCAGCTTACTTGACATTCATCAGTTGAAGAATTCCCTCCAACTGCTCCTTGTCCTCAAACGCGATCTGTAAAGTGTTCGTTTTCTTTCCCTCGCAGATCTTGACCTTAGTGCCAAGCGCCTCGGTAAGACTTATCTCCACCTCGGTGTAATAAGCCATTCTCGGCTTTACCTCGATCTGAGCCTCCTCCCGCTTAGCCTCTCGCTTTGCGATAGCCTCAATGCTTCTGACGCTCAGTTCTCCCTCGGACGCCCTCACTGCTATCTCAGTCATAAGCGCCGGGTCTTTAATAGCCTTCAGCGCCTTGCAGTGTCCCGCCGAAAGCCGCCCGTCCGCCAGAAGATCTCTGACCCCAATCGGCAGCGTCAGCAGCCCCAGACTATTCGCGATAGACGACCTAGCCTTGCCAAGCGCCTTAGAAAGCTGATCCTGCGTCATCTTGTAGGTATCTATCAATTCCCGGTAGCCCTGCGCTTCCTCAATGGGATTCAGATTCTCCCGCTGAAGATTCTCAATCAGCGCCACCTGCATGACCTGTTCTTCCGAAAGGTCGTCCCGTATCACCACCGGAACCTCGCTCAGCCCCGCGATCTTAGCAGCTCTCCAGCGCCTTTCCCCGGCGATTATCTGGTAGTTTCCCGTCGCAAGAGGTCTCACCAGCAGCGGCTGTAACACCCCGTTCACCCGGATAGACTCCGCAAGCTGCTCCATTGCCTCTTTGTCGAAGTTTTTTCTTGGCTGTCCCTTGTTCGGCTCTATCTCAGATATTCGCAGCGTTCTAAGGCTGTCGGTCTCCTCCATGCTGTTATCGTCAAACAGACTGCTGAAATCCCCGCCTATTCGTTTGTTGCTCATTACTTCTTCTCCATTTCACGGCATTTTTCCAGAACCTCTTTAGACAGCCGCTTGTACGCGTCCGCCCCCTTTGAGTTCTTGTCGTAAAAGATGATAGGCTCGCCGTGGCTCTGCGCCTCGGTTATCCTTACGTTTCTGGGGATCTCCGTCTTGAATATCACGTCCGCCGGGAACGTTCTCTTGATATCCCGCATGATCTCGTTGCTTGCCAGCAAACGTCTGTCCATCATGGTGAACACGATCCCCATCAGTTGAAGATCCTTGTTCGCCGCCCTCTTGACCTTCTTGACCGTCTGCATAAGCTGCGCCAGACCCTCCAGCGCGAACGGCTCGCAAACCATCGGCACAATGATCCTGTCGCATGCTACAAGCGCGTTTATTGCCAGCACACCCAGCGACGGCAGGCAGTCCACGATGATAATATCATAATCGTCCCTAACCTGCAAAATGATTTTTCTAAGCTGGTGATTCCGCTGTTCCACGTCCGCAAGCTGAAGCTCCGCCTCGCAAAGCTGATTCGTTGCGGGAATGATATCCACATTCTTATATCTTGTTTTAATGATAGCTTCCTGTGGGCGCGCCTCTCCCATAATTATCTGATATGTAGAGATATCCAGAGTCTTTTTCTTTATTCCGAATCCGGTGGTAGAGTTGCCCTGCGGGTCAAAGTCGATCAGCAGCACCTTTTTGCCGAGAGTCCCCAGCCCCGCGGCGATATTAATAGACGTAGTAGTCTTACCAACTCCGCCCTTCTGATTTACAACTCCAATAACAACGCTCACTATTTTTCCCCCTATCTTGTCGTATTATCACCTTACCTTCCTATTATACCATACTATCTCAAAAAAATAAAGCCCTTTTATAAAAAATGTTCCACATAGAACAAAATTTCGACTCAGTTTGTCGAAATGTTCCATGTGGAACAATTTTTTTCGTGCGAAATCCTCAAATTTCCGCCGCCGAATGTATCTTTATCGTATATTCATAGCAATCTCCGACCCGATTCGTAAAGGTTTCGCAGTCAATATTAGCCTCCTTCATTTTCTTAACGATCTTATTAATGCTATTTATGTACAATCTCGGCACAGGAAAATGAAACTTCTTTCTCGCCGGCACAGCCTTCTTGACTTCAGCAGGCTTTTTCCCTCCCCCGTTCAGAATATTCTCCACCAATTGCTCCGTTTGCTCAATATTGAGCCGATTCCGAATGATCTCCCCAAGCACCTTAATCCTCTCGGTCTGGTCGTCCAGACGAATGAGCGCCCGAGCCTGCCGCTCTGAAATATTCCCCCTAACGATAAGACTTCTCTCCGCGTCGCTGAATTTAAGCAGCCTTAGCTTATTCGCCACAGTCGATTGTGCCTTGCCGAGCCTCGCCGCAGCCTCCTCTTGAGTCAACCCATAGTAGCTAATAAGCTTTTCAATAGCCATAGCCTCCTCAAAGAAGCTAAGATCCCGCCTTTGGATATTCTCAATCAGCGCCAGTACCGCCGATTTCTCATCGTCCGCATCTATAATAATACAAGGCACCTCGTTTAATCCGCACTTCTTTGCCGCGCGTAATCTCCGCTCCCCGCTGACGATCTCATAATTCACCCCATACCGCCGCACATTGATAGGCTGCAAAATGCCGTTTTCCTTGATACTCTCCGCCAGAGAATTCAGCTCCTCCTCGCTGAAAGCAACCCTCGGCTGCGACCGATTCGGAATAATAAGCCCCACATCAATAGAAACGACCCTCTGAATCTGCTTTTCCCTGCTCTTGAATAATCCTGTCATATTTAAAACTTCCTTTCTAGGATATCCCCGGTTTTTGGTACCTCAATTATACCATGAACAGGAAATATTATCCACAATAAAATATCGCATTTCCACCCAAAATCTGACGCAGCCCAACAAAAAAAGCCGCGTCAAAGCGGCTTTTTCGCAATATTAGCTGAGCTTCTGGGATATTTTGTCGGAGTCTGCGATATTTTTTTTATCACCGCCAAACGTCTGCTGTCGCCGTTCGGCAGGGTGTAGTCCCTGATCTCCTGAACCACGCCCCCCAGCTTTGAAATCGCACCCTCCGCCGCCGAAATATCCTCATTGACCGATTTAAGAGCAATAAATCTCCCCCCGACCTTGACGAACGGTACACAGTATTCTGACAGCACCGGCATAGCCGCGACCGCCCTTGCAGTCGAAAAATCAAAACATTCCCGCTTCTTTCTTCCAAGTTCCTCGCTGCGCGCATGAATTATCTCCGCCGAAATTCGGATCTGCGCACACACCTTTTCAAGGTAAACACACCGCTTATTAAGACTGTCACACAGCGTTCCCTTTAAGTCCGGACGAACTATCAGCAGCGGCAGCGCCGGAAATCCAGCCCCCGTCCCAACATCAATAAACGAGCTTCCCTCCGGAATATCCAGTATAATGAACGGCAAAACGCTGTCCACAAAATGCTTCACGACAACCTCATGAAACTCCGTGATAGACGTAAGATTCACGTTTTGATTATAATCCACCATGAAATCGCACAGCCTTACCAGCTTATCCGCCTGTTCCTCCGTGATTTGGATTCCCGCCATGCCGAATTGCTCAATAACATATTCATTCCTGTCCGAATTATTCATCACCAACGTCCTTTCCACCCTTTTCATAATTCATTCCCGCCAGCCAGATAAGCAAGACAGAAACGTCCGCCGGATTCACCCCGGAAATTCTCCCTGCCTGACCAACATTCAGCGGTCTGAATTTGTTCAGTTTCTCTTGAGCCTCCAGCCGCAGTCCCTTTATAGTCTTGTAATCCACGTCCGCCGGCAGCGCCTTTTCCTCCAGCCTGCGCATTTTTTCGATCTGTTCCTGCTGAATCTTGATATATCCGGAGTATTTCAGTTCAATCTCCAGCTTGTTCACCAGCGAATATTTCAGCTTAGGACGCCCAGAATCGAACTCCGCAAAATCCGAATAGCTAAGCTGCGGACGCTTTAAAAGCTCCACCAGCCGCACCCCGGCGTTTATCTCCGAAGTCCCTCGTTCCCTTAGCAAAGCATTGACCTTTTCACTCGGGTGTATCGTCACAGATTTGATCCGTTCCAGTTCCTGTTCACAAACCGCCTTTTCATCAAGAAACTTCTGATATCTCTCGTCCGAAACCAGCCCGACCCTATGTCCAACAGGCAGAAGTCTGTCCGCCGCGTTGTCCTGTCGAAGTATAAGCCGATATTCACTCCGTGAGGTCATCATTCTGTACGGCTCATTGCAGCCCTTTGTCACCAGATCGTCAATCAGCGTCCCAATATAACTGGACGCCCGGTCAAGGATCATAGGCTCTCTGCCGGAGATTTTCAGCGCCGCATTTATCCCCGAGACAATTCCCTGCGCCGCAGCCTCCTCATAACCGCTTGTACAGTTGAACTGCCCCGCCCCGTACAGCCCGGATATCTTCTTGAATTCGAGCGTAGGCAAAAGCTCCAGCGGGTCGCAGCAGTCATACTCAATAGCGTACGCCGGGCGCATTATCTCCACATGCTCCAGCCCCTTTATCGTCCTTAGGAACTTCACCTGCACGTCCTCCGGCAGTGACGACGACATACCCTGCAAATAATATTCGTCCGTATCCAGTCCCATAGGCTCAACAAAAAGCTGATGCCTTTCCTTATCCCGGAATCTGACGATCTTATCTTCAATACTCGGACAGTACCTCGGACCAACTCCCTCTATCCTGCCGGAATACAGCGGCGATCTGTCCAGATTATCCAAAATCACCTTGTGAGTTTCAGCGTTCGTATAAGTAACATAACAATCCGCCTGATTAACAAGCTCCTTCTCGTTATCAAAAGCAAATGGCATGATCTGTTCGTCCCCGGTCTGCTTCTCCATTACTGAGAAATCAATCGACCGCTTATGCACTCTGGCTGGAGTCCCCGTCTTGAACCTCCGCATAGAAATCCCCAACCCTTTCAGACAGGAAGTCAGCTCCGTAGAGGGCATAACATTGTCCGGCCCGCTTGAATAATTCAGTTCCCCAATGTGAATCTTCCCGTTGAGATAAGTCCCGGTGGTGATTATCGCCGCCTTGACCGGGTGAACAGCCCCCAGCTTAGTCCGCACCGCGGTTATTTTCCCGTCCACGACGTCCACCGCCGTGACCTCCGCCTGCATGATGTACAGATTCGGCGTATTTTCCAGCGCCTGTTTCATATAAGTATGATACTTCACCCTGTCGCTCTGAACCCTCAGACTATGCACCGCCGGACCTTTCCCCCGGTTAAGTATCCTCGACTGAATAAAAGTAGCGTCCGCCGCCTTACCCATTTCACCGCCCAGCGAATCTATCTCACAAACTATCTGCCCCTTAGCCGACCCGCCGATACACGGATTACACGGCATATTAGCGATACAGTCCAGCGACAGCGTAAAAACAGCGGTTTTCATACCCAGCCTTGCCGCCGCGAGAGCCGCCTCGCACCCGGCGTGTCCTGCGCCGATCACCGCAACATCATATTCCTCCAGCGTATAAGCTGCGCCCATAAACATCTTCCTTTCAGTATATTCGACACAAATTAATATATTCAGTGGAAATGTTCCATGTGGAACAAAAAATGTTCTATTCTCAAAAATTCGCCCGAACAGCAAATCCGGGCGAACCTTTATTTAAATTATAAGTGAATTACTCCTCGTCACCGGAGTTTTCCTCAGCGGTATTCTCCTCCGCTTCCTCCTCGTCATCGGGAGCCTCCTCCGGTTCAACGACCTCCGCCGCCTCCGCAGACAGAGAAGCTTGGATCTCCTCATCAGAAACCTTCTCTATCTCCTCGGTGCTTTCAGAGTCATCATGCGCCGTTCTTGTGAACGAAGCCACCCTGCTGTCATCAGCAAGCCGCATTACACGCACGCCGGACGCCGGACGTCCCATAACCCTCATATCGTTAGCTCTGAATCTGATAATAACACCGTCAGTGCTGATAAGGATAACATCATCGTCCGGACCTAACGTTCTGATACCGCAAACATAACCCTTCTCGTCGCTTACCGGGTAGTTTTTCAGACCCAAACCGCCGCGCTTCTGTAACCGATAGCTGGAAACAGCGCACCGCCGTCCCATGCCCTTTTCAGTTACCGTGAGGATTGTCGCGTTATCGTCGAATACCTTAGTAGCCCCGACAACAAAATCACCGTCACGCAGCTTAATAGCGCGAACGCCCCTAGCCTGCCTGCTGAGCGGACGGCAGTCTTTTTCGTCGAAGCAGATAGCGTAACCGTTGTGAGAAGCCGCCAGAATACGGCAGTCGCCCTCGGTTAAGAATGCCGCTGCAATCTCGTCACCCTCGGCAAGAGTAACAGCACGCAGCCCCTTTTTCCGGACATTTTTGTATTCCGACAGATTCGTGCGCTTTACAATGCCGTTCTTGGTGACGCAGATAAAGTACTTGTTCTCCGCGAAATCATGGGTAGTCATCATAGCCGCGACCCGCTCGCCCTCATTGAGCTGAAGCAGATTAACGATATTCATACCGCGGGACTGCTTGCTGCCCTCCGGAATCTCATAGCATTTCAGCCTATACATGTTGCCTTGATTTGTGATAAACAGAATATTCTCATGACTGGACGAGATAAACATATTCTCCACGAAATCCTCGTCCCTCTGCTTCATGCCGGAAACACCCTTGCCGCCGCGCTTCTGGATATTATAGACCTCCACCGGCTGACGCTTGATGTATCCGATATTTGTATAGGTAACAACGCAGTCCTCTTCGGGGATAAGGTCCTCAATATCCACCTCGCCGCTTACCGGCTCGATTTTTGTGCGCCGCGGGTCGTTGTACTTCTTCTTGATAACTGAAAGCTCGTCGCCGATAACATGCAGCAGCTTGTCATGGTCTGCAAGAATCTCACGCAGTTCCTTGATAGTAGCGCGCTTCTCCTGCAATTCATCGATAACCTTAGACTTCTCCATACCGGTCAGAGCGCCCAGCCTCATCTGTACGATAGCGTCCGCCTGGACCTCGGTAAGGGAGTAAGTCCCCTCCTCAAAGAACCCGGTATGTGAAACGTCAATATTCTCAAACCTTGCTACAAGCCTTTCCTTGCCCTCCTGAATAGTCTTGCTTGAACGAAGTATAGCAATTACCTCGTCAATGAAGTCAATAGCGATAAGGAAGCCCTCAAGAATATGCGCCCTTTCCAGAGCCTTTTCAAGGTCAAACTTTGTTCTACGGGTAATTACATCAACTTGGAAATCAAGGTAGTATTCAAGACACTCTTTCAGCGTAAGTATCTTAGGCTGACCGTTTACCAGTGCCAGCATGATAACGCCCACAGTATCCTGTAACTGAGTAAATGAATACAGCTTGTTGAGAACAACATTAGCGTTAGCGTCGCGCTTGAGTTCAATAACTATTCTCATACCGTTTCGGTCTGATTCATCGCGCACAACGCTGATACCCTCGATACGCTTATCACGAACAAGGTCGCCGATACTCATCAGCAGCCGCGCCTTGTTTACCATATAGGGTATCTCGTCAATAATTATCCTTGTATGGTTGTTTTCCTCAACGATATTCGCCCTGCCGCGCAGTATTATCTTGCCGCGCCCGGTATAATAAGCGGAGCGTATTCCGCTGTACCCCATGATGATACCGCCGGTCGGGAAATCCGGACCCTGTATCTGGGTCATGAGTTCCTCAATAGAAACCTCCGGATTATCGATCATCAGCAGCAAAGCGTCAATTACCTCGCCGAGGTTATGCGGCGGGATATTCGTAGCCATGCCGACAGCGATACCGTTACTTCCATTTACTAACAGATTAGGAAATCTTGAAGGAAGAACCACCGGTTCTTGGAGCTTATCATCATAGTTCGTGGTGAAATCCACGACATTCTTATTGATATCCTGCGTCATCTCATTTGAGATCTTCGCAAGCCTGGCCTCTGTATAACGGTAAGCTGCCGCAGGGTCGCCGTCCACCGAACCGAAGTTTCCGTGACCGTCGATAAGCGGGTAGCGCAGCGAGAAATCCTGCGCCAGACGAACCAGCGCGTCATAAACAGAAGCGTCGCCGTGGGGGTGATACTTACCAAGCACCTCGCCGACGGTATAAGCGCACTTTCTGAACGGCTTATCCGAGGTATTCCCGGCGTCGTTCATGGTGTAGATTATACGGCGGTGAACAGGCTTCAGACCGTCCCTTACGTCCGGCAGCGCTCTCGCAGTTATAACCGACATAGAGTAGGTTATAAACGAGGTTTTCATAGTCTGTTCAAGGTCAACATTTATTAGCTTTTCCAAGCTGAAATCAATATCCATTGTTCCTCCAAAATCACAGGTAAACCCCTGCTGTCAAATAAAAATCACTGCGTTCAGTCCGAATTATCCTCATTCAGCCTGCCGGACAAGTAATCCCTAACTGCATTTTCCTGTTCCAACGAAAGGCACCGCTTAGGGAAGCAGTATATCTGCTGCCGGTTGAACACAAGCAGTAGCGACTCGTCGTTTTCTATGAATTCCAGCAGATCCTGCCCGATAATAAACGTAGTTTTCAACGGTGAAATGATCTCCTCGTCCGCGTCCTCGTCGATTTTAACATGTACCTCGTTAGCTTTCGGACGAATAACAGTTTCTATCTCGATCCTGTCCTCAAAGAACCGCGCCGAATAATCCTCCGGATTCATGTCCTTAAGCGCGTCAATAGTTTTCTTCCGGGAACGCTTCTTGTCCGTAAGACTGTACACCAGCCCGAACCCGCAGAAGAGAAGCGCCGCATACGCAAACACCGAGGTAGGATTCAGCACGATAGCGACAATGACCGCCGCCGTCAGCAGCCCGTAAGCAGCGATAGAAAGCATACTCCGCTTGCCCTTGTATTTCTGCTGAAACGACTTCATAGCGCCGTCGATCTCCTCCAGCGTATTATCATAGCTGAATTCAATGACCGGCTCAGAGCCTTTCTTTATCCCTTCATTCAGCTCCTCCTCAGAGCCGCCGAGATTCGGCAAAAGTCCGTTAGAAATAAGATCACTTCCTTAATTCAACACACAAACAGTAATATTCTTATATAGTATAACAAATAGTAATTACACAATCAGAAATCAAGATCTCTAACCAGCGTAGCATTCTGTTCAATGAATTCTCTGCGCGGCTCGACCTTATCGCCCATGAGCACGGTCATGATCTCGTCCGCCTTAGCAGCGTCCTCCACGGTCACGCGGAGCATAGTGCGGGTCTCCGGATTCATAGTAGTCTCCCAAAGCTGCTCGGGATCCATCTCACCAAGACCTTTGTACCGCTGAACGTCCACCTTAGCGCCGTTCTCACCGGCAAGCTCCCTGATATAAACATCTCTTTCCTCGTCAGAGAAAGCGTACTTAACGTTCTTGCCTCTCGAAACCTTGAACAGCGGCGGCTGCGCAATGTAAACATGCCCCTGCTCAATCAGCGGACGCATGAACCGGAAGAAGAACGTAAGCATAAGCGTGCTTATATGCGCACCGTCAACATCGGCATCTGCCATGATAATAACGCGCCCGTACCGCAGCTTGTTAATATCAAAATCCTCCGCAATACCAGTGCCAAGAGCCTTCACCACCGGCGACAGTTTATCGTTATTGTAAACCTTGTCCGCCCGCGCCTTCTCAACGTTGAGCATTTTTCCCCACAGGGAAAGAATAGCCTGGAACCGCCTGTCACGTCCGCTCTTAGCCGAACCACCCGCCGAGTCACCCTCGACGATATAAATTTCAGTAAGCGAGGGGTCGCTCTCCGAGCAGTCCGCCAGCTTTCCGGGAAGCCCGTTGCTATCCATAACGGACTTTCTCTTAGCCTCCATAGCCTTCTTAGCCGCGTCCCTAGCCGCCTGCGAGTTGATAGCCTTATTCATGATTATCATAGCGGTATCGGGGTGTTCCTCAAAGTAATAGGTAAGCTGCTCAACGGCGATTTTGTAAACCACCGGCTGAACCTCGGGATTACCCAGCTTGCCCTTAGTCTGTCCCTCAAACTCGCACTCCGGCAGCTTCACAGAAATAATAGCATTGATAGCCTCTCTGATAGCCTCGCCGCTGATAGGCGTATAAGGCTTCTCCTCCTCGCCCTTTTTTGCGGCTTTTCTCTTAGGCTTGTTCTTCTCCTGATTCTCCTTGTACGCCTTCGCGTAGTCATTCACGACCTTGCTGAGAGCCTTCTTGAAGCCCAGCTCATGAGTACCACCCTCGCCGGTGTGGATATCGTTAGCGAACGACCTAAATATCTCACTGTTGAAATCGGTAGTATACTGGAACGCGATCTCCACGTTAATACCGTTCATATCCCCGGTGAGGAAAATAACGTCCGGGTGAAGCACGTCCGCGCCGCGCTTCTTGTTGAGCCACTCAATATAGCTCTTGATACCGCCCTCGTACATCATTTCCTCGTGAACCGGATTTTCCGGGTCGCGGGTATCCGAGAGCCTTATCTTCAGACCGCCGTTAAGGAACGCCTTTTCCCGCAGTCTGTCCTGTAATGTAGCATAGTTGAATACAGTAGTATGGAAGATCTCCCCGTCCGGCTTGAACGTAACGGTAGTACCGGTGTGATCCGTAGTGCCGATGACCTTTATCGGCTCACTGTATTCGCCCCGTTCAAACCGCTGGAAATGAATATTCTTTCCGTCGTGGATCTCGACCTCCAGCCATTCCGACAGTGCGTTTACAACCGAAGCGCCGACGCCGTGCAGACCTCCCGCGACCTTGTAACCGCCGCCGCCGAACTTACCGCCCGCATGCAGAACGGTGAAAACCACGGTAGCCGCCGAAATGCCCTCCGCATGATTGATAGCGGTAGGAATACCACGACCGTTATCCACTACCCGAATAACGTCCCCGGGCAGAATATCCACGTCGATCTCGGTGCAGAAGCCCGCCAACGCCTCGTCAATAGCGTTGTCTACGATCTCATAAACAAGGTGGTGCAGACCTCCCTCGCCGGAAGACCCGACATACATACCCGGACGCTTTCTTACAGCCTCCAGACCCTTTAAAACTTGTATGTCGTCCGCGCCGTAGCTCAGATTATTTTCATTTTCAGCCATAGAAAACCTTTACCCTCCATATAATACTGAACTTTGTCCAGTACATCAAAGCCCTGCAATTCAGAATTGCATATATTATATATAGTATACCACAAATTCTTGATAATTGCAAGCATTTCCGCAAAAAATAACCCCCATAAAGTAAAAAAATGCAACCTTTTAATACTCTGCCGGGTATTATTTACAGATACCCAAAAACAAGGGACACGCTGATTAAAGCGAAGCGTAACAAATTCAGACCCGTGAGCTCCCGCGTTTGAACGGGTCGAATTTGTTTTAATCAGCGTTTCCCTCGGACACGCTGATTAAAGCGAAGCGTAACAAATTTAGACCCGTGAGTTCCCGCGTTTGAACGGGTCAAATTTGTTTTAATCAGCGTTTTCCTAAATCAAGGAGGACTACCATGAAAAAACTACTAGCCCTTATCACCGCAGCAATACTGCTATGCGGACTATCCGCCCCCGCCTCAGCGCAGTCCATCTATGAATACATGCACGGCGTTGCATGGACGCAGATAGAACCCCTCCCCGCAAGCCAAAAAGTATCTATCCCCGGCAGGATAATCATTACCAAAAACACCACCTTCACCGACAAAGACATAATAATTGAAACCAACGGCATACTTGAAATAACGAACGGTGCCTCACTCACGCTGCAAAATACCGGTATCTTTGTCGAACACGGCGGCACAGTGAAAATCACCGACGGTACGCTGAAACTCAAAAACCGCAGCCAATTGAACAACAACGGCACAATAATAATCGAAGAACCCGGCAAGCTGAACGTCACCTACGGCTTTTTCAACGTATATCCGCAGGGAACATACATCAACAACGGCAAATTCACCGGCTATAAAGGCAAGGATTTGAACTCCACCTTCTCCGAAATAACGAAATTCGACAGCGCCTTTGACCTGTCAGATTATGTAGTGTATCTCCGGGTAATACCGGACAGCACATCAGATATTTTCCCGTCCGGGACAACCATAGACCTGTTTTATCGTATTGATACGATAAGCACAGACTATCGCTATACATTGACCCTCACCAAAAACAAGCTGAACCTCACTCACCCCGAAGAACCACCGTCCAAAATATACACCCCCGAACTAACAGAGTCCCTGCGCGCCCGTGCTGAGCAGTACACCGCCCCCGCGGAAAATTACGCTCATATCCAGCGCCAGAGCTATTTCTTGTACTATCATAACGCCACCAAAAATAATGAA
Organism: uncultured Clostridia bacterium; assembly: GCA_945873955.1. GTDB lineage: Bacteria > Bacillota > Clostridia > Oscillospirales > Ruminococcaceae > CAG-115. Next base: position 8,976 of record CAMCFA010000034.1, on the reverse strand, counting down.
GCCGACACGCTGATAGCAGAAACCCTGAGCTACTTCACAGACGGTGAAATAATAGCCAGCAACGTAACGCAGGAATACATTTAGTGAATTTAACAATCTGAATACAGCTAAAGCCGCGCATATTTGTGCGGCTTTTTCTAAAAAATTTCTTAAAACCCCTTGCAATTTGAGAAATTGTATGATATAATAAAATATATTATTATGGTCGTTCAGTATATACCAGATAGAGAACCGCTGAACGCACAATAAGAAAATAAATTGAGAACGCCGCAGTAATGCCCGTTCCGATTGAATAGCTATGGAGGTGAAAATAAATGCCGAATATCAAGTCTGCAAAGAAGAGAGTTCTTATCGCAAAAGAAAGAACAGAGGCTAACAAGGCTTCCAAGACTGCTCTTAAAACAGTTATCAAGAAGGCTCGTGCCGAGGGTGCTGACGCTGCTGTGATCAAGACTGCGGTTGTAAGCGTAGACAAGGCTGCAGGTAAGGGTCTTATCCACAAGAATAAGGCTGCCCGCCTTAAGTCCCAGCTTGCAAAGAAAGCTAACGCTTCTGCATGATCAACTTGTGAAAGCAAACATACACCCGCAGGCAGAATAGCATGCGGGTGATTGTTTTTATGACGAAAAATGTATATTAAATTTATATAAAAGGGGGACAATATTATGACAGGAACAGACAGAGAAATAACCGAGATCACAGCGATAGAGAAGCTGCTTAAAACGGCGCAGGTATGCCGCATAGCGCTGATGAACGGCGAGTATCCGTATGTGATACCAATGTGCTTCGGCTATAAGCTTGAGGGCAGACATCTGGAGCTTTACTTCCACACTTCCCCAAAGGGACAGAAGCTGGATCTGATCAAGAAGAACAACATAGCCGGCTTTGAGATAGACCACCTCTCCGGCATAATCAAGGACGAGAACGACTGCGGTGTGACCGCACTGTACGAGTGCATTACCGGCACAGGCTCAATAGAGATCGTAAACGGTATAGAGAAGCTGACAGGATTAACGTCAATAATCAGCAAGTATGACGAGGAAAAGACCGAGCATAAGTTCAGCGAGCAGGTGCTGAACAGCATAGTCCTGCTAAAGCTGACCGCCGATAGTTTCTGCTGCCGTACTCACGAAGTCGCACAGGAGAAGATCGACCTGCCCAAAATATAATTATACTAACAGTATAAACTGTGTAACTAAAATGCAGAAATATCTCTCAGTAAATAACTTAATCTCAATTTCACCTGAATTATATTTTAATAACTCTCCGTAATATGAAAAATCCGCCGATTTCAGAATTTGCAGCCTTTTTGCAAAAATCGACGGTTTTTATATATATTTGAGCAGTTTTTGATATAACATAAAAAGACAAAATTTCCAGATTTTATTGAGTAAATTCAGACTAAATTAAGTAAATTTGACCCCGCACCTCTTGTTCAGAGTATCATTTGATACGTTGGTGATGTAGGTATTTTTTTCACACACAACGAAAGCCTTAGGCATATCCTCCGAAACGCTGACCACCCTGCCCTGCTTCTGTTCAGAGTTCAGAAAGTCCGCTGTAATGCGGCTTACCGAGCATTCCTCAATGTCGAAAATCCCGATAACGCTGCTTTTATTTACCGTTGCGTTCCCGCCAAGAAACAGATACATCTGCCGTTAAACCTCCGTGAAACACCCGTTTTCCGTGTGCCAAGCCCTGCCCCCGTTGAGCGCAGACAGGTCGTCCATATTACAGCAGGTAATAAACACTTGACTATTGTCAATATTGTTGATTACAAATCCCCGCCGTACAAAGTCCAACTCACTCAGAATATCGTCCAGAATTATGACCGGGCAGGTCTTATTTTTCCGCCGTATTATCTCAGCCTCAGACAGCTTCAAAGCAAGCGCCGCGCTGCGCAATTGCCCTTGTGAAGCGAAATCCCGCGCCGGCATATCGTTGATATAGAAGTTCACATCGTCCCGGTGTACCCCGGCGACAGTATACCGCAGCTTCATCTCAGATTGCAGATTATTTTCCATTTCTACCAGATATTGTTTAAACAGTCTGTTTACATCACTAAAATCTATACTATCTGTTTTAAAAATAGAGCTGAAATATTCCATTTTAAGGGATTCAGCCCCCTCAGTCAGCCGCGAGTAGATCTCGGCTGCATATTCCTGCAAAAATGCGAAATACCGAAGCCGCCCATAAGTCACATTAATACCCTCGCTTGCCAGAACCTCGTTCCACGGCGCAAGGTTCGCAGCAAGCTCCCCTTCGGACATATTACCGGAGAAAGTCAGTATATTATTGCGCTGTTTTAACCCTCTGTTATAATTTGAGAGTTTCTTCAGATGAGTGTGCGTCTGCATTACCGCAACGTCGTCAAGGTAGCTTCGGCGCAGCTCTGGTGCGCCTTTAATGAGGTTCAGGTGCTCCGGGACGAACACCACATACTTCAATACCCCGTACAATTTTGAGGCGTCACTGACATTCAAACCGTTATATTTGACCTGCGGTTTGTTATTACTTATAGTATATTCAACGATATTTTCACGCCCGGTATTATTATCTTCCCGGAAACAAAGCCGTATGAACACCTCAGCGCCGCTGTCAGAAACCGGCACATACTGATTGTACCTCACATGCCGGAAGCTGCCGCCCAGACAGACGGATATTGCCTCCATGAGGTTCGTTTTACCCTGCGCATTCTTGCCGACAAAGATATTGAGGCTGCTGTCAAAAGTCAGTTCAGCCTCTTTTATATTCCGGAAGTTGCGTATATACAGCTTTGTTATTATCATCTATATTTTTTATTCTGCGGACTGTTCGGGTAATACCGCGTTTTCGTCCAGCGCTATCTTATATTTCTTGCCCTTAAATTCAATGGTGTCGCCGGGCTTGATCTTCTTGCCGCGCTTTGTGCAGAGCTCTCCGTTTACGTTGAATTCTCCCAGCTCTACAAGGATCTTAGCCTTGGCGCCGGTTTCTGCCAGTCCTGCGAATTTAATAAGCTGATCCAGCTTGATAAAGGGTGTTAAGATTTTGATTTCTTCCATTATTTTGCTTCCTTTCTGCAATGTCGTAATACTATATAAATTCGCCTATCCCGCATTATTATACGGAATAAGGCATGCGGCGCCGACGTATTACTGCCGAAACCACAATATATACATATTGTATATTATTAATAATAAATTACCAACAGAATTATAGTCTTTTACAGCTCTCTGATACCTCATTCATGGAGGGGGAGATCATTTGCAGCTGTGCAGGCTCTCTCCCACCGAGCGATTCATTTAAGGCGCATGGGGAGTACCAGATAAGTAAACGCGCTGCCCTCCATAGGGAGAATAATTATCGGCGCAACGGAAGATGTCGCTACAAGCTTCACGGTGTCGGTATCGCATGCCTTGAACGCGTCCAGCATATACTTGGCGTTGAAGCCGATAACCAGCGGTTCGCCGTTGTATTTCACGGATATCTTGTCGTTCACCTTGCCTATCGCGGTGGTGCAGCTCATATAGATAGAGTTGTCCTTGATCTCGCAGCGGATAGGATTCTTGTTCTTCTCGTTGATTATAAGCATGGTGCGGTCCAGCATTTCGATCATCTCGCGGCAGTTCACCTCAGCGTAAACGTCGGCGGAGCATTTGAGATAGTTCTTGAACGGGATAAAATCGCCGTCAAGCAGGCGGGATATCATGATATAGCTGTCAACGGTGAAGCTGATCTGGTTTTTATCTATACTGATAGTAACATTTTTATCATTATCATCAGAGAGTATATGTGTAAGCTCTTCAAGGGTCTTAGCGGGAACGATAAAGCTGATGTTGTTGTAGGTCAGCGGCTCCTGCCGAAGTGCGATACGAACGCCGTCAACTGCAGCTACGCTTAATATATTGTCCTCCAGCTCAAATTTGCAGCCCATAAGTGCAGGCTTGCTGTCTACCACTGCAACTGCGAATTTAGTCTGGACGATCATGCTTTTCAGCAATTTCTGCGGCATACTGAAGCTGGTGTCGGGATTTACCTGCGGAACATTGGGATAATCGTCCGCGCTCATGCACATAACGGAGAAATTGGTGTCCCTGCCGGAGATCTCGGCTACGTTGTTCTCACCGCACTCAAAGGTGATATCACCGGTAGGCATTTTTCTGATGATGTCCCCCGCCATTCTTGCATTAATGACGATATTCCCGCTTTCAATACCGTTTACCTCTATTGAGGTCTTGATACCTATATCAAGGTCGTAGCCGGTCACGGTGAGGGTGTTTCCCTCTAATTCCATAAGAACGCCTTCAAGCGCCGCTATCGTGGATTTCCCGGCGGCTGCCTTTGCAGTGGTCTGAACAGCGGAGAGGATAATGTCCTTGCTGCAACTGAATTTCATGTCGATCATTCCTTTCTCAGTGCTGCTTCTGTCGGGAGCAGCCATTCACCGCAAATTTTTGCGGTATCAATATATGATATAATATTTTTTAATAATAATAATAAGGGGAGTTGATAAGTTGAAAAGTCCGGGAAGCCTTTTAAACCGCCGGAAAAGGGGTGGGAAAATTTTAGGTGGGGACGGTTGAAAAATGGTTGGATTGTTGGGGGAGTTTTTATTTTCAACGGACGGTTAAAAAAGTTTTAAAGATGGTTGAAAAAGTATGGGAAAACCTGATTTTTGCGACCGTTTGTTACCAAAAATAAAGGGCAGTCTGCCGTTAGGTACACACTGATTAAAGCGAAGCGTACCAAAATCAGCCGCGTGAGTATGCGGGTTTGAGCGGGGCGAATTTGGTTTAATCAGCGTTTCCTTTGGCAAAGCGCCTTTATTTTCAACTTATATCAGCTTTATTACTGATTTGCCTTTATATTCTTGATAAGATCCTCCACCACAGAGCGGAAGTTGCTGTCCTTCGCCATAGTTTCCTTGACGTTCTTTATAGCGTATACCACAGTCGAGTGATCCCGCCCGCTGAACTCCTGTCCTATGGTTTCATAAGGAAGCCCGGTTATCTCCTGAATAACGTAAATTGCGACCTTTCTTGCCGCGGAAACCTGTGAATTACGCTTGGGTGAGCGTATTTCGTCGGGATCGACGTTGAAGATCTTCGCCGACTCGGTGATTATCTTATCAACGGTTATCGGAATGGGCTGGTGGTCGGATACTATATCCTTTATGACATTCTGCGCGACAACTATCGTCGGCTTTATCTGGGATACCATATAAAGAGCGTTCATCTTGGTGACTACGCCTTCGATTTGACGTATATTGGATTTCAGCTTGGTGGCGATGAAGTCCACAACGTCTTCGGGGATCTTGAAGTTCAGTATCTCAGCCTTGCGCTGGATTATCGCAAGACGTGTTTCATATTCCGGCGCCCTTACGTCCGCTGCAAGCCCAGATGAGAAGCGGGTCTTTAAGCGGTCGGAAATGGATTTGATCTCCTTTGCCGGGCGGTCTGAGGTGAGTACAATGGCTTTATTCAGCTTATAAAGCTCGTTGAAGATGTGGAAGAATTTTTCCTCCGTCTGCTCTTTACCGGCAATGAACTGGATATCATCAATAAGCAGGGCGTCTGCCTTGCGGTATTTTTCGTCAAACAGCTCGGTATTATTGGCGGTTATTGAATGTAAGAATTCGTTGGTGAAGGTCTCCGCGGAAATGTAAATGATGTTAATTCCCGGATAGTTCTTCGTCATCTCGTTCTGAATCGCCGAAAGCAGGTGGGTCTTTCCAAGTCCCGAATCTCCGTAGATGAACAGGGGGTTGTACTTTTCGTGCTGCTTCTGGGATACCGCTTTTGCTGCTGCAAATGCAAGATTGTTGGAGGGTCCGACGATAAAGTTATCAAAGGTGTATGTAACCTTATTGTCGTGTACGATATTTTCTATTTGGCTTGAAAGCTCCTCGCTGTTTTTGATGTTGTTGAACTTCGTTTCGGTGGTTTCCATGTCATTTTTCACGATAAGCTCGATCTTGACAGGGTTGCCGAGAACTATTGAGAACTGCTCCTCCAGCTTGTCCAGATAAATCTGGCTGAGGGTATTGCGTTTGAATTCCGATTCGGTGGCGAGTACCACGACATTTCCCTTCATCTCTATCGGCTCAATAGAATCAAGCCAGAGCTCCCGCGCAGAGGTGGAGGTCTTGTATTCGCGCACATAGTTTTCAACAACCAGATTATAAATGTCGGAGAGAGAGGAGATTGATTTCATATTGATCACCGTTCCATATAAAAAATGCAGCCGCCGGAGCGTCCGGTATTTGTAAATGATTAGGGTATTTTTAAGTTCTGTATGCGGTATTTTATAAGGAAAATACTTTAAAATTAATTAGAACTTAAAAATAATATTAGTCAAAAGATGTCCATATTTAATAATACCATAAAAGTTGAAATTTTTCAAGCAAAAAAGCGCTTAATTTATTTGCGATAATCTGTGAAATTTAAACAAACAGGTACAGAAGTCCGAATGAAATAGCCGTCAGAAAAGCTCCGCTGACTGCACTTACCGCCAGCTTCAGCCGGTAAAGCCTCCGCTGGCGCTTCAGATACTCCGGGGCGGTGTTGGTCATAAGTTCAGCCTGGCGCTTTATTTCCTCTTTATCCGGAACGTCGCAGTTACTGTTCAGTATTACGATTATTTTTTCAAAGCAGGCGTTCCGCGGATTGATCTCGATTATGCTCTTGGTGACTCCTTTTATCATTGTTCTGTTCTCCCTTTTTGTTGAGTGTATTTCAACATTGTTATCTGCCGGTTTTATTGATTTATACATTATTTTGATGAGTTTTTAACATTTTGCGGTTAAAGTTATAAAAACAACGGGTATAATCGGTTGAATTTCTTTTAAATTGTTGAAAAGTACGTTGAATTTGTTAAAATATCGCATAAAATCAAGGGTGTGTTTCAACATGAATTTTGAGAGTGGGGATTTGTTAGGTTTAAAAGTGGTTTGTTAAGTGAAATTATACTCAGGGTTGATTGTCCAGAATCCTTTTTATTTCGTTGTTTTTGGAAAAATCTGTCGTTTCGTGGTTGAAAAATATTGAACGTCGGGGTTTTAACGGGTTTTTAGTGGTAGTTTTCAACGTTAAATCTGATTTTTTCAGTATCCACTGTTGAAAACTGTGTTGAAATGGTTAAAAAAGCCCATTAAACCGCCCTAGGTTGAAAAAGTGAGTTTGGTGAAATTGGTGGTTGAAAAGTGGTTGGAGGGTGGTGTGAAAAAATGTTTTTTACAATTTCAGTGTTGAATGTTGAAAAATTTGAGGGGGTTTTTGGGTGGAAAAGCTGGGGTTTGAGGGAGAAAAAATAAAAGCCGCTGGAACTCAGCGGCTTGGGGCAGTATTGTGGGGCGCTGCCCCACACTCCGCCAGCCTTTTGAAAAAGGCTGGACAGAAAACTTTTATTCGCTACGCGGTAATTAATTACAGAATTATCAGTTCGGGGTGGACTCTAGGAAGTAGGAGGCTTCCATGTCGGCTACTGACATTGCAAAGGCGAGGGGGTACATCGCCAGCGCCTGACCGACGGAGTTTTTGTCCTCAATGCCGGAAAAGCCCATGTGCCAGCGTATCGCCATTGCCTCTTCACGGGTAAGGCGCATGAATCCGCTTATCATGTAGACGGATTTTTCGCCGTGGCCGTAGGGCAAAGTGTCGTGTATTTCGTAGCGGGGCTGTTTTTCCCACTGGCCGGTTTCCTCGTTTTTGACGTTGCGCCAGCCGACTTTGTAGAAGTTCACTTTGCAGAGGTCGTGCAGCAGGGCAACTATCGCGATAGTTTCCGGGGAGGCGGTCAGCTTGTATTCGTTCTTCACGCGGTCGCGCTCCATGTAGGCGCACAGGCAGTGGTAGACGTTAAGAGAATGCCGGAGAAGTCCGCCTTCAAAGGCGTTATGGTAGCGGGTGCTTGCCGGGGCGGTGAAGAAGTCGCTCTTATTCTGAAGAAAGTCAAGCAGCTTGTCCGAGCCTTCACGGGTGATATTTTCGGTGTATATTTTGATGAATTCTTCCTTGTCGGTCATGATGTTCTCCTTATTCTTCGGGGGTGTCGTAGCCGGTGTAGCGAACGCGGCGGCGGGTTATTGAAAGTGTTTGAGGGTCAAAGGTGTATTCGTACTGCTTGACGGTGTAGCTTCCGTATTCCTCGGCGACGATATGCTGTATCATCAGCCCGGCGGACTTCGGGTCAAGGTGGGTGCCGTAGGGGGCGGCTTCGACGCCGTTTTCGTACACCGGGACTTCTGTCAGCTTATCGTCGGATACGGCGAAGAAACGCGCATACTGTGGGACTTCGGCTTCATTTTTGATATGAAAATCAAGCTGAATGAGGTCGGGGTACTCCGGGGCGCTGAATTCCCGCATGTTGGAGATAAGCTCACAGCCGTAGGAGAGGTTCTGGGTGACGCTCTCAAAAATCAGAAATCGGTCGTTGCGGGGGACGTTTATTTTCAGAGTGTCTATTATTTCGCCCTGTTTCAGCAGGTCTAAGCGGAAATCGCCGTAAAGCTCGCCGTTTATGTAGGTGGTTTCTATCTCCGGGGCTTCGGAGGTTTCGGGAATGTGTATCGCGGAAATCTCAACGGTGTAATACTTGCCGGAGGAAAATACGTTGTCTATTGAATAGGAAAGGCGGTTTCCCTCGATTTTCGGTGTCTGGACGGCGGGGGGTATCACCTCGTCGGGCTGGAGGGGTTCCGGGGCGGGGGTGGTCGTGGTTACTGCCGGGGTGGTCTCGGAAGGCGTCGTTTCCGGCGCGGCGGTGGTGCGGCGGGGTTCTTCTGAGTCGCTGTTTTCAAGATTACAGCCGGCCAGGAGAAGAAAGGCGCAGAGTACTGCGGCTAGTATGGGACGGGATTTCATGAGATCACCTCCGGGAATATAAATTGGAATTTGGCGGTGCGTTGTAATTATTATGTGAGGTTGTCCGTGGCTGCCTACGGCAGCCGCGGACAGGGGGAAAACTCTTGTTTTCCCCCTGTGACCCCTTTAGCGC
>CAMCFA010000033.1 GCA_945873955.1 uncultured Clostridia bacterium | reverse complement strand
TGGGGCAGCGCCCCACAACTCGCGCGATAGCGCGCTACTCGGCGCGGAAGCGCCGTCACTTGGCGCGAAGCGCCATATAACGCGTACAAAAGCGCTAAAGGGGTTCGGGGGAAAACAAGAGTTTTCCCCCGGTCAATGACTGCGGAGCAGTCATTGACAAACTCCCCTATAAATTACAATTAATTTAGAAAAGGCTGTCACCAGAAAGGACTGTGCTATGAAAGGGAGAATACTTGAATCCGGTGAGGATTATCTCGAAACTATACTGATCTTACAGCGCCGCAACGGCGAGGTGCGCTCGGTGGATATCGCTACGGAAATGGATTTCTCCAAGCCCAGCGTCAGCGTTGCTATGAAAAACCTCAGAGAGCAGGGCTGTATTCTTGTGGACAAGAACGGCTATATCACACTTACCGACAAGGGTACAGAGATCGCAGAGAAGGTCTACGAGCGGCATTTGCTGTTCACAAGCTGGCTTACCTCAATGGGCGTTCCGGAGGATATCGCGGCAAAGGACGCCTGCCGTATTGAGCACTGCCTCAGTGCGGAGAGTTTTGCGGCGATAAAGCGACATGTTAAGGGGGAATAAGCTCCTTGAAGCTGATCTGTCTTATCGACAACACCGCCGTTGATGAAAAGCTGTACGCAGAGGACGGGGTATCCTTCCTTGTGGAATACGGCGGGAAAAACTATCTTATCGACACCGGACTTACCGGAAAGGCGGCGGAAAATGCCCGGCGAATGAATCAGCCAGTGGATCAACTGGACGGTATCGTCATTACGCACAATCACTCCTCGCATATCGGAGGTATCGACAGCTTTATGCGGCTGAATCCCGACGCTGAGATATACCTCAGAGCCGGTGCGCAGACGGAATATTTCCGAAAGACCGGTCTTTTTAAAGAGCCGGCGGGGGCGGGGAAGTCGTTTTTCAGAAAATATGAAAAGAATCTGACGCTGTTCAACAGTTTCTCGGAGGTGGCGGAGGGGTTCTATCTCGCCTCCTGCGAGGTGTTCGAGGAGAAAAACATCAACCCGGACAGGGGTTATTTTTCACTGGAGGGCAGGAAGCAGATTCCTTACGAATACTTGGACGAGTGCTTCGCGGTTATTTTCCCGAAAAAGCGCAAGGCGGACGGGCTTATTATCGTGGGAGGGTGCTTCCACTGCGGGATACAGAATATGCTGGAAACTGTAAAGCAATGCTGGTACGGTATTCCGGTGCTGGCTATTGTGGGGGGATTCCACTTCATGGGGTCGAATCCTAAGACGCTGGGGTGTTCAGCGGAGTATGTCACGGCGCAGGCAAGGGCGCTTAAACTCAGCAATGCTGAGAAAATTTATGCGTGCCACTGCACCGGATTCAAGGGATTTGACATCATGGACGAGATTCTCGGCGACAGGCTGATGTATATCGGCGGCGGCGAGGAAGTTGATTTCTGAGCGCTGGAAAAATTTAATATATTATTAAGAAATTTTTGCAACATTTCCGGAATTTTTGCGTTATAATAGATACAGGGAAGAAAAAAGTGTTTTGGGCTGTATATAACGGAGGGTTCCGGAAAATTTTTATAAATTTTTTGAAAAAATTTTCAAAAATATGCAACTTTTCCGGCGTCTGTATTGTTTTATATAGTGAGAGGTAATTTGAGCGTTGGCTTGATTACCGGTATGCCTGAATAACGTCCGGGAACGGACGGGATCAATAAATATTGAAAGCATGGCTTTCAGAGTGGAGGGAGTTTGTATGGGCATAAAATCTAAAGTGATCGCGGCGTCGCTGTGTGCGGCGCAGTTGGCAGCGTTTGTTCCGGTTTCGGCGGCTGCGGCTGGTAATAATATTATCAGCGTGGACACTATCGCTGTGGGTAATGACCACAGTCTTGTCATCAAAAGCGACATGTCGCTGTGGGCTGCCGGAGATAACAGCAAGGGGCAGCTTGGCGTTGGGACGGATACGGAAAGTTCCAGCGGCGTAAAGGTAATGGACAAGGTGGTTTACGTTGAGGCTAACGATGATGTCAGCTTCGCTATCGACGTGAACGGCACTCTTTACGGCTGGGGCGATAATTCAGACGGGCAGGTAAGCCCGGGGACTTCCAGCGTATACATATCAAAGCCGCAGAAGCTCATGGACAATGTTGCGGGAGTAAGCGCGGGTGATGAGCATACTATCGTGCTGAAGAACGACGGCTCAGTTGTAGGCTGGGGCTGCAACGGGCACGGCGAGCTGGGATTCGCGGTCAATTCGAAGAAGAACGCTGAAACTAAGCTGATGGACAACGCTGTTGACATCGCGGCGGGCGACGGATTTACGCTTATCGTTACGAAGTCCGGAGAGGTTTATGCCTGCGGTAATAATGAGAACGGTCAGCTTGGAACGGGTGATTACAAGGATCAGACGGCGCTGACTAAGGTAATTTCCAGCGGCGCGGCTCAGGCTGAGGCGGGCGACGAGCACTCTGTTGTGCTTATGGCTGACGGCACGGTTAAAACTGCCGGCTCGAACCAATTCGGTCAGCTTGGCACGGACGACGGAACGGTCAGCAATTCCTTTGACAGCACAAATTTGAAGAAGGTACAGTCTGTATTTGCGGGCGCTGATTCTTCCGGTGCGGTGACAGAGGACGGTGTTCTTTATGTCTGGGGCGCTGACGAGATGGGGCAGCTCCATAACGGTGGAACAGAGAATGTTTATATCCCCGAAAAGGTAACGAGCGGCGTTGTTTCTATCGCTTTCGGCGAGCACCACTCGCTTATGTTGAAGAACAACGGAAAGATCTCCAGCGCGGGTTCCGGCATATCCGGAGAGACGTTCTCCTCAAAGAGCTCTGTTGTTGCTAAGCCGGAATATATTGCGAAGAACATAATTGCTTATTCTGCGGGCACAGACCATGCGGCTGCAATCAATAAGGACGGCGTGCTTTACACCTGGGGCAGCAACGACAAGGGTCAGCTTGGTTTAGGGGATACTACTGCAAGAAGCGTTCCCGCAAAGGTTAAGATAGATGATACACTGGTAAATGTATGGTGCGGCAATAAGGTCACTATCGCTCAATCAAAGGACAATACGGTTTATGTTTTCGGAGACAACAGCAATTATCTGCTGGGTACAAAGACAAGCTCTACTGTTCAGAAAAAGCCGATAGAGTGTGAATATCTTTCGGGTTTGTCGATTGATAAGATCGTACTGAGAGATGATTTCGCTCTTGCACTCGCAAATGGAACAGTTTATGGCTGGGGTATCAATACCTCATGCAGGCTGACCAGCGCATGCGGAAAGACGGTAAAATATCCAGAGACCATCGACTGCCCTACCGGGATAGCTGATATTGCGGCAGGAAATACACATTGTCTGGCTGTTTCCAACAGCGGTGATCTTTACGGCTGGGGAAGCAACTCTTCAAATGTTCTTGGCGCGGCTACGGATACCAGAACTGTTGAAACCGCTACTCTGATAGAAATCAAAGACAGGAAAGATAATATTCTTTCATTTACTAAAGTTGCAGCGGCTGGAAGTCATACGCTTGCAATAGAGACCAGCGGTGATGTTTATGCATGGGGCGATAATAGCTATGGTCAGCTTGGGTCGGAATCCACAAGACTCAGAAGTGCTTCAAAGGTCGATTATGACGGCATGATCGTTGCGACCAGCGAGAAATTCTCTGCTACTGTGAATTCGCTTGGAAAGATGATATTAAGCGGCAATAATTCCTGCGGTCAGTTGGGCAACGGTACTACAAAGGATCTCAACGGGTTTATAAAGGCTGTCAAAGAGGACGTCCAGGCGGTAAGCCTAGGATATAATTTCGCGGGCTGTATCACTGACGACGGAAAGCTCTATTGCTGGGGCGACAATTCCTACGGTCAGATAGGAAACGGTGCAAGCGGTTCAAATTCTGAGCCGGAGACCGTTATTTCAGACGGACTCTGCAAGGCAATCGCTCAGGCAGAGAGTATCATTCTGGACAGGACGGAGCTCACTATAAAGCCGAACGGCGTGGCAAGACTTACTGCGACTATCGCGCCGGACAACGCTTCTAACAAGACAGTTATATGGAGCAGTTCAAATACTGCGGTGGCTACCGTGAATGAGTCCGGGCTGGTAAAGGGCGTTAAGAATGGTACTGCGGTCATCACTGCAAAGACTTCAAACGGACTTACCGCTAAGTGCAATGTTACTGTGGCGACCCCTGTGACCAGCTTCTCGGTAGCTCCCGGAAAGAGCAAGACGCTCGATATTGACAAGTCGTTTACCTTTACCTCTAAGATTTATCCGGCGAACGCCGATGACAAGACGCTGCTTTTCTCCTCTTCTGACGAGAACGTGGCTATTGTTGACGAAAACGGTACTGTTACGGCGGTAGCTCCGGGTTCTGCGACTATCACTATTACTGCGAAGTCGAATCCGACTAAGACCAGAACTGTGACTGTAAAGGTTCGCCCGGAAAAGGTGAAGATAACTTACAGAAAGTCTACCACTAACGGTATTATCCTTGAATGGACTACATCTGACTATGCAGAGGGGTATGTGGTTTACCGCCGCAACTCCGCAAAGGGTAGCGGAAAGATCGTTGGCGAGATAACCTCCGACGATCCGGAGGACATGACGTTCACCGACGCAACGGCTGTTAAGGGCAAGACTTATTACTACTACGTCAAGTCTTATGTTACTGTAAACGGCAAGCGGCTTTACTCCACTGCTTCGACGATCTACAAGATAAAGGCTAAGTAATTTCCTCGGAGTGCGGTTTTTCGGCACGGCAGGTCGGCGGGTTTCCGCGGACTGTGGATCTTGATAACCTCTCTCCCCCCAATATAAATGGAAAAGGCAGAGCTTCGGCTCTGCTTTTTCTGTTGGGGGAGGTGGATAAATTGTAATTTAACGGCGCACAAACGGCGCGTTACTCTCTCGCCGAAGTGCGTGATATCAGTGAAGTGACCTAAGGCGACGGCAGAACCCTTTTTACTTGTTTCTTGCCCCTTTCCCTTTGAATCCGTGAAAAACCGGGGAGGGGGAAAAAAGGGAGAGGGGAAGAGAAGTCTGAGGAGAAACCCGTAGGGGAAAAGGGGGGAGTCCCGGTTTTTGCCGGATTTTCTATCTCCCCCCTTTTCCCCGAAGGGTGTACTCCTCAGTCCCGTGCGAAAACAGTTTTAATCTGTTTGCTCCAAACAGCAACCGTCCACACGTTAAATCTAACGTACCACTGGATCATAGGCACTCCTATAAATTACAATTTACTACATTCTCAGTGCTTCTACTGGGTTCATGGAGGCGGCTTTATAGGCGGGGTATGCTCCGAACAACGCCCCGACTGCTCCGCTGGCAACGGCGGCGGCTATGATAAACGTCACATTCACGCTGAACGGCAATCCCGCTATAAGGCAGCCCAGCCATGACAGCAGCAATCCCGCAGATATACCGGCTATACTGCCCAGCATGGTCAAAAGCACGCTTTCCGAGAGAAACTCCACACAGATAACCGCGCTGGTCGCACCTATCGACTTTTTTATGCCTATCTCGCGGGTTTGCTCACTCACACTCATCAGCATAGTAGTCATCACCGATATCCCGGACACCGCAAGGGATATCCCGGCAACAAGCGACAGTGCTGTCGTTACTATGCCGAGAATGTCCTCAAGCTGACCTTTCTGGGAGAGCAGATTGTTCACGATATACGCGTCGGTGGTGCCGTTGGTTTGATTGAGGGCGGTTTTCACCGCTTCTACCACGGGAATGTCGGTGTCCATGTCGGTGAGTTTCACCGCCAGTTTATCGTAGGTGGTTCTGCCGCAGAGCTGCTGCATGGTTTCTATCGGAATATACATGAAGCCCGGCATGATATTGGACAGCATTCCCTGCAAGCTGGACAGCCCGGACTCAGCCACGCCGATTATCTCGAATTCGTGGTATCTGCCGCCCAGAAACAGGGATAGCTTTTTGCCAACTATGTTGCTTCTGCCGTAGGATTTCTGGGCGAACTGCTCGTCAATGACGCAGACCTTAAGCCCGGCTGCGGAGTCGCTGTTGTTTATCAACCTGCCGTACTTCGCTTCAAGGGAGATGAGGCGGTCGGCGGACTTGTCCACTCCCCAGACGTAGCAGTCAAGGCGTCTGCCTATCATTTTGGCTTCGGTCATGGACGCCATGAGCGGCATTACGTCGTCTACTCCGTCCACCCGGCGGACGGTGGACACGTCGTCGTCGGTGAGCTTCACAGAAACGCTGTTGTCCGCCGCCTGAACAAGCAGGGTATCAACGCCCATTGTGACAAGGGTGGCGCTGACTTGCTGGGTTCCGACAGTGCCGACGGTGGACACCAGCACTACGGAGAATACGCCCACGGCGATTCCCGCCATAGTAAGCAGGGAGCGGGTCTTACTGCGGAAGATGTTTATGAAAGTTGCTGAGATGTTCATTCTTCTATCCTCACAAAGCGGCTGAGGGAGATGTTTTCGGGGTCTAGCAGGACTTTTTCGCCGGCGGCGGCGCCTTTGACTATTTCGGTGCCGTCAGAGAACTCTGCGCCGGTGAATATTTTACGGCGGACGGCGGTGTTATTCTCATAGACATAGATATACTCGCCCTCGTCGTCCTGTCCTATTGCCTCGTAGGGGAGAACGCATATTTTCCGGGGGTCGGATATCTCAAAGCGGACGTCGGCGGTAAGTCCGGATTTCAGACGGGGGTCGGGGTCGTCGGGGGTTATCAGCACGTCAACCACGGTTTCCAAGACGGCGCCGCTGTACTGGCTGCGAGCGGCTGCGGCGATACGGGCGACAGTTCCGGTGAACTCCTCGTCGGGATAGGCGGAGCAGGTGAACCGGGCGGTTTGTCCCAGCTCAATGCGGGAGATATCAAGCTCGCTGACGGCGGCGGTGACAACAAGGCTGCCTGTTCCGGCTATGGTGCAGATACTGGAGCCGGACTCAACTGCGGAGCCGTTTCCGGCGGTGGAGATAACTCTGCCGGAGCGGTCGGCGGTTATCTCGTCCGGGATAAGGGACATTGCGGTGGACAGGCTGGCGGTTGCGGCGGCAAGCTGGGACACCTTGCCAAGACTGCCGATAAAGGCTTCGCTGGCGGTGCGGTCAACTCTTGCCACAACGTCACCCACGGACACGGTATCGCCCGGTTCAACGGTGAAATCCTTGATGACCAGCGGCAGGGCGGAGGTCACGTCCGACTGGTTGATGTAGCAGAGTGAGCCGCTTCCCAGAATGTACTCGTTATAGAGAACTTCCTTAGGGGTGACTGTTGCGGCGGCGGGGACGCTTGCCTCTACCGCGGAGGGGAGGGCGGATATTCCGGCAATCAGGACTGCGCAGACTGCCGAAAGGGCTATAAATCGTTTCAATGGCTTCATTCCTTTCGGGGTTTTGATAACAGAAATATTGTGCGGTATTATTGCGGAATTATTCCGGAATTTACAAATAAAATTACCCTCCGTGTTTCCACGGAGGGCAGGTCGTATTATATGATGGATCAACCCTTAATCGTTGAGGTCGTCAATGGCGTTTTCGATCTGACCGGTGATATCCTCCAGTTTGTTGGTTATTTCATCGGTGAGGTCGGATATACGGTCGCTGAACTGTTCCATTATCGTATCGGCTATGTCGTCTGCGTCAATGTCAATGTCGCCGCTGTCAACTCCGTTTATCGCTTCTTCGACAGCCTGCTGAACTTGCGCAATGATCTCCTGCTGTATTCCGTCTGTTTTCAGCTCGTTGAGCATATCCGTCAAGATGCTTGTTACTGAGCCTTGCAGGGCTTCAAGGGCAGGCAGAACGCTGTTTCCGGCATTTGGGTAAGCCGGGGGGGCTGGTACAGGTGCTGGGGTCGGCTTGGGAAGTATTTTGTTCTCCCAATCCTGTCCGGAAAGCTGCCTCCTGATTTTTTTCTCGCGGAGCGCTTTGGTGGAGTACCATGTATTCGTGGGGAATCCGTCGTCGAACACTATGTTGTGCCGCTGGGGGCGTTCGCCCTCGAACTCGTCAAGAATTTCCGGGAGGTCGGCATACTCGGACACTGATTTTGCGTTCAGCACCGTCATGTAGGCGCGCTGTGCCACGAAGCGAAGCTGGGTGTATTCGTTGTCGGCGGTGATGAAGGGTATCTCGTACAGCTCCCAGCCGCGGCATTTTTTCAGCGGCTTGATGTAGTTGCGGTTGAGGTTATAGGTGTAGCGGTTTTCGTAATCGTTGTTGAAAATCACTTCAAGCCGGCAGACCTCGTTGTTGTTGTCGTTTTCGCCACCGTTAAGCCAGAAAGTAAAGGTGTGGAGCGTGTGCTTCGGGAGAATGAGAGATTTTGTGACGATCTCCGTCCAGTTATAGCCCCAGTCGCCGATAGTAAAGGCTTCGCTGATGATACCGTCCGGGCCCTGCATGAAGCTGCGGCTGCCGACGTTCTTCTGGCAGTCCTTGTTGAAGCTCCATTCCCGTGCATTGAAGAACAGGCGGTTGATCGGCTGTTCGGGTGCTTTGGTTTCGTTAAGGGTGTTGGTTATATTGTTATCCATCTTGATGTCCTCCGTATTCAATGCGTCGGACACGCTGTTAAGACGAATAGTATTGTCGTTCACGAAACGTGCCCGACCTTTTTTGACAAGTCCCGCCGCCCGTCGGGGGTAGGTGAGACCTGCCGGTTCGCCGTCCTGTGAAAGCACAGTGACGGTGCGTTTTTCTGCATTGGAAGCGTTTTTTGTCATGGGTGTCCTCCCCGTCCAATGGTATTCAAGTCCGCTTTTTTGTTATGTGTGCGGTTCACCAGCTTTATTGTAACACGATAATGCGGGGGCTGTCAAGGCAGAATTTTCTACAAAGTTTCTGAGGGGTAATTGTTTAAAGGACACAAAAAGCTCTCCCCAAAAGGGAGAGCCGGTAGATGAAATTGTTATCTGCCCATCATTTTGTTCCTTACAAACAGGAAACAGAACAGCAGCCCAAGAACGCTTATCACTATACCTACGATAAGAACCGGGGTGTTGTTTGAGGTATCGGTGACTTTTATGTAGAGTTCAACGCCAATTTCGTCGATATCAGATGATGTCAGACCCTGATCGGACAGGTACTCGCGGAAGTATTTTACGTCCTCGGAGTCCATTTTGCAGACCTTGCCCTTGAAATGAACGGTGCGGGGTTCAGTGTCTGAATAGCCGTAATAGTAGTCGTTGCCTTCTTCTTCCTGCTTGTCAAGCTCCTTGATCAGATCCTTCATAGGGGTGTAGAGTCCCATAAGTCCTTCGTCGCCGGCGTCTATGAGGTAATAATACCCGACAACGTTCTTTGCGCCGCTGTCGCTTTCGCGGGTGACGTTTTCGTACCAGCCGTAGTTGTCCGGCAGGTCGCCCTCGACCATCATGCCCTCTTTGAAGTCCTCCATCTGGAGCTGGTTGTAATCCGCCGGGGTCTTTGCGTTGTCGATAATGTCGCCTAGGGTCATGACCGTGAGTACTATACCTATAATAAGGAATCCTAATCCGGTGGTCAGAAGCCTTATGCTGTTTCTGAATAATGCCATAATTCCCTTCCTTTTCTGCGTTTTCTGCATTTATTGCTATATAACGCGCTTTTTCTGTTTGAACGTATAAATTTTAGCATAAAATTGTATGTTTGTCAATAATGTTACTTAAGGAAACGCTGATTAAATCAAATTCGCCCCGTTCAAACACGGGAACTCACGCGGCTGAATTTGATACGCTTCGCTTTAATCAGCGTGTCCTTAATTCTATGAAATTTTTTCTGAGCGCTGCTTATAATAACTCTGTTCTGGGCGGAAACTGAACGGGTATTACGACAAAACAGAAGCATTAAGCGACAGCTTTTGATATTACAAGCTGTATTTTTTTGTCAGGTTTTAAGCCTTAGCGTATTCTTAACGTTTTATTTATTGACATGGACTATCATTTCTGTTATACTAATTGTAAACAAACAACGGGAATTGTTATAATGTTATTCCCTGAAAAAGGAAAGAGGAGAAGCTCTATGTGGACGATAACAGAAAAGCAGTACACTAATGAGGACGGAATAAGCTATACGGGTTATGGCGTGACCTTCGGGGATTGTGTGATCGACGACATCACGCCCAGTCTGTCGGCTATCACCAGATTTGTAGAGGAGCTTAATCGGTATGAGGCTTCTCAGGCACATATCGGTGAGCTGGTGGAGAATTTCTTGGCGGAGATATAGTGGGAGCTTTGGTTTATCTGCCTCGTATCATTCTGCGGATAAAGACCATGGAATTGATCAGAGCTATGACTATTGATATTATGCCTATAACAAGATAAAAGGTGTTCTTTGTCGGCGGCTCTGTGTTTATAAACACCTCTGAAAAGCTCTTGTCTATTTCGTCGGAGGTATAGCTGAACATGTCCCTTATATTGCTTCGGTATATGGCGCTCACGCTGCTGTCCATTTCCTGCACAATGCCCTTGAAATGGACGGCGTCCGGCATTGACGAGGTTTCCCCGGAAAAGTAATCGTAGGACTGTTCGGTCTGGCGGGTGAGCGAATAGTTCAGGTCGTTTGACGGGGTGTAAAGTCCGATAAAGTGTTTTTCGGAGTCCAGAATCAGATAATAATAGCCAAGGGTCTTGTCGCTGTCTTTGGTGTCGGTGCCGCGCACTAATTTGCCATAATTAAGCGTTATATCCCCCTCAACCAGCATTCCGGGTATCAGCTCGTCGGTGCTGAGGTCTGAATAATTATGCGGGGTCTGGTTGAAGTGGTGGAATTCTCCGGATATACTGATCGTGAGGTACAGCCCTACTGAAAGCAGGATCACTATGCGGATAACAAATAGTATTATTGATTTGAGTGAAGTCATATTGCAGTCTGCCTTTCCAAGATCACCAGCCATAGTTTGTATATAAATTATAGCATAACCAGACAAAGTTGTCAATAAATGTGATATCCCCCTCCGGTTGAACGGAGGGGGATATCATGTATGGTTATGAAATTATTTGTAAAGGCTGCCGTAGGCTGCGCAGGCTCTGTAATCTGCGCCCTCAAGGTCGGTGGTGCCGAACGCGCTCCACGAATGGGGGCGGAACAGGCGGTCGTCAGAGAGGTTATGCAGCGATACCGGGATCCTCAGCATGCTGGCGAGGGTCACTAAGTCTTCGCCGATATGACCGTAGACGAAGCAGCCGTGGTTTGCGCCCCAGTTCGCCATGACGTTGTATACGTCGGATACGGCTTCCTTGCCGGGGACGGTGATGGGCGCGAACCATGTGGACGGCCATGTGGGGTCTGTTCTGCCGAGGAGGGTCTTGTTCACTTCCTCCGGAAGCTCCACGGTGTAGCCCTCGATTATCTGGATAGTCGGGCCGAGGTGCTTCACATAGTTCACACGGGCGAAGGTGCAGGGCATTACTCCCTGTGTGGAATAGCTGGAGGAGAACCCGCCGCCGCGGAAATAGCCGAGGTTCGCGCAGGGCCATGTGGTGGCTGCGAGGCAGGCGTCAATGTCCTTTTGGGTCATATCCCACCACGGCTTCATGACGCTTTCGCCGTTTTCGTCCTTGACTGCGCCGGTGCCGTCAAGGGCTGCTGCGCCGGAGTTTATAAGGTGGATAAATCCGTTGGCGGCTTTACCGTCGGGAGTCCAGCCGGTAACGCGCTTTACGGAGTCCGGTGACCAGTAGGTGCGGACGTCGGCGAAAACTGCGGCTCTGCCGGTGAGCAGGTGAAGGAACATCAGCGTTGTGCCGTTGAGGGTGTCGTTTTCCGTCGCGAAGGGGATAGGCTCGCGGGCGCCGTTCCAGTCAAATGTGGTGTTGAGGATTGCCTCGGTGAAGTCGGCGTTGGGCATGAAGTCTGTCCACATTCTCTGACCCTGAAAACCGCCCAGCACGGCGTTTCTGCCCTTTGCTTCTTCCAGCCAGCCCATTTCGGCGAGCTTGGGATTGCCTTTAAGTATATCACGGACGATACAGGTCATTTTTGCTATGAACTCCCAGTTTTCCTCTTTTTCCTTAGCGGAGAGGACGGGGCGCATGTAGGTCATGCCGGGGGTGGGGTTGATATCAACTCCCTCGGGGCATTTTTCCTTTATCCATGCGAGCGCCTTTTTATACTCGGCTTCGTCGTAGATACCGAGCTTTTCGCGGCGGATTATTTCGGTCATGTCCACCCATTCGGGGTGAATGCCGAGGTAGTCGCGGAAGAAGTCCTCGTTGCAGTATGCGCCGGCGATACCCATTGCCTGCGAGCCAATATTCACATAGCTCTTGTTCTTCATGTCGCCGACTGCGGCTGCGCAGCGGGCGAAGCGGAGTATCTTCTCCTCGACGTCGGAGGGGATCGTTTTGTCGTCGGCGTCCTTAACGTCGTGTCCGTAGATAGAGAAGCAGGGCATTCCTATCTGCGCGTAGGCGGAATTTGCAGCGGCAAGGAATACCGCGCCGGGGCGCTCGGTGCCGTTAAAGCCCCAGACTGCTTTTATCGTGTTGGGGTTCTCGTCGATGACCTGCGTTACATAGCACCAGCAGGGGGTGACAGTCAGCGTTGCAACGACGTTCTCCCGGGAGAACTTGTCGGCGCAGGCGGCGCTTTCCGCGATACCGCCTATTGTGGTGTCGGCTATGACGCATTCAAGCGGCTCGCCGCTGGCGTGGCGGACTTTGGAGGTGATAAGCTCCGCAGCAGCCTTCGCCATGTTCATGGTCTGGACTTCAAGGCTTTCGCGGATACCGAACTGACGTCCGTCAATTACGGGTCTGATTCCGATTTTTGCTAACATTGTTTTCGTTCCTTTCATGTATGTATTCCGTGGAATTACCTTGGCAGACAAGGTAAAACGTTTACATTGTTCTCTACAATTATAACAAAAATCTTATGGAAAATCAATAGTTTTTTAGAAATTGTATAAAAATCGCCGCCGTCCATGGAGGAGGACGGCGGCATATATTCTTTTACCTTCTGTGAAAGATACTTAGTTCCAGTAGCCGTTGGTTCTCAGATTTTTTATCAGCGTTGACATTTGGTCGTGGAACTCTGTGTTAGACGCGCAGGTAGTAAGCTGGTTCAGAAGCTCATCGGAGTCGCCCTCTGCCGCTATCTTTCTGGCGGTTTCAAGCCATGTGCGCTTGTTTGCCATTGCTTCGCAGACTGCGGCGTGCTGGGCGCTGTACAGTGCGGGCGGGTTCATGTGTTCAATTTCGTCAAGGGCTGCTGAGGCACGGTCGGCTGCGGCGTTTATTTCCTCCGCCGGGGAATAGCTGCTCAGTTGTGTGGCGGTATCAATAAGCTCGGTGTTGTAGGTGATGTAGGTGGATCTCAGCTTTTCGGAGTACTGCTCCGGGGTGAGCTCGGCGGAGCAGGCGGTCAGGATGAGGGTGAGGGTGAATAATGCAAGTATTACTACTAGTATTTTCTTCGTGATAATTACCTTTTGTTATCGGTAAGTTATAGTAAGGAAACGCGCCGATATACTATTTGTTATATCGGCGCGTGAATATTCTGCTAGTATTGAAATCAGAGCTTCTCGATCCAGCCCATATCGTCCGGGATCTTGCCGTACTGCATGCCGGTCATGGTGTCGTAAAGGCGCTGGGTAACGGGACCTATCTTGCCGCCGCCGATCTCCATGATCTTGTCGCCCCACTTGAGGTGACCTACCGGAGAAACTACCGCCGCGGTACCGGTGCCGAATACCTCGTCCAGCTTGCCGGCGTCGTAGGCGTCTGCGACCTCCTGAATGGTGATGCGGCGCTCGGACACCTTCATGCCCCACTTTCTGCAAAGCTCCAGCGCGGACTTTCTGGTGATACCGGAGAGGATAGAGCCTTGAAGCGACGGAGTTACTACCTCGCCGTCGATAACGAACATGATGTTCATTGCGCCGACTTCCTCTATGTACTTGCGCTCTACGCCGTCAAGCCAGAGTACCTGTGAGTAGTTCTGCTTGTGCGCTTCGTCCTGTCCTGCAAGGGAAGCCGCGTAGTTGCCGCCGGTCTTGGTGAAGCCCATGCCGCCTCTTACCGCGCGGACATAGTTGGTTTCAACGTAGATGTCTACGGGGTTGATACCGGTGCTGTAATATGCGCCGGAGGGGCTCATGATTATCATGAAATAATAGTGCTCGCCGGGGCGTACTCCAAGGAACGGGTCGGTGGTGAAGATGAACGGGCGGATATAGAGGGAAGCGCCGTCAATGTGCGGAACCCAGTCCTTATCGACCTCGACAAGTGCGTGCAGAGCCTGTAATGCGTCCTGCTCGTTGATCTTCGGGATAACAAGGCGCTCGGCAGAAACGTTCATGCGCTTGAAGTTCTCCTCCGGGCGGAAGAACTGGATAGAGCCGTCGGGGGTGCGGTATGCCTTTAAGCCCTCGAAGATCTCCTGTCCATAGTGAAGCACCATTGCGGAGGGCATCAGCTCGATAGGTCCGTAGGGGACTATTCTTGCGTCGTGCCAGCCCTGACCCTCGTCATAATCCATCATGAACATGTGGTCGGTGAAGATATGACCGAAGCCCAGCTTGGTTTCGTCCGCAGGCTTTGCCTTAGGAGTTTTAGTTCTTTCAATTCTGATATCCATTTCAGTATCCTTTCCTGTATTCCCGGCGGCATTGTGCTGGGGGAAATGCACTTTCATTAAAAATACACATTAATTATATCACTATTACTGCAAATTGTAAATATTTTTTTGAGATTTTTTTAGAAAAAATGAATTATTTGCCGGTGATTTCCCGCAAAATATACATTTCCTCTTTTTTAGTGAAAAAACGGACTGCACAGTTCTCTGTACAGTCCGCAGGGGTTATTGGGTCGCTGCTGAATTATTCAGCAATGTAGCCCTTGATCTCCTCGAGGAAGTCCGCGCAGTCGTCGGAGTGAATGTTAAGTGTAAGCTCCTTGGAGAGGTCGAGGCTGAATATACCCATGATGGACTTTGCGTCGATAGCGTATCTGCCGGACACGATATCCACGTCGTAATCGCAGCGGGATACAATGCTGACGAAGTTCTTTACGTCGTTAATGGTGTTGATGTTTACCTTTACTGTTTTCATAACTGATACTTCCTTTCCATAGCTGTGTTTATCGGGTGTCTGTAATTATGCTCTGAATTTTGCTGCTTCGTCCAGAAGCTCGTCTGCCTTTGCGCCGTCGTCGTGAACCACAAAGGTAAGCGGCTTTGACAGGTCAAGGCTGAATATACCCATGATCGACTTCGCGTCAACTGCGTAACGTCCGGATACAAGGTCGCATTCCAAAGATGAACTGTTGGTGAGAGCCACAAACTCCTTTACGTCCTCAATAGAGCTGAGCATGATACTCATTTTCTTCATAAAAATCGCCGCCTTTCTTTAGTCTGTATATCTGTACCGGAGGATATTCTTTTCCTCCTGTAAAATAGTATATCTTCAAAATGAAAAATAGTCAATAGCTTATTGCAAAATTCGGAATAATCAAGTATAATAAGTATAGTCTGAGTGTTGGATTTGGTTAAAATTACAAATTCAAATCACGTTTATTTAATTAACGAATGTTACAGAAGCGTCGATTATGTCGAAATGAGGTGCGCAGGTTGAAATACAGTATAATTACGCTTGGGTGCAAGGTCAACTCCTGTGAGAGCGCGGCGGTTTCAAGAGCCTTCGCGAAGGAGGGGTATCAGCCCGCAGGGGAGGGAGAGCCTGCGGACATTTACGTTATCAACTCCTGTGCGGTTACGGGCGCGGGGGTCAAGAAGGCGCGGCAGGCGGTATCTCACTGCCGGGGGGTGAATCCGGAGGCAGTGGTGGCGCTCTGCGGCTGCTACCCGCAGGCGTATCCGGAGGAGGCGGCAAGGGACGCTGCCGGGGCGGATATCGTCATTGGCAACGAAAACAAGGGAAAACTGCCGGCGCTGGTGGAGGAATTCCGGCGGAGCGGGCAGAGGATAGTCGATGTACCGGAGCTTTCGAGGAAGTTTGACGAAGGCTCGTCCGCGGCGGATCTTGACCGCACGAGGGCGTTCATAAAGATAGAGGACGGCTGCGACAGGTTCTGCACCTACTGCATTATCCCCACGGCGCGGGGGCGGGTGCGCTCCCGCGCGCCGCAGGAGATCGCGCGGCAGGCGGAGCAGTCCGCGGCGGCGGGAAACCGGGAGATAGTGCTGACCGGAATAAATATCGGCTGTTACGGGGAGGATATAGGGTGTACTCCCGCGGACGCGGTGAGAGCGGCGCAGGTGCCGGGAATAGAGCGGGTAAGGCTGGGGTCGCTGGAGGCGGATACCCTCACCGACGAGGAGATAGAGCGGCTCAAGGGCTGCGAGAAGCTGTGTCCGCATTTTCATCTTTCGCTGCAAAGCGGCAGCGACGCGGTACTCAAACGCATGAAGCGGCGGTATACCTGCGCGGAATACGAAGCGCTGGTGGAGAAGCTGCGCGGGGCGTTCCCGGGGTGCGCGGTGACTACCGACATTATGGTGGGATTCCCCGGAGAGACTGACGAGGAGTTCGCGGAGAGCATGGCGTTCGCGGAGAAGATAGGGTTCGCAAAGATACATGTGTTCCCGTATTCGATAAGACCGGGGACGGTGGCGGCTATGAGGCAGAATCAGGTGCTGCCGCAGATAAAGTCCGCCCGGGCAAAGGAGATGAACCGGCTCGCTGCGGAGCTGGAACAGAGGTTCTTAGCGCAGCAGGTCGGCACGGTGCAGACGGTGCTTATTGAGAAGCGGACTTCCCCGGAATACTGCAATGGATTTACTGAGAGTTATATTCCTGTCAGAATTTACGGAGAAGATATTGAGCGGCACTCGCTGGTAAGAGTGAGAATCACGGCGGCGCAGGGGAACTACTGCGCCGGGACGGTCGTTGAGGAGGATAGAGTATGATAAGCAATGTAAGGCAGCTTCTGGAAATGGGGAGGATCCCGGCGGACGCGGATATGTCGGACGAGATGTTCGAGAGGTACGACAGGCTTTTGCAGTTCAGCCGCCCGCTGACCGAGGAGGAAGCGGAGCAGCTCGCGGGGTTGTTCTCGCCGGACTGCGACGGGCTTAACTGGGCGCTGCTGCGGGCGATAGAGGGCGCGGGGTGTTCACCGGAGAAGCTGGGGGAGATCGCGGAGAAGTGTCCTAATGAGGAGTATGCGGAGATGATTAGGAAGCTGTGTTAAATTGTAATTTGTAGGGGAGTTGTAATTGCTCTGTAAAGTTGTCCGTGGCTGCCGTAGGCAGCCAACGGACGTGGGGGAAAACTCTTGTTTTCCCCCATACCCCTTTAGCGCTTTGTTGGCGTTAAACAGCGCTCCGCGCTGAGTAACGGCGCGTTCGCGCCGAGTGTGGGGCTCTGCCCCACACCCCGCTTCCTTTTGGAAGCCAAAAGGAAGCGAAAAGCAATTTTGCTGCGCAAAAAGGAAAAGGCGCCTGCTCGACATATTACAATTTGTCTTTCATCAAGACCGCGCTGCATTTTGCGCTTTCTTAGGTGATAGAGCAGAAAAATGTTGTTTCAGCGTAATATATTTATGCGGTATTACACTTGATTTTGCGGTGCATTAGTAGTATAATATTTTTGTAGTATTGCAGCTACGGCTGTATTATATGGAGGAAAAATAATGGCAGTTTATCGAATTTATGTGGAAAAAAAGCCGCAGTTCGCGGTGGACGGCGGCGCGGTGCTGTCCGATCTCAACGTGGCACTGGGCATTACTTCTGTCGAGAATGTTAGAGTGATCAACCGCTACGACTGCGAGAAGCTCTCAAAAGAGAACTTCGACGCGGCTGTGCCGACGGTGTTCTCTGAACCGCCGGTGGACGAGGTGTTCTACGACCTGCCGGAATTAGCCGCTGATGAAAAAATGTTCGCGGTGGAGTTCCTGCCGGGACAGTTCGACCAGAGAGCCGACTCCGCTGCGCAGTGTATCCAGATGCTGTGCAAGGGCGATCGTCCTGTTGTGAAGTACGCGAAAATATACCTGCTAAAGGGCAAGATCACCGACGAGGAGTTCGAGAAGATCAAGCACTACCTCATCAATGCGGTAGAGTCCAGAGAGTGCGGCTTTGAAAAGTACGATACCCTTGAGGTCAAGTACTCTATCCCCACCAGTGTGGAAACCCTGAACGGCTTTATCGAAAAGACCGACGAGGAGCTGGCGGAGTTCGTTACCCATTACGGACTTGCTATGGATAACGACGACATCAAGTTCTGCCAGAATTACTTCAAGAGCGAACACCGCGATCCTACTATCACAGAGATCCGCATGATCGATACATACTGGTCTGACCACTGCCGTCACACCACGTTCGGTACGATCATCGACGACGCGGACATCAAGCCCTCCTATATCGCGGACACCTACGCTGAATACAAGGCTGACCGCAGCGAGCTTGGACGCGGCGGCAAGCCGATCTGCCTTATGGATATTGCGACCCTTGCGGCGAAAAAGCTCAAAAAAGACGGTCTGCTGCCCGACCTTGACGAGAGCGAGGAGATCAACGCCTGCTCCGTGAAGATCACCGTTGACGTTGACGGCAAGGACGAGGACTGGCTGCTGATGTTCAAGAACGAAACTCACAACCACCCGACAGAGATCGAGCCGTTCGGCGGCGCTGCGACTTGTCTTGGCGGCGCTATCCGCGACCCGCTTTCTGGGCGTTCCTACGTTTATCAGGCAATGAGAGTCACCGGCGCTTCTGACCCGCTGCTGCCGGTTGAAAAGACGATAAAGGGAAAGCTCCCGCCAAGAAAGATCACCACCACTGCGGCGGCGGGTTATTCCAGCTACGGCAACCAGATAGGTCTTGCCACCGGGCATGTTGCGGAGATATACCACCCCGGCTATATGGCTAAGCGCATGGAGATCGGCGCAGTTATCGGCGCTGCTCCTGCTGAGAATGTACGCAGAGAGCGTCCGGCGCCCGGAGATATCATCATTCTTCTCGGCGGCAGGACAGGACGTGACGGCTGCGGCGGCGCTACCGGTTCTTCTAAGGCACACAGCGTGAAATCCCTTGACACCTGCGGCGCGGAGGTACAAAAGGGTAACGCTCCAGAGGAGAGAAAGCTCCAGAGATTGTTCAGAAACCCCGAGGCTACACGGCTGATCAAGCGCTGCAACGACTTCGGCGCGGGCGGCGTTTCCGTAGCTATCGGCGAACTGGCGGACGGTCTGGAGATAGACCTCAACGCTGTTCCGAAGAAGTACGACGGTCTGGACGGCACGGAGCTTGCTATCTCCGAGTCACAGGAGAGAATGGCGGTAGTTGTTGCTCCGGAGGACGCGGACAGGTTCAGAGAGCTTGCTTCTATTGAGAACCTTGAGTCCACGCCGGTGGCGGTAGTCAAGGCTGAGCCGAGACTGCGCATGAACTGGAACGGAAAGACTATCGTTGATATCAGCAGAGAGTTCCTGAACTCCAACGGCGCGGAGAAGCACACCACTGTTTCTGTACCGGACGTTAAGGTAAGCTACTCCACCGGAAGAAAGAACACCGAGGCTGACTGGGAGGGCATGGTAACAGACCTCAACATCTGCTCGCAGAGAGGGCTGGTTCAGAGATTCGACAGCACTATCGGCGGCGCTACGGTGCTTATGCCGTTCTCCGGAAAGACTCAGCAGACTCCGGTGCAGGCTATGGCGGCGAAGCTGCCTGTTCTCAACGCAAAGACCAACACCACCTCTATAATGGGCTGGGGCTTCAACCCGGCGGTGGCGGAGCAGTCGCCCTATCACGGCGCTGTATGCGCAGTTGTCGAGAGTATCGCGAAGGTAGTTGCGGCGGGCGGTACTTATGAGAAGTGCTGGCTGACGTTCCAGGAGTACTTTGAGAGAACGCAGGGCAAGCCCGAAAGATGGGGCAAGCCGTTCGCGGCTCTGCTGGGCGCTTACCGCGCGCAGCTTGAAATGGGCTGCGGCGCTATCGGCGGCAAGGACAGCATGAGCGGTACATTCGAGCATATCGACGTTCCGCCGACGATGGTTTCCTTTGCGGTTTCTGTGGCTAAGGCGCAGGACGTTATCTCTGCCGAATTCAAGAAGCCGGGCAACAAGATAGGATATATCCAGCCGAAGTATGACGAAAACGGTCTGCCGGACTTCGACAGCGTTAAGGCGGTATTCCGCACCGTTGAGAAGCTCATCAAGGAGAAGAAGGCGGTTTCGGTATGGAGCGTGGCTAACGGCGGCGTTGCCGAGGGTATTTTCAAGATGTCGCTGGGCAA
This sequence comes from uncultured Clostridia bacterium, assembly GCA_945873955.1. Classification (GTDB taxonomy): domain Bacteria; phylum Bacillota; class Clostridia; order Oscillospirales; family Ruminococcaceae; genus CAG-115. Next base: position 8,232 of record CAMCFA010000033.1, on the reverse strand, counting down.
CCGTATCGGCGCTAAGCTGTCCGCACTCACCGACGAGGAACTGTTCACACCGGTTTACGGCGCGTTCATTCTGGAGCTGGAGGGCGACGCTGAGGGTATCAAGACTATCGGCGAGACTGTGCCGGAGTACGAGATCACCTGCGGCGGCGTGAAGCTGGATATCGCGGCTCTGGAGAAGAAGTGGGACGACGTTCTTGAGCCGATATTCAAGGCGCAGCTTGCTGATAAGTCAAAGCCGGAGAAGATAGCTTACACCGGCGGCTGCGACCTGCTGAAGAACCATGTTTCCCCGAAGATCGCAAAGCCCCGCGTACTTATCCCGGTATTCCCCGGAACCAACTGCGAATACGATATGGCTAACGCGTTCAACCGCTACGGCGGCGACAGCGACATCTTCGTTATCCGCAACCTCTCCGCAAAGGACGTTGAGGACAGCGTTGCAGAGTTCGCTAAGCACATTGCGCAGTCGCAGATCATTGCTATTCCCGGAGGATTCTCCGGCGGCGACGAGCCGGAGGGTTCGGCGAAGTTCATCAACGCGTTCTTCCGCAACCCGCGTATCAAGGACGCTGTGGAGGAAATGCTGTACGGCAGGGACGGTCTGATGATCGGTATCTGCAACGGCTTCCAGGCGCTCATCAAGCTGGGGCTTGTGCCGTTTGGAAAGATAGTTCCGCTGACCGCGGAAAGCCCCACGCTGACCTACAACAGCATTGGACGTCACCAGTCGCAGCTCACTCTGACAAGAATATGCACCAACAAGTCGCCGTGGCTCAGCTGCTGCAATGTCGGAGATATCCACAATATCCCGATATCCCACGGAGAGGGTCGTTTCGTGGCTCCCGAAAGCGTTATTAGGCAGCTTATCGCCAACGGGCAGGTGGCTACGCAGTACGTTGACCTTGACGGAAATCCCACCATGGACGTTGCCTACAACCCGAACAGCTCCATGTACGCTATCGAGGGTATCATCTCGCCGGACGGACGTGTTCTCGGAAAGATGGGGCACACCGAGCGTCTTACCGACAATGTGGCTAAGAACGTTGCCGGAAATAAGGAACAGCTTCTGTTCAAGGGCGGCGTGGAGTATTTCGCGTAAGTTCTAGGACTAATAATATACAGCCCGGAGAGAGATCTTTCCGGGCTGTATTTGTGTAAATAATAACCCGCCCTTGTACAGGGCGGGTATTTTGTGTTTGAGATCAGAAGAAAATTCTTTCTTCGATATAGGACTTGACTTCTGCCAGTGGGATCCTTACCTGCTGCATGGAGTCACGCTCGCGGACGGTCACGCAGCCGTCGGTTTCGGTGTCAAAATCGTAGGTTACGCAGAACGGCGTGCCGATCTCGTCCTGACGGCGGTAGCGCTTGCCGATAGCTCCGGCGTCGTCGAACTCAACGTGGAAGTACTTCGCAAGCTCGTCGTAAAGCTCGCCTGCCTTGTCGCTGAGCTTCTTGGACAGCGGGAGTATTGCTGCCTTCACGGGAGCAAGCGCAGGGTGGAGGTGCATTACGGTACGGCTGGTGCCGTCTTCAAGGGCTTCCTCGTCATAAGCGTCGCACACGATTGCGAGGAACAGACGCTCCACGCCGAGGGACGGCTCTATGACATAGGGAACGTACTTTTCGTTGGTTTCCGGGTCGAAGTATTCAAGGCTCTTGCCGCTGGTCTTCATGTGCTGGGTGAGGTCGTAGTCGGTTCTGTCGGCAACGCCCCAAAGCTCGCCCCAGCCGAACGGGAACAGGAACTCGAAGTCGGTGGTAGCCTTTGAATAGAAGCAAAGCTCCTCAGGGCTGTGGTCGCGCAGGCGGATATTTTCTTCCTTTAAGCCGAGGGAGAGCAGGAAGTTCTTGCAGTAGGTGCGCCAGTAATCGAACCACTCAAGGTCGGTGCCGGGCTTGCAGAAGAATTCAAGCTCCATTTGCTCGAACTCACGCACGCGGAAGATGAACTGTCCGGGGGTTATCTCGTTACGGAAGGACTTGCCCACCTGTGCCACGCCGAAAGGTACTTTTTTGCGGCTGGTGCGCTGGATATTGGCGAAATTCACGAAAATACCCTGTGCGGTTTCGGGGCGGAGATAGATCTCGTTTTTGCTGTCCTCGGTGACGCCCTGAAATGTCTTGAACATCAGGTTGAACTGGCGGATATCGGTGAAGTTGGTGCTGCCGCAGTTCGGGCATTTGATACCTTTTTCGCGGATATAGGTCATCATTTGCTCGTTTGTCCAGCCGTTGGCGTCGGTCTCGCCGAAGTCCTCAATCAGCTTATCTGCACGGTGGCGGGTTTTGCAGTCCTTGCAGTCCATAAGAGGGTCGGAGAAGCCGCCTACATGTCCGCTGGCTACCCATGTCTGGGGGTTCATCAGTATCGCGGAATCAAGTCCTACGTTGTACTTGTTCTCCTGAATGAACTTTTTGCGCCATGCGGCTTTGATGTTTGTTTTCAGCTCCACACCGAGGGGACCGTAGTCCCATGTGTTAGCAAGTCCGCCGTAGATCTCGCTGCCGGGATAGACGAAGCCTCTGCCCTTGCAGAGTGCCACGATTTTGTCGAGGGTCTTTTCTGAATTGTTCATGTTTGGTTTTCCTTTCATGCCCTGCATGGCTTGCAGGGACAATTTTGTTTATCCTATATAGTATAGCGCAAATTGTGGAATTAGTCAAGGGGTGGGAGGGAATTAGGTAAATTGTAATTTAGTGATGCCTATGGCATGGTGTGATATTAGATTTATCGTGTGGACGGTTGCTGTTTGGAGCAAACAGATTAAAACTGTTTTCGCACGGGACTGAGGAGTACACCCTTCGGGGAAAAGGGGGGAGATAGAAAATCCGGCAAAAACCGGGACTCCCCCCTTTTCCCCTACGGGTTTCTCCTCAGACTTCTCTTCCCCTCTCCCTTTTTTCCCCCTCCCCGGTTTTTCACGGATTCAAAGGGAAAGGAACAAGGTAACAGTGAAAAGGGTTCTGCCGTCGCCTTAGGTCACTTCACTGATATCACGCACTTCGGAGAGAGAGTAACGCGCCGTTTGTGCGCCGTTAAATTACAATTTTTTTATTTTTCTTCACATAATACTATTGACAAACCTACCGAAATAGTGTATAATACAATTAAACAGTTGAACAATTGCTCAAATGATAAATCAAAAGGAGGTTCTTCAATGGAAAACGACGCTCCGCACTGCGAATACATGCACGTCCACGCAGAGGCGCTGGACAAAATAAACAACGTCATGCCGGACGAGGATCTGCTGATAGACCTTGCAGAGCTTTTCAAGGTGTTTGGCGACTCTACCCGCATAAAGATACTGACCGCGCTAAGCTCCGGGGAGCTGTGCGTGTGCGATATGTCAAAGCTGGTGGGAATGACGGTTTCCGCTGTATCGCACCAGTTGAAGATCCTGCGCGGCGCGAAGCTGGTGAGCTGCCGCCGGGAGGGAAAAACCGTGTTTTACTCCCTCGCAGACAGCCACGTTACTACGATAATAAAACAGGGACTTGAACACGTCAACGAATAAATACGCGAAAGGAGCAAATGCTATATGGATTTCTGGGACAGGATCGCCGGGGTGTATGACCTCGCAGAAACAGTCAACGGAAAAGTCTACCGTGAAATGTGCGCAATAACGCGCCGGCTGGTGCCGGATGGCACGAAGGTGCTGGACTGCGCCGCGGGTACGGGGGAACTGACCTTCGCCGCTGCCGAAAAGGCGGATTCCGTGCTTTGTACGGATCTTTCGGAGAATATGCTGAAAACTGCCCGGAAAAAGGCGAAACTCTGTGGCGCGGACAATGTTTCATTTGAGGCGCGGAACATTTTTGACCTGCAAGACTCGGACGAAACCTACGACATTGTCATTGCCGGGAATGTTTTGCACCTGCTGGCAAATCCGCAGGGCGCGGTGAGGGAGCTTTACCGGGTGCTGAAGCCCGGCGGGAAGCTGCTTCTTCCGACATTCACTACTAAGAATCACTGCGAAATGCTGTTAAATTTGTATAAGCTGATCGGGTTTGACCCCGCGGAGAGCTACACGCCCGCGGAATACAAGAAAATGCTGGAGTCTTGCGGCTGCGGGAGAGTCCGCACAAAGCTCATAAACGGGCTTATACCCTGCTGCTACGCCGTTTTAGTCAAATAAGGAGGACATCATTATGAAAAAGACCTACAAGCTCATCGACCTTGACTGCGCACACTGCGCCGCAAAAATGGAGGACGCTATCAAAAAGCTGCCGGGAGTGACTGCGGCTTCGGTGAACTTCCTCAGCCAGAAGCTCACCCTTGAAGCCCCGGACGAGCTTTTCGACGATCTGCTCAAGCAGACTGTGGAGTGCATTAAGAAGGTTGAGCCGGACTGCACGGTTAAATTGTAATTTATTAAATAGCGAGGTAAGAAAATGAGCAAAAAGCAAAAGAAAATGCTTCTTAGAATAATTATCTCAGCGGTGGTCTGGGCGGCGGGGCTGGTGATCTCTCACCTGTTCCCGGCGGAGGATCGCTTCGGCATAATGGGGATCGTTCAGTTTGTGATCTTCACTGCCGCTTATCTCACGATCGGCTGGGATATCGTCTGGAAAGCAATACGCAACATTGCGCACGGTCAGATTTTCGACGAGAATTTCCTGATGTCGATAGCTTCTATCGGCGCTATGGTCATCGGCGACTACTCCGAGGGTACTGCTGTAATGATATTCTACCAAGTAGGCGAGCTGTTCCAGAGCGTCGCGGTCGGTAAATCAAGGCGTTCTATCACGGAAATGGTGGACATCAACCCGGAATACGCCAACGTGGAACGTGGCGGCGAGGTCGCTGAGGTTTCGCCGGAGGAGATTTCCGCAGGGGAGATAATCGTTATCCGTCCCGGAGAACGTATCCCGCTTGACGGCAGGGTAATTTCCGGCTCATCAGAGCTGAACACCGCCGCCCTCACCGGAGAAAGCGCCCTGCGCGGAGTACACGAGGGCGACGAGGTAATAAGCGGCTGTATCAATACCAACGGGCTGCTGAGGGTGGAGGTCTCCCGCCCGTATGCGGACTCCACCGTTGCACGGATACTTGAACTGGTGGAGAATTCCTCCGAAAACAAGGCGAAAACCGAGAATTTCATCACAAAATTTGCGCGGATCTATACGCCGATAGTGGTTTTCAGCGCAGTGGCTCTTGCGGTGATACCCGGGTTGATATCGGCGGCGGTTTCCGGCTGGACTGATTTTTCGGGCTGGTCTGAGTGGGTATACCGTGCGCTGACGTTCCTTGTGGTTTCCTGTCCGTGTGCGTTGGTCATTTCGGTGCCGCTGTCGTATTTCGGCGGTATCGGCGGGGCTTCGCGGCATGGAATTATGATAAAGGGCGCGAACTACCTTGAACAGCTTGCTAAGGCTCAGACCTTTGTTTTCGACAAGACAGGAACGCTTACAAAGGGCAGTTTCTCTGTTACCGAGGCAGTCCCGGAGGACATAACCGCGGACGAACTGGTCGGGATATGCGCTGCGGCGGAGAGCTACTCCACCCACCCGATAGCGCAGTCGATCATTGCAGAGGCGCAGAAGCGCTCGCTGACGGTTTCCGCCGAGGACGCGGAGGAGATCGCCGGCTACGGCGTCAAGGCGCAGGTAGGCGGAAAGACCGTGCTTGTGGGAAACTACCGGCTTATGGAGAGGGATAATATCCCCGCGCCGGCTGTGGAGCTGCCGGGAACTGTGGTTTACTGCGCGGTCGAGGGGAGGTTCGCGGGATACCTTGTTATCTCTGACGAGATGAAGTCCGGCGCGCCGGCGGCAATCGCGGAACTGAAAGCGCTCTGCGGGGCAAAGACTGTAATGCTCACCGGGGACAGGAAGTCCGCTGCGGAAGCTGTCGTTAAGGCTGCGGGTATTGACGAATATCACGCGGAGCTGCTTCCGGACGGAAAGGTTGCGCAGGTGGAGGCTATTTGCAAGGCAAGACCGCAGAAATCCGCACTTGCGTTCGTTGGCGACGGAATGAACGACGCTCCTGCGCTTGCCCGCGCGGACGTAGGTATCGCTATGGGCGCAATGGGCAGCGACGCGGCGATAGAAGCCGCTGATATTGTGCTGATGAACGACAATATTGAGAGCCTGCCGCTTGCCGTGCGTATCTCCAGAAAGACACACCGGATCGTTATGCAGAACATTATACTTGCCATTGGGGTAAAGGTGCTGATACTGATACTCACTGCCTTTGGCATAGGAAATATGTGGCTTGCGGTATTTGGCGACGTGGGGGTTGCGGTGATAGCGATACTCAATGCTATGAGGGCGATGAGGATAAAGAAGTAAAAAATAAGCACCGCATAGTAAATGCGGTGCTTTCTTTGTGTTGAGTTTATCAGCCGTTGCCTTCTTCAAGGACGTAGATATCTACCTGAACCGCGCCCCATGCGCAGCTATCGTAGTAATGCTCCGCCATTGCGCCAAAGTAGAGATCAACCGCAACGGTGCCGTCCATAAGACCCAGACCTGTGTCCGCTGCCACTGCGTAGCCGTACACCTTGCTGCCGTCCTGTGCGACGATATAGAGCTTACTGCCGTAGGGGATAATGTTAGGATTTACAGCGCAGGTGCCTATTTCTGCGAGCCTGCCGCTTGCCGTCCTTGCGCCGTAGCCTGCGGTGTAGGCGGTCGCCTTGCCGGATACCACGCGGGTGTAGTTTTCGGGGATACCGTTCACCAGAGTTATGGCGTCGGGGTCGTCCATTTTGGAGTAGGGGGTCGCGAGGGCTGTGCCGCGCTCTACGACTTCGGTCACGGGCTTGGCAAGTACTTTTTCAGTGAGTACCTCCTGCTCTGTGAGCTTGCCGTTGACGTATTTCTCCTTTATAGTATAGGCTTTCTTGCCGGGAACGCCCGGAGTTATCACATTTTCGGTGCCTATAACGAGGTTGGTGTTGTCGGTGTATTCTGTTTCATAGGGGATCTCCGTGGTATCGGAGCGGGTGACATATTCAATGCGGGTCACGGAGATCTCCATACCCTCGAAAGCCCTGTCTGTGAGGGAGCAGGAAAGCTCGTCATACTCGCCGAGGGTGATACCTGCTTTTTCGAGGACGTCGGCAACGGTACCGTCTACGAGGGAGATGGTCTTTACCTCGCCGTCGGCTTCAACGGTAACATCGAAAGCGCGGTATATCGTGATATAGGCGGTGTTGCTGCTGGTTTCCTCAAAGGACACCTTATCGTTGGTGCCGAGGGTGTAGTTACCGAGCTTGAGAATTGCGTAGACGTCGGTTTCAGAGGTCATTATCTCTCTGGTTATTCCGTTGTCTGTGATGAAAACGCGGTCCTTGAAGTAGATAGAACCGGTCATGAGTGCCACCATAAGAACTGTGGCTGCGAAAATTGCTGCCTTTACGAGCTTGCCTTTAAATATAAGGCGGTTCATTTTGGCGTTTATTATCTGCGGTTTCATATTTGCCTCCTGAGCAGTTACCCATGCCTCACGGCATTGTGAAAGCTGATCATTCACATAAATATATGCGAGTCCATTCTTTCTTTATCCCCGGATCCGGCAAAATCACGCCGGATCTGGGTGTAACTTCCGTACAGTGGCTGGGCTTTGGGGAAAGCCCTCCACTGAAAGCAAACGCACTGTCCCCAACAGAGCATTGCAGGTCGAAGCCTTTTCTATTTATCCTCTCCCGCTAGGGCGGGAAAGCGGCTTCTCTGTTTGGTTTCCTTTTTGGCGCAGATATACTGCGGCGTCAAAGCGTTTCGCTTTAACGGTTTGTATTATATCGCATTTCTTCGTTAATGTCAAACAGAACGAAGTCTGCATTTTTGTTGAACCTGCACAAATCGGGTTTGTAACCGTTTTGTAATCTTTCGGTTATTCGGCGGTAAAATGTAAATAACTGTATTTTCGGCGAAATCTTTTTGTAATAATTACTAAAATTCAAACTTTCAAATTCGTTGTCAGATTTCACAAAAATTAACCGGGATTTATGGGGGCTGTTTGTACGGGTTCAATATGTAATCTGGGTGAGGGTTTCACGACTGTAAGCTGTTTTACATAATAATGCGGGTTCGGAGATTTTGGGGGTGACAAATCTGGGGATTCGTGGTATAATAGAAAAAAGATAAATTGTAATTTATAGGGGAGTTGGTCCGTGGCTGCCGTAGGCAGCCAACGGACATGGGGGAAAACTCTTGTTTTCCCCCATACCCCTTTAGCGCTTTTGTACGCGTTATATGGCGCTTCGCGCCAAGTGGCGGCGC
>CAMCFA010000032.1 GCA_945873955.1 uncultured Clostridia bacterium | reverse complement strand
CAGATTGGACAGACTGATTTGTTTATTCATGTCTTTATTATACCACTTTTTCGATCTCTAGTCTACTAGTTTTGTGCGGTATTGCCTTAATATAAATATTCTGCTTGACAATTTTCGCAATAAATGCTATAATAAATCAGGTTTATAGCTTTATAGCGATTTACAAATTGGTTTATGGTTGTAATTATTGAAAAGGAAGGTATACTATGTCCGGAGACGCTTTAGATGTTATATCGTCTGCTTTAATTGCTTTTCAGGTGATCTGCTCGCTCATCAGCGTTGCACTGTCTGTATTCCAGATAATATGCTACTGGAGGGTGTTCGAAAAGGCAGGAGTTCCCGGGTGGAAATCTCTTATTCCAATCTACAACACCTACGTTCTGTGCGATATTATCTGGGGCGAAGGGCTGAAAATGCTCCTTTTCCTTATACCGATAGTGAACATCTATTTCACCATAAGGCTGTATCTCAGCTTTGCCAAGGTGTTCGGCAAGGACGTTGGGTTCGGGATCGGGCTGATGTTCCTGCAGCCGATATTTGTGGGGATACTGGCATTCGACAGCTCGTCATATTACGGTCCGGATATGTGATTTCAGCGCAGTATTGCATAATATAATACATAGAGATAAATAAAGGAGATAACCTGTAATGTCAATGCATTTCCGCAGAAAGCTCCCTATCCCGCAGGAGATAAAGGAGCTTTACCCGCTTAACGATAAGATAAAGGCAATAAAGTCCGAGCGCGACGCAATGATCGCCGACGTATTCACCGGCAAGTCCGACAAGTTCCTGCTGATAATCGGACCCTGCTCCGCGGACAACGAGGACTCCGTAATGGACTACACCTGCCGCCTTGCAAGGCTTCAAGAGCAGGTCAAGGACAAGATAATCATCATTCCCCGGATATACACCAACAAGCCCAGAACCACCGGCGAGGGCTACAAGGGTATGATCCACCAGCCCGACCCCACTAAAGGCGAGGATATGCTGGAGGGTCTGATTCAGGTGCGTAAGCTCCACACCCGTGCGATAGAAGAAACCGGTCTGGTTTGCGCCGACGAAATGCTCTACCCCGAAAACTACCGCTATCTCTCCGACATTCTCAGCTATGTCGCAGTAGGTGCGCGTTCCGTTGAGGATCAGGAGCATCGGCTCACCGCCAGCGGCATGGAGTGTCCCTGTGGCATGAAGAATCCCACCAGCGGCACGATCTCGATCATGCTGAACTCGATAAAGGCGGCTCAAAGCAGCCACACCTTCATTTACCGCGGCTGGGAGGTCACCACCGACGGCAACCCCCTCGCGCACGCGATCCTCAGAGGTGCGCAGAACAAGCACGATCAGACTATCCCGAACTACCACTACGAGGACTTAAAGCTGCTGTACGACATGTACAACGAAAAGAACCTCGTAAACATTGCCTGCATAGTGGACACCAACCACTCCAACAGCGGCAAGAAGTACCTCGAACAGGTTCGTATCGCGAACGAGATTCTGCACTCCATGCGGCACTCCTCCGAGATACGCAGCATGGTAAAGGGTCTGATGATCGAGAGCTACATTGAGGACGGCGCACAGAAGGTCGGCGAGGGCTGCTACGGCAAGTCCATAACAGACCCCTGCCTCGGCTGGGACAAGAGCGAAAAGCTCGTGCTGGAAATTGCAGACCAGCTTTAAAATCGAATACACAAAGCGTTGACGGGAACTCAGTAGTCCCGGAACAACCCTTTCAGAGAGCCGCTGTTCGGTGCGAAGCGGCAGGGCGTCCGGCGGCGAATTACCTCCCTGAGCGGCGGTGCGAAAGCGTTAGCGAGTAGTGCTGCACGGGTAAGCCCGTTATAGCTGTCCAAAGGCGGGAGTTTTCCCGTAAATTGAGGTGGTACAGCGGTTTTTCGCCCTCTGTGAGTTTTGCTCATAGAGGGTTTTGTATTTTTTCGGGGATTAATGAAAAAATACAATGGAAACTTCTTTTGGAGGAACAGAAATGAAATTCGTGTTCTGCCCCCGGTGCGGGAGCAAACTCACAACAAAGCAGGTCGGGGACGAGGGCGAAATTCCCTACTGCGAAAGCTGCGGCAGACCGTGGTTCAGCTTCTCCTACCCCTGCGTGATATGCCTGCTGACGGACGGTGAGGGCAGATTCGCGCTGATACGGCAGACCTACGCGACAAAGAACTACGTCTGCGTGGCGGGATTCATCAAGGAGCAGGAAACCGCCGAGCAGACCGCCGTCCGGGAAGTCCGGGAGGAAACCGGGCTGGAGGTGGTGAAGCTCCGCTATATCAACAGCTATTACTACCCGAAGCACGACAATCTCATGCTGGGGTACGCCTGCACTGTTAAGCCGAGGGAATTCAAGCTCTCCGGCGAGGTGGAGAGAGCCGGGTGGTTCGGGCTTGAGGAAGCGCGGGAGCTGTTAAGTCACGGCACGGTAGGTAAGGATCTACTCAGAGATTATCTCACATTATAATGATTGCATTGAAAGGTCGTGGTATCAGTGGGATTTAAAAGAAATTCCATCGCTTATGGAGATTTTTCCATATTAACTATTGAAAGCTAATAATTCACATAAAACAACAAAGGAGATCAAAACAATGGAACTTTACGACGAACTGGTAGCGCGCGGACTTATCGCGCAGGTAACTGACGAGGACGAGGTAAAGAAGATGATAAACGCCGGAAAGGCGACCTTCTACATCGGCTTCGACCCGACAGCGGACTCTCTGCACGTTGGACACTTCATGGCGCTCTGCCTTATGAAGCGCCTCCAAATGGCTGGCAACAAGCCGATAGCCCTGCTGGGCGGCGGCACCGGAATGATCGGCGACCCCTCCGGCAAGTCCGACATGAGAAAAATGCTCACAAAAGAGGACATCGACCACAACATTGAGTGCTTCAAGAAGCAGATGAGCCGCTTCATCGACTTCTCCGACGGCAAGGCTATCATGGTGAACAACGCGGACTGGCTGATGAACCTCAACTACATTGACGTGCTCAGAGAGGTTGGCGCGTGCTTCAGCGTAAACAAAATGCTGACCTTTGAGTGCTACAAGCAGCGCATGGAGCGCGGACTCACATTTCTTGAATTCAACTACATGATCATGCAGAGCTACGACTTCTACATGCTGTTCCAGAAGTACGGCTGCAACATGCAGTTCGGCGGCGACGACCAGTGGGCTAACATGCTGGGCGGCACTGAGCTTATCCGCAAGAAGCTCGGCAAGGACGCTCACGCAATGACGATCACCCTGCTGCTGAACTCCGAGGGGAAGAAAATGGGCAAGACCGAAAAGGGCGCGGTATGGCTCGACCCGGAAAAAACCTCGCCGTTTGACTTCTTCCAGTACTGGAGAAACGTTGCTGACGCGGACGTTATGAAGTGCCTTAAAATGCTGACATTCCTGCCGCTGGAGCAGATCGAGGAGATGTCCCACTGGGAGGGCAGCGAACTCAACAAGGCAAAGGAGATCCTCGCATACGAGCTGACTAAGCTGGTACACGGCGAGGAAGAAGCAGAAAAGGCTCTCGCCGCAGCAAAGGCGCTGTTCGGCGGCAAGGGCGGCAATTCCGAGAATATGCCCACCACCGAGGTGGAACTTGTTGACGGCAAGATAGGCGTGCTCGACCTGCTGGTAGCGACAAAGCTGGTGAACTCCAAGCGCGAAGCAAGGACGCTCATCACCGGCAAGGGTCTGGCGATAGACGATGTACTCATCGAGGACGTCAACGCGCAGATCGAGATCAACCCAGAGGTAATTATCCGCAAGGGCAAAAAGGTTTATCACAAGGCAGTTGCAAAGGCGTAATTGAAAGATCTTCGCCCCGGGAGTAGTACTTCCCGGGGCGATTTTTTATTTGATGTAGTCTTTCAGTGCTGATATCAGCGCGTCGATCTCCTCGTCCGTGCCGACGGTGATACGCAGTCGGTTGTCGATACGCTTCTTTGAAAAGTACCGGACGTAGATATCCCGGGTCTTCAGATACTCCTGAATGTCCTTTGCGCGGTATTTGCCGTGTTCCGCAAACAGGAAGTTGGTGGAGCTTTCAGCCACGTCGAAGCCCATATCCCGCAGCGCCGCAGCAAGCCGCTCCCGCGTCGCGATCACCCGCTGAACGGTGGCTTTGAAATACTCCTCGTCCTCCACCGAAGCCACTCCAGCGGCGATAGCTACGCTGTCCAGCGGGTAGGAGTTGTAGCTGTCTTTCGCGGCGTACAGCGCCGAGATGATGTCGGTATTGCCCAGCGCATAGCCTATCCTCATTCCCGCCATTGACCGGGATTTCGAGAAGGTCTGCACCACAACAAGGTTCTCGTATTCCGCCAGCAGCGGCACAGCGGAGGTTCCGCCGAAATCCACATACGCCTCGTCCGCGATAACAACGCTGTCCGGATTTGCGTCCAGTATCTCCCGCATGAACTCCAGTCCCCTGCCGATACTGGTGGGAGCGTTCGGGTTCGCAATGACCACTCCCCCGTTCGGGCGCTTGTAGTCCGCCGGATCTATGTTGAAGCTCTCGTCCACCGGGATAGTTTCATAAGGGATCCTCAGCATGTCGCACCACACCGGGTAGAACGAGTATGTAATGTCCGGATAGATCACCGGCTTGTCGGAATTAAAGAACGCCCGGAAGCACAGCGCCAGCACGTCGTCCGAGCCGTTGCCGAGGAACACGTTCCCGGCTTTCAGCCCGAACCGCTTTGCAAGCGCCTCCGCTAGAGGCTTCGCGTTCGCGTCCGGGTATTTTTTCAGGCTGCCGCCGCGGAACTGCTCTATCGCCCGGATAACTCCCGGAGCGGGAGGATACGGGTTCTCGTTCGCGTTCAGCTTGATGAAATCGGTCTTGTTAGGCTGCTCACCGGCAACGTAGGGTTCTATTTTTATCAGATTGTCTTTCCAGCTCATTGTGAACTGCTCCTTTCAAAACAAAAACAGGCGAATGACGCTAAGTCACCCGCCTGTTGCATAATTAAGTCAGGTTTTATTCAGCGTCGTCATCATCAAGAGAGAACTCAAGATGGGCGCCGCAGTTGGGGCAGTCGAGCTGCTCGTTGGCAGCCTGATCGTAGTCGAAACGGATAGTGTTGCCGCACTTGGGACATGTGGTCTCATACATTTCGTCGAGCTCCTCGTCGAAATCGTCATCGTCGTAGTCCTCATCATAGTCCTCGTCAATGCCGTAAACCTCGTCCTCGAGGTCGGTAACGCTCTCCTCAAGGTCGGTCATTACGTCAGCAACATCGTCCAGTTCCTCGTCAACCTCTGCGAGATTCTCAGCGATATCGCCGAGAACGTCCACGATAGCGGCAAGAACCTTGCCTTCCTTGGTGGTCTCGTCCAGAGCCAGACCCTCAGCCAGACCCTTGATATAAGATACCTTTTCACCGATTGTCATAATGATACTTCCTTTCCTGCCGGGAATGATAAAACCCGGAACTTAAAGAGATCAGCGCAGCAATGGAAATTACTTGACTCTTTCCATGTACTCGCCGGTTCTGGTGTCAATACGGATAACCTCGCCCTCGTTGATGAACAGCGGAACGCGGATCTCAGCGCCGGTCTCCAGAGTTGCGGGCTTGGTAGCGTTTGTAGCTGTGTTGCCAGCAAAGCCGGGATCGGTCTGGGTGATCTGAAGCTCAACGAAGTTCGGGGGCTCAACACCGAATACCTTGCCCTTATAGGACAGCACCTTGCATACCATGTTTTCCTTGACGAACTTGAAGTTGTCGCCAACGTCGGAAGCGTTTACGGGGATATCCTCGTAGGTCTCGGAATCCATGAAGTGATAAAGCTCACCGTCGGAGTAGGTGTATTCCATATCCTTTCTCTCAACGTAAGCGGTGGGGAACTTGGCGGTAGGGTTGTAGGTCTTTTCAACCACAGAGCCTGTAATTACGTTTCTTACCTTTGTTCTTACGAACGCAGCGCCCTTGCCGGGCTTAACGTGCTGGAACTCGATAATCTGCATTACATTGCCGTCTTCCTCGAATGTCATGCCGTTTCTGAAATCTCCTGCTGTGATCATAGTAGGGAACCTCCAATTGTTCTAGTTGTTATGCAGCGTTTTTCTTTGCCGAAACGCCTGCTTTATCCGGAACGAACCGTATTTCATAAAAGCACGTCCGTATAAAATTTATCTATTCTATTTTACCCTAATTCAGCGAATTTTTCAAGCCCTTTTTAGAAAAAAAACGGAAAAATTATATATGAATAAGGTTTTTTGTGGATTTTGTAAGAACTTCGCAGCCATTTTCTGTAACTACTACCATATCTTCTATGCGAACCCCGTATTTTCCGGAGATATAAGCCCCCGGTTCAACGGTGACTATCATGCCGGGTTTGAGCATTGAACGGCTGCGCTGCGAGAGCGTCGGCTGCTCGTGTATCTCAAGACCCACGCCGTGTCCCAGACCGTGACCGAAGTACTTGTCGTAGCCGCCCCACGCCGCCAGAGTAGACCGCGCCACGCTGTCCACTACCTTGCCGTTAAGCCCCGGCTTTACCGCCTTGATACCGTCAAGGTTGGCGTAATACACCGCGTTATACAGCTTTTCCATTTCCGGCGACACCTGACCTACGGCAAGAGTCCGCGTCATGTCGCTGTGGTAGCTGTCCACCACCGCGCCGAAGTCCAGCGTGAGGAACTCTCCCTCGCACAGCTTTTTGTCGGTAGGTACGGCGTGCGGCGACGCTGAATTGACGCCCGAAGCGGCGATAGTTTCAAAGGACAGGTCGTCCGCGCCGCAGTCCATCATGTAATAGTTCAGCAGAGCCGCGACCTGCTTTTCGGTCATGTCCCGGCTTATGTTGTCGATAAGCCGCTCGAACGCTCTCTCCGCGATACGCTGAGCCTTGATGATCAGCCCGACCTCCTCGTCGGTCTTGATGATACGCATGTCCCAGATAAACTGCGACAGCGCCGGCGAAGCGTCCAGCTCCACAAAGTGCAGCTTTTCGCGGTAGTCGTTGAACTCCGTGAGGGTCATGTAGTCGCTCTCCACCATGAGCTTTTTGATATTGTGCTTCAGCAGCAGTTCGGAAAGCTGTGTGCGCATGTCCTCCAGCAGTATCACGCGGCAGTCGGTCACCCGCTGCTTTGCCTTGTCGAAGTACCGGGAGTCGATGATAAGGTAGCTCTGCTCCTTTGTTACAAGGATAACTCCCGCCGAGGACTTGAATCCGCAGAAATACCGCCTGCTCACGTCAGAGGTGATGAGCGCGCCGTATTCCTCCCCGGAAAGGGAGTTCTGCAATATCTCGATATTAGTCATGGCTGCCACCTAAGATGTTATCCAGCGCGTACAGACCCAGCGTATAGCTGAAGCTGCCGAAGCCCGCAATGCTGCCCCGGCAGACCGGCGCAATAACGGAGTTCTTGCGAAACTCGTCCCGGCTGTTCACGTTGGACAGGTGAACCTCAATGACCGGTATCTTTATCGCCGCGATAGCGTCCCGGATAGCATAGCTGTAATGCGTGTACGCACCGGCGTTGAGGATTACTCCCGCGCAGTCCAGCCGTGACTCATGCAGGCGGTCGATAATTCCGCCCTCGGAATTGCTCTGGAAGAACACCGGCTCATAGCCCATTGAGCGCGCCTTTTCGTCGATAGCGTCGTTTATGGAGTTGAGCGTTTCGCTGCCGTAGATGTTCGGCTCACGCTCCCCCAGAAGATTCAGATTAGGACCGTTCAGAATAAGTATCTTTTTCATAGTAATTACCCCCGTCAAAGGCTTTCAAAATAGCGTTTCATTTCCGCCGCGTCCTCCGCCTGCGTCCCCGCGGACTCGCATATTATCGACGGCTGCATACCGCGCTGCTTTATCTCCTGCATAAGCGGCTGGTATTCCGGGCCGAACTGCTTGTCCTCAAAGGTGAGGTGGCGCTTCTCGCCGCCCTCGGTGAACTCTATCCGGCTGAAATGTATGTGCATGTTGTTGAGCCGCTCTGTTCCCAGCTTGTCCGCTATAAGATCCAGCATGCGGGCGTAGTCCTCCCTGCCGGTGATACCGCCGTGGGTACGCGCGTAGAGGTGTCCGAAATCCACCGTCGGCAGGAAGCGCTCGTCCACTCCGCACAGCTCCATGACCTCCTCCAGAGTGCCAAGCTGGTTTATCTTGCCCATAGTCTCCGGGCAGATTATTATGTCCGACAGACCCTCGCTGTCCAGCCGCTGCTGCGCCAGCCGGAGGGTCTCCTTTGCAAGCTCCGTCGCCTGCTCCCTCGTCATTTTGGAGCAGCTCCCGCTGTGTACCACGATCTTCCGCGCACCGACGGAATGCGCCGCCTGCGCCGATTGCAGGATATAGTCCACGCTTTTCAGCCGGGTTTCCTCCTCGGTGGAGGAAAGCGAAATGAAATACGGCGCGTGCAGCGTGACGTAGATCCCGTGCTGCTGCGCCAGCCCCGGCAGCAGCGCCGGAGTTTTTTCGGACAGCCTTACTCCCCTGCCGCACTCTATTTCATAGCCGTTAAGTCCCAGCGAATCCAGATATTCCGGAAGCTGCTCCGGGAATTTGCGTTTTCCCCAGCTCTCGGAGTTCCCTCCCGGTCCGAATGTAATGCCCATTAATTTATCTCCTCACCTGCGCGGGAATGTCCACGCGCCGAATAATCTTATTTCTTCTCCAGCTTTGAGTAGTCCCGGTGGAACACGACGCTCTCCAGCCGGCGTTTCAGCCGGAACGTCCACGTTTTTTCAAGGTGGAACGGCTCCACCAACACCGTGCGTATCCCGGCGAGGTTCCCCGCCATGACGTCGGTGAAGATCTGGTCGCCGACCACCAGCGTTTCGGACTTGGCGACGCCCATTGCCTTTACCGCCCGGTTCACGCCGAAGGTCAGCGGCTTAGCGCCGTTCGCGGTGAATTCCAGCCCCAGCAGCGCTGCCAGCGGAGCTACCCGCTTGTTCGTGTTGTTGGACACCACCCGCATTTTTATCCCAAGACCGCGCATTTTATCCAGCCATTCGTCCACCCCGGCTTCCGCGGCGGGGTTTCCGTGCATGGAAAGGGTGTTGTCCATGTCCAGCACAAGAGCCTTCACCCCGTTGCTGCGCAGGAATTCCTCGTCGATCTGCAAAACGCTTTTCAGCCAGAAGGTAGGTTTGAACAGCATTATAATCCTCCGAATACAACAATTAAACCGGACAGGATCTGCCCGGTTCAACCGTTGATTTTAGATAGCACTCAGTTCATTATCAGAACTTGCGCTTACGAGCAGCTTCGGACTTCTTTTTACGTTTTACCGAAGGCTTTTCGTAATGCTCTCTTTTACGAACTTCAGCAAGAACGCCGTCCCTTGCGCATGAACGCTTGAAACGCTTGAGAGCGGTGTCAAGAGATTCATTTTTGCCAAGACGAATTTCTGCCATCTATATTTCCCTCCCTTTGCCAGCGGGCATAGGTTATCTACATGATTGTAGTTATACAAAAAGTATATAAATTATTATATCGCAAACTCCCGGTTTTGTCAAGCGATAAACTGAAATTTATACGCATTTTTTCATTTTCGTGAAAACTGACAAATAAACTGGAAGATTTTTGTTGTATTGCGACATAGTGTCAATCTTTAGTCCACTCAGAGATATCCACCGGAGTGCCGTCCGCCCAAAGGCGTTCAAGCTGGTAGAAGTCCCGTGTTTCCTCAAGGAAAACATGGACGATCACGTCATAGTAGTCAAGCACGATCCAGTTCTGGCTCTGGTAGCCCTCAATGCTCTTGGGCTTCACGCCCTTTTCGCCGAGCTGGTATTCCACCTCGTCCGCCAGCGCCTTTACCTGCGTCGTGCTGGACGCGGACGCGATAACGAAGTAGTTCGCGAGGATCGTCAGATCCTCTACCTTCAGCGCGGTGATCTTGGTCGCTTTCTTGGAGTCAAGCGCCTTTACGGCTATTTCAAGTTCTTCTCTGTCTGTCATAAAGTCTCCTTATCTTTATTATATTTCAGGTAAAAATTGTATGCTTCAAAGGTGTAGTGCGGGATCCGTCCGCACTTTTTGCACACGTCGGTGATATTGTATGCAAGCGCCACCGACATTGCCTTGTCAAGATTATCATAGCAGATCTTCCGGAATTTGTCAACATCTTTATAGCTGCGTTCCGCGGAGATCATGTCGCCGAGGTACACTATTTTTTCCAGAAGCGTCATTTTTGCACAGCCTATCGTGTGGAATCTGATCCCGGCTAGTATCTCCTCGTCCTCTATCTTGAGCTTCTGCCGGACGTATGCCGCTCCCGCCACCGCATGCCACAGCGCGGGGGTGTCAAGCTCCGCCGGATCCGGGGACATTCCGCTGTCGATAGTCATCTGCCGCTGGCGCTCCGGGAGATCCTCTTTCATGATGTCGTGGAGCATTCCCGCAAGGTAGCAGCGCTTCTTGTCGCCGCCGAACCTCTCTGCGAGGTCGTAGCAAGCCTCCGCAACGTTCATGGTGTGGGTGAAGCGCTTCTTTGACAGACGCTCTTTCAGCATGTCCTCGTAGCCGTCAAATTCTTTGTATCTGCTCAATAATAAGACCTCCGTATTATTCAAGAATCGGAAATATCACGGCTCTTTCCAGAAACCGCCCTTGAAGAAATTTTCATTTCCAAGCGGCTTCGCAGTCAGACGGAACATCACGCACCCGTCGGGGCATACGATAGTTTTGCTGTACTTCCCGTCCCCGCCGAGGTTTTCAAGGTCGCCGCCGCTTCTGACCGCCTCCATGAGCGGATAGAGCATCATCATTGTTTTGCTGCAAATCCCGCAGCCGTCAGAGTTCACCGGGCAGCCGTAGGTGCAGTGATACTTATCGCCTATTTCCTCACCGTTGCGGCAGTAATGCTCAGTGTGGTCGCCGCGAAGGAATCCAACGACCTCTATCTCAAATTCGTATTCTTCGTCGTACCATTTTTTCATGGCTGCTCTCCTCAATGTCCTCTGTACAGACCCTTTTCCCGGATATACTCCGCAGCGCCCTGCGGCACCATGCCGGAGATATCTCCGCCCTCTGCGACGGTCTTTCTGACCTCGGTGGAGGACATCTCAACCGCCTGAGTTGGCAGGACTTTGATACGTCCCAGCTCGTTCGCGTACTCCATCATATCCACAAGGGAATCGCTGTCCCGCGCCACCGCACAGACCTTTGTTTCCTTCAGCAGCGACTCATACTTAAACCACTGGTCGAAGCTGAACAGCATGTCCCCGCCGATAAGCAGGAAGAACTGCTCGTCCGGGTAGAGGTCTTTCAGCGCACGGACGGTGTTTATCGTGTAGCTGGTGCCGCCTAAACGAACCTCGATATCGCTGACCTCCGCGCCGGGGATATGCCCGAATGCACGTCTGCACATCTCCGCTCTGTCCTCGTAGGGGGCAAGCTCGGTGTGCTTGTGGGGCGAAACATAGGTCGGTATTATCAGCAGCCTGCGGAGTTTGAGCTGCTTCACAGCCTCCTCCGCAAGCCTTACATGCCCGTTATGCACCGGGTTGAACGCACCGCCGAATATGCCGGTCTTTTTTACCTCACTCAAGCTCTATCACCCGCTTCTTGGGATCCTTGCTCCTGCGCCACAACACGAATTTCCTGCCGATAACCTGCACCACCTCGGAGTTTGTAAGCTCCGCGATCTGGTCTGCGGCTTCACGGGCGGTGTACTCGCAGTTCTCCTGAACTCCCACCTTGATAAGCTCGCGGCTGTTCAGGACGTCGTCAAGCTGCTTCACAAGCTCGTCGCCTATGCCCTGCTTTCCAACGAAGAAAATAGTGTTGTAGCTCTGCGCGATAGAGCGCAGGTGCGCCCTCTGTTTACTAGTCAGCATTAACCGAATTTCTCCTTTAATATCTTCGCAAGCTGCTCAAATGCTCTTGCACGGTGGCTGATCTTGTTCTTTTCTTCCTCGTCCAGCTCAGCCATGCTGGTGTCGTCATCGACCATGAAGATAGGGTCATACCCGAAGCCGTTGTCACCGGTCATCTCGTCGCCTATGTAGCCCTCGATAGTTCCGTTGACGGAATACTCGTCGTCCTCGGCGAATATGAAATAAATCGAGCATACGAACCGCGCTTCTCTGAGAGGTCTTGACACGCCGTGCATTTCCTCCAGTACCTTTTCGCAAAGCTCCTTATCAGAAGCGCCCTCCCCGGCGTATCTCGCGGAATATATCCCCGGCGCGCCGTTAAGGAAGTCTATTTCCAGTCCGCTGTCGTCCGCCATTGTCGGAAGTCCGGTAGCCTCGAACACCGCCCGCGCTTTGATGTGGGCGTTTTCCTCGAAGGTGTCGCCGTCCTCGACAATTTCCTCTGTGAAGCCTGCCTCACGCATTGACACAACGTCGAAGCCGAACGGTTCCAGCAGCTTTCTGAACTCCCGGATCTTGCCCTGGTTATTCGACGCAATGACTAGCCGCTGTCGGACAGGCGACGAGGCGGCAGGTTTTTCTTCGCCCGATTTGTGAAGATGTTTCATAATAGATCCTTTCCAATTATATTGCACTTATGTGCATTATTTACTCAAACAAAGCCTGAACGTAATCCGCAGGCACGAACGGCTGAAGATCGTCTATCTTCTCGCCTACTCCCACCAGCTTGACCGGAATACCCAGCTCATTCTTTATAGGTATTATTATACCACCTTTTGCCGTTCCGTCAAGCTTTGTGAGAACAATTCCTGTAATTTCGGCACTTTCACTGAAAAGTTTCGCCTGATTGACTGCATTCTGTCCAGTAGTCGCGTCAAGAACCAATAAAGTTTCAACGCTCGCCCCGGGAAGCTCGCGGTCTATCACCCTTGCGATCTTTTTCAGCTCCTCCATAAGATTCTTCTTGTTGTGAAGTCTGCCGGCGGTATCGCACAGCACTACATCAACGTTTCTCGCCTTAGCCGCGGTGAGCGCGTCAAACACCACCGCTGCCGGGTCGCTGCCCTCGGTATGCTTGATTATGTCCACTCCTGCGCGGTCAGTCCAGACGTTGAGCTGGTCTATCGCCGCCGCCCGGAATGTATCAGCCGCAGCGACAAGCACCTTCTTGCCCTGCGCTTTGAGATTCGCCGCCAGCTTGCCGATAGTGGTAGTCTTTCCCGCGCCGTTCACGCCGATCACCATGATCACCGACGGCTTGGTTTCCAGCTTCAGCTCGTTCCCGCCGGTGAGCATTTCAGCGATTATCTCCCGCAGGAGCTGCTTAACGTCCGCCGGGTCGGTCGCGCCGGTGCGCTTTACCGCAGCCCTTAGCCGGTCGCATATCTCCATGGAGGTTTCCGCGCCGATATCAGACAGTATCAGCGTTTCCTCCAGCTCCTCGAAGAAGTCCTCGTCTATCTTGGTGAAGCTGTTCATCAGCAGCTCCACCTTGCTCATGAAGCCCTCTTTGGTCTTTTTCAGCCCGTTTTTCAGCTTCTCGAAAAAGCCCGGCTTCTTGGCGGACTGCTCCGGCTCTTCGCCGTCCTCCTGCTCCGAAATATCCTCCGGCGCTTCGGCTTCCTCTGCGCCCTCGGTCACTTCTTCCGTTTCGGCTTCGGCAGTGAGTTCCTCAGCGTTCTGCGGCTGTTCCTCCGGCTGCTCCCCGGAAATACCAGCGTCAGCGACGTCAGACATTTCAGCGGGTTCTTCCTGCTCTGCCGCGTTCTGCTGTGAGAGAAGCTCATCTTCGCTTTCCTCCTGCCTGTTCTTCTTTTTGAATTTATCAAAAAATCCCATAGATCCTCCGTTCCGGTGGTTCAATAGTCATTATATACGATTATGTGAAAGAAATACTATTTCAGTTCAACATCAAGCTCGTCGGCAAGGTCCCGCCGCAGCAGCCTTGATACGCCCTTTTCCTGCATGAACACACCGTAAAGCACCTTGCAGCCCTCGATAGTGCCGCGGCGGTGGGTGATGACCATAAGCTGGGTCTGGCTGCTGAACTGATTCAGATAGGTGATGTACTTATCCACGTTCACGTCGTCCAGCGCGGCGTCAACCTCGTCCAGCATACAGAACGGCGTGGGACGGTGCTTCAGTATCGCGAAATATATCGTGATAGCCACCATAGTCTGCTCGCCGCCGGACAGGGAAATAAGGTTCTTTATTACCTTTCCCGGCGGTGCGGCAAGTATCTCAATGCCGGAATTCAGCACGTCGTCCGGGTCGGTGAGCTTTAATTCGCCGTGCGCTCCGACGCCGAAAATGCTGACGAATATCTCCTTGAAGCTCTTGTTTATCTCCTCAAAGCTGTTGAGGAACCGGGTCTTGATGTCCTCGGTGAGGTCGGATATGAGCTTTTCCAGCTCCCGCTTGCTCTTTTCGATGTCCGCAAGCTGCGCGGTCTGGAACTCGAACCGCTCCGCCACCGTGCGGTATTCCTCAATGGACTCCATGTTCACGCTGCCGAGGGAGGATATCCTCTTGCGCAGCTCCTCCAGCTCGTTCTCCGCCGCCAGCAGATTCTCAAGCGGCTTCGCCTGCTCTATCGCCATTGACACGGTGAGGTCGTAGCTGTCGTTCAGCATTGCGACGATACGCTCCTGCTCCCGGACTTCGCCGGTGCGGCGCTCCTCCAGCCGGGCGGTCTCCCGGGCGAAATGCTCCTTGTTGTTGTTCGCCTCGGTGATGTCCCGGTGCATTTGCCCTATGCTGAGTTCAAGCTGCTCTATCTCCGACATGGCGCGGCTGATGTCCGCTTCCTTGTCGGTAAGCTCGCCGCTGTGCTGCTCTATCTCCTTTTTGATACGCTCGATATCCACACGGATACGGTCGTCGTCCGCTTCAAGTGCCGCCACCGTTTCCTTGTAGCTGTCGCTGCTCCGGAACAGCGCACGGCGGTTCTCCTCGCGGGTGCGTATCTCAACCTGGAACGCGTCTATATCCTTTTCCGCAGCTACCTTGTCAAGATTAAGACTTGACAGAATATCCGAAAGCTCCTTGATGTGGCTCGCGGCGCTGTCGCGCTCACTGCCGGACTGCTTCTGCTGCTCCTCTATCTCCGCGATCAGCTTATCGCACTTCTCGATCTCCGCCCTGCCTGCGGCGATCTGCTCGCCGTACTGCCTGATCTGCTGGTCGAAACGTTCCAGCGCCTGCCGGGAGGTTTCTGTCTGCTGCGATAGCTGCTCTATCAGCATGGTGAATTTGGACAGCTCCGCGCGGGTGCTTATCTCCTGTGAATCAAGGGCTTTCAGCTCGTCCTCCATGCCCTCTATCTCAACGGCGAACTTCGCCGCCTCCGCCTGGTACTGCCGGAACGCCTCCAGCTTCTCGTTGAGCTTCTTGCGCAGCTCAATGACCTCGGTGTAGAGGGAGTTGCGCTCCTGCTTGCGGGAGATTATGCCCGCGCCGTTGCCGCGGCTTCCTCCGGTGAACGAACCGCCGGCATTCACCACCTGTCCGTCCAGCGTGACTATTCTGAACCGCGCGCCGTACTTCTTGCTGAGGAACGCCGCGGTGTCGATATCGTCCACGATCGCGGTAAGCCCCAGCAGATAGCGGATTATGTTCTGGTATTCGTCGTCGCAGCCCACAAGGTCGCTTGCTATCCCCTCGAAGCCCTGCTCTGAGGACAGGCGCGGCTCGTTAAGGCTGCGCCCTTTCATTGCGGAGATAGGCAGCATTGTGGCGCGCCCAGCGTTGGTTTCCTTTAAGAAGCGTATGCAGCGCTTTGCGGTCTCCTCGTTGTCCACGATGATGTTCTGCATTGCCGCGCCCAGCGCCGTTTCTATCGCGGTGACGTAGCGCTCGTCCATTTCCACGACATCAGCCACTGTGCCGTGGATACCGCCTATTCTGCCCTGCTGGGAGGCTCTCATCAGCTCCTTGACGCTGTGGGTGTAGCCCTCCATGCTCTTTTCAACGTCCTCCAGCAGCTTATAGCGCTTCTGCTTGGTGTCAAGCTCGTCGTTCACCTTGTCCGCCTCGGACTTTGCCTCGTTCATGCGGCGCACCTTGCCCTCGTTGAGCCGCTGGTAGCCCGCCAGCTTGTTCTGCTGCGCGGAGCGCTTCTCGGCTATCTCAGCAAGCTGCTTTTCCGCCGCCGCTCTGCTGTCGGAGTACTCCTTCAGCTTTGCCTCGGCGTTTTCCGCGTCGCTTAAGAACACCCGCTTCTGCTCGGCGGCTTCCTCTGCGGAATGCTCCGCCTGCGCCGCACGGGCGTCTGCCTCGCTGCGTTCACGGTAAGCCTGCGCCAGCTTCTGCTCCAGCTCGGAGTAAACACGGCTGCTCTCGGCGCTCTGCTCCGCTATCTCGGACAGCTTCTGCTGAGTTTCCGTGCGCTTTTGCTCCATTTCGGAAAGCTCCGCCTGCTTGTCCGCGATCTTCTGCCGGAACTCCTTTATCCCCTCGTCAAAGCTGCGGCTGCTTTCCTCCGCGTTGGCGATCTGCTCCGCAAGCTCCTTGCGGCGGGAATCGTTGTGCTTGAGGTCGTTTTCCAGCACCTGTATGCTGGAGCGCTTGTCCGCGATCTCGGTATTCACCGCCTCGCGGCTCCTGCGGTATCTTTCCAGCTCCGCCTGTATGCGCTGCTTTTTCTCGGTGCTTTCCTCAATGCTGTTCTGGAGCTTTTCCACGTCCTTTTCGTAATGCTCGCACTCCGCGCGGTTGAGCAGCAGGTCGTCGTCCAGCTTCTTTATTGCGTTGCGCCGCTCCTCGTAATGCGCCGCGCCGACGGATATTTCAAGATCCTTCTTCTTGTCAAGAAGCTCCGCGGCAAGCACCGCCTTTTCCGACTGCCTTTTCAGCACCGGCAGCCGCTCCTCGTCCAGACGGATTATGTCCTTCTGCCGGAGGATATTCTCCTCGGCGCTTTCCAGTTCCTTTTCCGCCTCGGCTTTCTTGTGCAGGAACAGCGAAACTCCCGCCGCTTCCTCGAAGATCTCGCGGCGCTGAGTTCCGCGGGCGTTGACGATCTCCGCCACTCTGCCCTGCCCGATTATGGAGTAGCCGTCGCGCCCAAGCCCGGTTCCCAGCAGCATTTCCTGTATGTCCTTCAGGCGGGACTTCGCCCCGTTTATCAGGTACTCGCTCTCGCCGCTGCGGTACAGCTTTCGGGAGATAGTCACCTCGTCGGCGTCCACCGGCAGCGCACGGTCGGTGTTGTCAATACACAGCGCCACCTTTGCGAAGCCCATAGGCTTTCTGTCGGTGGTCCCGTGGAAGATGACGTCCTCCATTTTTTCGCCGCGCAGGGTCTTTGCGCCCTGCTCTCCCATTACCCAGCGCAGGGCGTCGCTTATGTTGCTTTTTCCGTTGCCGTTGCTCCCGACCACCGCGGTGGTCTGGGCGTCAAAATTCAGCACGGTCTTGTCCGCAAAGGACTTGAAGCCGTGTATTTCAAGTGACTTAAAAAACATCAAAAACCTCGCTCATTTCGCTGATCAACGTACCTCGATATACGCCCCGTCCAGCGGCTTTATGTCCACCTCATAGCCCAGCTCCCGCAGGGCGGAGATGTTGCAGCGCTTCTGCCCGACAGCCCGGCTGATATTTCGTCTGTCGGTGAATATCGTATAGCCGCCCCTCTCCATAGGCAGCAGCTTTTCTTTCATGTCGTTAAGGAATATCCGGCTCTCCACGATCTCCCGGAATGCCGGGTGGTAAACTCCCCCAAGCATGTCCCGCTCGACCTCCTGTGAGGCGTGCAGCCCCATGCGGATAACCTTTATTCCCGCCGTTGTGAACTCCCGCAGCAGCTCCGCGCATAAGTCCACCGTCTGCTCGAAGCCAAAGCTGCGGTATTCCCCGCGCTGAAACAGCTCCCCAAGACGGGTGTCTTTCAGTATCACGGTGGGATAAATGCGCACCGTGTCCGGCTTCATGCCTATGAACTCCCGGCAGGTGAGCCGCACCGCGTCCTCGCTGTCCCGGTAAAGCCCGGTCATCATCTGAAGTCCCAGCGAAATGCCACTCTCACTGATGAGACTTGCCGCCCTGCGGACGTCCTCTGCGGTATGCCCGCGTTCGTTCGCCGAAAGCACCTCGTCGCTCATGGACTGCGCCCCCAGCTCCACTGCCGTCATGCCGCAGCTTTTCAGCAGCGCTATGACTTCCCCGTCAATGCAGTCCGGGCGGGTGGAGCAGCGTATTCCCGTATATACCCCCGGAAACCGCTCCACAGCGGCGCTTGCGCACTCCAGCAGGCTGGTCATGTAACCCCTCGGGATAGCCGTGAAGCTCCCGCCGAAGAACGCTATCTCCGCGGTCATGCCGATATCCGCAAGGTGCTGCGCCTGCCCGTCCAGAAGCTCGGTCACTTCCTGCGGGGAGGGCGCGTGCGCCGCCCCGGAAATGCTCCGCTGGTCGCAGAAGCTGCACCTGTGCGGGCAGCCGATATGCGGTATGAATATCGAAATGTTAGTCTGTTTCATAGCCCATAAGCCCGATAGCTTCCTTAGCCGCTGCCTGCTCCGCTTCCTTTTTGCTCTGACCGGTTCCCGCGCCTATCCGCTGACCGTTCAGCATTACCTCCGCGGTGAACAGCTTGTGGTGGGCTTCGCCCTCCTCCTCGGTGACTTCGTAGGAGATACGCTCCTCCGGGTTCTGCTGGATTATCTCCTGCAAAATGGTCTTGTAGTCGCCCAGCTTCACCTTGCCGCTTTTCAGCGCCTCGATAGAGGGTACGAATTTCAGTATGAATTTCTGCGCCTCGTCCATGCCGCCGTCAAGGAATATCGCCGCGATAAGCGCTTCAAACGCGTCCGCCAGAATGGAGCGGCGCTCACGCCCGCCGGTCATTTCCTCTCCCTTGCCAAGCAGGATATAGTCCCCCAGAGAAATGCGCTTAGCGAAGCTGTACAGCGAATTCTCGCACACGATAGAGGCGCGGAGCTTCGTCAGCCCGCCCTCCGGCACGGTGGACATATTCGTGAACAGATACAGCGAAACGGTTATCTGCAAAACGCTGTCGCCGAGGAACTCCAGCCGCTCGTTGCTGCCGTTGTTTTTGCCCCCGGAATAGCTGGAATGCGTCATTGCCCCGCGGAGATAGGACTTGTCCTTAAAGGTGTAGCCTATTTCCTTTTCAAGCTGACTGAAATCAGACATTTTAATCCTCGTCCTTTACTCCAAGAGCAGCGATAGCCCTCGTCATCTCGTCAATTGCATTCTTTTCTACGAACATCTTCGCCTGTCTGAAAGCACCTAAGAACGCCACCGCGTCGGAGCTTCCGTGCGCCTTGAACACCGGCTTCGCAGTACCCAGCAGCGGCGAACCGCCGATAGTCTTGTAGTCAAGCTGCTTGGATATGCTGCCAAGCTGCTTCTTGACCATAAGCGCACCCATTTTTGTTTTCAGATTTGCGAAGAACATGTCCTTTAAGGACTTCTTCATCAGTATGCCCATGCCCTCGCAGGCTTTTAGGAACACATTCCCGGTGAAGCCGTCGGTAACAAGCACGTCCACGCCGCCGACCGGTGCGTCGCGCCCCTCGACGTAGCCTATGAAGTTGATAGAGGGAGTGTTCCGCAGCAGCCTGCACGCCTCGTGTTCAAGCTCTCTGCCCTTTTCCTCCTCGGTGCCGATATTCAGCAGACCTACCCGGGGCTTTTCGATACCCATGGTCTTTTCCATGAATATGCTGCCCAGCACCGCGAACTGCTGGAGCATTTCGGGACGGCACTCAAGGTTCGCGCCGCCGTCGATAACGCTGTATCTTCCGCCGCCGTAGCAGGGCATGAGCGGCACCAGAGCGGTGCGCTTTACTCCCTTTATGCGCTTTTCTACCATTGTTCCGCCGACTACTATCGCGGCGGTGCTGCCGGCGCTGATGAATGCGTCCGCCTTGCCCTCCGCGAGGTAATACAGCGCCACGCCCATTGATGTGCCGGAATTTTCCTTTATCACCGATTTCGGGGAGTCCTCGGTGGTGATAACGCCCTGCGCCGGGACAAGCTCAATGCCGTCGGCGGAGATGTTCAGCGCTTTCATGCGCTCCTCAAGCACCGCGACCTCGCCGGTCACAGCCACTTGAATCCCCAGCTCCTTTACCGCCAGAGCCGCGCCTTTCAGTACCTCGTCCGGGGCATTGTCGCCGCCGAAACCGTCAATTACTATCTTCATAAATATCACCTATGTATCGCGGCAGTCCCGCATAAAGCGTGACGCCCGTTCCTGTCACTTACAATCCTCAAGCGCCCTGTCCAAGTCAGCCAGCGACCTTTCCGCCAGCGCCGCGTAGCGCTCCTGCTTGCCCTTGATTATCCTGTCAAGCGGCGGGAGTATCCCCATGCTGCTCGCCATAGGCTGGAAGTCTGTAACGCTGCTGTCGCTGATATAGCTGCACAGCGCCCCCAGCATAGTTGTCCGGGGCAGTTCCAGCGGCTGTCTGCCGGAAAGTCTGTCCGCCAGCGCCCTGCCGGCGATAATGCCCGAAGCGGCGCTCTCAACGTAGCCCTCCACGCCGGTTATCTGCCCGCCGAAGAACAGGTTGTCCGAACCTCTCAGCATGAACCACCTGTCTAGGTGCCGCGGGCTGTCGATAAACGTGTTGCGGTGCATTACGCCGTACCGCACGAACTCCGCGTTTTCCAGTCCGGGTATCATTGAGAACACCCGCTTCTGCTCGCCGAATTTCAGGTTGGTCTGAAAGCCCACAAGGTTGTACATAGTCCCCTCGCGGTTCTCCTTGCGGAGCTGCACCACCGCATAAGGGCGGAAGCCCGTCCGCGGGTCGGTAAGTCCCACCGGCTTCATGCAGCCGTAGCGCACGCTTTCCATGCCGCGCTTGGCAAGTACCTCGATAGGCATACAGCCCTCGAACACACGCATTCCTGCGGATTCCTCCGGGCGGTCGAACTCCTTTAACGGAGCGCTCTCCGCGGTTATCAGCGCCTCATAGAACTCCTCGTACTCCTCGCGGGTCATGGGGCAGTTGACGTAATCCGCCTCGCCCTTGTCGTACCTCGTCTGGAAGAACGCCTTGCTGAAATCAATGCTGTCCGCCGCAACGATAGGCGCCGCCGCGTCATAGAAGCTAAGCCCCTCGCCGCATACGTCCCTTATCTTCGCCGCCAGCGCGTCGGAGGTAAGCGGTCCTGTGCATACCACTGCGTTTCCCGCGGGAATCTCGGTCACCTCGCCGCTTATCACCGTGATGTTCGGGTAACTTTTTACTATCCGGGTCATCTCGTCGGAAAACTCGGTGCGGTTCACCGCCAGAGCGCCCCCGGCGGGAACTGCGGTCTTGTCCGCAGCCTCCAGCATTACCGAACCGAACCGCCGCATTTCCGCTTTAAGCAGCCCGCAGGCGCTCTCCGGACGCGCGGCTTTCAGCGAGTTGGAGCAGACCAGCTCCCCGAAGCCGTGGTACTTGTGCGCCGGGGAGTACTTCTGCGGCTTCATCTCGTGAAGCTCCACGTCGAACCCCCGCCGAGCAAGCTGCACCGCCGCTTCGCACCCGGCAAGCCCCGCGCCGATAACCTTAACTGTCATTACTCTTGTCCTTTGCGTCGTTATCAAGAGGTCTTTCGTAGCCGCAGCCCTCTTTCGCGCAGTATATCTTGCCCATGCGCCCGGTCTTTTTGAACAGGCTCGCGCCGCACTGCGGACATTTCTCCTCTATCGGGACGTCCCACGTCATGAAGTTGCAGTTCTGGTAGTCCTCGCAGCCATAGAACGGCTTGCCCTTCTTGGACTTCTTCGCCAGCATTTTCTTGCCGCATCTGGGGCAAGTCCCCTTTGTTTCGGTGACTATCTTCTTCGTGAACTTGCACTCCGGGAAGCCGCTGCAACCGAGGAACTTGCCGTAGGGTCCTATCTTGATGACCATAGGCTTGCCGCATTCCTCGCAGACGATATCGGTAGGCTCGTCGGGGACTTTCACCCGCTTGCCCTCCATGTCCTCCTCTGCCTTGTCCAGCGTCTTTGAGAATCCGTCGTAGAACTTCCGCAGCACTTCCACCCAGTTCTTGTCGCCGTGCTCGATATTATCGAGGTCGGTCTCCATTTTTGCGGTGAACTTCACGTCCACGATGTTGTTGAAATGATCTTTAAGAAGCTCGGTGATGACCTCGCCAAGCGAAGTCGGCTTCAGCTGATTTCCCTGCTCCCGCTCCACATAGTGACGGTCAAGTATCGTAGAGATCGTCGGCGCGTAGGTGGAGGGTCTGCCGATACCGTTTTCTTCCAGTTCCTTGATCAGGGACGCTTCGTTGTAGCGCGCCGGGGGCTGGGTGAAGTGCTGGTTGCCGAGAACCTCCTTAGCGGTGAGCTTCTCCCCCTTTTCCAGCTTGGGGAGCGCGCCGGTCTGCTCGCCGTCGGCGTCCTTTGTTTCCTCGTAAAGCCGTGTGAACCCGTCGAACTTCACCGAATAGCCGCTGCTCTTGAACAGGCAGCCAGCCGCGGTGATGTCCGCAGCAACGGTGTCCAGCACCGCGTTCTGCATCTGGCTCGCCATGAACCGCTCCCAGATCAGCTTGTACAGCTTATACTGGTCGCTGGTGAGGGACGCTTTTACCTTGTCCGGGGTGAGGCTCACGGTGGTGGGGCGGATAGCCTCGTGCGCGTCCTGAGCGTTGCTCTTGGACTTGTACACCCGCGGCTTTTCCGGCAGATACTCAGCGCCGTAAAGCTCCTTGATAAGATCCGCCGCGGCAGCCTTTGCCTCGTCGGAGATACGCAGCGAGTCGGTTCTCATGTAGGTGATAAGACCCACAGCGCCCATTCCCGCCACGTCGATACCTTCGTACAGCTCCTGCGCCGCCTTCATTGTGCGGCGGGACTGGAAGGAGTAGCGGCGGCTCGCCTCCTGCTGAAGCGTGGAGGTGGTGAAAGGCGGCGCGGGCTGCTTCTTCCGCTGGGATTTTTTCAGCCCGGTAACGACGAACTCAGCGCCCTCAAGCCGTTTGAGCAGCTTGTTTGCTTCTTCCTCGCTGCTTATGGAGATCTTCTCACCGTCAACCTCGGTCAGCTTCGCCGGGAACGCCCGCTTGGACGACGCCGCCAGCAGCTTTGCGTCAACGCTCCAGTATTCCTGCGAAACGAAGCTGCGAATCTCGTTCTCGCGGTCAACGATTATCCTCACCGCCACCGACTGCACGCGCCC
This sequence comes from uncultured Clostridia bacterium, assembly GCA_945873955.1. Taxonomy (GTDB): domain Bacteria; phylum Bacillota; class Clostridia; order Oscillospirales; family Ruminococcaceae; genus CAG-115. The sequence goes on along the minus strand of CAMCFA010000032.1, from coordinate 5,648 downwards.
GGCGGAAAGCCCCCTGCGGACTTTCTTCCACAGGAACGGCGACAGCTTATAGCCCACGATCCTGTCGAGGATACGGCGCGCCTGCTGCGCGTCCACCACGTCGCTGTCAATGCAGCGGGGGTGGCTCATGCCGTTCTGTACGCCGGTCTTTGTGATCTCGTTGAAGGTCACCCTTACCGGGGCTTTTTCATCGATATTCAGCAGATGCGACAAATGCCACGCGATAGCTTCTCCCTCTCTATCCGGGTCGGTCGCGAGGTAGATGATGTCGCTGCTCTTTGCGTGTTTTTTCAGCTCACGGATAACGTCCGCCTTGTCCTTCATGTTGACGTACTGCGGCGCGAAATCATGCTCGATATCTACGCCCAGCTTGGACTTCGGCAGATCTATGATATGCCCGGTGGAGGCTATGACGTCATAGCCCTCTCCGAGGTACTTTTTAACTGTTTTCGCCTTTGAGGGCGACTCTAATATTACAAGGTGCGGCACAAAAGTTCCCCCTATTTTGATTTTTAGTAATTCACAGACAGCGCAAAGCCGAAAGTATTCTTATGGTTTTGCGCTGCCTGCCGCACAAGCGGCAGAGCGTTCAGCGCTTCCGGGAAAGCTCCCACAGGATTATCGCCGCAGCAGCCGCAGCGTTGAGCGACTCTGCGCCGGAGATCGGGATATACACCGCCCGGCTGCAAAGCGCCGCGATCTCCCGCGAAATACCCGCACCCTCGCTGCCGATGACCACCGCCGCTTTCTCCGGGAAAGCTATCTCCCCCAGCCGCGCCGCGGAGTCGTCCAGCATAGCGCCGTAGACCGTGAATCCCTGCGCTTTAAGCTTTTTTATGATGTCCGCAAGATCCCCGGTTATGCAGGGCAGCCTGAGCGCGCTCCCCATTGAGGAACGCAGCGCTTTCGGCGACCAGACGTCCGCGCAGTCACGGGACATCACAGCGCCGTCGAAGCCCAGCGCCTCGGCGGTGCGGACTATCGTCCCGACATTGCCGGGATCCTGCACCCCGTCCAGCAGCACCAGCCGTTTTCCCCGGGTGAAGTCCCCGGTGAACTCACGGCGCTTTGCCAGCGCGAACATTCCCTGCGGCGCTTTCGTATCGGAAATATATTCCGCAAGCTCGGCGGATATTACTGAGTACTCAGCAGCGGCGCTGCACAGCGCCCCGGCGGTCTGCGGGTATTTCTCCCGCGACTTCTCGGTGAGCAGCGCGGAGGTGATCTCGTACCCGCACTTCACCAGCTCGCCGCACAGGTGATCTCCCTCGGCGGCGATAAGCGCCTCTGAGTCGCGCAGGCTCTTGCTTCGGAAAAGCTCGCGGAAGCGCTTTACCGCGTCATTTTTTCTCGATGTGATAACCAACGGAGCAATTCCCCCTACATAGCGAAAAATCTCACGCCCCGGAACAGAACGTGAGATATTCACGATTAAAGCGCTGCCTTAGCCTTCTCTGTCAGTGCAGTGAAGCCTGCTGCGTCATTGATTGCGATCTCGGAAAGCATCTTTCTGTTCAGAGTGATGTTTGCCTTCTTCAGACCGTTCATGAAGGTGGAGTAGTTCATGCCGTTTGCCTTGCATGCCGCAGAAATTCTGGTGATCCAGAGCTTTCTGAAATCTCTCTTCTTAAGACGTCTGCCGATGTAAGCATACTGACCGGACTTCCAAACTGCTTCCTTAGCGGTCTTGAACAGTCTGCTCTTGCCGCCCCAGTAGCCCTTTGCCAGCTTTAATGTTCTATTTCTTCTCTTACGAGTTGCGAGTGCGCCCTTTACGCGTGCCATGTTACATTACCTCCTGTTATTTTGTCAGCTTATGTTGCGGACTTATTCCGCAGATGTGGATTATTTGTACGGAATAAGGCTCTTTACTGCTGCTACGTTGGTAACGTCAGCATACGCGCCCTTTCTTAAGCCTCTCTTAACCTTAGTGGACTTCTTGGTAAGAATGTGTCTTCTCTTGGTGTGACCCATCTTAACCATACCGTTCTTTGTCAGCTTGAAGCGCTTCTTCGCTCCGCTGTGAGTTTTGATCTTAGGCATTTTGTTATCCTCCTTGAGATTTTCATTAAAGTGCGCCCACCGGTGATTCGCGGCGTTAAGCCGGAACACCTGCGCTCATCTTACTTCTTGGGGCTGAGTACGATAGCGTAGTTCTTGCCCTCGAGCTTGGACGGCTTTTCAGAGCCGCCGTACTCCGACACGGCGTCGAGGAATTTCTTCATCAATTCTTCGCTGAGGTTCATGTGCGACATTTCTCTTGCACGTCTGAAGCGAATAGTGACCTTTACCTTGTCACCGTTCTGGAGGAACTTGATGCAGTTCTTTACCTTGATGTTGAAATCGTTGGTGTCGATGTTGAGCGACATCTTGATCTCCTTCACCTCAGCCTGCTTCTGGTTCTTCCGGGCTTCCTTTTCCCTCTTGGTCTGCTCAAAACGATATTTGCCGTAGTCCATAATGCGGCATACCGGAGGATTCGCCGTGGGAGCGATAAGAACTAAGTCAAGGTCAGCCTCGACCGCCTTTGCCAGAGCGTCCGCAGTTGCCATAATGCCAAGCTGCTCGCCGTCTGCGCCGATAACTCTTACTTCCTTTTCACGGATCTCCTCATTGATGAGCTGTTCTTTCGTGCCGATATCAAAGCACCGCCTTTCTGAATTCATCTAGCTGTGAAATAAAATAAGCGTGAGTAACACACTGCTCACGCTTAAATGAAATGCCGCTGGCTTATTCTCATTAAACATACCGCGCCTGACAGCCAAAGCGTCGGCGGGTGAGAGTGTGGTGGCTCTGCTTTATTACCTAGACATTATACACCATGCGCTCTGTTTTGTCAAGGGCTTTTCTGAAATTTTTTCAGATTTTTCAAAAAAACACAAAGCCGGTGCAAAGCTCCTCCTCGCGCCGGCATGTATTCAAGCATAGAATTACTTGATAACTCTTACCGCAACAACGCCTGCAACAGCCTTGAGGGAAGCCTCAATGCCGGAAACGTCGCCCTTTACGTCGAGGCAGGTGTACGCGTAGTCCTTCTTGGACTTGCTTACCATGTTCTCAATGTTGATACCCGCAGCGGAAACCGGAGCGGTGATGTTGTTCAGCAGACCCTCGGAGTTCTTGTGGATAACGCAGATCTTCGCGTTGCCGGTGATAGACATCTCAACATTCGGCAGGTTTACGGAGTTCTTGATGTTGCCGTTTTCGATGTAATTAGCGATCTCCTTGACTGCCATAACAGCGCAGTTATCCTCGCTCTCCGGTGTGGAAGCGCCAAGGTGCGGCAGAGCCACAACACCCTCAACGCCGATAAGCGCGTCGGTAGCGAAGTCTGTTACATAGCAAGCCATGCCGCCGTTTGCGAGAGCGTTAATAACAGCCTTTTCGTCAACCAGAGAATCTCTGGAGAAGTTCAGCAGGCGAACGGTCTTCTTCATGGAGGCGATAGCTTCCTCGTTGATCATGCCCTTAGTGTCGGGCAGAGCGGGAACGTGCAGGGTGATGTAATCGCACTGCTCGAAGATCTCCTTGTTGCTCTTTACATAATGTACCTTGCCGGACAGCTTCAGCGCGTTCTCAACGGAAAGGTACGGATCAGCGCCGTAAACGTCCATGCCAAGCTCTGCGCATGCGTTAGCTACCAGAATACCGATAGCGCCCAGACCGATAACGCCCAGCTTCTTGCCCATGATCTCCGGACCTACGAACTGGCTCTTGCCTTTTTCGACCAGCTTGCCGACCTCGTCGCCCTTGCCCTTGAGGGTCTTGATCCACTCCATGGAAGCGGGGATCTTTCTGGAGGACAGCAGCAGACCTGCGATAACCAGCTCCTTAACTGCGTTTGCGTTAGCGCCGGGGGTATTGAATACAACGATACCCTTTTCGCTGCACTTGTCGATCGGGATATTATTTACGCCTGCGCCGGCTCTTGCGATAGCGAGCAGGTTAGAGGGCAGCTCCATTTCGTGCATTGAAGCGGAGCGAACGAGGATAGCGTCGGGATTTGCAATGTCGTCGCCGACGGTATACTTGCTCTTATCCAGCAGGTCGGTGCCGCATGCTGCGATCTTGTTGAGTGTAAGTACGTTAAACATTTCAAAAATCTCCTTATTACAGCTTTTACACCAGCATATTGAAAAATATAGTTTTCAGGGTGTCGAGAAGCCGCCAGATGCTAGGAACCCGCATAACGGCTAGGCTTTGTGCCTGCCGTTATGTGGGTGACGACGCAGATGGTGGTTTATCGACAGCCTTAGCCGTTTTCAGCCTCGAACTTCTTCATGAACTCTACCAGCTTCTCAACGCCCTCGATAGGCATAGCGTTGTAGATAGAAGCTCTCATGCCGCCGACAGTTCTGTGACCCTTGAGGTTCACAAAGCCAGCCGCAGCAGCTTCCTTGACGAACTTAGCGTCAAGCTCCTCGTTGCCGGTAACGAACGGAACGTTCATAAGGGAGCGATCCTTCGGCTCAACAGTGCCCTTGAACAGCTTGCTGCTGTCGAGGAAATCATACAGGATCTTTGCCTTCTTCTCGTTGTGAGCCTTCATTGCCTCAAGTCCGCCCATCTTCTTGATCCACTTGAATACCTTGCCGCAGATGTAGATACCGTAGCAGGGAGGAGTGTTGTAAAGAGAGTCGTTGTCTGCCTGGGTCTTCCACTTGAGCATGGTGGGAGTTCCGGGGAGAACGTCGTCGGTGATGAGGTCTTCGCGGATTATTGCGATAACAACGCCGGCAGGACCGATGTTCTTCTGAACGCCGCCGTAGATAACGCCGTACTTGGTAACGTCTACCGGCTCGGACAGGAAGCAGGAGGAAACATCAGCGACCAGAGTGTGACCCTTGGTGTTGGGGAGGGTCTTGTACTTTGTGCCGTAGATAGTGTTGTTCTCGCAGATGTAAACGTAGTCAGCGTCCTCGGGAATGTCGAGGTCGGAGCAGTCGGGGATATAGGAGAAGGTCTTGTCTGCGGAGGAAGCCACAGCAACAGCGTCGCCGTAGATCTTCGCTTCCTGATAAGCCTTCTTAGCCCACTGACCGGTGATTATGTAGGCAGCCTTCTTGTTCTTCATGAGGTTCATGGGGACTGCTGCGAACTGCTGGGAAGCGCCGCCCTGTAAGAACAGTACCTTGTAGTTGTCGGGAATGTTCATCAGCTCGCGGATATCCTTTTCGGCTTCCTTGATTATAGCGTCGTAAGCCTTTGAGCGGTGGGACATCTCCATTACGGACATGCCGGTTCCCCGGTAGTCGAGCATTTCGTCTGCTGCCTCCTGAAGTACTTCCTCCGGCAGCATAGCGGGACCTGCGCTGAAGTTATAGACTCTCATTGAATTGCCTCCTGTAAATTTATGCGGACTAATCCCGCACATTTCTGGTAAACCGCAGCGGAAACCGGCGGCTTACTCCACATTAAGGAAACGCCGCAGGGATATCTGCGGGATTCTCTTAATACATCAACACTTCTATTATAAGACAATTTTCGGGTTATGTCAAGTGAGAAATACCAGTTATGCGAAAAAATTTTGATATTTGTGCATTTTGTTCCGGGGGTATCTGCGAAATTCTGGGAAAATGGGGGGGATAAATTATAATTTGGCGAGGAGTTGTAGTTGATCTGTGAGGTTGTCCGTGGCTGCCGTGGGC
>CAMCFA010000031.1 GCA_945873955.1 uncultured Clostridia bacterium | reverse complement strand
TCGCAGGAGTAACGCGCATAAATTGCGGCTTTCTTTAGCATAGTTCCTCCTTATCTCATATAGCGTTTTCCGGAAATTAGGTCGTCAAGGTAGTCTTTCATCCTGCGCTGTCCGTCGTCATTCAGCGAACGGTACTTGCGGATAAGCTCCTTTTCGTCCTCGTCGGTTTCCCGTGTGGAATTCATCTGTTCAAATTGATTGAAATACACAAGGTCAGTTATCTCGCAATTTAACATTTCCGCGATATTCCGAATATACTCAAACCCGATTATGGAGTAGTGGCGCTCAGCAATAGTCTTGAAATTCTCAAGCTGAACATTAAGTTCCTTGTCATCTCCGATTTTGTCCGCAACCGCTTCAATAATGTACGGGTTGAGAGCATCACCAATTACGCAGTTAGTTGTCAGCCCAAAATACTTGGCGATTGCCTTGATTTCTGAAAAGAAAATATCTTCCTCGCTGATTGTCGCAAGGCGGGTGAGGAAATCTTCTTTCAGACCTGCTGTGGCGGCGATTTCTTCAACCGAAGTTTGTTTGAAACAAGCCATGTATTGCAGAAATGTGCGGATATTTCCTTTTTCGTAGGTCATCAGAACGAAAACGCCGTCCTTGCGTAAGCTACAAGTGTACCATTTTCCGAACGCAAGCTGCGTGTCATTCGGATAGCATTCAATGTAGTCCTTCGGGATATTCAGCGCTTGCTCCGGCTTAATGCGGTTGTAAATGTTTGTTTTGCTGAAAAGAAGTTCAAGCACGGATTTCACGCTTGTTTTCTTCTCCGCGGGTTCTTCTTTCGGGATTTTCCGGTAATCCTTGTCCGTTGGGTCGTCGGTGTAACCCAGCAGCCAAGAAGGTGTTACCCCGAAAAACTCTGCGAGAGCGTATAAGTTTTCCTGCTTTGGCTCATAACTTCCCTTCATATAGCGGCTGAGCGTGCTTTTGGGTATGCCCGTAGCCGCGGACACCTCGGTCTGGCGAATGTTCTTCATCTTCATAACCTCAGCCATTCTGCTCTTGAAACTTGACATTTTTGAAAACCTCCTAAATAACGGTGATTACATTATAGCAACTAATCAATTGTTTGTCAAGTCCTTTTTGAGAAATAAATTTTACGAAATAGTAATATTTTTTGTTGAAACCTCTTGACGTCGGGAAAAATATGTGGTATTATATATGTTACAGTTGCTATAACGCAACGAAAACGAAAATACAGAAAGAAAGGAACACAACCATGATTGTAAAAACCACCATACCACCCGACGCACACGAGATTTATGACCGCGCTAAAGCCGGTGAGCCTGTTTCGTTTCCGAAACCGAGCGTCATCACACCAATAAATGTTGATGACCTCATGGCTAGTCCCGCAATGGAACGCCTTGCGAAATCGCTGGCGAAGCTCTACATTGAAACCGAAGGCATGAAGTAAGGAGGCGATTATATGGAACTTTGGAAACAACCTATTTCGTTCAGCGCGAATCGTAGCGACATTCCGCCGTACCCTGTGCGCTGTCTGCCCGAACCGATTCGTTCAATGTCTGAAAGGGCAAAGGAATTCGACCCGGCAATTCCCGCAACCTACTATTTGACCATCTGTTCTTCTCTTTTCAGCAATCTGTTTGAGGTGAGTTGCTTCGGGGATACGGTTCAGCTTAACTTGTTTTCGTTTATATTTGAAAATCCTGCAGTTAAGGGCTTTATTACCCGCTCATATTGTAACGCAAGAGAGCTGTTTCAGAAAAAGTACGGGAACTGTTGTATTCTGTTCAAAAATGCCCATGCCGTGGAAGATATGGATTTGCCTAATATCTCACTGAACTACTTTCAGGATTTCTGGGGGGATATACCCTCGCACGAAAAGTCCTGCGAACTGCTTTTTGCTGTTCCGGCGCGTGATGTGGGTTCTGTCCATGAACGCGATTTAGGTGAGGGAGGTCAGTTTCAACGGCTTTTCGAGCGTGTGCTTTATACAAAGATGTATTGCAACAGGGCTTGCATGACATTGACGCTAAGTGATGACGCTACGAAACTATTTTCGGACTATTGTGCCACCAACATTTATTCTAGGCTGAAAAGTGAGTTCGCTGTCTGCCCTGAGTGGTGTGAGAATTACCCGAAATTGATACTAAAGCTGTGCGGTCTGATTCATTGCATAGCGTATTCCAATGCAGGAATAGAGCCGGCAGCTATAATTAATGAAATGACAATGACCGCGGCAATTCAGCTTGCCGAGTATTACAAGTGCTGTGCGATTTATGCTTTCCGCAGCAACCGACACATTGAGAGAAGTGACGAGGAGTATGTTCTCAATAAGATAAAGACTTCCAGCAAACAGTGCATAAGCCGCCGCGACCTGCTCCACCTCTGCCGTAAATTCCACACAATGGACGAGCTGAATAGGTCTGTGCAGACTTTGATTGATTTAGGCTGGCTGCGTGAGGTTGAGCCTAGCTACCGAGGCTTTGGGCGCAAGCCGTCGCCCATTTTGGAGGTCAATCCACTGCTGTTCGGCAAGCGTACCTAATGGTGCGGAAGTTTTGGTGCATTTGGTACGCTGATTTGTAGTTCATCAGTATACTATATTTGTTTTGGTACATTTGGTACATTATGATAAAACAATACTGCCGCTTTAGCTTGTGAGAGGTTTTCAAATATCCTCTAACAAGGCAAAAGCGGTAGCAATTGTATTTGCAAGAATGTATCTTAATCTGATTTGAAAATTGGAATCGCATGATACTTTCCAAGAAAATATTCATTAAGAATTTTCTTATCAAATCTATCATCATATTTATCAAGTGAGTCTATGGTTGAATACCCAGAATTGCTTTTGTTAATAAAAGATATTTCATCTTTCCGTAATAGTTTCAAATCCATAAGCTGAGACTCGTGTGTGGTGACAATCAGTTGTGTATCACGAATTTTTGCCAACTCAAGGAATTCTCTGATGAATTCTATGGTGAGCAGTGGGTGAAAAGTTCTGTTTATTTCGTCGATGATATAGACTTTATCGTTATCTGTCTCTAAAAGAACTTCAATTATATTCAGTAACCGAACTGTACCGTCTGATTCTTCTGATAATGTGAAAGAAGCTGATGAGTTTTTGTGCTTGAATTCCAATGTGCGATAAACCAGTGTACCGTTTTCGCTAAGTTCCACGGAATAGATATTGTCATAGGTGCGAATTAGCACGGCTGGATTCTGGGCAGAAGTGTTATTAGTTTCATCTTTCTGTGCTTGGAGATCTTGCTGAACATCATTAAGAAAATCTTTAGGAAGATTTGCCGCAACCTTATCTTCGGTAATTTCTACCATATGGAAGTTTTCGATGCCAAAATCGAAATATTTTAACTTATCGATGATTTGCTGTAATCTCTCACCATCTTTTAGTAAGAGGTAATTGGTAATTGTGCTTTCTGGAGTATTGATATCCAGCTTGTATTTTATCCAAAAATAAATGTCTTTGAAAACTGATAACTTGTTTTTCTTTTCATATAATGAAGCTTTGTTTTGATTCATTATTTTCAAGAATAAAACAGACCCATCGTTTTTTACATCTTCACCATATATTTTTATGCGTTCTAATAATTCTTCAGAGGTGAAATATGGCCCAGTTGTAAAAGTGCCAGTAGGAACATTTCGCTCGAATACCATTTTTTCATTGCCATTTTTAAGTATTTCATATAAATATTCTTTTACAATTGAAGATGTATTCAATATAACATCAAATCCGTATGTATAAAAATGTTCATCAATTTTTACTTTGATAGAAAAGTGGGAAGGCTCACTCTTATATTTTTCTTCGATTTTGCAATATAATTGATAAGAGGCACGCTTAAGTCCACTAACCACAAAACTTTGAAACCAGCCGAACGCATCAATCAAATTAGATTTACCTGAAGCGTTCGCTCCATATACAGCCATAAACTTTAGGATTTTGCAATTGTTATCTTTGTAAAGCCTGTCTGAATTTAATCTGAATTTTCCTGCATTCAAACTAAGCGTCTGTTTTTCTGAAAAAGACATAAAGTTTCCAATTGTGAATTCCATTAACATATACATACCTCACTTCTTTATTATTATATACTATTTCTATTGTGATGTCAACATTAACAATTGTTTTTTCACAAAAAAAGTGCTAGTTTTGTTGCGTTTGTACAAATAAACAGTATTAAAAGAGAAAAAATCACTTTTAATCAAAGTTTGACTTGACAAAAAATACGGTTTGTGCTATAATGCTGTTAGCACTTGAAAGAAACGAGTGCTAACGAGGGGTTGTATTTTTGAGAGGATGATGCTTTATGAGAATTTAGAGATTGATAACATCTTTGTTATCAGTGGATTCAGCAGTTATGAACCCCAGTCAATATTAGTTTCATATTTCGGCTGATTGTTACTTAAGGATTTCTTTATAATTTTCGGGGGAATTATAAATACAAATACAAGGAGAAAAATTATTGTCAATTGAACAAAGAAAAATGGATATAGTAAGGCTTATCAAGGATCTTGATTTGCCCCATTCGATGTATGAAAATGCTGTCGATAAATATGAGGCATTGGGAAAGCGTCTAAACGATAATGGTCTTGAATGTGATATATATCCACAAGGATCATTTGCTACCGGAACTGTTGTTCGACCAATAAAAAATGGTGAAGACGCTAACTATGATCTCGATACAGTTGTTGTAGTACATCAAGACAAAGCAGATACTTCGGCGGAGAGCATTAAGAAAACGGTGGGGGATATTATAGCTGAGTGCAAGCGATATAAAAAATCTCCAACTGAATACGATACTTGCTGGACGATAGATTTTGCTGATGAAAACGGTGTTGGCTTTAACATTGATGTTGTTCCATGTGTTCCTGAAGATGATTCAACATTGACTCGGCTTAAAGAAAAGTCTTCTCCGCAAACAATTTCTTATGTTGAGCAGTCGGTAGCAATTACGAAAAAGACTACTCTAACTACATATGAGTGGTCAACTAATAATCCGTTAGGGTATAAGGAATGGTTTGATGAAATCAATAGTCCTTTCCTTAAATTCAGCCGAGACCAGCGAAAAATTATGTTCGAGTCACGAGCAGATGCAGCTGAAATAGAGGAAATACCTTCCGACGAGGAAAGGTCTTCTTTACAAATTGCTATTCAAATATTGAAACGACATCGCGATGTTTATTTCAGCAGGCTAAATAGTGATTTGAAACCAATTTCGGCTATTATAACCACGCTTGCAGCTACTGTTGCTAAGAATGCTGATGTCAACCTTCATCCGGTTGACTTGCTGGCATTTATCGTTGAGGAAATCACATCTTATGCAGGGCTGGATATATATTTCGAAAGTACCGGAGAATACGAACAGCGCTCGCTTATCCTTAAGCATAGAGGAGAGTGGATTCTCAATAATCCCGTTAATCCTGAAGATAACTTGCTGGATTCATGGAACCAGTCAAACGGAGAACAAAAGGCAAAAGCATTCTTCGGCTGGCTTAAGGTAATCAAGGAGAACTTTATGGGTGCATTTATTCTGAATGATGATTCCAGATTTTTCAGCGCTATGTGCGAATCATTTGGTAACGATTTTGTGAATCAGTCGGAAATCAGGAAAAGCTATTGTCCGCCGCCCAAACCTGTTTTTCCCGCAAAGCCTTGGAGGGAAACCTAATGCTTAAGATCAAGAATCTGGAATTGTTGTGTTTACAGTATCCCGATTTAGTCTGTAAGTATTCTGCTGACGGAGAGCTTCTTTCAATAGAAGGAAGCTTTCTGTTAAACAGAGTATATGGTGATACGGTATATTGTAAAGAATATTCTATTACGATAAATGTGTATGATAATAGACTTCCTTATGCAAAAGAAACAGGAAACAAGATAAGTGAAAAATATCCGCACAGATATCCGGATGGCGGTCTTTGTTTAGGAGTCGATGCAGAAATTGAACTGACTTGTCTTGAAAATGGACTATTTGATATAGAAAAGTGGTTTGAGCGTTTTGTCGTTCCATATTTTTTCTCATACGAATACTATATGGATAAGCACCAATATCCGTTTGGTGACCGCAGCCATGGCAAAAAAGGTGTTGCAGAGTTTTATATGGAATTGTTTAATGTCGACTCGGTAGCTAAAGTGTATAAGTGTATGAGATATACATTAGCCCATAAATACAGAGGTCATTTTCTGTGTCCATGTGGGAGTAAAAAACGTATTAGATATTGTCATAAAACCCAGCTGTATAATGCTCAGCGCCCTGAGGTGAAATCAAGAATCAATAAAGATTATTTGTCAATAAAGGAGGTGTGTTCTTATGAACACAATATATAAGAAACAAAATGAAAAATATATGTTAATGCTACAATATTCTGCCAAAAGGCATTATAATCGTGCAGAATGGTATGCCAAGTGTAGTTGGTTTATATGTATTGCTGGTTTGTTAGTCAAGATTCCTTGCATAGCATCATACCTAGGAGTTTGGGCGGTTGTGATTCCTATGACGATCTCAATATTCATTCTTCCGTTTTTTGCGGAGAAAACTAAAGAGTGTACGCAGATAGGGGCAGCTACGAGGCAATTGATAGATTATAAGCTTTTTGGATTCTCCTGTCCAATATATTTTAACAATTATACCGAAGAACAGCTGAAAGAATATGCCGCCACAGAGAAGAATACTCATTCTCAAGACTATATACGGCAAATCAATCACTGTGGTACTGACAAAGAACATGGTGTCAAGGATTGGTATATTATTGATGAGAATGTTCAGCAAGAACAGGCTGTTAGAGAGTGTCAGCGTCAGAATAAGCTGTTTGATAATATGCTGACGAAATCGCTAATTATTTTTGTGATATTACTATTTGTCGTAGCTGCTATAGTATTCGTGATATTGTATGGGAACGATACTGTAAATGATGCAATTCTGTCATTATCGTTTATTACTCCTCTAATTACTAAAGCAAGTGGTACAATTAGAAGCTATTTAGAATTGTGGCGCTTTAATGTAAAATGGAAAGATACATTTTGCAAAACAAATATTTCATGCGAGGAACGACAGGCTTGTATTGATGAACGTCGTAGAATAGTCTTTATTGTTCCACATAGATTGCATTCATTCTGTTCAAGAAAACTGCATAGTATTGTAGATGATTCTACGAATAAATAATAAAAGTATTACAAGTCACTGCATTTGCGGTGGCTTGTTTCTATATCGTACCTTCCCAAATAATCTAGTGATTAGTCGTATATTGATTATAAAAGGATGATTGTAATCAGAAATCTAGCCGCCGCGACCTGCTCCACCTCTGCCGAAATTTCCACACGATGGACGAGCTGAACAAGCCTGTGCAGGCTTTGATTGATTACGGCTGGCTGCGTGAGGTTGAGCCTAACTACCGAGGCTATGGGCGCAAGCCGTCACCCGTTCTGGAGGTCAATCCGCTGCTGTTCGGCAATCGTACCTAAGGAGCGGAAGTTTTGGTGCATTTGGTACAGAGAGATAAGCAGAGAAAATATATAGCTGACTATGCGTACCAAATGGAGCGGAATAAGCATACTTTTGGTACGAAAAGAAGTTTAACCGATTTGAGAGTCTGTCCTTTTGGTATTCTAGGATAAAATATGCTGCCGCTCACATCTTTTCCGAGTATTTTGACACACTCGGCTTAAAGAATAAGCGGCAGCTTTTTTATTTTTGTTACATCAATTCTTTCTTTTTTCAGCAATTCAACAGGCAGAAAACGCCGCAATCTACCTTTTGGCAGGAATAGAGGAACTTCGTTCCTCTACACGACACCGCACCGCCAAAGGCAGTGCAGGGAATTTCATGTAATGCCGTTGAATTTCTTTTGCATTTCCATGTCGTTTAGACGTACCATTTATACTATCTTCTCAGAAGCAGAGGTGTGCAAAAAGTAACCACTTTTAAATGTGTTAATCAAGGGCAGCGCCTTTGGCGGTGCGGCGTTAGGTAGCGTGGTTTACCACGCTATTCCTGCTGAAAAAATCAAACCCATAATTACGGGGTTAAGAACGGCACAGTTCCATGTAGTAAGAACATAACACTATCCGTGCCAAGGAGTTTATAAAAAGAAGTTTTTCTTTTCATAATGATTTGTATAGTCCAACAAAACTAAACCGCCGCAGTATTTGTTTTCTTGCAATCATATAAAACGCTCTACTGTTCATCGCTATTTAAGTGTAACAGAAATAATGGTACATTTGACGACTGATAATAATTCTTCAATAAGTATATGTGATTCAAAAGCGTTTAAGTTACATTGTTTTCTTGTTTAAGCTTTTGTAAATAGGTGTTAAAAAACCAATCTGAATTAAAGAGAGCATTGTACCCGGCGTATCTCCAAGGAGCCTGTTTGCTTAGCTTCAATGATTTTATTTTGCGTTCTAATGCTTTCTTTGTATCTTCTATATCGGATTCATTGAGTATAATTTTCAACTCTTCTATATATGAAACAAAATCAGCTTCGAAATCTGCTTTATAAAGCTTATCTAATGCTAAAAGATTAAAATGCGTTTGTAATCTTTGGAACTGCTCATCATCAATGGCATCGGATTTCTGTATGTAGAATTTGAAACCAATGGGATTTTCCTCTATGATTTCGCATCCAATATAATCAAACGCTTTATTTGCAAACTCATCATAGTAAGGATGGATTATTCTCTTTGACTTTTCAATTTGTACAATATTTCGTTTCTTCTTATTGCAATCAGAACAAATAGGAACCAGGTTATCAACTGTTAGTGCAAATGTCGGGAACACAGATTTTGGAAGATAGTGATCTATCTGACTTGGAAATCGACTCCTAAAGTTGCAATAAGGGCAATACGGTTGTGATGTCCTAATTTTTATATAAAGTTCATAAGCATTTGGGTATCTCGAATTAGTAAATCGCTCAGAATACATTTTTTTCATATGTTCAGTAAAACCCGGATATGATTCCTTAAAACTACTCTCGTCTTTGTCAAATCTCGCTAAATCATCTAGGCTTTCTAAATAATGCAGGGATTTGTCAATAATTCTGTGTTGATATTGTAGATCAAAATCGGGAATAGAATCACATATTATTTTCTGATCAATTTGCGGCTTATCAATTTTCTTCGTTGTCAGCACTTCCTTCCTTTTGCAATAATCCCTGTATCATGATTTGACCCAATGAACCTACATGACCATGAAACAAATTAAAAGTAGCCTCAAAATCAGAACACAGGTTTTCTTGGAGTAATTTGTAAAATCCCGTCTTTATTATTTCATACCCAAATATATCTCTTGTCAATTGATCTGTTCCGCTAGCAAATGTTTCGATACCGGGTCTGCTGAACATCATTTGACGACCAATTCGGTCAACTTTGGTAACGCAAGTTTCAGGCACTTCCTGCAAGACTATTGGTGAATGTGTTGCAATTATTGCAACAGCATTTCTCTTTCGCAATAGCATTGAAAGTGTCCGAATGTATGTTGATAATAGAGGGGGGTGAAGATGTATTTCTGGTTCATCAATTAATACAATTGTCTTTTCATGTATGAAATTGCACAGTTCTGTGAGCGACAGAACTATAATCATATGACCAGAACTTAATTTACTAAAATACTCCTTCACCTTATTAGTTTCCAATCGATTGTCAAAATAGTCCCTTATCATGGAACTGTAATTGTGGTCGCTAAATATAACATCGGTTTCAAGCTCTTGACATATTTCTTGATACAATCTTTTTTTGTAATCAACTTTGGAAATACTATCTAATATATCTATATATTCATCTGTGAAATCCACGATAGTTTTTATTCCGTGATCAGGCTTTTCCCCATCTTTCAGTAGTGTTCTTTTCATAAGACCTATATATTTATATTTTTTATTGAAATCTTCTGTTACTTTCTTTTCATTCGGTTCATCAGAATTATATAGAGGATATATTGATGAGAAACCATCATCGAAAACGCTAAATGATACTCCAACGATTCCTGCAAAGCTTGTTTTATTATTGTTAAGTACTAATCTTTCATCAACAGAGTATTTTGTCGACTTTTGGGCATCTATTTCAACATCCATATCTTTCAAGAATTTGCAAACCAAATTATAAAGGAGTCTTGTTTTTCCAACGCCATTTCTTCCGATAAGAACATGAATGTTGCTTGGAGGAGTACTGTATGGGTCAACTTGAAACTCTATACGGCTCTCCTCACAAGAAAACATGAAATCGTATTTTGTTAGTGCTGCATCACCTACAGAAATGCGATGGAATTGTTCTACATTGGGATAATGTAAGTCACGCATTAATGAATTGATTAGGCAAGGTTCATGAGCTGAATATAACTGTTGAAAATGTTCAAAATTAAAAGCTAAATCTTTCATTGCCTTAAACACTTCTTGACTTTCATTACCGAAATAATTATTAATTTCCTTATAGTAATCTATACTTTGACCAAGAGAATAAAATTCGTCATTCAATCCACTTATCGGGTCGATTTTAAGTATATCGTTTACTGAATATGATGCAAAACCGTTCTGAGACTGTCCTTTCTTGGCTTTTAAGTCCAAATCTTGGCAGCCGATTTTAACTGTACCTAAATATGTTGGTATTATATCTGAATAAACATAAGCATTGTAGGTCGTGCAATAACCATAATCATCATATTGGGAATAAAGTAAATATAAAGTGTCCTTATCCTTGACATCAACTAAACTACTTATTTTCTTTATAGTCATAATCTTACCTCACCTTGTTTTTTCTATTATCATTATACTACGAATTATCCTGAATGTCAACTATGAATATGTTTTTTTACCAAGGACACCTTGTGGGACAAAATAGTGTTGTCAATGAGTATAAAAAAGTATGACAAACATTTAGTTTTTGTTGTGACTATTCTTCAAAATAACACTCGTCTGAAAATAATCTCCGGACACTTTCCAAGACGAATCCCCATCATACTTATTAGCAATCTGTTTTATTATCTGCGTACCTTGTCCGTGCTCATCAGAATGAGGCTTAGTAGACAGTAGCCCGCCGTTTGTACTTTGGCGAATATCGTTGGAGTATGTGTTATTCACGACAATTGATAGGTAGTTCCCGTGCATTTTTATTTTAAGGAATATGTGCGGCTCCGCTGATTTTGCTGCTGCCTCGATAGCATTATCCAGAAGATTTGAAATAACCGAGGATATATCAATATCATTTATACTCAGCTGCGGCAAGGGTTGAAATTCATAATCAAACCGTATATTTCTGTTCTTGCAAATAGCTGCCTTGTAAGCAACCGCAGCGTCTACAATGCTGTTTCCGGTTGATTTTTCAATGCTGATGTTGATATCATCTGTTTGCCCGATAGCCTCGCTCAATAGGCTGTTTGCCTTGTCGTAGTTTTCTTCTTTCAGCAAAACTCGTATATTCATAAGATGATTTTTAATATCGTGCCTTACCTTTTGCAGCTTTCGAGAGTTCTCTGTCTGAACTGATAGCTTTTCCTCCATTGATTTGTAGCTTGTTTCAAGCATATACAGCCTTTGCTTTTGCTGAAAACTGGAGCAAAGATATGTGAAGAAGTATATAACGATCATGCTCATTACAAAGAATGACAGCGATAGTATCAAATACATTACCGCAGCAGTTCCGTCCTGTTCCACCTGTGAATATAACTGAATAAATGCTACTGTTACAGCCAAAAACACACCCATAACCACATTAAACATCATCCAGATATTCTTTCCAAGATTAAAGTCAACCTTTGAAAACGCCTTTGCAATAACTACAAAGACTGCTGCGTCAACCAGCTTTATTAACAGACAGACTATTGCGCGGGTCAAAATATCACTATAAAAAACATCAAGGAACTGCTGCCCAAGAACAAGCGAGAATAGATTGCCAAAAATTACATCAATAATATAAAATGTGTATAATGTCAGCATTGAAAACGCTGTTTTAATATACAATTTGTTCCTATAAAGTACACTGCTCACTATCGTTAGCCAAAGCACAAAGAACAAAGCTTTAATGACAATATTCAGGTCAGACAGCACATAGACCAATACCGTACTTATAGCCGCAGCGGCAACCGTAATCAACTTGTTGTACCTCGGTGTCAGAAGGAAGTCAAAAACCGCAAAAATGATTCCGTATTCAATGGCACATAATGCAAAATTCAATGCTTCCATAGTTTAATAAGCTTCCTCCATTAAGATATAGTTAGCAACGGCTTGTATCAAACCCTTTCTTGCTCTTTTACTGACAGGAATATTTTCACCGTTACACAGAATAGCGTAATTGTCGCAGATTTCTGTAATCTTTCCCACATTCACAAGATAGTTTCTGTGCGGCTCATAAAATCCTTTGTTTCTGAATTTGTCAGCAACAGCGGAAAATACCCTCTCTGTCAGCAGAAGTTCTTCGTTCAGCGTTCTAAGGCGCAGCTGCTTGTCAGATAGGTAAATGAACAGGATATTTTTTATGGGTATCTTAACGAAAGAGGTCAAGCCCTCTCGGATTATCTCAAAAAGCTCAGATTCGGGATTGCCGGAAACAAAATCATTTATCACCCGTTTTAACTCGGCTTCAATCTTGGAAGGTTCAAAATCTTTGGGAATAAATGCGTTGAAGTTGTACTTTATTGAATCGAACACTTCCATTTTGTGGGAGGTCAAAAATGCCAGATAGAACGAGCTGTCTATTGCCCTGAGTTGCTCTGCCAAAATCTTTCCGTTGATTTCCGGCATATCTATATCAAGGATTACAATATCGAAGTATTTCCCTGCTTTAAAATAATCTATCAGTTTATTTCCGCCTGAAAAAAGTTTGATTTCTACCTCAACATTCATTTCAGCAGATATTTTGCAGACCAACTTACCTATTTCTCTTTTCAGATACTGAATATCGTCATCACAAATAGCAATTCTAATCATTTTCTGCTCCTTTGTATAAAAGTGTTTGGCAGTTCTTCATTTATATCCATTATATCAAAAAGAAAGGCATTTGTAAATATATAGGCAAACGCTCAACGCCAAATTTCGCCCGCTCAGAGCAGAATATATTGACTTCAACAGTATTAGTGCTATACTTAATTTAATATAATTGGCGCGCTACTATACTGCTATGGAGGCTTTATCAATGAAAAGAATAATATCTATTCTGACCACATTTTCAATAATACTGTCCCTTTGTGCGTGCGGCAGGCAGGAGGAACTAAGTTTACCCGCCCCCGAAACATCTGAAACCGAAAATCCGTTTGTTATTGGCGGAGGGTCGGAAACAATAATGCTTGGCTACAAATTCGGTTTTGTGGATTTCCCCGAAAAATGTACTTACACCGGAGAGCCGATTGAGCTTGATATGTATTATCAGAACGGCTCATTTGATTTGGAAACCGGCTTTCTAATCTTCGTTGACGGTATTCCGCAGGAATACTCTATAAACGAGCAGGACGAGCAAAGCTATATGCACACATTTGACCTAAAGGCGGGCGAAAGGCGTGTTACAAAAATATTGTTTAAGCCTAACACGGGCAAGAAAGGCGATGTACTCAATCTTCAATTTGCTTCAATGCTGGAGCCGTCATATATCGCAAAGCAGAATGAGAAATACGGCAATAATCATCAGCTTCTTGAACTGGTTCCGTCAACCCTTACATTTGAAGCGGATTCCGAGAATCACTCACTATGCGGATATGATATAGAAAACACCTCATTGATGGGTGATGAGATTTTGAACAGGTATTCCCTTACAAGCGCTTCGGCGGCTGAAAACCATACGCTGAATTTGTACGGCGATTTTGGCGACTCAGAAGTTTTCTCTAATGAGCTTGGAAAAGTATCGCTTACTCTGGAAGATTTCGGCGGAACAAACTCACAATATCGGACAACCATATTTGTTGATAATACCCCTGTGAAAATCAAAGCTGATTGCGATTATCTCGACTATCACTTAAAAGAGGGCTATTACATATCCGAGCAGATAGATATACCGGTTGACAATTCCGCTGAAAAGCATTCTGTGTATGCGATAAGCGTTCCTACTGAAACAAGTTTCTCCGGCACAATATGTATCTCCGATTCAAGCACTATTTTCCCTATGGGAACAGAAGAAATTGCGGAAAACCAAACCGTACCCGAACAGATAGAATCAAATACAAATACAGTCATTTCTTCCGGCGGAAATGAATTAACGAAGTATTTTGACAGCACTATCAGCTTCATTCAAAAAAGAGGCGGCTATATTTATACGGTTGAGGACTTCAGCCGCATTACAAAATACTCGCAGGACTTTGAAAAAATCTCAGTCAAGGATTTTGATGAGGATATGCTTTTTCTTGAAGCAAGAGCATTGGAAAATGGCGTTGCCGTATTTATGCAGCCGGAAAATGGCACGGGATTGACCTGCGCGGTATTTGACAGCGAACTAAATGCAAAATTAACCGATGTATATTCTTTGGTGGGTAAAGACCCACAGGAGTATTACATTTCCACCAATGAAATCGACATATCCCCCGACGGAAGCACCTTGATTTGCACCTGCTACAACGAATTAGGAGAAAGCTGTATCTATTCATACAAAATAGCCGGCGGCGAAAGGGCGGAAATATACATCGACCACGAGCTTGGTGTAGCAAATGTGAGATATACACAAGACGGCGATATTGCATACATTGCTGATAGCTATGCGAGCGGCAGCCGTCAGGAGTTTGTTGGAATAATTTCTGCGTCGGGAGAAAAGAGCGTACAGCAGCGTTACAGCAATTCCGAGTATTCAGGCAGTTCAAGCGGAAAGGTGCTTTTTGACGAACGCAACGTCAAAGATGGCGCTCATTCCTCGGGAAAGGTCGTAGTTTTTGAAAACGGACAACCAACAGAGCTTGATTTGAACCTGCCGGACGAAAGCCAGCACGCTTATATCTCTCCTTCGGGCGAGTACATCCTTACTTATCTTATACAAAACGACTCCTGCAATTTTACCGTCTATAACACCGGAAAATCCATTGCGGAATGGAGCGCTGATTATTCCAAATCATCAAATGTTAATGTATCATACCTATCGTTTATTGATGACCGCAGCGTTATTGTCGTTTACTCTGTCGGCACTGAACAGCAGGTTTTCCGGTACAAATATTAAGCGTCGGGGGATAATATGGAACTCAAAATTGAAAGCATATCAAAAACTTACGGCAAGAAAACCGCTCTGAAAAAAGTTGATATATCCCTCAACAACGGAATATACGGGCTGCTTGGACCAAACGGCGCTGGCAAAACTACGCTTATCAGCATTATTGTAGGTTTGCTGAACGCTGACAGCGGTCGTATTCTGTGCGACGGAAAAAGCATTGACAGCATGGGTGCGGATTATCGTGCGAAAATCGGTTTTCTGCCGCAGTATCCAAGCTTTTATGCGAACTATAATGCCCGTGATTTTCTGAAATATATGTGCTGCATAAAGGGTATAACCAAAGCTCAAAGGGTGGAGAAAATAGATGAAGTATTAGAGCTTGTAAACCTTTCAGACACAGGTCACAAAAGGATAGGCGGTTTTTCCGGGGGAATGAAGCAGCGGCTTGGAATTGCGCAGGCTATTCTCAACGACCCGGAACTGTTGATTTTAGACGAGCCAACAGCAGGTCTTGACCCAAAGGAAAGAATTCGGTTCAGAAACATAATATCCAAGCTTTCAGCGGACAGAATTGTTATCCTTGCAACTCATATCGTTTCTGACATTTCCTATATTGCCAATGAGGTAATACTGCTGGGGCATGGTGAGCTGATTTTGAAGGACAAGCCTTCGGTTCTTGTTAACAAAATGCGCGGTAAGGTTTGGAATGTTACCGTACCATTATCAGACGCTAACAAGGTTATGGAAGAATACAGCGTTTCTAATATGACGGTAAGTAATGATGTTTGCACCTTGAAAATTGTATCCGACAAAATTGATGATATAACCTATGAATACTGCGCTGCTGAACCCGATTTAGAGGATGTGTACCTATACACTTTTGACAAGAGGTGATTTGTATGGAGCTGTTTTGTCAGGAATTCCGCAAGCTGTTCTTGAAGAAATCCTTGATTGTTGTTATAATTCTTCTCTCGATTGTGAATGCTGTGAAAATAGGTTCGGATTACAAGTACAAAGCCTATTACGGCGGAACGTCTGTTCAGACCCAAAACGAAAGAGCGGCGTACAATCAGCTTTATACCGAGGAATACAGCGGTGAAATTACCCCCGAGAAGATAACAAAGCTTATGGATTACATAAACTCGCATTACAGCGATGCCGTGCTGCAAAGCTACGATAAGAGTGAGGACTTTGACAAATTCCTTAGCGGAACATGGTTCGGAGATTATCACGCGCATTATTTCAAGTTGTATCTGCCGTACAAATACGCATACGAGTACAAGGGCTATTCCGATAGAATTGCGGCTAAAGCTGTTGACAATATCGCGTTTTACAAGCAGTATGGGAATGCTTACGAGACTGACCGTAATTACAAAATTGCCAAAAGCTATGGGAACAGAAAGCTGACCGAGTTTTATGACACAGAGGGTGCAAAGGTTTATCTGAATTATGATTTTTCATCTCTGCTGATTTTGCTTGTTCTTGTATACGCATTAACCCCTGTTTTTGTGGGAGAACGCCTGAACGGAATGCAGCCGATAATATATGTCAGCAGATTTGGCACAGGGAGAACCGCAGCAGCAAAGCTGATTTCATCTTCTGTTTTTGCGGTAGGTGTTACAGCTTGGTTTACGCTCCTTGACCTTATTCAGCACGGCATTATGTATTCCAACGACGGACTTCATCTTCCGCTGTATGCTATCGAGCAGTTTAGGGAAACTCCGCTCACGGTATCTATTTGGCAGTTTATTCTAATGGATTTTGCTTTCAGATTGCTTGCCGTTCTGTTTTTTACAGCGCTTATTCTTCTGATATCTGTAATTTGCAAAAGCTGGATATCCGCATTTGCGGCAGATATTTTTGTGATTGGAAGCTTGATTGTGATTTGCGATTTTGTACCTCAACTCAATTTTGCCAATCCCGTTTCCTTGCTTACATCCAGAGAACTGTTCACAAGCTTTAACACTGTAAATATGTTTAACAATGCAATCGCTGAATACGCGATAATAACAGCCTTTACTGCAATATTGGCAGCAGCAATTTTTACGCTTTCAGCAATAGTGTATTCTATGAAATCGGAACACAAATTCAGAGGCAAATCATTGTGGAGGGCGATACTATGGCAGAAGAACTAAAGAAATACTTCTTTCATCACAAATGGCTGGCAGTAATTCTTTCCTTTGTCATAATAAAAGTCCTTGTTTCAATCTCTGTTCCGTATACGGGTGATGATACTATTGAACAAAACAAACAGCAGTATCTGAGCTATCTGAGCGAAATGGGCGGTCAGCTTACCCCTGCGAAAGAGCAGGCAATTCTTGCCGAGTTTGACAGAATCAACGCGGCGGTCAACGAAACTGAGATAGTAAGGGAGCAATTTCTAAAAGGTAATATATCCGGCACGCGATTTGCAGAAAAAATCAACGCTTTAAATGAGATAACCTCTCGTGAGGATATATTCCTCAAAGTGTTTGAGCAATACGAATATGCTTCACAGGATATGGACAGGCGGGAAATTATATATACGTCGGGTTGGGAAAAGCTGCTGACAAACGAAGCTCCTGACCTGTTGCTTGTGCTGATGATTGTGCTTCTTGCCTCCCAGCCGTTTGCGCGGGAATATGAAACTGAAATGACAAAAATTCTTCTTCCCTCGGCAAACGGCAGAGCGAAATTATGCACTTGTAAGCTCATAACCGTGCTGATTTCGGCAGTAAGCGGCACGCTGCTGTTTTCGATTATTGATATTCTCACTGCTGCAAGGCTTGGATTGGACAGCTTTAATGCTCCGCTTGAGAGCATTCCGTTATTCTGTGATACTCCCGAAAGAATCAGCTTACTTTCAGCGCTCATTATGATAGAGCTTATTCGGTTATTAGGGTACACGATTTTTGCAGCCTGTACACTTCTGCTTTCTTCGATTTTTAAGAAAACTCTGCCTGCAATGTGTGTTTCATTTGGCTTAATTCTGATACAATATACTGGATTCGGGGCGTCTGATTTCAAGTATCGGTATGCGATTCCTTATGGCTTAATGCTGGCAGGGGGATATATTAAAGGAGAATCCTCAAATGATAATGTGCAGTTTAATCCAATAATGCCGGAGGAGCTTGCAATGATAATATCGGTTTCTGTTCTTTGTCTTGTATTGCTCTCTGCAATGGTGATTTGTTCATTCTCATCGATAAAAGGTATAAAGAGTATTGCTGTCATTCTAGGTATATCCATGCTGCTATGCGGCTGTGAAAATCACGATACTGCTGTTCAATATTTTCGCCTTAACGGCTCTGAATGGACTGACAGCAGCAATTATGTTTTCTCATATCTCGGAAATGGTACCATGATAAACAAATTCACCAATGAAACTAATGACTATATTCGCGATCCGTTCTATGATATTGAAACCGATTCTGACAAAATGCCTATCACCGCGCCAATCTATGCTGTCGGAAACAAGGCTTACTATCTTTTCGACAATGGAGTTAGTGTTATCATCCGAGAAAGAAATCTTGATGATATGTCAGAAAAGGTTATTTATGAAAACGGTGGAGATGAAAGAAATTACTTTTTAGGGCTGGGACATAGCTATGCAGATAATCACAGCTACACAATCAATGGCTTTTTCCTCAATGACAAGTATATTTACTTTGTTACCGACAGGGGAATAAATCAATTCAATCGGCTGACATCTGCCCATTCTGAAATAATCGCCGATTCTAGGATAGAGAATGTTATTTTTGACGGTGTGAATATCTACTATATTTCCTCAGATTTTTCATTGATGAAGTATATCTCAGAATCTGGAACTACTGAGCAGGTAATTTCGGATAAACTATCTGATTGCGTAATAGTTGATGAAACGATTTATTACTGCAATATTGAAGATGGTAAAACGCTATACAAGTGCAGATTGGACGGAAAAAACAAAGCGAAGCTCGCTGACTATCCCATAAAGGCATTGACAACAGACGGTGAGTATATCTATTTCATTGTTTCAGACGGCTTGTGCGGAGAGGTTTACAGGATTTCTGTAAGAAGTACTGCAGCGGAACTGTTCTATAAGGGAAACGCATATTTTGTCTATGCTCTCAGCGGCTACGACAAGGTGCTGGTGAAAGTTCATGATGAGAGTGGGGTGATGATAACAGTAGAGATTTCAAAATGCTGTAAAACTACATTGTAAAAAAATCTATAATATGATTGACTAATCTAATGTTTTGTGATAAAATGATAATGGATTGGATTAAGTGTTTATAATATTGCTGGAGGTGAAGGAAGTGTCTGAAACAATTTCACCATTAAGATACCCTGGGGGTAAGTCTAAACTTGCGCCTTTAGTTCGGTATATTATTGATAATAAAACGAATTGTGAGATTAATACATATATTGAGCCTTTTGCAGGAGGAGCAGGTGTAGCGTTAGACCTGCTAATTAATGGCACCGTTGATAATATAATAATTAACGATTACGATAAATCTATCTATTCTTTTTGGAAAGCCATTCTTACTGAACCGGAAAGATTTATACAAACAATAAGATTAACCCCCATCACTATTGATGAATGGCAAAGGCAGAAGAGAATTTACACTACCCTTAATAAGAAGTACTCTTTTGAATTAGGATTTGCAACATTTTTTCTTAACAGAACAAATAGGTCTGGAATTCTATCAGCTGGTCCAATAGGCGGTTATGAACAGACGGGAAACTATCTGATAGATGCTCGTTTTAATAAAGAGAAGTTAATAGACAGAATTGTCAAAATCTCCAAATTTCGTAGTCACATAAAAGTTTATAATAAGGATATTCGTAGTTTTATTAGGCTTGTAATTCAACAAAATCAAGATAATTCGTTTGTCTATTTCGATCCCCCATACTTTTCAAAAGGAAAAGAATTATATATTAATTATTTCGTAGCTAAAGATCATACAGAAATACGAGATGCTATAATTCATAATACTAGTTGCCAATGGATTATTACATATGACGATGAGAAAAGAATATCTGATCTTTATCATGGGTTTACTCAAAGAGCATATGATTTGTCCTATAGCTTAGCTAATAAAGGAACAGCATCAGAGTTAATTATTTTCAGCAATGAATATTTGTGCCCCAATAATACAGAATTGGTTCAGGCTGGAATTAAGACAATACTATCGTGAGGTGAAAAAGGTGATTGTTAAGCATGCACATATTGACAAGTTTAGGGCTTTAAAAAATATAGATTTTGATTTAGGTGAGAAAATAACTGCAATAGTTGGTCATAATGGCACAATGAAAACTACTATTTTGGGTATATTAAGCCAAACATTTACAATTTCTGAGGATCATCCAATGTTTGGAGAAAAAACCATAGATGGATATAATTTTCGCTCACAGTTCAAAGAGAAGTTTAAAATGACTTCAAAAGATATTCCTGGAGAGCATAGATGGCGCCTGGACTTGTCTGATGGAATATATAAAAACAATTCTTTTGAAGCATGTAGCATTCTTAGAGATAAAAAATCTAATGAAATTCGCTTCTGGTCTACAGAGGGAAAAGGGGCAGATATGAACTACCCTCAAGTACCTGTGTACTACATAAGCTTAAAGAGAGTAACACCAATTGGCGAAGAACGCAAAATAAATGTTACGTCAGAACTCCTTGATGACGAAAAGAAATTTTTATTTGATGAATACAAATTAATTTTTTCGGATACTAGCAATTCTTCACTAAGCGTAGAAACGATTTCCTCAGCTAACAAACATTCTGCAGCAATACATACAGATCAATATGATGCTCTTACTATTTCAGCGGGTCAGGACAATGTAGCAAAAATTCTTTTAGCGGTTCTCTCTTTTAAAAGATTAAAAGAGAAGTATCCCAATGACTATAAGGGTGGCATTTTGCTTATAGATGAAATTGAGTCAACATTTCATCCTTCGGCGCAAAAAATGTTGATAAAGCGCATTTATAAGTACGCTAGAGACTTTAAAATACAATTTATTTTTACAACACACTCTCCTTCAGTAATAAAAGCTGCTTTTCCAGATAAATATAATAAGAAAGATGCTCAATTGTTATATTTAAAAAAAGTTGGGGTAAGCGTGAATAGTTTTAATAATCCAAACATTGAAAATGTTGTTGCTGAGTTATCGGGTGAGGTACTCAAGAAAAAGAAAAGCGTCAAAAAAGTCTCTGTTTTTTGCGAAGATATAGTTGCAAGAAATATTATCCGTAATTGGTTATCTGATTATAAAGAATACTATAAGATGATTCCATGCTCGATAGGGGCGGAAGAGTATCTTGAATTGGTTCGAGTTGGACTTCCTTCCATTTTAGAGGGCGTTATTATCCTTGATGGCGACAAAAACACTTCAGCAATAAGAACAAAGATAAAGAATTCTGATGCATGCAATGTACTATTCCTACCGACTCTTGATTGTCCCGAAAAAATGTTTTATAGATTCTTATTTGGGTTAGAAGAATCAGATTCATTTTGGGACAATTCTTTGGCAGGTTTTGATAAACCAAAATGTTTTACTGGATATACAAATTTGTTGGAAACCAACGCTCAAACTGAATCATATAAAAGGTGGTTTGAAAGTGTAAAAACTCATTTTGGAAAAGGTTATGTGAACTTGCTAAATTACTGGAAAGTAACTCAATCTGACGAGTACGAAGCATTTATCGCATCATTTATTGCTGCTTATAATAGTGTTGCCCATAAGTATAATAGTGATGATATTCCAGAACTTAAATCATGAAAGAAAAATAATAACTATATAGCGCCGCAGATTTCTCCGTGGCGCTCAAGCCTATAATTCAGATCTATCCTCCTGCACCACCAAGCACAACCTCCCACCAACAACGCCCCACCCGAACCGTTCTTTTGAGCAGGGGGAAAGGGAGCCATCTATGTTAGACAAAAAAGATATTATGCCCGCAAACGGCTTGACAGAGCCACTTGCGGGCATATATCTTGCCCAAAATCAGAAATGCACTTCCGTAGATATTTTTTGAGGGAAAATGGACTTGAACCCCCTTGTATAAAATTTTCTTATGGAATTTTGTTTATACTGCACAATCAGCCTGCGAATGCCGGAAACGGTACTCGCAGGCTTTTTTTATTTCCGCCGAAAAATACAAAAAAGATTTTCGGTAGGTTTGAACCCTTATCATGTAGAAAAAATCACAATATATTTATATAGTATGCACAAAACGCCTGTGGCTGCTTCGGTATTCCCGAACGCAAGCCGCAGGCGTTTTTTTATATCCATAAAACTACGAAAGGAGAAAGACATGATTTCAATCAAATCAGTACAGTAGAGTAAGTATGCATCGGCAAATGCCGTTTCATAAATATTTTCAAATGGAGGTAATCAAATGAACAGACAGAGAATACGGCTTCTCCAGGAGCAGTACCCGCCCGGAACGCGAATTCAGCTCGACAGCATGAGCGACGACCCTCGCCCCATTCCTGCCGGAACTAAGGGGACGGTTCGGCTGGTGGACGATATGGGAACGCTGCATTGCGATTTTGACAACGGCAGGCATCTGGGCATTTGCCCTGAAGTCGATTCATTCCACAGGATCACCGAGCAGAAAGAAGATATTGCTCCGAAGATGTCTATGTAGCAGGGACAGACAGTAACTCAGTAAAAATGAGGGGGATATTCAACGATACCACTTAACGCAGCAGAGGTCAGCTATGAGAGCTTTGAAATCTTCGGTCACAAGGGTCTGTTCACCAACATGAGAATAGACCGCAAGTCGCTCCCCGATGGGCTTTATGCATACGACCTCCGGGACGGGTGCGACGGCGAGATATGCCAGCTCAAGAATCACATCATGGTGAACCATTGGGGAACCTGCATTCTCAAAGAACCTATCGAAGGCAGCTCCGAGGGCGTGGACATCACCGAGGACGATTACAACTATCTTGGCGATGACCTAACGCTTGACGAGTTCGTCACTGCTAGCCAGACAATAACCCAAACAATGTAATGCAATCAGCTTATGAACGCAGGCGTTTGCACGAACCCACTTTCCTTTTTTTCGGCTGAAGCGCCTAGCCAACGCATTATGGGGCGGCGTCCATGCCGCCCTTTGGCGTTGGCTTTGCAACATCGTGTTGCTCGTTCAAAGCAGAATTGCCGAGGAGGTAATAACCATTCCAAACTATATTATAAACCAAGTCCGTTTCAGCGGAGAAGAAAGCCGCGTCGCCGAGCTTATGGAATTCATCAAGCCAGATAAGAACGAAAGCAGCGAGCATTCCGCCGTAATCGACTTTAACAAAATAATCCCCATGCCGGAGAGCCTTAACGTCGATGCCGGCAGCATGGAAGTCCCCTGCCTGTCAGCGATCCTCACTGCAATAAATCCCATTACGGACGATTTCGGAGAGAAGAAGCTCCAGCCGGACGAATTCCGTGAAACCGTAAGTAAAGTGAATGCTTTCTATTCGCATTCAAAACCAAATGTCATGACGGCAAACGTCAATCGTAAGGCGCTGGAAAAGGGAAGAATCTATCTGGACAACATTATAAACTACGGCGTGCCGACATGGTATGAATGGCGGGTAAAAGCGTGGGGATGCAAGTGGGAGGCTGGCAATCAGGAAGCAGTCAGCAGCGACACTATCGAATTCACGACCCCGTGGTCTGCGCCTGTTCCGGTGCTGCAAGCCTTGTCCGAGAAGTTTCCCGACATCATAATTTCAAGCCGCTGGGCGGACGAGGACGTCGGTGTAAATACCGGAGAAGCAGAATTTAAGGGCGGCGAGATTTCGGAGCTGACCCGCTTTGAGGTTCACAGCAAGGAGGCATTCGAGCTTGCTGCGGAGCTGTGGGGCTTGGATCTCGCCGAGGAGGGTTTCGCGTTCAACGAAAAGACCCAGACCTACGAATACCACGACCCTGAAGAAGCCCCTAATATTTCTCCTACAATGTAAATAATGCAATCAGCCTGTGAACGCAGGCGTTTGCACGAACTCACAATACTTTTTTCGGTTGAAACCGCTTTCGTTCACAGCAGAATTGCCGAAAGAGGTGATGAGTATCAACAGCTTTATGAGCTGGATCGGCGGCAAGAAAAGCAGCCGGGACATTATTATTCCGAGATTCCCAGTGTACTACGAAAAGTACATCGAGGTTTTCGGAGGAGGCGGGTGGATTCTGTTCGCGAAACCGCCCAACAATGATTTCGAGGTGTTCAACGACTTCAACAGCAACATCTCAAATCTGTACACCTGCGTCCGCGACCACAGCGCCGAGCTAATTGAACGGCTCAGATATGTGCTTAACAGCCGTGAGGACTTCGACCGGATAAAGCACATAATCAGCGAACCGGCGGAAATCGGCGATGTGAAACGTGCCGCAGAGTTCTACCAGCTAATCCGGTACAGCTACGCGAGTTCCTGCGACAGCTTCGGAGGCAAGCCCCATTCCATGTGGAGCAACTTCCCGCTTATCGAGCAGGCTTGCCGCAGGTTACAGAAAGTCGTAATAGAAAACAAAGATTTCGAGAAGCTCATTTCGCAGCAGGACAGCGAGGTGAGCTTCTTTTATTGTGACCCGCCGTACTTCAACACGGAGAGCTATTATGAGAACGTCGGGTTCGGAACTGCCGACCACGAACGGCTTCGCAAGGTGCTTTCCGGGATATCCGGCAAGTTCATGGTTTCCTACAACGACTGCCCGGAAATACGCAGTCTGTACGACGGCTGCGCGATGTACGCATACGAGCGCCTGAACAATATCCGCCAGCGGTTTGACGGCGGCAGTATGTTCGGCGAGCTGCTCATTGCGAACTACGACCTGAACGAACGTCTGAACAGCAACAGACAGATTTCATTTTTTGACGAGGAGGACAATTATGGTAACATTTAACTGCAAGATCACGGGAAACGGCAATCTGAAGCTCTCGGAGCAGGCGCAGGAGATTCTCGACCTGCGCCCCGGCGATGACGTGAGAATCTCAATACACCTCGGCGACGAGGAAATCATCGTTCCGCAGGTTTACCTTGACGACGCCGGAATCCCCGCAGGCAGCACGCTGGAGGTCTGCGCCGAGAACGGGCGGCTTATCATTCAGGAGGCTGTTGATGAGTAATTCGGAAGTAATACTGTTCCGGCATGAGCTGTTCGGAGAAATCCGCACGCTGAACATTAATGGAGAGCCGTGGTTTGTGGGTAAAGACGTTGCACTTTCGCTCGGCTACACTAATCCTGCAAAGGCTCTTCGCGACCATGTTGACAGCGATGATGTAACGGTGAACGATTCGTTCACCGTCAATGGAACGCAGGGTAAATTGATAAACGAAAGCGGTATGTACAGTCTTATCCTTTCGAGCAAGCTGCCCTCCGCAAAGGCGTTCAAGCATTGGGTGACCGCCGAGGTACTTCCATCGATTCGAAGGAACGGCGCATATCTCACCGCCGAAATGCTTCACAAGACAATGAGCGATCCCCGTGAGCTTGCAAAGCTGCTGAACACCCTCGCGGACGAGCAGGAGAAACGTCAGAAGCTCGAAGAAGAAAACGCTTTCCTCACGGTCAAGGCGCGGTATTACGACCAAATTCTGAACAGCAAAAATGCCGTTCCGGTCACTCAGATTGCAAAGGACTACGGAATGTCCGCGGTAGCGTTCAACAAACTGCTGCATGAGCTGAGAATCCAGTTCCCTATCCGCAATTCGTGGGTGCTGTATGCGGAGTACGCCGACAAAAATTACACCCAGAGCAAAACCTACCAGATAGGCGAGGACAAATCTGTTATGCACACCTGCTGGACGCAGGCGGGACGGCTGTTCTTGTATCAGTTCCTCAAGGAAAGAGGTATTCTTCCCATGTGCGAACAGGAGGACTGAATGAAACATTTGTACAGAAATTCGCTCCGCGAAGCCAAAAGTACCGATCGCGTTCAGCTCTGGAAAGACAGCCATTGCGAGAATATCCGCTGCCGGGATTTTCTGGACAAAATGGTTGCGGAAAGGTTTGACGGATATAATCTTCCTTCGGAGTGCGTTCAGCAGACCGTCAAGGAATTCGGCTTTGACCGTACAATGTGGATAATTGCGAACACAATTGAACAGCGCAGCGGTGACGGCAGGATATGCCGGGACAACAGGACATGGGCAAAGTCGTTTAATATCCCCAAAAGCGAACGAAACAGCGAATTTGCGCTGAACTGCCATAGCTGTCTGGTGGACGGACTTGCAGGGCAGGTGCAGAAAATGTACTCGGAGCTGGGGCTGTTCTACGGCAAGCATATAGTCCGGTCGGACGAGCCGCAGGACTACTCTGGAAAGCTGTTAATACTGCGGGACACCGCTCTCAAGGAGGAATTCAGAACCCCGGAAAATCAGCTTTTTCTGGCGGAGAACGGTTTCGGCTGCTCTCCGACTGCAATCGGTCGCAAGGTGTTCGGAAGATTTCTTTCGGACGGCGAACAGGCGCAGTTCAACCGCACAGATTTTCTCGGCATAATTGACGAGCAGTATATCCCGGAATGGGCTGCACAAAAGCTTTCAGAGCTTGCCGAAAAGCAGCACCATGAACCACAACTTAATATGTAATTCCGCAGAGCGATCTGCGGATTTTTGCATAAATACATCATTTTATGGAGGAAAAACACATGAAGAAGTTAATCACAAGAATCACCCTCAAGGCGCTTCAGGCAAAGGAGATCATGCGTTCCACACGCGGCGAGAATTTCGTGGACAGCGGTATCAAGATTCTCATCGCCGTGGTCATCGGCGCGCTTCTGCTGGGCGGTCTGTATGCGCTGTTCGGCGACACCATTCTCCCTACTCTCACCGAAAAGGTTGAGGATATGTTCAACTTCGCCGGCTGATGGAGGTAAGACATGGAGATCGATGTTAAAATCACGAGGCTCGGTGCGCCTGACAGCAATGTCAAGGCGTATGTTTCCGCGACTATCGGGAATTGTTTTGCCGTTCGCGGCATGAAGCTGGTTGAGGGAAAAAACGGGCTGTTCCTGTCCATGCCGAACTACCAGAAAAGGGACGGCAGCTACACAGACGTGTGCTTCCCCACAACGGCGGAATTCAGGCAGCAGCTCAACAATGCGGCGGTAGCAGCGTATCAGCTCTGCCTTGAAAAGCAGCTTGGTCAGGCGCAGAGTAACGACGGCTCTGCTCCTGAAATGGGAATGTCGATGTAATCAGAATATGGAGGTAATACACATGAAGAAGTTAATCACAAGAATTACGATCAAAGCGCTTCAGGCAAAGGAGATCATACGCTCTACCCGCGGCGAGAATTTCGTGGACAGCGGCGTTAAAATCCTTATCGCCGTGGTAATCGGCGCGCTTCTGCTGGGCGGTCTGTATGCGCTGTTCGGTGATACTATCCTGCCGACCCTCACCGAGAAGGTGGAGGATATGTTCAACTTCGCCGGTTGATGATTCCGATTTTTCAGTTTGCAATAATCTCTGTTCTTCTGACCGCCGCAACGATTTCGGACATTCGCACCCGTGAGGTTTCGGACATTTTCAGCGTGGGAATCCTGCTGACCGCGTTTCTGAATTTCAATATTGAAAATCTTATCGGTCTTGTTATCCCGGCGCTGTGTCTGGTAATCGCAGTAATGTGCGGCGGTTTTGGAGGCGCAGATGTGAAAATTATTGCTGCGCTGAGTGTTGTAATAGGGCTTGAGGGCAGCGTTCTGCTTGTCCTCATCGCCCTCATTTCAATGCTGCTGTTTCACGCTTTTGCTTGGATAATTCAGAAATTACGCAAAAAGTCCGCGGCAAAAAGCTATCCTTTTGTTCCGTTCATTTTTATCGGGTACGTTTGTACCGAAATCTTATTATTCTGAAAGGAAAACACATGAAATTACTGAAAAACAGAACCGTCCTCGGCGTTGTCTGCATTGCGCTGTCGCTTATAATCTGCTTCGCAATTACGCCGCTGTTCAATGCGGCAAAGGAGAACACCACTGAAATAGTCCGCATGAAAAAGGACGTCAAAATCGGGCAGGAGATCACCGAAAAGGACATTGAGGTCGTGGAGGTAGGCGCATACAATCTGCCCGCTGATGTGCTGAAAAAGTCGGAAGATGTGGTCGGTAAATATGTGTCCTCGGAGCTTCTTGCCGGGGAGTATGTCCTGCCGAACAAAATAAGCGACACCCCCGCCAGCGAGAACGCATATCTCTACAACCTCACCGGCGAGAAACGCGCAATTTCCGTTACAATTCCGTCTTTTGCAGGCGGACTTTCCGGCAAGCTCATTTCGGGAGATATTGTGTCGGTTATTGCGGTAGATTTCCGTGAGTCCGGCGAAACCGTCGTGCCGGACGAGCTTCAGTATGTCGAGGTGATAGCCGTCACAGACAAGGAGGGCTACGACGAGAACGAGGTGGTAGTCACCGCAGACGGTGAGGAAGAACCCGACCTCCCGGAAACCGTCACGCTGCTGGTAACTCCGTCGCAGGCGAATATTCTCGCAGAGCTTGAAGCGGACGGCGAAATTCACCTTTCGCTGGTTTACAGAGGAACTGCGGATAACGCACAGAAATTCATAGCAGCGCAGGAGAAACTGCTCGCCGAATTAGCCGAGGCTGAAAAGGCGGAGGAAGAAAAATCCGAAGCGCCCGCTATGCCAACAGAGCCGACAGTACCCGCAGTTTCAGAACCCGCACCGACTGAGGATATTTCCACCGAAAACGAAGAACAGAATCCTGTAATCGACACGGTTATTATCGAATCGGAGCAGGAATCCGAAACTGCTGAAACGGAGGTGACTGCCGATGGCGAACCTGTTTAAATCCATTATGAACCGCAGCGATGATGACGAGGAGCTTGACCTCGAATTCGATATCCACGAAGCGGAATCCAACTGTTTCGAGCTGCCGCCGGACAAGGAGAATAATCAGGTGCTTGCGGTCTGGGGCAGCCCCTCGTCCGGCAAAACCACCATGTCCGTGAAGCTGGCGAGGTACATCGCGTCGCAGAAAAAGAACGTTATCCTCGTGCTTGCGGACATGACCGCGCCGCCTCTGCCGTACATCTGCCCTCCGTCGGATCTGGAGGACGAAAATCCGCTGGGAGCAATACTCGGTGCGGCGCACGTCACCGGAAACCTCGTCAAACAGAATGCGATCCTGCACAAACGCAACGAGTACCTCACCATGCTTGCCATGAAGAACGGCGAGAACGCGTTCAGCT
>CAMCFA010000030.1 GCA_945873955.1 uncultured Clostridia bacterium | reverse complement strand
TTTAGCCGCTTATTCGTCTTGGTCGAATACTTCTTTATCGGATACCAGCTAAGGCGTAGCCGCCTTTGGCAATTTCGCCGAGCATTTCACCCCTGCTTTTTGACTGTAAGCAGGGGGTGATTTTTATTCGCGTATTACTTCTTCAGCAGACTATCCCGCGGCTGTCTTTTTAATCCAGCGGCTGGGTCAGAAAATCGAAGCTGCCCGGCTTTGTTTTCAGGCAGGTCTCAAGTATCTGTGAGTACAGCTTCAGACTGCGCAGGCGGTTTTCGGCGCTGTCCGGAAAAAAGTAGTTGTCCAGCAGGAGGGTCAGCATTGCGACTATCATGCGGGAGCTTTCCTCCGGGAATTCGGCGTGAAGCTCACCCTTTTCAGTGCCCTCCACCAGCAGGTCGGTCACTATCGGCGAAATCACCTTTATCGAAGCCATCATCAGCTTGTAGTTGGTCACAATATCGTTCTGGAGGTCCAGCTTCCGGATAACGTTGCGGCTTTTGTCCCTCAGCTCAGAGCTGAGTATCGACTGAAACAGCAGCTTCAGCTTTTCAAGGGAATTGCTGCGGGTCTTTATTTCTTTGATAAAGTCCCCGATAGCGACGGTGTAGCATTGATCGATGACAGCTTCGATTATTTCGTCCTTGCTGCTGAAATAGTAATAAATGCTGCCCTTTCCTATCCCCGCCTACTTTGCTATCATGTCCACAGTGATGTCCGCAACAGAGCCTTTGCTGCACATCAGCTCCCGGGCAGCGTCAAGAATTATGTCGTATTTCTCTTTTTTCATAGTTACTCCTTGAGATAATTGCACAACTTATTTTATAATTATATCACAGATTTTATGGACATAGGCGAAATGGCGGACATGGACAAGTGGGAGGAGTACAAGAAATTTATCGTACCCAACCGCGAGTGGCTGGAGAAACAGCCGCTGGAGCATGTGACCATTACCTCCCGCGACGGGATTAAGCTCTGCGCGGAATACTTCCCGGCGGATACGCCGTCCGACAGGCTTGCGATAATCAACCACGGCTATACCGGCTGCGGAATGAGGGAAAGCACCTCCATTTCGGTGTTCTTCCACAGGCTGGGGTACGATTGCCTTATCGTTGACCACCGCGCCCATGGAAACAGCGAGATATACTGCGCGCTGGTTTACGGTACAGCAATGCCGAAACCTATGATGTCCTACATAGCGCAGCTTGAAAAAGACCTTGCCTACGAGAACGACTCCGAGGCGAAGAAGCGCGACGAGAAATTCTGGCTGGAGGAGATAAGCCGCAGCGAGCCGATGTACACCGATTTCGCGGGGCAGGGCAGACTTCTCATCCAGCGTCGTGAGAACGGCAATCCGGAGCAGCGCTGGGCAAGGGTGGTTTCCAGATGCCCGGAGGCGTCCATTTCCGTGTTCCACCTGGACGAGTACGCTTCCGTAAGGCTGATGAAATTTTGTGAGCTTAACCGCGTCACAATGTCCAGCCTGCTGATGATGGGAATGCGCACGGTGCTGTCCAAGTTCAACGACGACGAAAAGGACGTTTCGGTAAAGTGCAACGTTTCAAGGCGCGGCACGCTTTCCGAGAAGAACAGCGGCGGCACGCGGATTCATTTCTTCCCGCTGCGGACTGTCATGGAGCCGGAAATGACCTTCCTTGACGGTATCAAGCTTATTGAGGCGGAGCAGAACAAGGTGTTCCGCCATGCCAACTACGACCCGATAGAGCTTACACGAAAGCGCGGCGAATACTGGAAGATACAGCCCGGCGCAAGCTACGAAAGTATCAGCCTTACCTACCAGCCGCTTACGCTGAAAAACAACACCGTCAAAATGCCGGAGGTAGACTACAAATCCTTCTGGTACACCAACGGAGTTGCGGCGCAGCCCTTGTACCTCACGGTAATGCACCGCCCGGACGATAACGGTCTGAATTTCAACTTTGAGTACCGTACCGACGCGGTGACAAATCAGGAAATGGAATTTTTCTACTATTATCTCTGCCGCGTACTTTTCAGAGGGATAGAGGACGAAAACAGAACTATCGCCGAAATTCTGGAACTTATATAAACTTATATAAAGGAGTACTACCATGCTTGATAAGATGAGAAGCATTATTTGCAACTATGTTGATATTTCCCCGGAGGATATCACCGAGGATTCCAACCTGACCGACGACCTTGGTTTAAGCTCATACGATATTATGTGCGTGCTGGGCGAGCTGGAGGAGGAATTCGGCGTCATTGTTGACGAAGCGGAGATAGTGGATATCCACACCATAGGCGAGGCAATGACCTACAGCAAGAGCCTGCAAGGCTGACCGGAGGTAATTATGGACAAGACGAAAATCAGCATCATTCTTGACCTTGCGCGGGAGTCCGCAAGAGAAAACGGCGACCGGGTGTATATCCGCGAGAAAGCGGGCAAGGACATTCGCGACAAGAGCTTTAATGATTTCTACCGCGATGCCTGTCGCGTCTGCGGCTTCGTGAACGAGGTGCGCGGCGGGGGAGAGCCTGTCCATGCGGCGGTGATAGGACCTTCCAGCTACGCGTGGATAATCAGCTATTTCGGCACTGTGTTCGCCGGGAATACGGCTGTGCCGCTGGACGCGCTGTTAAACACGGAGGGTATCGTTGAACTGCTCAACCGGTCGGATTCCAGCATATTCTTCTATGACGCAAGGTATGAGAAGCTTATCCCGCTGCTGAAGCAGAACTGCCCCGGCGTGGTGAAATACGTCTGCATTAACCGCAGCGCCCCCGCCGAATCCCCCGCCGAATCCTCCGCCGAATCCCCCGCTGGCGACCTTGAACTGACCGAAATTCTGGAGAAATACGCGCCGAATGAGCCTGCTCCGGTTTCCCCGGACGCGCTGGCGGCTATCTCCTACACCTCTGGCACG
This sequence comes from uncultured Clostridia bacterium, assembly GCA_945873955.1. Classification (GTDB taxonomy): domain Bacteria; phylum Bacillota; class Clostridia; order Oscillospirales; family Ruminococcaceae; genus CAG-115. The sequence goes on along the minus strand of CAMCFA010000030.1, from coordinate 27,108 downwards.
ACCGGAAAGAGCAAGGGCGTTATGCTGCTCAACAGGAACTTTATCGACAACACAATGTGCTGTGATAACGAGAGCGACGCCGACGGCGTGGTTTTGTCCGTACTGCCGATACATCACATCTACTGCTTCACCTGCGATATCCTGCTGACAATGCGGTATGGCTCACAGCTCTGCCTTAACGATTCGCTTATGCATATCCCGCAGAATCTTAAACTGTTCCAGCCCACGATAAAGCTGGTAGTTCCCATGATAGCGAAGACAATCTACAAGCAGATAAAGGCGGCAGCGGCGGCAAAGCCGGAGATACCGGCAGCGGCGATAGCGCACGCTGTTTTCGGCGGCAGACTTAAGCTGATGTACAGCGGCGGAGCGTATCTCAGCCCGGAGCTTCAGAAAGCGTACAACGATATGGGGATCCGCCTGCTGCAAGGCTACGGCATGACCGAGTGCGCGCCGAGAATCGCCTGCAAGCCTATTGACTGCGTAGGCCTGCTGGAGGACGTGGGAACGCTGGTAAGCGGCTGCTCCGTGAAGATCGAGGACGGCGAGATACTGGTAAAAAGCCACTCTGTAATGGCGGGGTATTACAAGGACCCGGAGGAAACTGAAAAGTCCCTCACGCCGGACGGCTGGCTGCGTACCGGCGACTTAGGCTATGTTGATGAGGAGAATCGTCTTTTCCTCACGGGAAGAAAGAAGAACCTTATAATTCTGAGCGGCGGCGAGAATGTGTCCCCGGAGGAGCTTGAAAACAAGTTAGACGAGCTGGATTTCGTGGCGGAGGTCATGGTGTATGATGACGACGTGCTGTGCGCGGAGATATTCCCCAACCCCGACGTATGCGGCATAATGCCGGAGGAGGAGCTGGTGAAGCAGCTGAAGGACGCGGTTGCGGGGATAAACAAAACCCTTCCCGCTTCAAAGATGATGCGGCGAATCCGTCTGAGAGACGCGGAATTTGAGAAGACCACGTCCAAGAAGCTGATACGCAGCCAGTCCGTCCACGGAAAGGCAATATAACAGGAGGAACACACAATGACATATCAGGAGTTATTTGAGAAGGTAAGAGATGAGGTGTATTCAAACGACCTCAGCGGTCTGGAGGGACATCTCGCCGTGCAGATCAACATTGTCGGCGATGGCGCGGGCGCATTTTACATTGAACTGCTTGACGGCAAGGTTTACGTTGAGCCTTACGAGTACTATGACCGTGACTGCATATTTATCGTTTCCGCCAATGATTTTCTCAAGATAATGAGCGGTGAGATGAACCCCGTCTGGGCGTTCACCACCGGCAAGCTGAAGGTACAGGGCAGCATTGAGAAAGCGCTTGAGTTTCAGAAGATATCCGACCGTGTGAAGAGCAATTCCCAGAAAAAGTAGAACCTTCCCGGAAAGCAGAAAACAAAAAAGAGAGCGGCGCTGTGACCGCTCTCTTTCTATATCTGAATATACTCAGCGCCCGGCGCCCATGAAAAATATGAACGAACAGCTTTGTAAAGAATGACGAAAAAACGCGCTCCGTGAAAAAAATCCTGTTATATTGTTGACAACAGGCGAATAATATGTTAAATTAATTATATTAAGGACACGCTGATTAAAGCGAAGCGTACCAAAATCCGGTTTTGCGCAAAACATAAGAGATACTGTAAGTAAAAAGCTTATTGTTGCGCAAAACCCGCCGCGCGAGTATGCGGTTTTGAGAGGGGCGAATTTGGTTTAATCAGCGTTTCCTTAACATAAGGGAAAAGGGAGTAATAAAATGGAAGTCACTAAGACGCTGAAAAAATACCTCAGCAAGCTCATATTCGTGCTGATAATTGCTGCGTTCATTATCGTGTGCGCGGTAACGGCGGATATCAGCAGCGCTGTCGGGACAATGTGGTCGCTGCTGCCGCCGGTGGTGGCGATAGGGCTTGCGCTTATAACCAAGGAGGTATATTCCTCACTGTTTATCGGGATAGTGACGGGCGGCATTATTTACGCCCTTGCCACCGGAACGGGGTTTGAGGGAATGTTCACCGCCGTGGTTAAGGAGGGATTTATCGCAAACCTCTCCGACAGCTATAACGTCGGTATACTCATATTTCTTGTAGTACTCGGCATTATCGTTGTGATGATGAACAAGGCAGGGGGAAGCCGCGCCTACGGCGAATGGGCGGCGAAGCATATCAAAAACCGCCGGGGCGCGACCTTTGCGACATTCCTTCTGGGCGCGCTCATCTTCGTGGACGACTATTTCAACTGCCTCACCGTAGGCTCTGTAATGCGCCCGGTGACGGACAAGCATAAGGTCTCCCGCGCAAAGCTGGCGTACCTTATCGACGCCACCGCCGCGCCGATATGCATTATCGCCCCGATATCCTCATGGGCGGCGGCAGTAAGCGGCACGGTTGACGGCGTAAACGGAATCCAGCTTTTCATACAGACAATACCCTACAACCTTTACGCGCTGTTGAGTATCGTTATGGTGATATTCATATCCCTCACCGATTTCGACTTCGGGCCTATGAAAATGCACGAGCAGAACGCGCTGAACGGCGACCTCTTTACCACCAGAAACAACGTCTACCCGGACGACGACAAGCCCTCCCACTCAAAGGGGAAGGTGATCGACCTGATAATCCCGGTGCTGACGCTTATCGCCTTCTGCGTTGTCGGTATGATATACACCGGCGGATTTTTCGCAGGGGAGAGCTTCATGGACGCTTTTGCGGGCTGTGACGCTTCCTTCGGGCTGTCCCTTGGGTCTGTCGGGGCGCTTATCGTTATTATCGGGTACTTTATGTGCCGCCGGGTGCTTACCTTCGGTGAGTGCATGGATTCTATCGCCGCGGGCTTCAAGCAGATGGTGCCGGCGATACTTATCCTCACCTTTGCGTGGACGCTCAAGACCATGACAGCTATGCTGGAGGCAGGTCCGTTCGTTTCCGGGATCGTTAAGAACGCCGCCGCGCTTCAGGTGCTTTTGCCGCTGATACTGTTCGTGGTGGCTATTGGTCTTGCCTTTGCAACGGGTACAAGCTGGGGCACGTTCGGGATCCTTATCCCCATTGTGACCGCAGTGTTCAGCACTGAGCTTGCCAACGTGGCTGAAACGGGGGTTATCCCCTCAATGGTCATTGTCTGCATTTCCGCCTGCCTTGCGGGGGCGGTTTGCGGAGATCACTGTTCGCCCATATCTGATACGACCATAATGGCTTCCACCGGCGCTCAGTGCGACCATGTGAACCATGTTTCCACGCAGCTTCCCTACGCGTTCACCGTTGCCGGAGTATGCGCGGTGGGATATGTTGTTTCCGGGTTTGTGCAGAACGTTTTTGTGGTAATGGGAATATCTCTGGCGCTTATGCTGGGGGTACTTTTCACGCTGAAGCTGATCGGCGCAAAGACCGGGAAGAAATGATCCGGTAAGCCCCGTGAACGGCGTTAATAAAAAATTTCAGCCCTGTCTTTATGGACAAGGCTGATTTTTTTTTGAGGGCAGCGGCTGGAAAACCGCTGTCCCTCATTATACAAAAAGTCGGTCTGACTTCGCGTCAGACCGGCATAATAGCTTTATATGTATCACACCAGCACATTCAGCAGCTTGCCGGATTCACTGTCCTTCATGCCGACAGAATACCGGTCGTCGGACGCTTTTCTGGTAACTGTTGTGGTTTGCCCGCCCGTGACGTAGGAGTCACCGCACTCCGGGCAGATACCGTGCTTGATTATCACGCTCTGATAAACGATCTCCTTGTCCTCCCGGTCAGCCTTAGCTTGATTGCGGTTGACATGCTCGTATTCATGCCCGCGCACCACTGCCTCAGCGTTTGCAGGGTCGATCTTTCCCGCCGTTTTGAACGACACTCCGGGATCGTCTGAACCGTCTTGGTATTTGCGGTTCTTGCAGGTCTGGCATTCTCCGTTGTCCTTTTCGTCCTCTTTGGATTTCAGCTTGTCAAGACGCTGCTGAAGATTATTGATACGATTTTCAAGGCTGGCGATCTTACCGTCAATGGCTGTGGTATCGTTCGCGTCCTTTTGCTGTTCGTAATCGTCGCGCTGCTTGCGGAGCTTCGTCAGATCGTTCTCAATATTCCGGCGTGAATCCTCTGGAGAATAACCGCCTTTATATGTATCAACAACGCTGTTAGTTATCGTGAATCCCATAGTCTGCACCTCCCGTGATCTATTCTTGTATATTATTATAGCACAACTTTATTATTAAATCAAGTGAAAAATACGCACTGCGCAGAAAAAACTGCACTCTCGTTTCCGGGAGTGCAGCGTATTTTCAGTTAGGAGTTTATAAGCGAGTCGATAACCGGAGCATACTCAGCGCTCAGCTTTGTGAAGGATTCGCCGTGGAACAGCGGGTCAAACAGGACAGTGTTGCAGACATCGTTCATGTCGTCGCTGAATCCCCAGCAGTCGTCAAAGGAGAAGCTGAATTTGGTGGGGTCCATCATATCCTGCCAGAGGTCGTACTGACGCTCGTCCCATACCAGCGCCCATTTCTGGTAGCCCTCATACTTTCCGCTGGTGTAGTAAACCGGTTCGGGGGAGATAGCGTCCTTTTTCTTGGTGGAGATGATGTTTTCGTCGGTTTCATATACGCGGTTGAGGTTTATCCAGTCAACAGCGCCCTTCTTGTTCTTCGCGCCCTTAGCTACCATGTAGCCGAAGGTGTCGTATGCGATACAGTACTTATCGGAGGTGGGGTCTCTGGGGAACGGCACGAACGCGAAGTCGGAAACGGTGTTGCAGATATCGTTTTCTGCGCCCTGCGGGTTCTGTATCTGGGACGCAGCGGCGGTGTAGGTCCATTCGGGGTTCATGCCGAGGAACAGCAGACGGTCGGAGTTCTCAGCCCAAAGCTGCGGGGAGACCCAGTCCCCAAGCTCGCCCTGATATGTAAGCCCGCTTCTGTAAAGATCGGAGCAGAACTCCATTGCCCTTGAAACGTTGATGTCGTTGATGTTGTTCTTAACAGAGCCGTCCGGCTGTACCTCGACAAGGGTCGTTCCGGTGGTGGCGATGAAGCTCATTCCGCCCTCGCCGGCGTAGCCGATGTGGTTTTCGTCCGCATTGCACCAGTCTACAAGTATCTGCTTGAAGGTGTCCCAAGTCCAGTTGTTTTCCATGTACAGGTCGTAGGGGTCGGGCAGGGAGTACTCCTCGATAGCCTTGCGGCTGTAATTTATCGCATAGTTGGTGGTTATGCGGTAGGGGTAATAGTAGTGCTTGCCGTTGTAGGCGAAGTCCTCCGCCACGTCCGCCATGTCCTTCCAGAGCGGGGAGGTGATGTCGATATCGTCGTCAAGCGGCTCGTAGAGGTTCTTGCTCATGCCGTTGGGGAAGGACTTCCACTCGTAGCGCACGATATCCGGGGAGTCGTCCGCCGCGATCATAATGCTCATCTTCTCAAAGTAGTCAGACCCGCTCTGGCAGGACACATATTCGATCTCGCCGCCGTAGAGGTCGCTGGTGAATATCTTGTACTGCTCGACAGCGCTGCCGTCGGTCTCAAGGTCGTAATAGCCCAGCCATGTGATCTTGCCGCTGTTACCGTCCGGGCTGTAGGCGTCGGTGTCTACCTGCTTTATCTCGGCGTCGGTGGGGGCGTTTTCGTCCGGGTCTTTGGTGGTGGTAGTGGCGGGAGTGGTCGCCGTCACGGGATTGTTCGCGCTCTCTGCCGGTGCGGACTCGTCGTCGCAGGCGGTAAGCCCTGCTATCATTACCGCAGCCATTGAAACGCAGAGGATCTTCTTTAATGCTCTCATGATTTCTCCTTTGTAAAGATGATTTGATGAACAACGAAAACCTATTCGTTTTATATTATGATATCATAATTTAAACATTATGTCAAGTGCAATCATAAAGATTCCTATAAAAAACCTCCCCTGAGATACTGTGATCTCAAGGGAGGCATATCATATTAGGAATAAACCTTGCCCTTTGGCTTGCTGCTGGGCGGGACGATCTTCTTCGGCACTCCGCTGTCAAGCGTAAGACCGCCGTCCACGGGCGGGGTGTCCTCCGGAGTTTTGCCCTTGCCGGGAACTATCCGACATCTCGCGGTCTCTTCGGAGTGGGTCTTGTTCTCGTTCGGGACGACCTTCGCCTTTTGTTCGGCATGGGTCTTTATTTCGCCCGGGATATGTCCCGCCGGGTCGGGGGTAGCTTTAACGTATGCTTTGCCGGATTCCAGCATGGCGCACTCTCCTTTCAGTTGGTATGTGAGTTATGCGGTCAGATAGCCAAGCGGTATATCTCCGCGACCTGCTCCCGGGTGAAAACCACCGGAGCGTTGTTCAGATTTCCGGAGGATATCTTCATGCAGTTTTCGGTCAGCCACTCCACGTCGCCGGGGAGGATACCGAGATCTCCCAGCTTCACATCAAGCTCGATCGAACGCAGGAACCTCCGTATACCCTCTGCGCAGTCCTTTTCGTCCCTGCCGCCGAGGAGCTTGGACACCTCCGCGAACTTCTCCGGCAGAGCCGGCGCTAACCGCTCCACTATCAGCGGAGTGAGGGCGGCAAGCCCTCTGCCGTGGACGATATTTTTAAGCCCGGAAGCCGGGTGCTCCATGCCGTGAGCGGCTGAAACTCCCGCCGCGCCGATCACCATTCCGCCCAGCGTTGCGGCAAGGCTTACTGCCTCCCACGCGTCGCTGTCGCCGTAGTCAAGCATGAGCTTCGGCAGATTCGCGGTGATTAGCCGTATCGCCAGCAGCGCCTGCGCGTCGGTGAGGGGGTTCGCCTTTTTAGAGGTGTACGCCTCCAGCGCATGGGTGAACGCGTCAAAGCCCACAGAAGAAAGCACGCTTTTCGGCATGGTGGTCATAACGTCCGGGTCAACCACCGAAGCGGACGGCATTATCTGCATGGTGTACAGGGCTTTCTTGTCCTTGGTATCGGGGTTTGTGAGCACCGCGATCTGATTTCCCTCACTGCCGGTGCCGCAGGTGGTCGGCATGAGGAATATGGGCAGAGCGCCCTGTCCCTGCTTCCTGCCGAAGATGTAGTCGGAGATGTCGCCGCTGTTCACGCAGCAGAAAGCGATTGCCTTAGCCGCGTCCATGATAGAGCCTCCGCCAACGCCGAGGATCATATCGCAGCCGTTCTCCTCAGCGAGAGCGGCGCCGTCGTATACGGTGGTGGTGAGGGGATTCTGCGTTACCCTGTCGAACACCGCGTACTCAACGCCTGCCCCCGCCAGACTTGCCAGCGTCCTGTCCAGCAGCCCGGACTTCTTGGTGCTGCCGGTGCCGGTGACTACAAGCGCCTTTTTGCCGTATTTCGCGGTAATTTCGCCGATCTTATCGGCTTTTCCTCTGCCGAAACACAGGTTTACCGGGAGATTGTACTGAAATTCCATTATTCGATCAGTCCTTTGATTCTGAGATAATCCTTTATGAGCGCCACGCAGTTGTCTATGCCCACCTTTTCGCTGTTCAGCGTCATATCATAGTTGATAGGATTCGTCCAGTAGTTGCCGTGGGTGTAGTACTCATAATAGTCTGCGCGGAACTTGTCGGTCTGCTTTATCGTTGCCTCTGCGACCTCCTGCGTGACGCCCATGTTCTCCATAGTGCGCTTTATGCAGTAGTCGCGGGGGGCTTCAATATACACGCTTACCACGTTGTCCCTGCCTTGCAGGATATAGTCCGCGCATTTGCCGACGATCACGCAGGATTCGGTCTCCGCAAGATTCAGGATTATCTGCTTCTGGTAATCGAACAGCGCGTCGTCGGAAACGAATTTCTCATTGCGGGCTATGTACTTCTTAGCCCGCGGAAGTCCCTTCATCATGCTGGCGAAGCCGCCCTTAGAGGTGCGCAGCTTTTCGTTTACCTCGGTGAAAACATCTCTGTCCAGACCGCTTAGCTGGGAAGCCAGCGTGAGAATTCTGTTCTCGTAGCAGTGGATACCCAGCTCCTCCGCCAGCTTGGAGGCAATGAGCTTGCCGCCGGTGCCGAAGCCTCTTGCGAATGTTACAACATAGTTACGCATTTCCGTCGCCTTTCCCACTTTGGAGCGGTACTCGTTTATTTCGCGCTGGGTCTTGCCAAGCTCCTTGCCATTGAAGTAGATCTTTCCGTAGGTCTGGGTCTCAAGCTGGTTGATACAGCGCAGCAGCGTGGATTTACCAGAGCCGGAGGAGCCGAGGATACAGATAACGTCGCCTTTTTTTACGGAGAAGTCGATCTTCCGCAGCACCTGATGTTCGCCGAAGCTCTTGCTGAGCTCTTCAACTCTGATGATCTCGTCGCTGTCAAAAGTCCCGGCGGGTTTGATTTCTTTGTTTTTCACTGCGGCACCTCCTTACTCGTTGTTGTCCATGTATTCCACGGCGAGGGCGTAGTCCTTCTTGCCCGCCATTTTCTTTTCGATAAAGAGGAATATCCTGTTGAACGCAAAGCAGAGCACAAAATAGATCGCCGCGATTACCAGATAGGATTCGAGGTATCTGTAATAGGTTCCGCCTGCGGTCTTTGCCTGGAGGAACAGCTCCTTTACGCCGATAACGTTAAGTACCGAGGTCATCTTCAGGTTAGTGAGGAAGGTGTTCGCCATTTCGGGGACGATGTTCTTGAACGCCTGCGGCAGAATGATATGTATCATTGTCGAAATAGGCGACATTCCCAGTGCCAGAGCGCCCTCCCGCTGACCGATGTCTATCGACTTTATGCCGGCGCGGACTGTTTCAGCCATGTAAGCGCCGGTATTCAGAACCGTGACGAGGATACCAGCGGAGATGGGGTCTGTCTGGATTCCCGCATAACGAATACCGAAGTAGACTATCATAGCCTGAACTATCATAGGCGTGTCACGGAATATCTCAACATAGACCTTGCTTACGCCTTTTAAGAAGCCCAGAACTATCTTCTTGGGCAGAGGGTCGTTCTTGCTGAGCTTGGAGTCCTCCGTGATACCTGCGATAAAGCCCAGAATAAATCCGAGGATCGTGCCGGATACCGCGATTATCAGCGTTATGATAGTACCTGTGATAAAAAGATCAGCGTACTGAGTGGCGATAAACCATATCCACTCGAATATTCCATTTGGTGTATCAGTCATAAGCCTGTTCTCCCTTGCAATATCGCGCCGTTTCCATGACGATATGAAAGCGGCGCGGAATTATTTCTAATGTGCCTTATTGAGTTTGGAAGCCTTAGTTAGCCGCAGGCTGTACAGAAACTGCTTCCTCCATCATTGCGTTCATGGTGTCGCGGTCAAGACCTACCGCGTCCATAGCAGCCTGTAACTTGTCGCGCAGCGCTGTGTCGTCCTTGCGTGTAGCAATGCAGACGTTGGTCATTTCCTCGTCGCCCACGAAGGTGTCGCTTGCGTCAAGGGTGATGATCTTGAGGTCTGTGTTGGTCAGCAGCGCGGACTCAGCGGTGGGCAGGTCGATTACCGCAACGTCGGCTGTTCCGTTGGACAGAGCCATGAATACCTCAGCGGTGGTCTCGTAGTTTGCGCCGAGGGTCACGTCGGGGATCTGGTCAAGCAGCGGAACCCAGCCTGTTCCGAGCTGTGTGGTTGCTACCACGTTCTTGCCGGCAAGCTGCGACAGCCCGGTGATGTTCTCGATATCAGAGCCTTTCTTTACAACGATACAGTTGCTTCTGTAATAGTACGGCTCGGTGAAGGAGTAGGAAAGCATACGCTCGGAGGTTCTGCCCATGCCGGCGATAATGCAGTCATACTCGCCGGAATCCATAGAGATACCGATAGAGTCCCACTCTACCTTGTGGATCTCAAGACCCATGCCCATTTCGTCGGCGAGCTTCTTAGCGACCATTACGTCGTAGCCGTAGGCATATCCGCCGCCGCCGTAGATCTCGACCGCGGTGTCGCCGTTGGGGACTTCCGTGCTTACCTGCGTCCAGTTGAACGGCGCGTAGGCGCACTCCATGCCGACTCTTAATACGCCGTTGGAAGCGGTCTCGCTCTCCGCACCGGAGGAAGCCGCGCTTGAACTGCTGCTTGATGTAGAACCGGAGCAGGCTGCCAGTGAAGATACCGCCATAACACCTGCCGCCAGCATGCTTATCGCTCTTACAAATGCCTTAACTTTCATGATCGTTTTCTCCTTTCAATGTTCAACGGGTTTTCTTTATTGTGCAGCGACCGCTTCGATCGCTTCCTTGATGATATCACACGCCTTGTCGCAGTCGCTCTCGGTGATGATGAGCGGGGGTACCATTCTGATAACGCTTGAACCGATAGCGGTGACCAGCAGCTTCCTGTCGAAGCACGCGTGCTTTACCTCGACGCTGTTCAGATCGGTGAACTCAACGCCCACCATAAGCCCCTGACCTCTTACCTCTTTGACGTGCGGCAGAGCGGACAGCTTCTTCATGAAGTACGCGCCCATTTTCTTTGCGTTGCCGGCGAGATCCTTGTCAAGCATTTCGGCGATCGCCGCGAGGGAAGCCGCGCAGCATACCGGGTGTCCGCCGAAGGTAGTACCGTGAGAGCCGGCGGTGAACGCCTTTGCGACCTCCTCGGTCGCGCAGATAGCGCCGATCGGCATTCCGCCGCCCATTGCCTTAGCCATTGAAACGATATCCGGCTTGATACCGTAGTTCATGAAGGACATCACAGCGCCGGTTCTGCACCAGCCGGTCTGTACCTCGTCAAGCAGCAGCAGAATGTGCTTCTCGTCGCAGAACTTTCTCAGCCCGGTCATGAACTCCGGAGTTGCAGGGTTTACGCCGCCCTCGCCCTGAACAGGCTCTATCATGATCGCGATAGTGTTCTCGGTGCAGGCGTTCTTGAATGCCTCAAGATCGTTGTAGGGCGCGTATGTAAATCCCGGTACCATGCCGCCGAAGCCTATCTGGCAGGCGTTGTCCGGCTGACCGGTGGCGCTCATTGCACCGAAGGTTCTTCCGTGGAAGGACTTCTCAGCGGTGACGATATTGTAGTGGTTCGGTCCGTATTTCTCGACGCCGTACTTACGCGCCATTTTGATCATGGCTTCGTTTGCCTCTGTACCGGTGTTCTGGTAGAATATCTTATCCATGCCGAGGGTGGTGCAGATCTTCTCGGCAAGCAGCGCCTGCGGAACAGTGTATGGATAGTTGAAGGTCTGCATGATCGTTCCCGCCTGTTCGCGGATTGCTTCAACGACCTTCTCGTTGCAATTGCCCACGGAGTTTACCGCGATACCTGCGTAGAAATCGAGGTAGGGAGTGCCGTGCTCGTCGTACATGTAAACGCCCTTGGCGCTGTCCGCCACGAAATCGAAACGCTCGTAGGTCTCGATCATGTATTTCTTTGCCTTTGCCTTAAGTTCCTCTGCGGTCAAGCCTGTGTCTGCAAGCTTCATAAAAACCATCTCCTTAAAAAAAATAAAGACAGCGATGTCCAGCAAATGACGTCGTTGTCTTTTGTTTATTATCTTGAACAAATTCAGTATACAGCATTGCAGATGAATTGTCAATAGCTTTCAGATATTTTCGTTAAATTTAACTAAAATGTCTTGATGCTAGCTTTTTCTATGTGAAAAATTTATAATATTTGAATAATGCATTTACAAATCTTGCAAAAATAACATGCTTCTGTTCGATATAAAGAACAAACTGGGTAAAATAATAAAGCCCGCATTCAAGCCGTGAAAAAACAGATAAACGCGGTCTTGGCAGTCCCGTTGTTGATGTACCTGTGCTCCTCCTCGCAATTGAAGCGGAATATCTCGTCGGGGCTGACCTGCTGAATCTCGCGGCCTGTGTCCACGGTGAGGATGCCCTCCAGCACGGAGAGGTACTCCCTTGTCCCGGAGCCGTGACCGCCGCTCATGTACACTCCGCCGGGGAGTATCTCAATATGGTACAGCTCGATCTTTTTGTTGTCTTCGTAGGGGAAACAGGTCTTTACCGTGAATTTATCGCCCTCTTTAATAGGGTAGACCTCGGATATTTTAACAAGGTAGGAGTCCTCCGGCGGGGAAGCGATAAGCTCGGTGAACTCGATCCTCAGCCCGCTGGCGATCTTGCCAAGCACATTGATCGACGGATTTGCGGTTCCCTGCTCGATCTGGTACAGCATGCTCTTGCTGACTCCGGTCTGTTCTGCGGCGGCGTCAAGGCTCCACCCGCGGGAGGTGCGTATCCGGTTAAGGTTCTTTGAAATGTTGTAGCTCAGATAGTCCATGACAGTTTCTTTTCCATGAGGGAAAATTCGCTCCTTTCTGATTTTTAAGGACACGCTGATCAAAGCGAAGCGTATCAAACTCAGACCCGTGAGTTCCCTCGTTTGAGCGGGTCGAATTTGATTTGATCAGCGTTTCCTTAATCTATTATATCATAATCATCGGCGGATAAACAATACCCTTTCAGCGCATTTTGTTGAATCTGACTAAGATATTGTATGAAACAACCGCTCATTGTAGGATATGCAACAATTCCCGGAGCAGATATCGAAGCAACCGCGTGAAGTACAGCGCTCTTTCTGCTGCTGTATGAGGATATATCATTTGGCGTATAGTCATTATGCACTATGCGAATATGAATTTTTGCGAGGTGCAATGTCGCATTTTCACAAATGTTGTCATTGTATTGTCATAGCATTTGTTTAGCACTTGACTAGTGGACAAAAAAGTCGTAAAATGTGAATTAGAGGTATACTGCCGTTTTGCACACAAACGGCGGATATTTTCCCCATTTGGCTTGTTAAATAAAAGGAAGAAGGCATATTATGTCCAAAATCGGCAAAAGCATTTTAGCTGTTATCCTGTCCACGGCTGTTGTCATCACATTTTTCCTGATCGTATCTGCTCAGCGTTCGCTAAGCACTATGACCGAGGGGATTTTGCAGGAAGAGGCGGGCTCGTTCATCAAAATTATGAAAAGCGACCTGTCTGCGCTTGATGTCGAAGCGCAGTATCTTCAGAACGTCATAAGCTCAGACCCTTCGCTTGCTGAGGCTTTGAGATCCGGCGACAGCGAGGCGGCGGGCAGGATATTCGATACTTATTCGTCGGACGAAAGCTCCTTCGCGGCGTTTTACAGCGAGGACGGTACGCGGTTCTATGCGACGGAGGATTTCCCACAGGACGCCAGCCCTTCTTCCGTGAGTGACGGGCTTAATTCCGACAGCGAGAGAATGTACTACTGCTATCTGACAAAGCTCGACGGAGCGGGTTCGTTCATAGTTGGCTATGACCTGCGCGCCTACGATTATCTTGACCCGATCCGCGAGAAAACCGGCGGTCAGTTCACTGTTTTCAAGGATAATATAAGGTATGCGACCACCATTGTCGGCGACGACGGGAACCGTATCGAGGGATCGGAAATGTCCGCAGAGATCGCCGAGCGGGTATTGAAGGCGGGTCAGACCTATGTGGGAAGAGCGGCGATAGGCGGCAGTAATTATGTGGTATGCTACGAGCCTATGACAGACAGCGGTGGAAATATAATCGGCGCGTATTTCGGCGGTTACGAAACGCACGTTATCGACGGAATGCTTGACCAGAAAATGCTGGTGATGAGCGTTGTGGGTATCGCGCTGACTATCGTCATCACTGCCGCGGGGGCGATAATCTGCATTAAGATCATCAGGCGCAAGATACTCACCCCTGTCGTGCATATCGGCGAAATGGCAAAGGAGATGAACAAGGGCAACCTTAGCTGCCAGATCACCGACGTCAAGCACGGAAAGGACGAGGTCGGCGAGCTGCTTTTGCAGGTGGAGAGCATGCGCGACACTCTGCACGGGTATATTGAGGATCTGTCGCGGGTGCTGGGGGCAATGGCTGCCGGGAACTTCACCGAGCGCACCGAGGCGGTTTACAGCGGCAATTTCATTGAACTGAACCGCTCGGTAGAGCTGATCTCCGCGCAGATGAAGGACATCATTTCAAAGATCAACGTTACATCTGATAATGTGAACGCCGATGCGTCGGCTTCCGCAAAGGGGTCGGATATTCTGGCGGCGGGAACTGTACGTCAGGCGGCGGCGATAGAGCAGCTTTCCGCTTCGCTGAACGATATATCCACAAAGGTAAACGAAACCGCAGAGAAGTCCCGCGGCGCAATGCAGCTTGCTGACAGCGGCTCGGCGGTGCTGGACGAACAGCGCAGGTACATGGATCAGATGATGTCCGCAATGGAGAACATTTCCAAGCAGTCCGGAGAGATCGAGCGGATAAACAAGACGATAGACGATATCGCATTCCAGACGAACATTCTGGCTCTCAACGCCGCGATAGAGGCGGCAAGGGCAGGGGAGGCAGGAAAGGGCTTCGCAGTGGTCGCGGACGAGGTAAGGAATCTTGCCGCCAAATCCGCGGAGGCAGTCCGCACGACGTCGCAGCTTATCACGGCGGCGGTATCGGCGGTGTCCGAGGGCTCTGAGATCGCGGAGAAGAACGCGGAGTCAATGGGAGCCGTGGTGGAGATATTCGGTCGCACAAAGCAGATGATAGGCGATATTTCTTCCGCTGCGGAGTATCAGTCGAAGTCGATAGGGCAGATCACAAACGGCATTTCGGAAATATCCGACGTTGTTCAGCAGACCAGCGCAGCCGCGCAGGAGATCGCCGCTTCCTGCGAGGAACTTAACACTCAGGCAGTTCAGCTCCGCGACGAGGTAAAGCAGTTCGTTATCGAATAAATACATGCGGGCGGGGTTCAGCACTCCGCCCGTTTTTACACCAAATTGAGCGCGTTTGTTGCATTTGACCGCATTTGACCCCTACTTTACGCTGTTCGCTCTTGATTTTTTTGCTTTAATGTAGTATAATAATCGTATGGTCAATGAATACACGCTTGGAGGAAGGATCATGAACATAAACTGGAACAGAAAATATCTGACAATTGCTGTTTATGCCACATGCGCGGTGATCGTCAGCGCCATAGCGATAATGATAATATTCAACTTCGACACGGTGATGAGCAAGCTGTCGGTACTTGGCGCGGTCGCAACGCCGATAATTATCGGTATTTTCTGCGCGTATCTGCTGAATCCTCTTATGACAAGGATAGAAACCGGACCGTTCAAGAAGCTGTCCGGTTCCCCGGATAAGAAAAAACGCGGCAAGGCGAGGGCGCTGTCGCTGACGCTGACTATGCTGGTGGTGCTGGTAATTCTGGGATTGGTGGTCATCATGGTGATCCCGCAGTTGATCGAAAACCTCATTGTGATATTCAGCAACATGGAATCCTATATAAATACGATCAAGGACTGGATAAACAAGATCTTTGAGGACAACCAGACGCTGGTTGAATTTCTCGGCAACCCGCTGGACGACTTCAGCAAGTTCGTAAGCGACATCTGGAAGCAGTATTCCGCAGAGCTGATGAGCTTCGCCGGCAACGTCGCCGCTACCGTCTGGGCGATAATCGACACCATGAAAAACGTCCTTATCGGGCTTATCATTTCGATCTACCTGCTGGCGCGCAAGGAAATGTTCATCGGGCAGACCAAGAAGCTGATATTCGCCTTTCTGAAAGTGAACCGCGCGCAGCGTTTCCTGAACGTGTGCCGCGAGGCTAGCAAGAAGTTCCTCGGCTCTATCGTCGGGAAGATCATCGAAGCGTTTATCGTTGCAATGATCTGCTTTATCGGCTGCACGATACTCGGCCTGCCGTATTCGCTGCTGATCTCCGCGATAATGTTCGTGTTCAACCTTATTCCCTTTGTCGGTCCTATCATCGGCGCGATACCCTGTACGCTGCTGTTACTGCTTTCAGAAGAACCGATAAAGGCGCTGTGGTTCGTGATTTTCATTCTGATACTCCAGACGGTGGACGGAAACATCATCGCGCCGTGGATCCTCGGGGACTCCACCGGGCTTCCCGCGGTGTGGATATTGATCTCGATCCTTATCGGCGGCGGGCTTTTCGGGATACTCGGAATGTTCCTCGGCGTGCCGGTCTGCGCGGTAGTTTACATGCTGTTCAAGGATTTCATAGAGAACCGATTGAAAAAGCGGAATCTGCCAAAGAAAACCGCCGAATATGCCGGCGACGTCAGCTATATAACGCCGGAGTTCTCTTACACTGAGCCGGAAGAACCGGAAGAGCCTCAGCCGGAGCAGTCACACAGCTTTAAGGCAGTCCTAGCCGCCCGCGGCAAGGAGATAAAAACTAAGCTGAAAATAAAGGACAAGACCACTAAAAAATAATATTTCACCGGGCAGTTGTTCAAGACTGCCCGGTTTTTATTTTGACGAGCGGTAAATTTCAAAAAAACTATAAACTGTATCATAAAAGAGCTTGATTAATAAAAAAAGGGGCTTGATTAATCAAAAAAATTGTATTATAATAATAATATAAAAAGTAACATTTTGTAGCATTCTTTAAGAGGAGGCAGAAATGGACGGACGAATTCAGTATACCGCTCATATCAACAATGACAGTGAGCAAACCGTTGAGGAACATCTCCTCAATACCGCGGAGATTGCGGCGTATTACGGCGGAAAGCTGGGGATACGCGAGCTTATGTACCTGTGCGGGCTGCTTCACGACATGGGAAAGCTGTGCGGAGATTTCAACGCGTACATTCACGGCGGCGGAGGGTTCAGCAGAGGGCAGATAGACCATTGCTTCGCCGGGGCGAAATACATACTGGATATGGCGAAAGGCGGCAGCGCTGACGAACGAGCCGCCGCGGAGCTTGCCGCGCACGTTATCCTTTCTCACCACGGAATACATGACTGGATCACCGAGAAATACGAGGATTATCTGCAGCAGCGCAGCGGCAAGGAGGAACGCTACCCGGAGATCGTGGCGGCGTTTGAGAGGATCTTCCCGGCGGAGCAGATACGGGAGCTTCTCCGGAAAGCGGCTGCGGAGTACGCGCAGCTAAAACCGAAGATCAAAAAGCTCTGCGCGGGCGCGCCGGACAAGAATAACATGGCAAAGCGGCTGGGCTTTTATCTGGGAATGCTGGAGCGGCTGGCGGAGTCTATCCTCATAGACGCGGACAGAACCGACACCGGGGACTTCATGAACGGCAGGAGATCGAATTACAATGCGGAGCATACCGGGCTGTGGGACGATATGCACGCGCGTATCGGTGAGAAATGCGCCGCATTTGCACAAAAGACCGACGATATTTCAAAGGCGAGGTGCGATATTTCGGAGCGCTGCGCCGCTTTTGCGGATCACCGGGTAGGTATCTGCCGGCTTATCGTGCCGACCGGCGGCGGCAAGACCATGTCCTCAATGAGATTTGCGGCGGACTACTGCCGAAATACCGGCGGAGAGAGGATATTCTACATTGCGCCGTTTATGTCAATACTGGAGCAGAACAGCGCGGTCATTCGGGAGCTGACCGGTGACGATGACCTGTTTCTGGAGCATTATTCCAGCTTTGTCAAAGAGTTCGACAGCGGCGAGGAAGCGTGCAGATACGATTACCACGCCGAACACTGGGACAGCCCGGTGATCTCGACTACGCTGGTGCAGCTTCTCAACACCCTGTTTCTGAGCAAGACTGCCTGCGTCCGGCGAATGCACAGGCTCTGCCGGTCGGTGCTGATAATCGACGAGGTGCAGTCCCTGCCGGTGAGATGTACCCACCTGTTTGACCTTGCAATGAACTTTCTGAGCGAGGTCTGCGGGACTTCGGTGGTGTTATGCTCGGCGACGCAGCCGCCCTTCGAGAGCGACAGGAAGTTCCCGCTGCTGCTTGATGAAAAAAGCAGCATGACAGGCGATCATCATGCGGATTTTGAACGTTTCCGCCGGACAAGGCTGGTTGATTCGCTGCGCACGCAGGGCTATACCTATGAGGAAGCTGCGGACTTCTGCTATGAGAGGTTCCAGGAGAACGGCAACGTTCTGGTGATAGTGAACACCAAGCGCGCCGCCGAAAGCCTGTACAAGCTGCTGAAGCAGCTTTCCGGGACAAATGATCAAGCTGAAATAGTACATCTCAGCACGAAGATGTGCCCGCAGCACCGCCGTGACTCGATAGACCGGCTGCGGCGCAGTTTGGCGGAGGAGCGCCGGGTGATATGCGTTACGACTCAGTTGATTGAAGCGGGCGTAGATATATCTTTCAAATGCGTGGTGAGGTCGCTCGCGGGGCTGGACAACGCGGCGCAGGCGGCGGGCAGATGCAACCGCAGCGGAGAGTATCCCTGCTGCGACGTTTTCATCATCAACATTACAGACGAGAAGCTGGGCTCGCTAAAGGAGATCAAGACCGCCCAGACCGCTTCGCGGGAGGTCATGCTCCGGGCGGGAGAGCGGGAGCTTCTTTCGGTGGAGGTAATGGGGGAGTACTATTCGGCACTGTTCCGGGAGCGCGGCGGGGAGCTTTCCTATCCCGCGGAGGATCTGGACAGCAGGACGGATCTGGTGGATATGCTGTCGCTGGCGACGGCAAGGCATGACGGGAGGATCCCGCTTACGCCGTTCAAGCAGTCGTTCCGTACTGCGGGGGAGATATTTGAGGTCATCGACAGCAGCACCCGCAGTGTTATCGTACCTTACAACAACGAGGCGCAGCAGATCATATCGGAGCTGTATTCCGAGGTCACGCCCGGCGAGGCTTTGAAGCTGCTGAAACAGGCGCAGAAGTACTCCGCCGACCTGTACGCCCCGGACGAAAAGAAGCTGTGTCAGCAGGGTGCGCTGACCTTGCTGCCCTGCGGCGCTGCGGTGCTTGCTAAGGAGTATTACAGCGAGGAATACGGCGTCACGCTGGAGGGCGGGGATAAGGAGCTGCTTATCTATTGATCGCCGTGAATATTCCGGCGACCAAGCGACCGAGTTAAATAGGCAATCTTATGCCATAAAAATATTTTGGTGAATAAGGAGTGATGAACTTTGAGCAAACCAAAGCATGAGAACAGCGTAGAATTCAAGGTATACGGCGATTATGCGCTGTTTTCGGACATTCTGACCCGACCCGGCGGCGAGAAGTCAACGTACCCTGTTCCCACATACGAAGCGATAAAGGGCGTTCTCCATTCTCTTTACTGGAAGCCTACTATTGTGTGGTATGTGGACAAGCTGCGGGTGATGAAGAAAATACGCACCGAGCGCAAGGGCGTCCGCCCGATAAGCTACGGCGGCGGGAACGACCTGTCATATTATACATATCTCGTCGATGTGGAGTATCAGGTCAAGGCGCATTTCGAGTGGAACGACAACCGCCCGGAGCTTGCCGGCGACCGGGACGAAAACAAGCACCACAACATCGCCAAGCGCATGATAAATGCCGGCGGCAGGCGGGACGTGTTCCTCGGCACGCGGGAATGTACCGCTTACGTCGAGCCGTGTGTGTTCGGCGAGGGCGAGAGCTGCTATGACGACACCGGGGAGATACCGTTCGGGCTTATGCTTCACGGTATCACCTACGCGGACGAGGCGATCCTGCCGGAGGACAAGGGATTGCTTACTGTCCGGCTGTGGAGACCGGTCATGAGGGACGGTATTATCGAGTTTATCCGCCCGGAGGAATGCACTGAAAAGCGCCATGTCCGCGAAATGGAGATAAAGCCGTTCGGCAGGGAGCTGAACAACTTTACCGGCGCTGATGAATTCGAGGGAGGGGGAGAAGATGAGCTGGACTGAGGAACTGTATAAGATCTACGAGCAGCAGTGCGGCAGGACGGAGAACGAGAACGATCCGCTGCTGCCGATCGGTCACTCCACCGCGAACGCGCAGATCGAGGTCACATTGTCTGACAAGGGCGAGTTCATCACCGCGGTGAGAGTGGACAAGTCCGACGCGGTGACGGTGATCCCGGTCACGGAGGATTCCGGCGCACGGAGCGCCGGGATCGCCCCGCACCCCTTCGCGGACAAGCTGGTATATATCGCGGGGGACTATCCGAAATACACCGACGGCAAGCGTTCTGATAATGCAGAGTATTTCAAGGCGTATATCGACGTACTGCGCGGCTGGGCGGAGTCGGAGCATTCCCACCCGGCGGTAAGGGCGGCGCTGCGTTACCTCAGCGGCAAAACGCTGATCACCGATCTTGTGTCGGCGAGGGCGCTGGAGCTGGACGAAAACGGGCTGCTCAAAAAGGACGTGAAGATCGCAAATATCGCGCAGGAGGACTGCTTCGTGCGGTTTCGTGTGAACTACGCGGAGGGCGGCGAGCCAAAGACGTGGGCTGATAAAACGCTGTACGACGCATATATCGCCTATAATTCCACGCGGTTTGAGAAGAACGGGCTGTGCTATGCCCTCGGCAGGGAGCTTCCGGTGACCTACAAGCACCCCTCGAAGCTGCGAAATGCCGGGGACAAGGGCAAGCTGATCTCCACCAACGACGAGAGCGGCTTCACCTACCGCGGCAGGTTTGCGAACAAGGAGCAGGCGGTTTCCGTCAGCTACGAGTTCTCACAGAAGGTACACAATGCGCTGAAATGGCTCATTGCAAGGCAGGGGATAACGGTGGACTCACTGTCGCTGGTGGTGTGGGAGAGCGCGCTCCAGCCGCTGCCGAATATCACCGAAAGCCTTGACGAGTGCTTCGGCGAGTTCGGACTTGACGACTTTGAGGAGGAGCCGCAGCAGCTATTCGGCGATAATCTGGTTTCGGCATACCGGGACAAGCTGAAAAAGTCCATATTCGGGCGCGAAAACGAGCTGAAACCCGGCTCAAAGACCATGCTTATGGCGCTGGATTCTGCCACCACCGGACGAGTTTCAATGTCGATGTACACCGAGCTTTCGACCTCGGATTTTCTCGGTAATATCGGTGAATGGCACGAAAATACCGCATGGGTGAGGTACAACGGCAGGAAGAATATCCGCGAGATCAATTCGTTTTCTCTGGCGGAGATCGCGGAATGCGCTTTCGGCACGGAACAGGGCGGGTATATCGCCTGCAAGCCGGAGGTAAAGCGGGACGTGTATCTGCGCTTGATACCCTGCGTTACCGAGGGGCGCAGCCTGCCGCAGGATATCGTAAGCGCGCTGGTGAACCGCGCGAGCAATCCGCAGATGTACGACAAGGACTACAACTGGCGCAGGGTGCTTGAAACCGCCTGCGGCATGATCCGTAAAAAGCAGATCGAGAAGACAAAGGAGGAATGTTCAATGGCACTTGACAAGGAAAGCACAAGCAGGGATTATCTTTTCGGGCGGCTGCTTGCTGTCGCGGACGCGGCGGAGGCTTCGACATACGACAAGGACAACCGCCGCACCACTAACGCAAGGAGATACTTCAACGCCTTTGCAAATCGCCCCAGCAGCGGCTGGCAGACGATATACAGCAGACTTGAGCCGTATCTCAACAAAATGCCGGAGCAGAGCAGGATTTACTACACAAAGCTGATAAATGAGATAACAGGTATGTTCGAGCATGAGGACTTTAACGATAATTCCAAGCTCAAGCCGGAATTCCTGCACGCATACAGCTGCCAGCTCAATGAAATCTATTCCGGAAATAAAAACGGCAGTGCCGACAAAACAAACGATAACGACGATAACAAGGAGGACTAATCATGAACGCATTAACACAGAAGATCGATTTTGCAGTGATCATTACCGCGCAGGACGCTAATCCCAACGGCGACCCGCTGAACGGAAACCGCCCCAGAGAGAATTTCGACGGCTTCGGCGAGATCACAGACGTCTGCCTTAAAAGAAAGATCAGAAACCGGCTTCAGGACATGGGGGAGAAGATCTTCGTACAGTCCGACGACCGCTGCGACGACGGCTGCGACAGTCTGAGGGCGAGAGCGGACGCGAACGAGAAGCTCAAAAAGATAAGCAAGGGCAAGAATACTAATCGTGATGAGTTCGCAAAGGCTGCCTGCGAGGAATGGATAGACGTCCGCAGCTTCGGGCAGGTGTTCGCGTTCAAGGGAGATGCCGTTTCCGTCGGCGTGAGAGGTCCGGTGACTATCAGCATGGCAAAGAGCGCTTCCCCGGTGGATATAGTCAGCACCCAGATAACCAAGAGCGTGAACAGTGAAAGCGGTTCTGCCGGAAAGACCTCTGATACTATGGGCTTAAAGCACAGGGTCGAGTTCGGGCTGTATGTCGCAAAGGGAAGCATTAACTGCCAGCTTGCAGAAAAGACCGGATTCTCAGACGAGGACGCAGAGAAGATCAAGCAGGCGCTTACTACCCTGTTTGAGAACGACTGCTCGTCAGCCCGTCCGGAGGGCAGCATGGAGGTCTGCCGGGTATACTGGTGGAAGCATGGCTGCAAAACGCCGAAGTATTCCTCCGCAAAGGTACACCGTTCGCTGGAGATCAAATTAAAGGAGGGCGTAGCGAAGCCTAGCTGCTTTGAGGATTATGAGATAACTTTGCAGCCGCTTGAAGGGCTGGAGCCTGAAATTATCGACCTCAGATGAGCTATAAAGAGGACGATTATCTGATGATATCCGGAATACAGCATTTTGTATTCTGCCGCCGTCAGTGGGCGCTGATACATATCGAGCAGCAGTGGGAGGAGAACTTCCGCACCACCGACGGCAGGATAATGCACAGGAACGTCCACGACAGCGGATTTAATGAGACCCGCGGAGATCTGATCACCACCAGAGCAATGGCGGTGTCCTCCGCGGAGCTTGGGCTGAGCGGTGAGTGCGACGCGGTGGAGTTCAGGCGGTGTTCCGACGGGGTCGAGCTTTTCGGGCGCAGCGGAAGATATTCCGTTACCCCGGTGGAATACAAACGCGGCGAGCCAAAGACGGATCTCAGCGACTCAATGCAGCTGTGCGCGCAGGCAATGTGTCTTGAAGAAATGCTGTGCTGCGAGATCCCGGCGGGATATCTGTTCTATGGCGAGACGCGCCACCGTTTCCGGGTGGAGTTCAACGAGGAGCTTCGTGGGAAAGTTCGCGGGGCGGCGGAGGAAATGCACCGGCTGTATTCTCAGAGATACACCCCGAAAGTGAAGCGCACGAAAAGCTGCAACGCCTGCTCGCTGAAAGACATTTGTCTGCCTGTTATCTGCGGCGGGAAAAAGGCTTCGGAATATGTCGCTGAATATCTGAAAGGCGGTGTTGAATGAAGAAGCTGCTGAATTCTTTGTACATAGTGACCCCCGACCGTTATCTTTCGCTTGACGGCGAGAATGTCGTGATAAATGCTGATCATACCGAGATAGGGCGGCTGCCGCTGCACAATATTGACTCTATTACTGTATTCGGCGGCGCAGGGGCAAGTCCGGCGCTTATGGGCAAATGCGGGGAGTACGGCAAGCAGATAGTATTTCTGAGCAGAAGCGGGAGATTTCTGTCCCGGTGCGAGGGTAAAACGAGCGGGAATGTTCTGCTTCGCAGGGAGCAATACAGGACGGCTGACGACGAAAAGCGAAGTCTTGAGATATCCCGGCTGATGATAGCGGGGAAGATATACAACAGCCGGTATGTGTTGAACCGTGCTTTGAGGGATCATGCACTGCGGCTGGATACCGAGGAATTCAGCCGCCGTGCGGAGTATCTCACCGGGAGCATTGACGCAGCGTATAATGCCGATTCAGCGGAGGAGCTTCGAGGAATAGAGGGTCAGGCGGCGCAGGTGTATTTCTCAGCGTTTGATGATATGATACTTCAGCAGAAGGAGGACTTCCGGTTCACAGTGAGGAGCAAACGTCCTCCGCTGGACAATGTGAACGCGCTGCTGTCGCTGACCTATTCAATGGCGACGGGCATGTGCATTTCTGCGCTGGAATCGGTTGGGCTGGATCCCTATGTGGGATTTCTTCACACCGACAGACCGGGGAGGGCTTCGCTTGCGCTGGACATGGTGGAGGAATTCCGGGCGGTGCTGTGTGACAGGTTTGTGCTGACTCTCATCAACAAGCGAATGATAAATGCCGACTGCTTTGAGAAGCGGGAGGACGGCGCTGTACTTCTTACGGAAAACGGCAGGAAGGCGTTTTTCAAGGCATGGCAGGAGCGCAAGCAGGAGGAGCTTAAGCACCCGTTTCTTGGCGAAAAGCTGCAATGGGGCATGGTTCCCTACGCGCAGGCGCTTTTGCTGTCTAGGTTTATCCGCGGAGATCTTGACTGTTATCCTGTGTTTTTGTGGAGGGGCTGATGTTTGTACTTATAACTTATGATGTGAACACTGAAAGTGCGGACGGAAGAAAACGTCTTAGAAAAGTCGCAAAACAGTGTGTAAATTACGGCGTCAGAGTGCAGAATTCGGTTTTCGAGTGTGTATTCGACGCTTCAAAAGCACGGGAAGTAAAGCACATTCTTGTTTCTCTGATCGACCCGGAGAAGGACAGCTTGAGGTTCTACTATCTGGGAGATGATCACGCCGGAAAGGTTGAGCATTTCGGCTGCAAAAATGCTATAAATGTCGAGGACTCACTGATTTTCTGATCTGCGAATGTCAAGCTCACATGAATTTCCCGTTAGATTCGCAGGCTTTTTTCGGACTTTTTAGCATAAAAAAGTGTCTGGCAGAGACTTACACTATGATCTGGTTTGTGTATTTCGCCGGTTTCTCGGTGAATGCAATGAGATCGTGTGTGCGTTTTTGCTGTCGCCCTCCGCGGGAGGGCGTGGATTGAAATTTAAGTCCCTTGATGTTGAGTGCCATAGTAATACGTCGCCCTCCGCGGGAGGGCGTGGATTGAAATTTTAACTCTGGTTTACCCGTTTTAGGGTCTAAAACGTCGCCCTCCGCGGGAGGGCGTGGATTGAAATTCAACTGTCATATCATGATTATCCATAAAGTATTTGTCGCCCTCCGCGGGAGGGCGTGGATTGAAATCCCCCCCTCTAACTATTAAGACATTAAACTATATGCGTCGCCCTCCGCGGGAGGGCGTGGATTGAAATCGGGCGCTGTCTGTACTCTCTGTATGCCTGCTCACGTCGCCCTCCGCGGGAGGGCGTGGATTGAAATCACACTATCGCCGCCACAACATTGCCGTATTTCGTCGCCCTCCGCGGGAGGGCGTGGATTGAAATTACAACGCTGGGGCGGATTTCCTCCGCCAGCCGCCGCGTCGCCCTCCGCGGGAGGGCGTGGATTGAAATTTAAGTCCTTTGATGTTGAGTGCCATAGTAATACCGTCGCCCTCCGCGGGAGGGCGTGGATTGAAATATTTATATATCAATTGATATATAGTTATGCGATTTGTCGCCCTCCGCGGGAGGGCGTGGATTGAAATATAAATAATGTTTTCAACAATGTGTTTTCCGTCAGTCGCCCTCCGCGGGAGGGCGTGGATTGAAATCTTCTTCATTAGTTCTACAAGCTGTTATCAATCTGTCGCCCTCCGCGGGAGGGCGTGGATTGAAATTTTGCCAAAGAAATCAACCTCCCTCTGTATTGGTTGTCGCCCTCCGCGGGAGGGCGTGGATTGAAATATAGGGAACATAAATGCCGCGCTTGGTTTTCAAAGTCGCCCTCCGCGGGAGGGCGTGGATTGAAATTTTGCGGCTGTAAATCCTTTATATACAACAAGCGGTCGCCCTCCGCGGGAGGGCGTGGATTGAAATAGCATTAGTCCACAGATTGTATTGGCCGCTTACGCGTCGCCCTCCGCGGGAGGGCGTGGATTGAAATTTCCGTAGAGTTTATCATTGCAAGAAGACCGTTGTGTCGCCCTCCGCGGGAGGGCGTGGATTGAAATAGTTGCTAAATCAACCTCTTCCTTTGCCTCCGCAGTCGCCCTCCGCGGGAGGGCGTGGATTGAAATTTTGCTGAAACCCGATAAACCGGAAGATTTTACGGTCGCCCTCCGCGGGAGGGCGTGGATTGAAATAGAATCATTGTACATCTGCGGGAACTGCATTTAGTCGCCCTCCGCGGGAGGGCGTGGATTGAAATAGGCAGCTCATCTATCAAAGCAAGGGTGCGGGTCTTGTCGCCCTCCGCGGGAGGGCGTGGATTGAAATTTATCCTCGTAGGTTATCCTTGCTGTCCCTTTTGGGGTCGCCCTCCGCGGGAGGGCGTGGATTGAAATTGCTGTCATAGTGGTGTCGGCTGGTAAACTTACGCGTCGCCCTCCGCGGGAGGGCGTGGATTGAAATATCACATTATCTCCAAACTATTGCCGCCACAACATGTCGCCCTCCGCGGGAGGGCGTGGATTGAAATTGAATATTGGGATAATTGTATCAACGAACTTGGTAGTCGCCCTCCGCGGGAGGGCGTGGATTGAAATGTTGGTATCGGTATTAAGTACCTTAAGCGCGTAACGTCGCCCTCCGCGGGAGGGCGTGGATTGAAATGATCGTATCATACTTAGAACGCAGCACGTCCGTCGTCGCCCTCCGCGGGAGGGCGTGGATTGAAATTACCTCGACCAGCAGTGCTTGACAGTGACGTGCTGGTCGCCCTCCGCGGGAGGGCGTGGATTGAAATTAGCTGTTGTGCAAATCCCTCAACGCTTCCGTCGGTCGCCCTCCGCGGGAGGGCGTGGATTGAAATATCATAAGATCGAAGGCAATCAGCCGTGACAGATCGTCGCCCTCCGCGGGAGGGCGTGGATTGAAATATCATAGTAACACTCGTCAGTGCCATCTTCGTGTCGCCCTCCGCGGGAGGGCGTGGATTGAAATCCTGACCACCCAAATATATCGGCTCAAACCTCTGGTCGCCCTCCGCGGGAGGGCGTGGATTGAAATCTCGGAAATATCCGCCGCCGTACTGTTTGCCGCCGTCGCCCTCCGCGGGAGGGCGTGGATTGAAATCGGATTTTGACCCGAAAATCGCCATAGAGTATATGTCGCCCTCCGCGGGAGGGCGTGGATTGAAATCTCCTATGTATTGTTCGGGTCTGTATCGTCTTTCTTGTCGCCCTCCGCGGGAGGGCGTGGATTGAAATATAAACGAGCTGAAATCAGGTACATTGAGAAGTGTCGCCCTCCGCGGGAGGGCGTGGATTGAAATATCTGATATATACTCTTTATCGAGCATAGAATCAAGTCGCCCTCCGCGGGAGGGCGTGGATTGAAATCCCGGATTGAGCTTGTAAGACCTTGCTAAGCTCATGTCGCCCTCCGCGGGAGGGCGTGGATTGAAATATATAAATAGGAAAATCACGATCAATGGAATAAGTCGCCCTCCGCGGGAGGGCGTGGATTGAAATTTATCAACGTAAGCCGCTATTTTATCGGTTACTACCGTCGCCCTCCGCGGGAGGGCGTGGATTGAAATATTAAGGCAATACCGCACAAAACTAGTAGACTAAGAATCGAAAAAGTGGTATAAT
>CAMCFA010000029.1 GCA_945873955.1 uncultured Clostridia bacterium | reverse complement strand
GAAGCGACCCACATTGATCTCCTTTTGGAAGCCAAAAGGAAGCGAAAAGCAATTTTGCTGCGCAAAGGGGAAAAGAGAATCCGCCCTACAAATTACAATTTAACAATCATTACATAGACAACAAGAAAGGACACCCACCATGAAACTAATGTTCGCGTCAGATATCCACGGCTCTGCGCTTTACTGCGAGAGAATGCTGGAAGCGTTCCGCCGAGAGGGCGCAGAAAGGCTCTGCTTATTAGGGGATATCCTCTACCACGGACCCCGCAACGACCTTCCGGACGGTCACGACCCGAAGCGGGTGATAGCCCTGCTTAACCCGGAGAAGTCCCATATCCTCTGCGTTCGCGGCAACTGCGACACCGAGGTGGATCAAATGGTGCTGGAGTTCCCGGTGCTTGCGGATTACGCGGTGATATTCGTGGACGGCAGGACGTTTTTCCTCACCCACGGACATCACCACAGCCCCGAAAACCTCCCGCCTCTGAACCCCGGCGACGTGCTGATAAACGGTCACACTCACATTTACAAGGCGGAGCAGGTGAACGGC
Organism: uncultured Clostridia bacterium; assembly: GCA_945873955.1. Taxonomy (GTDB): domain Bacteria; phylum Bacillota; class Clostridia; order Oscillospirales; family Ruminococcaceae; genus CAG-115. Next base: position 31,129 of record CAMCFA010000029.1, on the reverse strand, counting down.
ATACACTGCCTTAACGACGGTTCGGTGTCCCTGCCGAAAATGGGGAATCCCCGCAGCTACATGACCTACGAGGACGGAGTTTTCACGGTAAAGCAGCTTGAAACCGGAGAAACGCTGCTGGAATACAGTTTGTAATAAAAGGTAGAAATATGTCATTCAGTTCAGATATCAAAAAAGAGCTTTGCGACGTTCACGACCTCACACCGGGGCAGGCGTCGGCAATGATGTACGGTATACTGTTCGCCTCCCGTTTTGAGGAAGGCAGACCGGTGGTGCAGACGGAAAATCTGGAGCTTATGAACGCCGCGGTGGAGCTGCTGCGGACGGTTTTCCCGGAGGTACATTCCGGCATTGTGCGGCTGGTGAAGAACAGCGGCTCGCTGTACACGCTGAAAATACGCAGCGGCTACGAGAAGATAGAGCAGCGGTTCGGCGACCTCAGCAGTATCGGCGGGAACGCGGTGAACGGAGGCGACGAGGAAAGCGGCGCGTTCCTAAGGGGCGTGTTCGTCACCTGCGGTTCAGTCACCGACCCGAACAAGGAGTATCATCTGGAGCTTGTCCTGCCGGAGAACGAGCGCAGCGGCGCTCTGCTGGAGTTCATCACCGAGCATGGCATGGCGGTCAAGGAGACCCGCCGCGCCAAGCGCACGGTCATCTACGCGAAGGAAAGCGAGCTCATTGAGGACTTTCTCACATATATCGGCGCGGCGAACCATTCGCTGGAGATAATGCAGGTGAAGATAGTCAAGGACTTCCGCAACCGTGTGAACCGCTCCGTGAATTGCGAGAGCGCGAATCTTGACAAGACCGTCGCCGCCTCCAACAAAAGCGTGGAGGATATCGAGTACATTTTCGGCGAAATGGGCGCGGACTGGCTGTCGCCGGAGTTACAGGAAACCGCCCGGCTTCGGGTGGAGAACCCGGAGATGTCCCTGTCGGAGCTTTGCGGGCTGTTCTCTGAGCCGATAAGCCGCAGCGGGCTGAATCACCGGCTGAAAAAGCTGTCCAAGCTGGCGGAGGAGCTGCGGGCTGCCCGACAATAATGCTTGTGAAATTGCACTATTCTTATTGACAATTATCACGAAATTTGGTATAATAAATACATATAACTCAGTGCGTTTTACATGAAACAAGGAGATCATCATGAAGAAGAAAATACTCAGCATTGCGCTGGCAGCGGTGCTTTCTACGGGGCTGTTCAGCGCGCCGGTGCAGGAATACATAAGCACATCTGCGGTGGCTTCTGCTGCGACAACAGTTGCTGCGCCCACAGCTTCGAAGAAGTCCGGCACATACGCCGCTTCCGGGGCGTTTTCGGTGAAGCTCACCACATCTACCTCCGGTGCGACGATCTATTACAGCACCGGCAGCAGCTACAAGCAGTACACAAAGGCGCTGAAGATCAGCAAAAACACCACGATAAAGTGCTACGCTGTAAAGGACGGCGTAAAGAGCAAGGTCGTCACGCTGACCTACAAGCTGGTACCGAAGGTGACTATCTCCGCGGCGGCGGGTACATATTCCGACCCGGTAACGGTGAAACTCAGCTCCACAGCCTCCGGGGTGAAGTTCTATTACACCCTTGACGGCAGCAAGCCCACCACCTCCTCAACTCTGTATACCACAAAGGGTATCACGATAAGCGAGAGCGCCAAGCTGCGCTTCGTGGCGGTAAAGAGCGGCTGGACGAAGAAGTATTTTACCAGAGAGTACGTCATTGAGAGCGCGAAAACTCAGCTTCCCGGCGAGAGCATTCTTGATGATTACACCCAGAAGTACGCCTATAACACGCTGACCTCCACGCAGAAAAAGGTGTATGCCGCATTATTCAAGGCTGCGGCAAATCATGACGAAAAGGCAGATATTTCCGCGCTGAAAGCCACCGGCAGCGACGTTGAGAAGGCTTACTGGGCGTTTGATTATGAGAACCCGCAGTTCTTCTGGCTGTCCAACGGGTACAGCTATACATATTCCGGCAGCACCGTCACCAGCGTGACTATAAAGTATTCCCGCAGCAAGAGCGAGGCGGAGAAGCTCACGCCTGAGTTTGAGGCGGCGGCACAGAAGATAATCGACAAGGCGCTGGCGCAGGATAATCTGTTCGACCGTGTTGTGACGATACACGACGCGATAATCGACATGACGGATTACAAGGCGAGCGGTCCGAGCTACATTTCCGAGGCGGACGGTCCGCTGCTCCACGGCGTTGCGCTGTGCGAGGGCTACTCTAAGGCGTTCATGTACCTCTGTCAGGCGGTGGGTATCGAGTGTATCTGCGTTGCAGGCTACGCCGGCGAGGGTCACATGTGGAACATGCTCAAGCTGGACGGCGAGTGGTATAACATGGACGTAACATGGGACGACCCGGTGGGCGGCTCAAAGGGATATCAGTATTTCTGCCTGCCTACATCGAAGATAAAGTCCGACCATTCGTTCAATAATCCTTTCACTGTTCCCTCTGCGAACGCGACAAAGTACACTTACAGCGAGGCAATGGGGATAAGCGAGTATACGAGCGTCACCAGCGCATACAACGGGCTTATCAAGGAAGCCGCTGCGAACTACAAAAAAGGCATTATGGAAACCACCGTATATATCGACGGCGACTTTATGACCAGCTTTGCGGCAAAGGTGAACAGCAACAGCTTTTTTTACGACCTCACGGCGGAGGGCTGCAAGTTCTCAAGCTGGAGCACAAAATACACAAGTAAATCCCTCACTCTGACGATCAAGTGAACGATCTGACAGCCGCCTCTGCAATGGCAGAGCCGCAGACCACCGCAAAGTAAATAAGAAAGCGCAGGGTGTATTCCCCGGCGGCAGGGGTTTCGGAAACCACGGCGACCACGCTGTTTCTGCCGGAGGACACCAGCCGCAGGAGCTGGGACGACATATCTCCAGAAGTGCGTGCGCCGAGAACGACAGCGGCGGCAGACGTTATGCAGGTGGGTATCAGCTTTATCGCGTCCGCGCCGGAAAGGGAGAACGCCCCGGTCAGCGCGGCGCCGGTGGCTAGTCCGCAGGCGAGCGGAGCCGCCCACACCAGCGCCCTGCCCAGCGCGAAGTACCCGATGATATACTCCGCCAGCAGGAACGCCAGTCCCCAGAGCAGCCGCGCCATCATCAGCCGCAGGAAATCCCCGGAGCAGCACAGCAGGCTCTCCGAGAAATCCGTACCTGCCGGCGCATTGACCGCGAGGAACACACCCGCGGCTGTTCCGGCTGCGGCGGTGAGAGTGTGCAGCACCGGTACTCCGAAGCGGCGGCGGGGATATGTACGGCGCGCCGCCCGCGGCGGGTCTGTGGGGTCGGGAATATCGCGATTTTCCTCCGGGGTGGATTCGCGTGGTTTTGACCTGCCGGTCATGCCGCGGAGAATGTCCGGCGGCGCGGATTCCGGGGGAGTTGCCGGCACTGACGCCGGGTGGGAAAGCAGAACGGTATTTTCCATATTATTTCTCCATTTATACAAGGGAAACGCTGATTAAACCAAATTCGCCACGCTCAAACTCGCATACTCACGCGGCTGATTTTGTTACGCTTCGCTTTAATCAGCGTGTCAGAGGGACACGCTGATTAAACCAAAATCGCCCCGTTCAAACTCGCATACTCACGCGGCTGATTTTGTTACGCTTCGCTTTAATCAGCGTGTCCCTAGGCTCTATTGCGGAATTTTCAATTTTGCAATGCCCGGCAATTGATTTGCCGGGCGGCGGCATTGCCGTCGGAACTGTCGTTCATACGACCTCGCAAAGCCACGGGCTTTGCAGCCGCCAAAGGCGGCATTTCAAACAATGTATTGTTTGAAATAGAGGGCAGTATATCAGCAGATCATCAGCAGAAATTGTTTTTTGTTTGATTATATGCGGTGCGGACAAGTTTAATTACATGATGAGAAAAAGCGGCGCTGATGTTATACGGGACGGTGACGGTATGAAAACCACGGAGGAAACGGCGCTGGGCAGGGTGCTTTCCATTTGCCGGGAAGCGTATGCCGCAGTAGCTAAGGGCGAGCCGGATCTGAATCACGCGGCTCTGCTGGACAGCCTGTCGGCAGCGCTGTCACATGTGAATAACGAAAAAAAGCCCCTTGCGAAGTGCATGAGGGCTTTGAAGTCGGAAATAAAGCGTGCGGGAAAGCCGTTCTATCAGCGGGTAAAGCCGCAGTTCACACCGATAGTCCCGGTGCCGCAGTACGATTTCGCGCTGGCGGTGAAGCATATCCCGGCGATGATCTACGGCAACGACCAGATCTGCGGAAAGCTGGTACGCGGCGAAACGGATAAGGCGCGCTCCATGGCGGACGCTATGAAAAGCTATCCGGGATTCCTGTTCGGCGAGTTCGAGGCGCTTTCGCCGGAGCAGTTCTACGAGCTGGTTTTCGGGTATTACCCCAAGCTGTACGACGAGCCTTTCATGGACGAGATGAGAGGACTGTTTAACTGAATAAACATCATACCCCCACAGTTTCCTGCGGGGGTATGATGCTGGTTTGGTTGGTAATTATATGAAAAGGTGCGGTTGGCATTTCCATGTAAAGCCGAGGTTCTTTGCTTTACAGTTATATTTTAGCCGGGAAAGGTGAATTATATACGTCAGAAATGTGAAAACTTTATAAAATAATCTCACTGAAATGTTAAATCCGTGTTAAATAATCTTATCGCGGATTTTACATTTCCGCGCTTGATTTATTCGGTATAGAATGGTATAATAATAAAGAATAGCCCAACAGCACAAAACCCAAAGAGGAGATCACAGACATGAGAAGAACGAAGATCGTATGCACCCTGGGACCCGCCACAAAGGACGACGAGATCCTGCGTGCGCTGATAGACAACGGCATGAACGTCGCCCGTCAGAATTTCTCCCACGGCACTCACGAAAGCCACAAGATAGACCACGACCGCGTTATCCGTATTGCCAAGGAAGCCGGAAAGACTGTCGCGACCCTGCTGGACACCAAAGGTCCGGAGGTAAGACTGCGCAAGTTCAAGGGCGGACTTAAGCCGGAGATACACACCGGCGGTATATTCACCCTCACCACCCGCGAGGAGGAGGGTACTGCGGAGCGCTCCTCGATAAGCTACAAGAACCTCCCGCAGGACATCTCCGTCGGCACGCGGATTCTCATTGACGACGGTAATATCGTACTGCGCTGCAATGAGATACGGGACAACCCCGATGGCACAGCCGACATCGTATGCTCCATACTGAACGGCGGTACTCTGTCGGACAATAAGGGCGTGAACGTCCCCGGCGTGAAGCTCTCCATGCCCTACATCAGCCCGGCAGACGACAGCGATATACGCTTCGCCGCCCGCGAAAACTTCGACTTCATTGCCGCCAGCTTCGTCACCAGCGCTGACGATATCCTGGAGATACGCAAGATACTTGAGGAGGAGGGGCGCCCGGATATCCGCATTATCGCCAAGATAGAAAGCGGCGAGGGCGTGCGCAATATCGACTCTATTCTTCACGTCGCTGACGGGATAATGGTAGCCCGCGGAGATATGGGTGTTGAGATCCCGTTCGAGGAGATACCCCAGCTTCAGAAAATGCTGATAAAGAAAGGCTACAACGCAAACAAGCAGGTCATCACCGCCACCCAGATGCTGGAGTCCATGATAAAGAACCCCCGCCCCACCCGCGCGGAGACTACCGACGTTGCTAACGCGATATACGACGGCACCAGCGCGATAATGCTCTCCGGCGAGACCGCCGCAGGTCTGCACCCGGTGGAGGCAGTCCGCACTATGGCGCTTATCGCGGAAACTACCGAAAAGGCTATCGACTACAAGAAGCGCTTTTATAAGCTGGAGAGCCAGAACTCCGTCAACGTGTCTACCGCGATCTCCCACGCGACGGTCTCCGCCGCAATGGATCTGGGCGCGACTGCAATAATCACCGTCACCAAGACCGGCACTACCGCCCGTATGCTTTCCCGCTACCGCCCGGAGTGTCCGATAATCTCTTGCACCACCAGCGAGACCACAATGCGCCAGCTTGCGCTTTCGTGGGGCGTTATCCCGCTCATGGCAGAGGAGCGAATGACCAGCACCGACGACCTTATCCACCACGCAGTGCAGAAGGCTGTCGAAGCAGGACTGCTGAACAACGGCGACCTTGTGGTGATAACCGCCGGCGTTCCACTGGGGGTTTCCGGCACGACCAACCTCATGAAGGTGCATATCGTTGGGGACGTGCTTGTTACCGGGCACGGAGTCACCTCCGGCACTGTGACCTCTACGGCGTGCGTGTGCGCCGACGAGAAGCAGGCTGCCGCGCAGTTCAACCCCGGAGATATTCTGGTAATTCCCAGAACCAGCAACGCTATACTGCCTCTGATGAAATCCGCTGCGGGTATCATCACCGAGGAGCAGGGGGACGACAGCCATGCCGCTATCGTCGGCATGACGCTGGATATCCCGGTCATCACCGGCGCTGCCAACGCAACGCAGATACTGCGCTCCGGCACTGCGGTCACTATCGACGCGGATAAGGGTATCGTTACCAGCGGAGAGCAGAGCGCTGACAACGGCTGATAATTCGCAGAAATACAAGCAGACGCTGTCCGGATAAGACAGCGCCTGTTTTTTTGAGGTTCACTTTCTCCTGCGAACAGCTTACATGTTATTTCACAATAGCCCTTGACAAAGCATACAATATATGATATACTTAATATCGACAAAAAAACCTTATCAAGAGCGGCTTCGTGCAGTAATGCGGGGGACTGGTCCCTATGAAGCCCGGCAACCTCTCCTGTTGATACCCGCTGTTCAGCGCGTTTCTCGTGCTAAGCGGTGCGGAGGGAAAAGGTGCTACTTCCTGCGGCGGATCGACGTAATTCCGACCGAAAGATAAGGAGTGAATTCGATCTCTCGGCTCACTCCTTGGAGTGAGTTTTTTTGTTTGAAGAATACGGTACTTAAATGAGAAAGGAACACAAAATGAGCAAGTATCTTTTTACTTCTGAGAGCGTTACAGAGGGTCACCCCGACAAGATCTGCGACAACGTATCGGACGCAGTTCTCGACGCTATCCTTGAGCAGGATCCCATGGGCAGAGTTGCCTGCGAGACCCTCACCACCACAGGTATGGTAATGGTAATGGGCGAGATCTCCACCACTGCGCAGATCGACATTCCAGCTATCATTCGCAAGACTGTAAGCGATATCGGCTACACCAGCTCGGAATACGGCTTTGACGCGAATAGCTGCGCGGTATTCACCACTATCGACAAGCAGTCCCCGGATATCGCCATGGGCGTAAACAACGCGCTTGAAGGCCGTGAGCAGAACGCGGGAGATACCGGCGCCGGCGATCAGGGCATGATGTTCGGCTACGCCTGCACCGAGACCCCGGAGCTTATGCCTATGCCGATAAGCCTTGCACACAAGCTGGCTAAGAAGCTCACCGCGGTACGCAAGGACGGCACTATCCCCTACCTGCTGCCGGACGGCAAGACGCAGGTCACTGTTGAGTACGAGGACGGCAAGCCGGTAAGAGTTGACACGGTGGTGGTTTCCTCACAGCACAAGGCAAGCGCCGAGCTGGAGCAGATCCGCGCTGACATTATTGAAAAGGTCATCAAGCCCACCATTCCCGCCGGGCTGTTGGACGAGCAGACCAAGTACTACATAAACCCCACCGGGCGCTTTGTCGTAGGCGGCCCTATGGGCGACAGTGGTCTTACCGGGCGCAAGATAATCGTCGATACCTACGGCGGATATTCCCGTCACGGCGGCGGCGCATTCTCCGGCAAGGACCCGACTAAGGTTGACCGTTCCGCTGCGTACATGGCGCGCTACGCTGCAAAGAACGTAGTTGCCGCAGGTCTGGCGGACAAGGCTGAAATACAAGTCGCATACGCTATCGGTGTGGCTAAGCCGGTCTCCATTCTGGTGGACACCTTCGGCACAGGAAAGCTCCCGGACGACGTTATCTCCGCTGCCGTTGCAAAGGTGTTCGATTTCCGTCCGGCGGCAATAATCGAAACACTGGAGCTGCGCAAGCCCCAGTACAAGGCTCTCGCTGCATACGGTCACATGGGCAGAGAGGACCTCGGCGTGGCATGGGAGCGCACCGATAAGGTAGAGGCTCTTAAAGCGGCGGTAAAGTGAGATAACTTTTTTACAATTTTGTTGTCCCGGCAGGAAATTGATTCCTGTCGGGATATTTTTTTTCGGGATTTTTTGGTTTACCCTCTTGACAAATCTGTTCATACAGTGTATACTGTATATATCGGATATAAACACGCGAAAGGAGATGAAGTCTTGAAGATACTTCAAAACTCCGATATACCCATTTACCGCCAGATAGCTTCGCAGTTCAAGGACGACATCATGAACGGCAGAATCCCGGAGGGGGAGTTCCTGCCCTCAATACGGGGTCTGGCTAAGGACTTGAAGATCAGCGTTATCACTACCATGAAGGCATACGAGCTGCTGACGCAGGAGGGGCTGATAGCGCCGGTTCAGGGCAAGGGATATATCGTCAACCCGCAGGACCGGGAAATGGTAAGAGAGCAGCAGCTTAGACTGCTGGAGCAGCACCTGCAAAACGCCATGGAAGCGGCAAAGCTCGCCGGTATCAGCCGGGAGGAGCTTATAAAAATGCTGACGGTGCTGTACGATACTGACTAAATTGATCAAATACGGAGGACAATACAATGTTGGTTTTTTCACAGGACAGAAAAAGAGTAATGGATTGCAACACACTCAGAATTTCTAAGAATATCGGCGCAAAAAAGGACGAAAAGTACTCCATAACCGGCAGCGTAGTATTTAACGACACGCTTGACAACAGCTACACTCTGGCGCTTTTCCCGGACGAAAAGTCCGCTATGGACGAGCTGGAAAAGGTCTTCAACGCATTTGCCGAGGGTGCGACCTCATATAAATTCTGATAGGAGTTCTATCATGGAGAAAGGTTTGGTTATGCACGAAAGGCTTTGGACGTTTCTGTTCGGTATTTCACTTGTAGTTCTGGGCGGCTGCGGAACTGTCACTGCGATTAATTTTATCGCCGCGGGCGACAATGGAAGCGGATTTCTGCCGGATATGGCTGTAAGAGTCATGGGCTTAGTGGAGTGCGCCGCGCTTTTCCTGTGCGTGTTTTCGCGGATAAAACAGAACCGGAGCAAATAACTTTGCAAAAAGGGAGAAATTCATTATGGATAATAATTTCTGCGTAAGCGCAAGGGGGCTTACCAAAAAATACAGCAAATTCACGCTGGGTGCGCTGGATATCGATATTCCTATGGGATTTTCCACCGCGCTCATCGGGGCGAACGGCGCGGGCAAGACTACGCTCATTGATATACTCTGCGGGGTGATTCGGCGCAGCGAGGGCGAGGTAACATATTTCGGAAGCGATAAGGATATCGCTTCCCCGGCGCTGCGGGAGCGGATAGGCTACTGCGCCAGCAACGCGTTTTTCCCGCAGGGCTTCACCGCAAAGGATATCGCGGTGTCAATGGAGCTTGCCTACGCCAGCTTCGACAGGAAGAAATTCGCGGAGCTGTGCGAGAAATTCGAGGTGGACAGCGAGTTCACCAAGAAGCCCCGCCAGATGATAAAGCAGTCCGACGGCAACCGCATGAGGACATGCCTTGCCGCAGTTTTAGCCCGGAATACCGAGCTGCTGGTGCTTGACGAGCCGGGCAGTTCCCTTGACCCGCTGATGAGGGACAGACTGTGCGACCGCATGCGGGACTACCTCGACGAGGGTGACGGCAGGAAGTCGATAATCTTCTCCACCCACAACATCGCTGACATGGAGAATGCCGCGGATTACGCCGTGTTCATGGACAGGGGCAGGCTGATAGAAAGCGGCTTTATCGAGGACTTAAAGGAAAAATACATGATCGCCCGGGGGGAGGCTAAGGACTACGAACAGGCGAAGCCCCTGCTCATGAGCAGCAGCGCCAACCGCACGGTATTCGACGGGCTGGCGCTTGCCGAGAACGCAGAAAAGCTGGCAGCAATGGGCGTGGACAGTGAAACTCCCACGTTGCAGCAGCTGAGCATAGGGCTTCTGAAATACGCGGAGGAGCAGAGATGAAGAAATATGTCAACGCGTTCCGCATGTTTTTCGGCAGGTGTAATCTCAGCAGCATGGCGGCATTCCTCGGGATAATGGGGGTCATGGTGCTGATAGTTGCGGCGCTGGAATTTATGACCGCCGGCGGGGATTTCACCGCGGGCATGACGGCGGGAATGTCCATTATGCTTTCCGGGGTGATACCCCTCACCGGAATGTTGTTCCTGAACGCGCTTTACTCATATGCGAACCCCGCTACGCCGGGGCACAAGTACTTCCTCTCCCTGCCGGACAGCGGGGAGCAGTTCCGGCGCGCTGTGATATCGGCGAACGTATTCTCGCTGGCGCTGGGGCTGGTGCTTTCGGCGGTGATGTGCATGATATTCACGCTGCTGCACATCGACCTCGGCATGACCTATTTCGGGCTGGTGTTATTGTTTGTGCTGCTGGGTTTGTGTAACTTCACCGGATATGTCAGAAACATCGCTGTACGGCTGGTGGTGATGTGCGGGCTGTTCGCCTGCACCGGCTTCGCGGCGGGATTTTTCAGCGCAGATAACGACGAGGAAGGTATTACATTTAGTTACTTGTACGAAAAAGCTCCGTGGCTGCTGTTCGTTCTGGCAGGAACGGCGGTGCTGATGTTCGCGGCGGGGCTTGTGTATTCAGTCGGGGTAAGCAGAAGAAAGTGGGTGAGGGAATGAACGGGCTGAAATTGCTGTTCAAACGCTGGTTTTCCCACAGGATATTCTGCCTTATTACGCTTCTCCTCTTTGTGGGAATGATGACCGCGGTAATGATATTCCACGAAGACCCCGGCAATTATGAGAGCGACGAGGCGGACTACCTCATGTGCAAGATATGCGCACTGCTGCCTATGGTGCTGGGGATACTGATACCCTCGATACTTATGACGGCTGAGATTTACGGAAACCGCTTCATGCGGGCGATACCGGCGGCGGACAAGATGTTCACACTGGGATTCCCGGTGTTCGGACTGGCGGTAAGCCTCGGCTGGGGCGTGATGACTAACCTCGTGTACGGCTCGTATATTCTGTTCTCCGGCAGGGATATCTGCAACATCTCGGATATGCTGCTTCTGACCGCGCCGATCGCGCTGTTCTGTGCTATCATGCCGGCGTTTATGTTCAGCAGCCGCGTGGGGAGCGTTTTCGGCATGCTGATGTACTTTCCGTTCCTGTTTCTTATGTTCTGGATAAGCAGCCTGTCCGAAAAGGTGAAGTACGACGGATTCGGGCTGCCGGTCTGGGCGTCATTGCTTATCCTTGCGGCGGCGTATCTGGCGGGCTTCGCCGTCGGCGCGGTGATATCTACGTCGTGCTACCGCAGAGGAAATTTCCGGGAACTTGAGTACGGCGGAATGTACAGAAAATGAAATACATTCCGTGAAATTCAAAAAATCACATAGTTTTCACATACGCCACATAATAAATTCACGCTGGGCGGTTATAATATCAACAGAAAGCAAGGAACGCAGAAATGCGGAGCTTTCAGTTAAATTTGACACCGTTCATTTTCATATAATTACCAACCAAACCAGCATCAGACCCCCGCAGGAAACTGTGGGGGTTTGATGTTTTTTCTCTGTTTTGCAACATTTCCTCAATTTTTACGACTACATAAGCAGAGGTGATATATTTGGAAGATAATCGAATTATAGAGCTTTACTACGAACGCAGCGAAGAAGCGCTGACTCGCTCCGCGGAGAAATACGGCGGCTTCTGCCTTTCTATCGCGCAGCGAATACTTCTGAACCGGCAGGACTCGGAGGAATGCGTGAACGACACATGGCTGGGCGCATGGCGGGCGATACCTCCGGCGAAGCCGATTTCGCTGTCTGCATTTCTCGGCAGGATAACCCGGAATCTCGCCGTGGACAGAGTTCGCCGAAGTACGGCGGAAAAGCGCGGGTCGGGGGAATACACGGTCGCGCTGTCGGAGCTGGACGAGTGCGTTCCTGCGCGGGGAACTATCGAGGAGCGGCTAGAAGCAGGGCAGATCGCCGCGGTGATAAACCGCTGGCTTGCGGGTCTGGATCGGGAGAAAGCGGCTGTGTTTATTCTGCGGTATTACTATCTGAAACCGATTGCTGAAATCGCGGAGGAGCTGGATATATCCGGCAGCAAGACCGCGTCGGTTCTTCACCGGCTGAGAGTTTCCCTGCGAAAAGCGCTTGAAAAGGAGGAGATATCGATATGACTGCAAATGAACATATCTTATCAGCGGTAGGGCAGATCAGCGAACGTTTCCTAATGGAATGTGACGAGTTCGTAAGCGAGCGGCGCCGCCGTATCCCGCACCGGCGGACTTCCCGCAGGATAGCGCTGTGCGCCGCGATAGCCGCGGGAGCCGCGCTTCTGACCGGAGCTGCGCTGACTGCTTATCGCGTGTGGTTCCCGACCAGCTTTGATAACCGCACGGAACACAGCGCGGCGATATACGATATAGAGCCGTTCAGAATGTCGATAGAGCTGCCGGAGGGCTGCGTTATAACTTCGGATTTTGAGGATCCCGACGACGCACAGAGCGGCTGGTCGCCTTTGGATATCCAGCTAAACGGTCATTCGGTGGGAACAGCAGACTACAACATTTTTGAGATATATCCCGGCTCACCGCCGATACACGAGGGGAATTTCTACCGCATGGTGTACAATCAGCTAATGCTGGGAAACCAAGGGAACTGGGACAACGGGTATACCGTTGTAAAGCAGGACGATACCAGCGAGAACGCAGTGACTAAGATCAGCTATATTGACCCGGAGGTCTATGGCAGCGGCAGACCGCCCGAGCCGGACGAGATCAGCTACCAACCGGGTATACTGGCGTACAACACAGAGCTGCTGGTTTATGTCAATATCCGCCTTGACGACGGTGTGTTCACCGACGAACAGATTGAGGATATAGCGCGGTCTATTGTTTTGAGCAGATAAAAAATGGGGCTGTCTGATTCGATTCAGACAGCCCGTGATTTTTATGCGTTGTGGATATCAACTATCGCCTGAGTTACCAGCTTTTTGAACAGCGGCGCAACCCTGTCGGCGGTTTCCTGAACCTCTGCGTGGGTGAGCGGATTCGCGGAGATACCTGCGGCGAGATTGCTTATGCAGGAGATACCGCATATTTCCATGCCTGCGTGCCGCGCGGCGGTCGCCTCTATCGCGGTGGACATTCCCACTGCGTCTGCGCCAAGGCGCTCGTAGGCGCGTATCTCGGCGGGAGTTTCGTACTGCGGCCCGGTGGTCTGGAGATATACGCCCTTTCTGAGCGGAACTCCGGCGGTGACGGCGGAGTTTTCAATTATTTTACGCAGGCGGCGGCTGTAAACCTCCGACATGTCCGGGAAACGTACTCCCAGCTCGTCGATATTGTCGCCGATAAGGGGAGAGGGGACTGCCATTGAAATATGGTCGGTTATCAGCATGAAGTCGCCGGCGTTGAAGCTGCGGTTGATACCGCCCGCGGCGTTGGTGAGGAACAGCGTTTTCGCGCCCATGAGCTTCATCAGCCGCACGGGAAGCACCACGTCCTGCGGCGCGTAGCCCTCGTAGTAATGCACTCTGCCCTGCATTGTGACAATGGGGACTCCCCCGGCATAGCCGAACACGAACCGCCCCTTATGTCCGGGGACAGTGGACACCGGGAAGCCCTCAATATCGTGGTAATCAAGCGTTTCCGCGACCTCCATGGTGTCGGCGTAGTCCCCCAGACCGCTGCCGAGGATAAGCGCCAGCTCCGGCTTGAAAGTCACTTTCTTCTGTATGCAGTCGAAGCATTTCATCAGCTTTTCGTAGTGTTCGTTCATGGTCATTTACCTCCCTCGTTTTTCTTGTTCCATACCGCCAGCTCTACTTCAATAAGCTGGGACATTTCCACCGCGGCGGCGGTGCGCTTTTCATCGGAGCTTTCCCACAGCGGCGGGTAAAGGCTCACACCCTTGTTCACCGGGATCTCGCTGAAAAGCAGTCCGGGACATTCCCGGCAGTAATCGCGGTAAAACAGCTCGAAGTCCTCCCGGCAGCACAGCCATTCAAGAAACTCGCCGTAATCCCCGCCGAATTCCTCGATTTTAAGCTCGTCCGGCATGAAATAGAGCATATTTCCGTCCTTGTCCAGCCCGAAAATACCGCCGAAGATATCCTCTCCAACTGCGGAAAACCCTAACACGGAGAGCGGCTTGTTTTTCTCAAAGAAATCCAAGGTGCCGCTGCCGTACAGCCGGAGTATGCCGTTCACCGACACGCCGCCCGTTCCGGCAAGAACTGCGGCTAGGGGCGTGCAGTCGCCGGAGGTCTGCGCCCTAAGGCGTTTCGCTGCGGCTTCCTCCGGCGGCAGGACAACAATGTCCATGCCGGAGCCGTCAAACATGGCTGTTATGCTGTTTAAACGCTCGTCAAGGGTCATATCAGACCTCCCAGCTCCCGAGGTACTTTTCCTGTTCCGGGGTGAGCCTGTCTATCTCGATGCCCCAGTAGCTTATCTTGCGGAGCGCAACCTCACGGTCTATCTCCTTAGGTACGTTCACGACCATGCTGCCGCTGGACTTGACTTTTGCGCTGTTCTGTGCGATATACTTCGCGGAGAGCGCCTGTATAGCGAAGCTCATGTCCATTATCTCGGCGGGGTGTCCGTCCCCGGCGGCGAGATTCACCAGTCTGCCCTCGGCGATAACGAACACGGTGCTGCCGTTTTTCAGTTTATAGCCCATGATGTTGTTCCGGGCGAGATAGCTGTCCTCGGATATCTCCCGGAGCTTTGCCATGTTCACTTCAACGTCGAAATGTCCTGCGTTGCAGCAGATAGCGCCGTCCTTCATGTTGAGGAACGCTTCCTCGCCGATAACGTCCGCGCAGCCGGTCACGGTGACGAAGAAGTCGCCGACCTTTGCGGCTTCACGCATGGGCATTACCTTGAAGCCGTCCATTACGGCTTCCATAGCCTTTATCGGGTCTATCTCGGTCACGATAACGTCCGCGCCAAGACCCTTTGCGCGCATTGCCACACCCTTGCCGCACCAGCCGTAGCCTGCGACTACGACGTTCTTACCTGCAACGATAAGGTTAGTTGTGCGGTTTATGCCGTCCCAGACGGACTGTCCGGTGCCGTAGCGGTTGTCGAACAGGTGCTTGCAGTCCGCGTCGTTCACCAGAACCATGGGGAATTTCAGCGCGCCGTCCTTGTTCATTGCCTTCAGGCGGATAATTCCGGTGGTGGTCTCCTCGCAGCCGCCCAGCACCTCCGGGATAAGCTCCGGGTACTCGTTGTGGATAAGGTTCACAAGGTCGCCGCCGTCGTCGATTATCACGTTCGGGCGCGCCTTTATCACCTGCGAGATGTGGCGGTGGTATTCCTCGTCGGTGGCGTTGTACCACGCGAATACGTTCAGACCGTCATAAACCAGCGCCGCCGCAACGTCGTCCTGCGTGGACAGGGGGTTGCTTCCGGTGACGTACATTTCTGCGCCGCCCGCCGCCAGAACCTTGCAGAGGTAGGCGGTCTTAGCCTCCAGATGAACGGAAAGCGCAACGCGAAGCCCTGCGAAAGGCTTTTCCGCCGCGAATTCCTTTTCAATGCCGTTCAGCAGCGGCATATTGCGCTTTACCCATTCGATTTTCCGGGCGCCGCTTTCCCACAGCTCCGGGTTTCTTATCTCGTTTGACATTCTATTTTCTCCTTTGTTTTTATTTGTTTGAATCAAAGCACTTCCATGAATATCCCGCAGGCAATTCTCTTTCCGGAATTTCCGGCGGGCTGGGTGGAAAAATCGTCCGGCATACTGTGCAGGATTATCGGCTTGCCGGAGTAATCCGATATCTTCGCCTTTCCTATGAACACCTGCATTGCTGCGTAGCCGGTGCTGTCGGCGATGACCGGCGGCAGGTCGCCTGCGTGATAGGGGTGGCGTGCGCACCATGTACCCTCCGGGCAGAGGCTCAGATGTCCGCCCGCCTCGGTGAAGGGCTGGTCGCCCTCGGCAGTGCCGCATATCACGCCTTCGTGAATGTGCAGACCGAACACCCTGTCCGGGGGCAGCCCGGTGAATTCCGCCTGAAAATACAGCTCGTCATTCAGCCAGAAAGCGTGTATAAGTCCCTCTATATCGGGGAACTGCGCCCCGCCGTGAACCTCTCCCATAAGCGCGGGACGTTCCGCGCCCATGTATGAAAACCTGTTTACCTGCTGCATGAAACTGCACCTCTCTTTCAGAACAGTATATGCGGCAGGGGAGGCTTTTAGGCTTGCGCGGCTAGGGAGTTCAGCAGCCGGACAAGCTCTTCTTCAAGGCAGCTGTAAAACAGCGTGAACAGGATATCCGCGCTGCCCAGCAGGAACACATTCTTGTTGTTTATCGCGGCAAGCGACGGGACGTATGTATAGATGTACCCCTTGTACCACTCTGCGTCGTAAGCCGGTACAGCCTTTCCGGACTTCACCATGCGGCGTATCTCCTCGAAGTCGTCGGTTATCACATTGTCGTAGTTTCCGGCGCCTTTGGCTATCACCATGTCGTAGATAGTCTTGATCTGCTTGTCGGTGAGAGTTCCGCCGGCGGTCTTGACGTTGCGCAGGGTGGGAAGCCTTACCGCAAAGGAGTACACCATAAGCGACAGCACCCGTTCGTATTCCGGGGTGTTCATCTCGGCGCAGCGCTCCTTGTCCAGCTTTATCCCGGTGTTGTAGAGGCAGGTGGTGTCGGAGATGTTGTTCAGCGCTATTTTGAAGATATCCTTGATGTTGATGTTGTAGAAGTCCTTGTCAGCTATCATGTAGATATACTTCACCGCGTTGAACAGAGATACTCCCGCCTTGACCACTGTTTCTGAGAGCATTGTAAAGGCTGTTCTTTCGCTGATAAATTCCATGGTTTTTTACCTCCCGGAAATTAATTTACCCTGTTGTCATTAAGATGAAGCTGCGCGCGTTCGCCGTTCTGTCCGAGGAGATTCCCGCCGTCCGGCAGGATAACGGTGAACTCCGTGCCCTTGCCGAGGTCGCTCTGCACGCCGATCCTGCCGCCGCACAGCTCCACTATCTTCTTCGCCAGCGGCAGTCCCAGACCGTTGCCCTTTGTGGCGTGGGAGCTGTCCGCCTGATAGAACTTCTCGAAAATATGCGGCAGCGCCTGCTGAGGTATCCCGACGCCGCTGTCCCGTATGCGGATAGTGATGACTCCGGCGTTGCGGTGGCAGCTTACGGAGATCTTGCCGCCCTCCGGGGTGAACTTCACGGCATTGTCGAACAGATTGTTCCAGACATGCGCCAGCATAAGCTCGTCCCAGTAGAACGTCACCTCGTCCAGATCCATGGACAGATCGATGTTCTTTTCAGACCACTGCGGCTCCAGCCGGAGCATACAGCTCCTTAGCTGTTCGTCAAGGGAGAACTGCGTCTTGCCGGATATGATATCGCTGGTTTCAAGGCTGGTGAGCAGCAGCGTGTTTGACGAAAGGTCAGACAGATACTCTGTTTCTTCAAGGATTATCTTTGAGAATTCCTTCTGCTGCTCCGGGGTGAGGTTCCCGTTATAAAGCTGCCTGGCGAAGCCACGGATAGAAACCAGCGGCGTTTTGAACTCATGCGAAAAGTTAGAGATGAAGTCCCGGTTGAACATGGCGGTGTTGTTAAGCTCCTGGGTCATCTCGTTGAACACCTTGATGAGGTCGGACAGCTCCCGCACGGTGTGCTTTTCCGCCCAGCCTATGTCCACCTGCGCGGTGTAGTCGCCGTCGGACACCTTTTTCGTTGCCTTGATAAGCTCCGCCAGCGGTCTGAGGAACATTCCCCCGGCGATAAACGACAATAGCGTACCTATCACTATACTGCTTATTACAGCGGCTATGACGTCGATAGTGTCGCTGCTGCCGTTGGACATCACCATATCAATTGTTATACGGGCGGCGAGGGTAAGCACGTCAGCTGCGACGATTATAATAAGTATCAGCAGGCTCAGCTTAATGCCTAGGCGGTTCACCGGGGACTTTGGTTTCTTGAGTTTCATGTGCGCTCCTGTTTTACCGCCTTGTAGCCAAGCCCGCGGACGGTAACTATCTGGAAGTCCTTGTTGTCCTTCAGGCGCTCACGCAGGCGGTTGATGTGTACGTCCACGGTGCGCGCTTCGCTTTCGCTGTCCATGCTCCAGAATTCCTCCATGAGATTAGAGCGTGTGAAGGTCTTATTAGGGAATGACAGCAGCTTGAACAGTATCTGGAATTCCTTTTTCGGGAGCTGTATCTCAGCGCCGTCCTGTATCACGGTGAAGGAGTCGTACACCAGCGTTGTGCCGCCGATAGTTATCTTCTGTTCCTCTGAGATCTTCGCCCGGCGCAGCAGCGCCCTCACGCGGAGTATCATCTCAACCTCGTCCACAGGCTTTATCATGTAGTCGTCGGTGCCGAAGGTGAAGGACTTGCGGATATCCTCCGCACTGTCGCGGGCGGTGATTATCAGCACCGGGATATTGCTGCCGTCGGAGCGCATGGTTTTCAAAAAGGTGTAGCCGTCCATTGTGGGCATCATCAGGTCTAGGATAACCAGGTCGATATGCGTTGTTTCCATGAGCTTCAGCGCCTGTTCGCCGTCGCCGGCGGTGTAGGGCTGATAGCCGTTTTTCTCCAGCGTGTATTCGTACAGGCGTCTGATGTGCGCCTGATCGTCCACCACCAGAATGTTGAACATACTCTACTCCTCCGTAATGCTTTGCAGGACTGCCTCCGCGATAGCAATGTCCTGCGGGCGGGTTATCTTCATATTGCAGGCGGTCACGGGGACTATATGCACCGATTCTCCGCACTGCTCCAGCAGGGCGCTGTCGTCGGTGAGGTTTTCCGCATGGCTGCCTAGCTGCTCCATGCAGGAGAGATACAGCGCTTTGCGGAACGCCTGCGGGGTTTGGGCGGCGTACAGCGTGCTTCTGTCCGGGGTGGAGGTTATCACCCCGCCGCTGCACTGCTTTATCGTGTCAGTTGCCGGGGCGGCGGCGATAGCTGCGCCGTGCTGAGCGGCGGCGGAAAGCACCCGGTCTATGTCCGCGGTGGAAATGAGCGGGCGCGCGCCGTCGTGTATCGCGATATAGTCACATTCGCCGGAGACCTGCGCCAGCGCGTTCTTCACCGAAAGGAAGCGGGTCGCGCCGCCCTCTGTGGTGGTTTTCAGCTTGGTGATGAAGTACTGCCGGCATAGATCGGCGTAGAACTGCCGTTCCCCGGCGGGTACTGCAAGAATTATCTCCGACACAAGGTCGGAACGCTGGAATGCCAGCGCACTGCGTATCACCACGGGGATTCCGTCCAGCGGGGCAAGCTGCTTGTTTATTCCGTTCATGCGGGAGGAGCTGCCCCCGGCTAAAATAATAGCAGAAAACATGAATTCACTCATAGGCACTCCAGAAAGTTACCGTGCAGCCGGAAATAGCTGTATTCCGTTTCAAAGTTGTTGAGCAGCCGCAGCACTACCGGCTGGTTGATGTTCCCGGAGAACTCCAGATAGAACATGACTTCCTCGCTGTCGTGGCGGAATTCCAGCGGAAGCGGCTTGCTCTGTATTTTGGTGAGGTCAAGCTCATTTACCGCGAACTTAGTCAGCATGCGATACAGTGAGCCGGCGATATGCGGCAGAGATACCGAAACCGCCACGGTGTCCGCACCGTCGTATACCTCGATATCCTTTGAAATGCAGATAAAACGGGTGGCGTTGTTCGGGTCGGCGGCAATAGCGGGGTTTACGATATCAAGCCCGTGCATTTCGGCGCACTCCCGCGAACAGATACAGCCCAGCTCGCTGCTGCGGTTCTCGGCGACCATGCGCGCCGCCATTGCGTTGTTGGCGTAGGGGATAACAGTCAGCCCCGGGCGGGAGCTGATGTATTCGTCGCACTGGCGTATAGCCTGCTCATGTCCGAACAGAATGCGGATATCCTGCTCTTTTACGCCGTGCTTCGCGGCAAGAACGTGGGTGCAGGGAACTGTGACGGTGCGGTTGATATAGACGCTGTGTTTTTCCAGCAGCTCCATATTGGCGGTGACTTCGCCGGCGGTGCTGTTCTCAACGGGTATCACGCCGTAGTCAGCGTCGCCCTTTTCAACTGCCTCGAACACCTCTGCGAAGCTGGCGTGGAAGCCGATATTCCCGCCAGGAAACAGCCGCTGCGCCGCAGCGTGTCCGTAAGCCCCGGCGATACCCTGAACCGCGACGATAGGCTTGTCTTTTATCTTGTCTGCGTGGGGTATCTGTACGGCGGGGGTTATCGCGTTGTTCTGGCGGCATTTGGAGATGTCCATGATGTTGGTGAACAGGAACTCCGCGGAGCTTTTCAGCTCCTCCGGGGAGCGGTCGCGAACCGAACGGATTATCTGCTTCTCACGCTCGCTCTGGAATACCACCATGTTGTGCTCCGCCTTGTACTGAGCCACTTGGCAGGTGAGCTGCATGCGCTCCTTGAACAGATCGAGCAGCTTGTCGTCGATAATGTCTATATTCTTTCTGATCTCGCCTAAATCAAGCTCCATGCGCCTTATACCTCCGAAAGTTCTTCCGTTACATAGTCCGCGTCCTCAACAGACACAGGAATGCCGTCAAGCGTCTGCTCCGCCTCGGTGGTGGGCTCTGCGGTAGGCTCGTAGTTTTCCGCGCAGAATACCACTACCTCTTGACCATTTTCCACGTCAACAAGGTCGCCTATCTCAACGCTGCACTTGAATACATAGCCGTTTTCTGCGTCGTTGGAGCGTTCGGTCTTTATGGAATACTTGATGTTCAGCTTGCTGAGTTCTGCGGAGTATTCCAGCGGGGTCTTTCCGGTGAAGTCCGGCAGAGCCACCTTGCTGGGACCCTTGCTGACCTTTATAACTACTGTCGTTCCGGCGGTGACTTCCGTTCCCGGCTCAATGCTCTGGTCGTACATCATGCCGCTGGCGTAGGTGTCAGAGTACTCATACTGCGGTACGAAGGTGAAGGTGCTGCCGTAGCGCTCAGCTTCGTAGTCGTAGCTGCGCTCGGAGAAGTCCGGCATGAGAATGGTGTCCCCGGTGGGAAGTTCCGGTTGGGAAACCTCCGGCTCGGACGCCGGAACGGTTTCGGGGACTTCTGCGGTCACTTCGGCAGTAGGCTCCTCGGTGGGAATATGGCTGGAAGTGCCGCCGCCGGAGAACGCTCCGTTCAGCGTCATCACAAATACCACCACGAACGCCGCAAGCACTATACCTGCGATAACCAGCACGGCAATAGTCTTTGCGCGCTCTTTGCGCTGCTTTTCCTCCTTGCGGGTGAGGCGCTGCTTTTCGCCGGAGGAAGCCGCTTCGACGGGCTTCGGCTGGCTGAACAGACGGTCAACGAACTCGGTCACGGTGCGTATCCGCTTGTCCGGGGAGAGGGAAAGTCCCTCCATGATTACGCGGGAAATGTTGGCGGGTACGTTGCGGTTTATCATCATCGGTTCCATGAGGCTGCTGCCGTTGCGGGCGATAGCCTCGGTGGGGGTGCAGCCGGTAAGGCAGCGGTATAGCACCGCAGAAATGCCGTAAACGTCCGTCCATGTGCCGTTTATCTCGTTGGTGTACTGCTCCGGCGCGGCGAAGCCCGCGAACATCTCACAGGGTATCTCAGTCCCGGTGGTGCGCGCCGCGCATATCGCGAAGCCCGACAGCGTAAGCTCCAGCTTATCTGTAACGAATATTGTGGAGGGTGAAATTCCCCGGTGGATTATCCCGGCGGAATGAATAAGGCTGAGGGTGGTGAAAAACGGCGAGAAAAGCTCCTTGGCCTGCTCCCACGCTATCTCCCCTGCGGAATTTGCAAGGTAGGTCTTGAGGGATATGCCGTTTATGTACTCAAATACCGCGTAGGCGGTGTTGTTTTCGCAGAAAACGTCCAGCACCGTCTGAACGTGCGGCATGCCGCGCAGCTTCATCAGAGTGCGGTTGAGGTCGATGAACTCCGACATGTAGGTCTTGTACAGCGCAGAGCAGGAGGGGTCTACGGTGATCTCGGTCTCGCCCTTTCTGCGGGAGCAGAGGGTGTCCGGCATGAATTCCTTGATAGTCACCTTGATCCCGGCGGCGGTGTCATAGCCGATATAGACTGCGCCCTCCCCGTTGTAGCTGATCACCTTTCCGACGATATATCTGTCTGCAAGAAAGGTCTTGGGGGTCATGTATGTGGGGATACAGGGAGTGTTGTCGCTGTACCCGCACAGCTTGCAGGGGCCTTCGTAGGTCTTGTCGTTCATGCAGCCCATGCAGAGTGATGTTTCTTTTATCATCAGCTTGTCTCCTAATAATCAACTGAAGTCTGAGTGTAAATATACCACTATAATAATATACCGCAAAACCGCCGGATTGTCAACCGTTTTACGGATTTTCACAGCCTTATGGCACAAATTGTAGCCAATTTGTAATAATTTCCCGCCGATTTGACGGGGTTTTTCGGGAATATTTCGGAATAACGGCAAATGTGCCGCGGCTATTCGGACTGTATGAAATATATTGAAATATCGTTGCATTTTTCTGCGAAATGTGATATACTAAAGGATAAAGTACCAATAACTCTCCGTGAAAGGATAAAATATATGTTCAAAAGCAAAAGACAGAAAGAGATCCTTGAGTCCACAGAGTCAAAGCTGACCCGTATGTTTGAGGAATTCAACTCGGAAAAGCGGCAGTACGACGGCAGGCTGGTGTGCGAAACTCAGTGCACAATGGCAAGGATACGCGCTTTTTCGGACTTTATGTACCTTATGAAGGTCAGACCGCTCCAAACCGCGTGCTATTACGGTGCTGCGGTGATGTTCCTGCTTATGCTGGCGGCGTTCTGGTGTAAGGAATGGCTGCTGGGGGCGATATTCGGTGTGCTCTTTCTGATACTTGCGACGCTTCCGCACAATATGCGGATACAGTACTTCAACAAGCGTGCCGACCGGCTGGAGGACAGCTTCAGCAAGGTGATAAACGCGGATTTCACCGGTGAGGACAGTGTGAAGCTCACTATCAGCGCCCCGCAGGAAACGAAGCTCCCGGAGCAGGGGGAGGAGTCCGCGGCAAGGACCTCTGAAACGGCGCACGACGAGAACGCTGTTACGCTGGAGATACCCTACAAGGACATTTATCTCGCGTATGAATGCAGCCACAGCTTTTATCTTTTCCCGGACAAAAAGGATGACAGCACCCCGGAGGCGATAATCTGCGACAAGACCCAGTTCCTTTGCGGCACTCCCATGCAGCTCCGGGATAAGCTTGCAAGAGGCTGCGGCAAGCGGTTCAAGATAAAGGTCAAGAAAGCGTGACCTGCGGCAGAAAAATGCCAGCATTGATTGTTGTGTTATACAAGTTAGGTAAGTTATCCAAAAAATCAAAAAAAATTTGTTCAATTATTAGAAAATTCACATTATGCCTTGATTTATCAACAGTGAATATTGTATAATATAAACAAGAGTATTCTGACAAATACTGCTTTTTTGGTTGCGTAAAATGTATCGACTTGTTAAGCTGGCATCTGCGTTAGGTCGGAGGAACTCTTTTATTTCTTTGTTCAAGAGGATTGATGCTATTGCTTTTCGGAAATAAAATAGTAAAAACGGAAATTCTCGCACAGAACGGTTCGCTGCTTGTTTCGGCAGAGAGAAACTTTATTTTCCCGAAGAACCTTGACACCAGCGAGGAAAGTATCCTTATCATAAAAGGAAAAGACCTGCCGGAGCTTGATCGCGGCACCAGAGTCGCTATCATCACTTACTCCAAGGCGGGCGACCGCATAAGGTACGCCGGTGAGATATCCATGTCCCACGAGCTTCAGATGAACGTGCTGATACTGAAGTCAAACAGCACGCAGGTGCTTGAGGAGCGCAGGAGATATTTCAAGATAAAGGTGAACCTCAGCGGCAGGGCGCTGTTCGTCGTGCGGGACGAAGAAACTATCCGCTTTGAGGAGCCTGCCTCAATAGGCGTCAACGACATAAACGTCGGCGGTATCTTCATGACATGCGGATATGAGTTCCAGAAGGACGACTGCGTCTGCGTGGACATCGAGCTGATGGACAACTACCGACTGAACACAATGGCACATGTCCTACGCGTACAGAAAAGCGCGGAAGGAGATATTCTGGGCTATGGTTGCTCCTTTGAGAGCCTCACTGCCGCGCAGGAGGACGTTATCGGAAGGTACATTAATCACCAGCAGCTTCTCCAGCGGGCAAAGCAGAACAGCGATAATGAGTGACGCGCTCCGCTTCCTCGGACGTTTTTCATCAGTGCAACATCACAGCATGATCTCACCCGGCGCAGCAAGATGCGTTAAGTGACAAAATATACATAATTCAGGGGGATAATATGGTATGAGCAATTTCAAGCTAAAATATGTGCTGACAGCTATTATGCTGGTATTTGCGATCCTGCCGGCGGCGATAGTCGGCGCAATCGGCACATTTTCGGTGATGGGATATGAGCGGTCCGCAAAAGAGAACACTCTCCAGCAGGTCGCAGAGTCCAAATCCGCCGGAATAAAGCAGGTGTTCAAAAGCTATTCCTCTGTCGTGGGCGCTATCGCAAAGAGCGAGGCTGCCATTAACTCGGCATACGGCATGGGCAGCGCGGGAAACATGATGTCTGCGGCGGTAAGCTCTGACGCGGATATCCTTGATATGCTGCTCCTTGACGAGAACGGAACAGTTATCGAGGCTGTGAACGGCAATGCCGGCGGCGTATTTGAGAACCTGCCGATGAACGATCAGGGCGTTATCAACATGCCCTCCGTATCTGAGGTGCTTACATGGACAAACTACGGCGACGCAGTTTTCGTGTCCAGCGCTATCCCCTCTGACACCGCTTCCGGCGAGGCTGGCTACGTTGTGGCGATCGTTTCCGTCGCAGACGGCAGCAGCATTATGAGGGCTATCACCGGACAGTTCGTAAATCTCTCCGGCGGTCATTTCATGCTGGTGGACAAGAACGGCGTTGCGCTGAACTTCAACAACAGCGCCGGCGTGAACAGAGAGTTCGCGGGAAATGCGCTCCAGACCAGCGTTTCACAGTTCTTCGACAGCAACAATACCGGCTACCTTGACCTGAAAAACAGCACTGACATCAAGTCTATCAAGGGCAGTGCGGGAGGATATACATATTATGTAGGTCTTGTCGGCAGCGACATCATGAACTGGAGATGGGTGGCTGTTGCAAATAACGGCGCGTTCTCCAGCTTTGCGACTACTACGAACCTCCTCGGCTGGGTAGTTATCGCGGCTGCTGCGGTGGTATTCTCCGTAGGCTCGCTGCTGGTTATCGGCAGGTTCCTCGGCAACATGAACGGAATGCTCAAGACCATGACCGAGATCTCCGAGGCGGAGGGCGCAACGGATATCCGCTTCAAGGTCACGAACAGAAGAAGCGAGCTGGGCGAGATCCAGACCTCCTTCAACAACCTGCTGGACGAGGTGTTCCTCAGCGAGGAGCGTCACCGCACTATCGCGGAGCTGTCCGACAACATGCTGTTCGAGTGGGATTTCCACAAGGAAAGAATGTACGTTTCGCCGAACACACTGGCGAAGTTCGATATCGACACCGAGAACGCGACGCTTTCAAACGGCAAGTTCGTTGACTCGCTTATGAGCGCGGAGGACGCTGAAAAGTACAAGCGCGACATCAATGGTCTGTTGAAGAACAAGAACGGTTACAGCGCAGAGTATCAGCTCAAGACCAAGAACGACGCAGTTATCTGGGTATCGCTGAGAGCCTCCTGCATTACCGACCGTCTTGGCGAGCCGCTGAGAGTTATCGGCGTCATGACGGATATCGACAACGAGAAGAAGCTGGAGCTTCAGCTTTCGGAGCGTGCAAGCTACGACTTCCTGTCACAGCTCTACAACAGAAATACCTTTATCAGAAACCTCTCCTCCGAGATGGAGCGCCGCGGCACAAAGCGCGTTGCAGTTTCGTTCATTGACGTGGACGACTTCAAGTTCATCAACGACCGTTACGGTCACTCTATCGGCGACGAGGTAATCAAGTTCGTGGCTGACACTATCCGCAAGAAGGTTGACGACAGGGGCGGCTTCGCAGGACGCTTCGGCGGCGACGAGTTCGTACTCTGCTTCACCAATCAGGAGGATATCGACAATATTGAGAACATCTCCATGGATATCATCAACGAGCTTTACGAGGGCTACACTACTCCGGACGGCTCAATGCATATCGACGTCAAGGCAAGTATCGGCGTGGCGTTCTGCCCCGAACATTCCGAGGACGTCAACGAGCTGCTGTCTTTCGCGGACACCGCGATGTACTTCGTAAAGAAGAACGGCAAGACCAACTATCATATCTACATTCCTGAGGACAGCGCTACCGACGAGTACATAGACCCGGAGGGCTTCTGATTCCTTAACAGGTAATAAACCGGGGGCGGACATTGAATGTGCGCCCCTGTAACATCTTAAAATAACGGGCGGCGGTTCTGCCTGCCTGTTATCCGGGGGGACTTGATTTGGCAAAGATAATAGCACTGACAAACCAGAAGGGCGGGGTGGGAAAGACAACGACCTGCTGCGCGATATGCGGCGGATTGTCCGAAATGGGCAGAAAGGTACTTGCGATAGACCTTGACCCGCAGGGTAATCTCAGCTTTTCGCTGGGGATAGAGAGCGAAGACGAGTACACTATCTACGACGTGTTCAAGGGGAACTGCGACATTTCCGACGCGATTCAGCACGGGGAGATCTGCGACGTTATCGCGTCGAATATCCTGCTTTCCGGTGTGGAACTGGAGCTTACCGGGGTGGGGCGCGAATATATCCTGCGGGAGCAGATAGAAACTATCCGCGACCAGTATGACTACATAATTCTGGACACGCCCCCGGCGCTTTCGGTGCTGACTATCAACGCGTACACCGCGGCGGACGGGCTGGTTATACCTATGCTGTGCGAGATACTCAGCTTGCAGGGCATTGCACAGCTCAAACAGACGATCTTCGCGGTACAGCGCTATTACAACAAGGATCTTAAGGTCGAGGGCATACTGCTGAACAAGTACAATCCGCGGCTGACCCTTACCAAAGATGTTGAGGATCTGGCGAACGTTATCGCCGGGCAGCTTGAAACCAAGATATTCAAGAGCAGGATAAGCGCCAGCGTGTGCATTGCCGAGGCGCCGGCGCACGGCGAGAGCGTGATAACATATTCGCCGAGGTCGAAATCGGCGCAGGAATACATGGCGTTCATCACCGAACTGACCGGAGAAAAGCGTGGTGCTAAGAAGAAATGACGGGATCTGGGAAAGATATTGTTTCAGAGCGCTACCAGCAGGAAAACCCGGAGGGCGCGCGGCTGGTGACTGAGGAAGTCCACAGCGCCGAGCGCAGGGCAGACCAGCTGAAAAAGCGCCGGAGATCCGCTGAGGAAACGACGGAAACCGCGAAATCTCCTAAAACCACAAAAAAAGCGGCGAAAGAACCAGCTAAGAAAACCTCTGAAAAAGGGGAGAGCGCGCCGGGCAAGTCAGATAAGCCAAGCAGATCCAGTAAGACCGGTGAAACCAGCAAGCCGAGCGAGCCGCCAAAGAGGACGGGCAGGACATCTGCGAAGAAGCCGGAGGAAGCTCCAGAGGAGCAGAGCGTGAAAACTCCCAGCGTAATGAAACTTGTGGAGGACAGCCCGCTGTCGGAGAACCAAGTGATCGCGGCGGGGAAGAGCCGTATCCCACGGCAGCTTCGCGGGATAGAGCCGCTGTCGAGGGTAATGCGGCGGGAAGCGGCACAGATGTCCGAGGCGGAGCGGGTGCATGATTCCCCGGAGGTCAGCAGGGATCTCACCGAAATGGTGATACAGCAGAACGCCCCGGAGATACTGCGCAGATTCAACGCATGCGACTGCGAGCAGTGCCGCAATGAGCTGTCGCGGCTTGCAGCGGCGGAGATACCGGCGCGGTACATCAAGCTGCCGGAGCTTGCCGATCTCAGCTACGACGGGTTCAGCAGGGAGGAAAAGCTGCTGATCGGTTCGCTGACGAAAACGGCGGTTTCTGTGATGATAAAGATGATGATCGCCAACAAAAAGCGCAATTTCCATAATTAAAGAAAACCTGCCGACGGAGTTGTCCTGTCGGCAGTTTTTAGACGGTTGGCGCTTTCTGTCTATTTCGATAAGATTTACTGTGCATTTCAACAAATTCTAAGAAAATTGTTGCATAATAATTGAGGATATGATATAATTATATAAACACGATATATGCGGCAGAACACAAATGGGATAATGGTTACCCGGAACAGGAGGTGGCCTTTTGAACTGTTGTCTTTGGTTCAATCGGTGCAGGATAAGCAGTGCGGCTGAAATTCCTGAGAATATGGATATTGCGGCGCTGCGGGGCTATTTCCTCGGCGGGAGTCTGATACAGTGGCTCAGAGAGCATGACGGTGCTGCTTATGCGGACAAGCTGGAGCAGATCGATCCGGCTGACCCGGAGCTAAACAAAAAGCTGTTGGCGGTGTTTATTGAGCAGCCGCAGCCTACCCCTCAAAAGGAGATATTCTGCGGTAATACCGCGGCGGCGGAGTGCTGCGCGGCGGGCGGGAACGGCTCATTCGGGTCATTTGGGTCGTTTGGCTCATTCGGCTCTTTTGGTTCGCTTGGCTCGTGGAGGTTTGGTTCGTGGAGCGGGTTGAGTGCGCTCGGCTCGTTTAAGGGCGGCAGCTTCGGCACCGGAAGTTACAGAATTGGCAGCTTCCCGCAGTTCCGCATGTGGGAATGGGAGTGGGAGTGGCGCTTCGGTGGCAGCTTCAGAGGTTCATTCCGCGGGATTGGGGCATTCGGCGGCTCGTTTTGGCTGGGCGGTTCGTTCGGTATGCTGGGCTTTGGCTCGTATGTTTTCGGGTCGGGGGCGTATCTTCTCGGCTCATACAAAGGCGGCGTTCCGGGCAGCTTCGGCGGTTCCTGCATGATAGGCGGAAATGGCTGGCAGATGACCCCGCAGGAATATGACCGCATTATGTACGAGTGCCTGCGCCGCTGTCCGCTGGACTGCTTCGGCTATGGTATCCATATTGTGTGATCACTTAAACACTTGGAGAAAGGGCATAATGGACGCTTTTCATATAATTTCAACAGCTCCGTATTTCGCAAAGAATACCGGGGCTTTTACTTTAGAGGATTTCGACCTGTACTGCGCGGTGATCTCGGCGCTTACATGGCGCAGGGACGGTAGCAGGATATTCCTGTGCTGTGACAAAGCAGGCGGGGAGTACTTCAAAAACGCCGGGCTGGGGAAGGTCTGGGACGAGGTTCGGGAGTGCGTTCCCGGCGACCTTGAGGGCGTTGACCCGGAGATGTTCTGGGCGGCGGGGAAGATATTCGCCATGCGGGAAATGTATGCGCCCTGCGTGATGATCGACACCGATTTCATTGTATGGAACAAGCCGCATTTCGGCAGGGAGATCATCGCGGCTCACCGGGAGGACATCAAGCCGGACATCTATCCCCCGGCGGAGTATTTCTCAGCGCAGGGACATATCGTGCCGGAGTTCAACTGGGAGGTGCTGCCGCTGAACACCGCGTTTTTCTACGTCCCGGACGAGGACTATAAGCAGTTCTACACCTCGCAGGCGATAGCCTTCATGAAGTCGGCGGCTCACTGCGGGGAACGGCTGAAATACATGGTGTTCGCGGAGCAGCGAATGGCGGCAATGTGCGCGGAGTACACCGGTACGCCGGTGAAAACTCTGTTGGACAAGGATATGCTGTTTTTCCCGCAGGACAGTTTTACCCACCTATGGGGCGCAAAGCAGGTCATGCGGGATCACCCGGAGCTGCGGGTGGAATTCTGCGGGCGGTGCGCCGACAGGATACGCCGGGACTTCCCGGACTGGGCGTGGACTATCGACAGGATCAAGGAGGTCGGCAGGTGATCTATCTGGACAACGCGGCGAGCGCCCCGGCTCTGAAATGCGCGGTGGAGGCGGCGCAGCCGTTTCTGGCGGAGTGCTGTGGGAATCCCTCGTCGATACATACCGAGGGGCGGCGGGCGGCTCTGGCGATAATTGAAGCAAGGGAGCGCTGCGCTGCGGCTCTGGGGGCTTCGCCGGAGGAGATAATTTTCACCTCCGGCGGGACGGAATCGGACAACACTGCGCTGAAATCCGCGGCGCTGACAGGGCTGAGAGTCGGCAAAAGGCGGATAGTCACTACCAATATTGAGCACGCGGCGGTGCTGCGCACCTGTGAGTTCCTGCAAGGGTTCGGGTTCGAGGTGAAGCTGCTCGGAACGGACGCGGACGGGTATGTTTCGGCGGAGCAGGCGCGGGAGCTGATAACCCCGGACACGGCGGTGGTTTCAGTCATGGCGGCTAACAACGAGGTAGGAACGCTCCAGCCGATAGAGGAGATAGCGGAGATTTGCCGCAGCCGGGGTGTGACATTCCATACAGACGCGGTTCAAGCGGCGGGAAATATCCCGCTGGACGTGCGCGGGATAGGCTGCGATATGATGTCCGTTTCCGCCCACAAGCTGGGGGGAATAAAGGGCGCGGGGCTGCTGTACTGCCGGAAAGGGTGCGAAGTGATTCCGCTGCTGCACGGCGGCGGGCAGGAGAGCAGTGTGCGTTCCGGGACAGAAAACACTGCGGCTATCGCGGCGTTTGGCGCGGCAATGGAGCATTCCTGCCGGGATATCAACGGGAAAGCGGCAAGGGTCGCCAAGCTGCGGGACAGGCTGATTCAACTGCTGCTGGACATCCCCGGAAGCCGGCTGAACGGCGGCAGGGAACGGCGGCTGTGCGGGAACGTCAACGTTTCTTTCTCCGGCGTGGAGGGGGAGTCGCTGGTGCTGGGGCTTGACCTGCGGGGAGTTTGCGCCTCCTCCGGCTCGGCGTGTGCCAGCGGTGATGTTCAGCCGTCGCATGTGCTGCTAGCTATGGGAGTTACGGAGGAGTTCCAGCGGGGGTCGCTAAGGCTCACATTGTCGGAGTTCAACACTGCGGAGGAGATAGAACAGGCGGCGGCAGCGGTGAGAGAAACTGTGGAAAGGCTGCGGGAGATTACGAGGTAAATTGTAATTTATAGGGGAGTTTGTCAATGACTGCTCCGCAGTCATTGACCGG
>CAMCFA010000028.1 GCA_945873955.1 uncultured Clostridia bacterium | reverse complement strand
AACATTCACAAGGCTTATAATATCCAGCTTTCCTGTTGCGCCGTTTACCACCCATCTGAAGCCGCAAGGCATAAGAAATCCTCGCTAAGCTCCGCGTAATACCCGCTCCTCATAACCGCCGCCGTCAGGTATATATACAACAGCCAGCAGCCCTCGGCGCCGTATCTTGATACAGCACCCTTATTCTGGTGTCGCTCATAAGATTCACATCCACGGGGAAATAGTCTATCCCCGCCTTTCTGCTTCTGCCCATGGTATCAGCTCCTTTCGGGAAAAGCATAGCATGAGAGTAACTGCAAAAAAACTGCAAAACCCCATACGCAAAAACAACCGCCCCTTAGGAGAACTCCTCAAAGGGGCGGTTTTGCGCTGTTGTTCGGCGAATAACATTGCAGTGTTTTGCAGAAAAAGGGAAGATATAATAAATCAAGGGGGAAAACACCCCCGGAAAAAACTACAAAGGAGGAGAACAAATGGCAATAAGAACTATTGCACTTTCAGGCGGCGAGACCGCAGTCACAGAGCTTGACGGTTCTCACGCACACATATGGAACAACGGCGTTGATACAATTTACGCCTCGAAAATATCCGGTATCTCGGCAGGCGCGGACGGAGTTATCTCTATTCCCGCCGGTCAGAACAGAACGCTTACGGGAATAAGCAGAACAATCTATCTGCTGGGCACAGGCTCTGCGGAAATCCAGAGCAACGACTACCCAAATTTTAGTTTCTCCACAGCTTCCGGCGGCTCGGCGGTGGACGTGACTGCGAGAGCCGCTATAGGCGAGCACGAGAGAAACTCCGCCATGCACGTTTCCGCTGCCGAAAAAGCGGCATGGAATGCCAAGGCAGACCTTTCGGATATCCCGACCGAACTGCCCGCTAACGGCGGCAACGCGGACACTCTGGGGGGCTTAGCAGCCTCAGACTTTCTTGAGAAATCCGCACTGGTGCAGTTTTCACCTTTCAACATGAAATACTATGCGCTGGGCGACAGGATTTGCCTGTTTTCCGACGACGACGATGTAACAAGAGGAATTTTCCTCCGAAACAATTCATCGCAGCGCGTGATAGTATGCCTGATAGCCTCGGCAATGGCAGAGGGACCCATTTGTCAGTACGGCTACGGCACAGGCACCTACCCGCAGATACAGAACGAGGGCGTCGCCAGAGAGTGGTTTACAGAACAATCAGTCCCGACATCGCCTACTCTTTTCACTCTTGAAGTGCCTTCGGGCAAGCTCGGTTATTTTGGCTTTTATAGTGTGTCGGCTTCGTCATATGTAACCGTACACGACATACGCTGCCCCTACGCCGACTTCTTTTAAGGCGGGGTGATCCCGCGGGCAATACGGCTGAATGCGCCATTTCTGCGGCAGTTCCGCCTCGGCGTAATCCACGGTAGATAGGAAAAGGCTCCGCTTTCCTTTGCGGAGCCTTTATGGGGTTATTAGTCCTTGTGCGTCAGAGTAAGCAATCCATCCTGATATACCCAATCATTAAGCAGAGAGCCGTTTGGCTCGTCTCTCAGACAGTCAATATATTGGTTAAGCAGGTCGGCTGTGATTTCGCTGATTTCGCTACCGTCAAGTACAGAGCCTTCATACCCGTAAACAGAATAGCAGTTTATGATTTCATTGGAGTCGTAGCCTGAGATTCCGCCAATTGCGGGGCTTTCCAGAACCGCATAGGACACGCTGTTGACTACTGTTCCCATCATATTGTCGGCAATGCCGCCTGCCCGTGTATCGCCGTGCAGAGATCCTGTCACGATGCAATTGTAGATGGCTGGTCCGTTTTCTCCGTGGGAAGCAATACCTCCGACGCAGTTGCCCACAACATTGCAGTCTGTCATTACTACATTTTCGACGGTACCCGCCAATTTTCCAAAAAAGCCTACGTCCTCACCAAAATGGTTCATGGTGACATTGGAAATACTGTATCCGTCGCCGTCGTAGTTTCCGCGGAACAGCGGACCGTCTGGCATAATGCCTATCGGCGTCCAGTTTTCTTCGCTGCTCAGGTCTATGTCATTTGTCTGGCGGAGATATTCGCCGTCGAAACTATACCCGTTATTAACCATTTCACGGAATTTCAGCATATCCAACTCCGAGGAAATCCGGTAAGGATTGTCGATAGTTCCGCTGCCTTTAAAATTCAGCAGCGGGAGAGCATTATCCGTTCTCGCAACGCCAAAGCACAGCACCACAAACGAAGCGGCCAGTATTAAATATGCTTTTGTTTTGCTGCGGCTGTTTTTCAGCGCAGTGCCAATAATGAAATTCAGTATTGCAAGCACAAGCGATATCAATATATATATGATTTGTCTTTGTTTTCCAACGGGAAAAGCCGCACCAGATTTTGCTTGACGAAGAAATGATTCAGATAAACCGACAGGCTGAACACTCCGAGGAGGTTCCAAATTTTGCCCTTAAAAATCCTGCTGCCAATGCTCTTGCTGCTGAATGAGATGGCCACCAGAACAGGTACCAGCGGAATAATAAAGAAATCGCAGGCATCAGATGGCCCATGAAAGATGGCAAATGCAACCACGCTAAATAAGCAGACGACCTCAGCGATGTTCAGCATTATCTCAGACCTTTTGTCGGTTATTCCGTCCATTTTCCGGGATATTTCGTATGTAAAAGCGCCTACGGCGAGGTCCGCATATCCTCTTAATAAACCCTTATAGCAAAGACCCAGCCATGTACCGGGGTGGTTTATGCAGCCACTTGTACAGAAAAAATAACCGTATATTGCTATTGCTGAGACCGGGCCGATATATTTTATGAACAGGTTTCTTTTGCAGCGCAGAACCGGAAAAAGCAAAAAACTGCAAATCAGCAATGACGAAATATACCATGTTACGCCTGTTGCAAAATTGCCGATGTAGCCATACATTTGCAGACCGAATATCTCAATTGAGATATCCTTCAACTGGCTGAAAATGGTATTTATATTGAACTGTCCCACTTGAAAGAAGAGGATTGAAAACAAAGCGGCAACCAATATAAATGGGAAATATGATTTTATCTGTCTGGTGATTGATTTTATGTTTTCGTCAAATACTTTTTCACGGTCAATCTCCTGCTCAGACTTTTTGGCCATAAGGAATCCGGAAACCATAAAGAAGAATTCTACACTGATATAACCGCTCTGAACAATCGCTCCCCCTTTGCCACTGAAAAATGGGTTGGCATGGTGCAATAAAATGAGTATAGAAAACAAGAATTTCTGAAAATCCACAAAGCCGTTTCGTTTTTCCATTTTTACCTCCCGCTTGCAATACAAGCCCGATGAAAACACGTGCTTTTGCATCGCATGGCTAAAAAATTTCAGCAGCCCTCTGCCGCACGTCAAATAACAGAGAGCCGCTTGCCACAATCATTGCAACGTTGCACGGCGGGGATTTCACCCGATATGCGATAAAGTAACCTTGTCAATAAGTATCACATCGGCCGACTCGTTAAACAGCCTGAACTCAATATCCTGTACATCTTCGTCAATCGTACACTGATACTCTATCAGTTCATTCTTTTGCTGGATTTTCTTTACGGCGAAGTTTTTCTCATCGGAGTTGGAGTATGCGTCGAATTTGGCCTGTGCCAAGCCCTCGCCTTCATAAGTTACCACATAGGTACCCTTTTCCAGAGGGTAGTATGGTCCATACTGAATGGAGTTCGGGTATGCAACAAGGCTGGATATAACATCAGGGTCAATGTCATCTGTTTCACTGCCCTGGGTGAAATAAATTTTATCGTTCGGAATGACGTATTCCCACTCGGTGGTATGACCTAGCAGCGCATTCCTGCTGTCGTACTGATATTTATTCAGATGCATATAAGCATAACTGCTGGAAAGAAGTGTTTCGTTAAAGGTTTCGACAAATTCCTGAGACTCAATAATACTGGTATTCACAAAGAAGTTGCTGTATCCCTTGATATTATATTCATCCTCGGAGTAGGGCGCAATCCCGAAACGCTCGTTATAAAACTTTGCCTTGTAAATGCGCTGGTCGTGTTCGGACATATCCTCGTTTTCCAACTCAAACTCATTATCAACGAAATAATTGTTGAAAAGCACTGCGCCTGAGGACTCGGAAATCACAGATTCGCTTTTCTTGCCGTTCAGCCTGCCTGAAAAGATGCAGTTTTCTATTCTTCCTTGAAAAACATATGCAAATGTGCCGCAGTCATCTCCGTTTATGGTTGTGCTAGCGGAACAGTTGACCAGAATTGCCTTATCTGTGGTGCTGCAGCCGACAATAGAAGCGCTGTTCTTTCCGTTCACCTCACCGCCAACAAGGTCAAGATTATATACCGCGCCGTTCATAAAGCCGAACAAAGCGGCGTTATTCAAGCGCTGTGACTTGGAAATCTTCAGATTTTTCACAGCGTAACCGTTTCCGTTAAAATGTCCGCTGAAAGCATAACCCTTTTCAATGATGCCTATCGGCGTCCATTCTGCATTACTCAAATCAATGTCGTTGTTCAGCCTGATATATCTTCCAATGAAGTTCCATCCGTTGTTTACTTTCTTTCCAAACTCCTGAAAATCAACGACTGATTTTATGACATATGGTTTACTCTCCGTTCCGCCGTCATATGTAAAGAGAGTGGATTCGTTCTCGGAATTAAGAATCCAAACCTGGAAGTTAGTGGATTGTTCGCCTGAAAAAACGCCCAGGTTTTTATAATCGCATAAATATCCCAGATCGTATATCTTCCCTAACAGTTCGCTATACGAAGCATTTTCATATACCAGTTTATCGTTAATCAGGATATACTTTGGCTTAAGCGCCTTTATCTGTTCGGGCTCTGCCAGAAGACTCTCAAAATCGCTCGGAGACTTCCAGTTTGCCATGATATTGTTTATTTCCTCAACCTTGTCGGGATCTTCCTGCTCGGTATCGGCGATAAATTCCGGGACAGTCGGGAAACAGAAAACAGTATCCTGCGTTGTGAATTTTTCTCCGACCGCATTAAATACCTGCTCGGATATCTGTGTATACAACTCATCGTTTTCTCTTATGGACATACCTACAGAAGATTCTCTGGGCCACTCGTATTCTTTCAAGTTGCAGAACTGCACCCCTATAAGCGCAATCACGCACACAAAAGGAATTATTGAAAGGATACACTTAGTAATACCATTATTTTTCATTATCCTGACCACACTTTCTATACATAAAATCAGCCATAGGGCATAAAAAACGATGTACTCCAGGATAGTAGTCCAAGTAAGCCGGCTGTGTACGGATTCAAAAATCGAAAGCGTTCCGTTATCCTGAAGGGAGAATGGTATGAACAAAAGTATAAAGCAGATGAGATACAACACGTCCCAGACGGTAAGTGTTTTCTGCTTGCGCGAATAATCCAGAAAGTCGAGCAACGGCACGATTAGGAACATCAGCATATATGTATAACTGAATGAGGGAAGCATTATCATGCACATACACAACAGACAAGAAACCTTCCATCTCTCAAAGTTCTTTGAGAAAAAGCCGTATGCTAAAGGTATCAATGACAGCACCATCAAAGGCAGGTTCAATACGGTAAAGTCAAGGTTAGTTATCCTGACAAAGATATCGGTTATGCTGGAGATATTGAGTTTATACCCGTAATGGTCGAAGGAGAACTCGTTTGACGCATTGAGAATATTGTGTATAAGGACAAACACGCTTCTGTTACCCTCTGCAAACAGGAGGAACGGAACAAAGAATACAAGAGCGCCGTAGATGCAGCACACAATAGCGTCCTTGTATCTTTTTTCACGCAGCAGCAGCAGTCCGAAACAGACGACATATATCTTCATTGACGTGGCAATCGCAAGGCAGATAAGCGCAAGATTTCTCGTCAGTTTATCCTCAGAGCGATAGCCGTAATAGAACATCAGCAGAAAATCTGTGCAAAGCAGAATAGAGTTTCCTCTTTCGATGCAAAAGAAAAACGGCAGAGAGAAAATTACAATAAGCGCAAATGCCATAGACTCTCTCTTATCCTTGCTGTAAACCTTGCAGATTATCAGCACAAATAACACCAGCGAAACCAGCATATATGTAAAAAAAACTACTTTGCCCAGCTGATATTCTCTTGTAAAAACGGTGCCCTGGTCTACCAGAATGCTTTCAGGGATAAAATGACCGAAAAAGCTATAAATGGCGTTCATAAGAGGCGGGTAAATTACGCCATTTTCATAGGGTTTGCGCCCATACTGTATGCTGTTGAAAAAGTCCATGAATGTGTCGCCACGATTAAAGAACAACATATTCTCAATACTGCGCCCACGTGTTAGGTATCCCATAACAAGCGCCGCTGTTGTTGCAATGAGCAAACACGAGCAGAATATGAAAGGCACGGGCTGTTGCTTAAATCGTCTAACGGTCACTTTGTACCAGTATGTAACTGTCCTGACGACCTTGTTTTTCAGTTCGGACATCTGTCATTTTTCTCCTTTCTGCCTATAAGCCCAGAATTTATTAATAACGAAATTGATTGGGACGTTTACAAAGATATTAAGTATGGGGGCGAGGTCAACAGCAAGATCGTAGTTGTATATATTAATACCGAGACCGTTTATAAACCCGGTGAGAGGCGGGGTGAACTGCTCAATCTTTATCAGGTCTATCCACATTATCAGCAGAAGGTTATTCAGCAGCAGACCCGTAAAGGCGTAGGCGGCGTAGGTTTTCAGCAGCACCTGCCACCACACTCTGTGCTCCTTATCTTTGTCCTCTTTAAATACCACCCTGTTCTGCCAGAAAAAGGCATTAAGTACGCTGACGATAAACCCGATCACGCTGGCAACCAGATAGTGAGCGCCGAGCCAGACAAAGAACATATATATCAATTGTGAAATCAGCGTATTGGATATTCCCACTATGCCGAATTTTATAAACTGCACTAATGACTTCATCGTTTCAATCCTTTTTCGAGATATTAAGGCGCGATGCGCCGACATATTGTCCTGCTTATCGGCTTTTTTCGCCACCGTTGTATATTATAGCACTTTTCCGTCTGTTTGGCAATACCCCCAAAAAAATCAGTTTCTAACCAGTTCTATATAGCTTATCCTAACGGCTTCGGCGCTGTTGTTAAGCGTCCTGAACTCGGCGGACTCAATATTATCCACGGTTATGGTATACTCAACAAGGCTGTTTTCTTTGGAGATGTTCTCGATAGGAACAGCAGCAGTGCCGCCGTTATATGTGACATCAAAATCTGCCGCGTCAAGCTTTTCGCCGTGTATTCTTACGGTATAGCTGCCTGCGGCAAGGGAGGCGTAGGGTCCGAACTGGATTGTGCCGGGGGCTATCGAGGTAAAGTCTGCCTCGGCTGTGCTTTCCCCGAGATAATATAGCTGGTTGTGCCCGAATACCAGGGTAAATCCCATATCGCTCAGGGAAGCGGGGTCGGGGGTTATCCCCGTTCGGCTTATATACCCCCTCATGTCATAGAAGCTCAGGTTTCCGTTTTCGCTGGTGATACACTCGGTGCCGAGGACTGACCCCAGCTTCTCCCTGAGGTCTGCGAGCTGGTCGTCGGTATAAGCTCTGTTGTCGATATACAGCCCCGTAAAGCCCGCAGTGCAAATTTTCTGCACCATGATTTCTGTCGGCAGGGAAGCCACATTGCGGTTCCAGATGTCGCCCTCGCGCCCCTTTGTGCCGCCGTAGCTCCAGGCTAGGGTTTTTGAGTTAATATAGCCTGCGTAGAGGTGATAGTCGTTCATGTTGTTCTGGGGACCCGCCTCGGGGGTGGCGTGATACGGGAGCTGGTATATCATGGCGTTTTCGTCCATTTGCGCTTCTATTTGTTCCACAAAGCTTTTGTCGGACTGATACTCTGCGGCGTAGTATTCAAAGGCGCTGTCGTGGGAGCCGTAATCCGGAACAGCCTCCGCTGCGGACAGCACCCCAAGGGCTGCGGCAATACAGCAGGCTGTCACCCGTTTTGGCTTTGAGCATTTGCTGAGATACTCGGCGTAGAAATTCTGCAAAACCATAAGCAGCACCGCAATACTGATAAACATAATAAATACAGAAATGCGGTTAAAGCCTCTCAGCATATGGAAAACCAGTGACATAAGGCTGCAAAACCCGCCCACTGTGGCAAACACCACTGCGCAGATATTCATTCTGCTCAGCACAAAGAGGGAATGCTCCGTTTCCTTGTAGTCCTTTTTTATCAGCAGGGCAAGGCTGATAAGAAATCCGGCTATTCCTGCAATGCCGAGATAAGCGCCCTGGTTTTCGTTTATGAGGGGCATAGAGGAGTTATAGATGTCGATAACCTTTTGCAGCAGGGGGATACCGTGTCCGTTTATCGGGATAAATAGCTGGGCTATTTTAAGGGAATACAGCTCGCCGTCTGCGGTATTTCTGACTACGGCGGCGGGGTTAGTTCCGTTATCCAGCATATAGATAAAGGACGGTGCCAGTGCTAATGCGGAGAACGCTACGATAAGGCAGATATTAAAGGCGGGTGCGATAAGGGTGCTCAGTTTCTTCTCGGAGAAGAGCCTGCACAAAGCGGCAACACACAGGAAGAAACAGGTAAAGAATGCGTAGTAGCCGATACCGTTATTTGCAATCAGCAGGCAGAACAGAATGGAAAGGATATTCTTTTTGTTTTTAAAGAAGCCCTTTTTAAAGGCGCAGTAGGCGTCGTCCCTTTCGCAGCACCAGAAGCACAGCAGCACCGAAAGCGGCACGAAATAGCAGGCTGACAGGGAGAAGTGGGTTACGTTCCTGTAGAAGATATAGGGGGTAAGGGAGAAGATAACCGCGCCAAAGGAGGACAACACCCTGTTTATCCTCATCGACCTCAGGGCATAGAACGCCGACACGGCGCACATCGGGAATACCAGCAGATATCTGATATTATTGACGGTCACCGCGTCCTTTACAAACAAAAACAGCACTCTGATGACCAGCATATCGAAGTTCATCAGCATATTGGCGCTGAAATCGAAGGCGTTGGAGCCGAAGGGCGCTCCTATTTTGTCGTTATACCAAAACCAGCCTGTCTCGCCGATAAGCTTGGTGCTGGCGATACCTGTAAAGTCGTCGCCTCCGCCGTAGGCAAACGGGATTTTTACTCCATACTTTGCAAATCCCAGGGAGACGGCAGCGATAATAAGCGCAACTATCGACAGGACTGCACACAGCGCCACGTCATAATTAAGCTTAATTTTTTTTCCCATTTTCTGTTGCTCCTTAGTGTATTCAGATTTTGTCGATGATTCCGCAAATCCTGTCTGTTATTACTTCCCACCTGTAATTCTTCTCTATATATTCCAGGCAGTTTTTCTGCATTTGGGCATACTCTGCGGGGTGCTCCAGCAGGTAATTTACGCAGCCCTCAAACTCAAAATAATCGGTATAGTAAAGTCCGCCGTTGCTGCAAATGCAGTGGTCTTTCAGCACGGGGCAGGCGCCGTTTACCAGCACCGGCACTCCCAGCGCCATTGCCTCCAGCACGGATATGGACAGGCTTTCGTACTTTGAGGGGAGAACGAGGAATTTCGCGCCGCTTATTCCGTTGAACTTATCCTCGTCGCTGACAAACCCAAGCGGCAGGATATCCTCCCTCTGCGGCACATCGCATACCGCCTTTCCCATCAGCACCAGCTTAAGGTCGCTTTTGTTCCTTTTTTTATACTCCGAGAAGTAGGTAAAGAGCTGGGGGCAGTTTTTGCCCTCGTCTATTCTTCCCACATAGATGATATAGTTGTCTATGCCATACTTTTCCCGAAACGCTGCTGCGCTCACGTTTTCGGGGACGTCCACCCCCGCTCCCAGCACCTCGCTCATTATATCCGAGTTGCCGAAAATCCCGTTTACGAGCTGCTTTTCCTTATTGGTGAGGTAGATAAAGCCCCTTGGCATATTAAACAGCTTTTTATATGTCTCAAAGCGGATAAACGGCTCATCGTGGGCTGTCGGTATGAATATGGACTTTTCCGCAGCCTCAGGCAGCCCGAACACCGTAAGGTAATACAGGTATGTCACAAATATTATCGCGTCGTATTCCTCCTTGTGGGACGCGATATACTCAACCGCCTTAGGGCATTTGGGTCCCTGCTTTTCAAACCACACCCGTTCCTTTTCGGCGTCGGTGTTTCCCACAGAAACACTTTGGAGATACTCGCCGTTATAGCTGTCGAAATCCTTTGCGCGGCAGCATTCTGTGGGAAAGCGCAGTACACGAACGCCGTTGATGTACTCCTCATCGGCGCTGTAATAGTTATCCCATGTGGTATAGTCCAGCGCCTTTGTGGTAATTACGTCTACATCATAGCGGCAGGTCAGCCGCTCGGCAATCTGTCTGGTATACAGCTCGGAGCCGCCGTTGACCTCAAGCCCGTATCTTTGATTAACCAGCGCTATTTTCTTTCCCATTGCCGCTCACCTCATCAAAAAAGTGCAGATATTTTTTTATGATTACGTCCCACGAGAAATTAGCGTGGACGTAATTTCTGCCGTTTTGTCCCATTTCATCGGCGATATCTCTATGCGCCCCGATGTAATTCAGGCACCCCTCAAACTCAAAATAGTCGCTGAAATAAAGCCCCCCGTTAGCTTCGCAGACAAAATTCCTTGTAACAGCGCAGTCATTGTGAACAAGGACAGGACGCCCGCACAGCCAGCTTTCCATTATCACAAGAGAGAAGCTCTCGTTTTTTGACGGCTGGCACAGCAGCTCTGCCGCCGCTGCGGCGTTATACTTATCGCTGATGTCCACAAAACCCAAATCTATGATTTTCTTCTCTCTCACCAGTTCCTCCAGCAGCTCTATTTCCCCGCCGCCAATCAGAACAAGTTTGAGTTCAGACTTCTGTCTCTTTATATACTCGGAGTAGTATTTTACCAGCGTATGGACGTTTTTGCCCATATCCTTTCTTCCGGCATACAGGATAAAAGGCGAATCTATCCCGTACTTTTTTCGGAAAGCCTGCGGGTCACAACTAAGATCCGTGTCCATACCTATGCCCATAACAATCTGCTTTGTGCGGCTCAGGTCGAAGACCCGGTTTGCCAGCTCGTATTCGGGGCGGGCGTTGTATACTATTCCCGCAGCGTTCTCGAATACAGGCTTAAACCGCTTTATATACAGGTACGCCTCGTCGTGGAAGCAGGGGATAATCACCGACTTCTCCGGGCAGACCTGCATACCGTAATATGTGGTTCCGAACATATAGGGGATAAACACAAACAGCGAATACTCGCCGCTGTGCTCCCTCATATAGGAATACAGCGCGTCGCTGTTTATCATCTGCTCGGTGAATACTTTTTCCTCCTCGTCTGACAGTGCCTGATTATTCATCAGCTTAAGATTTACTGCGTCAAACGCGCGGGTATCCCGTTTCCTCACCTTAAACCTGCGTATTTTAAATCCGTGGACGACGTCCTCGCCCTCGGGATAATAATTTTCGTTCCAGTCCGATGAAAACTCCCTGACGCAGGTTGTCAGTATCTCTACCTCAACGCCGCTTGCGTGAAGGTGAGTTGTCAGTCCCCGAAGCTCCATTTCGGCTCCGCCCGGTATTTTTTCGCTGTACCAAGGGATAACAAATCCTATTTTTTTCATCAGCTCTCCTCCGGTACCTCTGCGGTTTTCTTTCTGATAAAGCCCTCCAGCTGCTGTTCAAAAAGGGATCTTACCCTGTCGTATTGAAAGCACTTCAGCCTTTCGTTCTGACCGTCGATTATCTCTTCCCTGAGTTTCTTATCGCTAACCACCCTATCTATCAGCAGGGCTGTTTGTATCGGGTCTTTTTCCTTTATCAGCAAGCCCGACCCGCCCAGTGTATCTCCTATTGCG
This sequence comes from uncultured Clostridia bacterium, assembly GCA_945873955.1. Lineage (GTDB taxonomy): Bacteria > Bacillota > Clostridia > Oscillospirales > Ruminococcaceae > CAG-115. The sequence continues at coordinate 20,267 of CAMCFA010000028.1, read as the reverse complement.
CTGCTGTCGTAGGCGATAATTGGCACCTTAAAATACATCGATTCCACCAACGGAACACAGAAGCCCTCATGCTCGCTCATACACAAAAACACATCGGCAAGCCTGTACCACGCGAGAATTCCGTCAAAGCCTATATGCCCCGTAAATATCACATCGTCCAGCATCAGCGCCCCGGCGTATTTCTTCAGCTTTGCGCTGTAATTCTCCATGCCGCTGTCCGAGCCTGCCAGGATTAGTCTTGACCTGGGATTTACATACTTTTTATAGTAGGCAAAGGCGGCTATGATATCCTCCTGCTTTTTGTTGGGAGCCAGTCTTCCCACAAATAAAATATTGGTATATCCGTCGTCACGATATCGGTCTATCAGCTTTCTGTCGGGCTGTTTTTCGTAGTCGGAAAAAGGGATAAGAATCGGACGAACGGAGATGTCGCATTTATACCCCATTTTTCTCAGCTCTGCGGCGTTGTACTCCGAGTCTGCGATAACCGCCTCGATAACTCCCGCGAGTTCCTTTGTGCCCTGATATCCGTATTCGGTCAGGCGCTCTGCCTGCCTGCTGTATTCACTGAAGAAATGCGACGGCGTTATGTTGTGGTATATCATAAACTTCCGCCCGGTCATTTCGCGGATTTTGCTGCACAGCTCCGTTCCCGTACTGTGATTAAACAGCAGTATGTCCGACGGCTCCGTTTTCGGGAGCTTTGACAAATGATGTACGCAGGGGTCGCTGATACTGGGGTCTATATTCTCGGCGTATATGCCCGTTTTATATCCCATTCCCGCGATTACGGGATTCAGCGCGCGGGCGTCGTTGCTTACTGCGTCCCCAAAGGACACGGTAGGCATTATCTGTATCACTTTCATTGTTTCACTCTGCCTTCGGATTTTTAAGGAGGTTGTTTTCGGCTTCGAGACGGCTTATTCTTTCGTTTAAGGTCTTTATCTCGGCGTAGGCGGTTTTAAGCTTCAGTTCCATTGTCAAGAGCCGTTCGCTCAGCTCAGCGGTACTGTTACTGCCGCCCTGCTGCTTTACCAGCTCCAGCACGGAGGCTACGGACTGTACTGCGGCGGCGTTAAACTCATTCTGCGACGCCACAACCGGCTCAACGTAAAACTTCGTCAGCTTTCGGATTATCCTCTTTATCAGCACGACGAGCTTGTTTCCGGGCAGCGGTCTGTAACCTGCCACCAAGTGCACATTATCCATATACGCCAGATTTTTTTCTGCCCTCTCAACGGAGACGTCCCCGTTATCGGTAGCGGGGGAGGCGGAGATGTCGTTAAAGGACAGCATATCATAGGTGTAGCCTTTTTCCTTGATTTCCTCCCGTATTTCCTGCATTATTTTTTCTACATTTACAGACATATTATCCTACTTTCTTGCTATAACTGCGTAATCCTGACTTCCGAAAAGCATCTCGCTGACGCGGCTCATTGCCTGATTGAATTCATCTTCGCCCTTTATCGGTGGAATGGTGATATCGGGTCGGCTGTTTTCCGTATACACTATCTCCACATTCCTGAAGCCTGCATTTTTCAACAGATACCTCATAGTTTCAGGGTGAACAGGCTTGACGTGGGACGGGTCGAGATAAAATGCGTTCACATATATTGACAAGGACTGCGGATTTGGGGTTTCCATTATCAGAACCCCACCCTCGGGCAGTTTATCATACGCCGTGTCAATAAGGCTCACAATCTGCCCCAAGGTCAGGTGCTCTATGACCTGTCCCGCAAATATTCCGTCAAAGCCCTGTTCCTCCGACAGATATGCGATACCCTCCGCGCACAGGGCGGTAAGCCCCTTTTCCTTGCAGTAATCCGCAAAGGGGCTGTAGGTATCAACGCCTACTGCGGGGATATTATTCTCCTGCATAAGCTCCAGGAACTCTCCTCTGCCGCAGCCTATATCCAGCACCCTTTTGCAGCCCTTAAAATAGGCGAGGTACTCTGCCTGTCTTTTTTTTATAAGCTCCCTTGAGCCTCTGAAGTAGTTCTCAAAATCAAAATAATCCACAGCGGAATAGCTGTCGCTGCCGGCACATTCCTTCCCGGCAGCGGGGGCAGCTGCCGGAAGCGTTTCATTAGCGCTGCCCCTGCTTATGCGGTTAAGCATAAAGCTCAGCCTGTCATGGTCTGCTGTCAGGCGGGCTGTTTCGGTGTTCAGGTTTTGTAGGTTAAGGATAACCTTATCATAGCCGTCCAGCATAGCATTTATATTCCGCACATTCTCTGAGACGACCTCGATATTTTTCTGAAATATATCAGTTCTTTCAGAATTATGCTGCTGTATACGGTGGATTTCGTTCACTTGTTCCCTCAGGCGGCAGTTTTCCTCCGTCAGGCGCTCCAGCGTCTCGGAAAGCTGCGTCAGATTAATGTCCGTTTCGGGAAAAAGCCTTTTATTCAGCCGGTGAAAGGGCTTTAGCAAAAAGTGGACAGCCCTTGCTATTATATTCATTGTCAATCACCTTAAATCAAATGGTCCATTGATGTTCTATGCGGGAAATTCCCACGTCGTTTACAGAGGACGCCATTTCAAAGCTGCACGCCTCTCTGTAATAATCCACGGGTATTCCATCTCCGCTTTCTATCGCAATATCCACAAGATATTCACCGGGCAGCAGGCTGACATTTTTCAGCAGAACTCTGACAGACGCGTTTTCCTTAAGCGAAAATGCAGGAATATCATCTATCCTTGTGTTGGTGCCGTAGCACTGTACTCCGTCCCGGTTAAATATCCCAATCCCGAACACTGCGTCCGGAACCTGCCCGCTGCGCGTGTAATCAAAATGTATCACAATATCCGACCCGGTTCTGAAAACCCTGCGCACTTCGTTTTTCTCATCCGAGACAGTCACAGAGGTAATCTCAGCGTTATGGTTGCCCCAGCGCTTTTTATTATCGGGCTGAGGCTTTGGGGTTTCTGCGGGCTTTGGCGCTTCTGCGGGCTTTGGGGTTTCTGTGGGCTTATCGGCTCCGGCTGCCTTTGCTGAAGCAGAAGTATCCTTATCCTGCTGTTTTTGTATCATATAATCGCAGTAGTCCATGTGAACCTGTTTAGGACGCCCCTCTTCCTTTATTACGCCCTCATGTATCCATATAGACCTGTCGCATATCTGCTCTATCATAGAAAGCGAATGCGATACTATGACGATAGTTGTTCCCTTTGCCTTTATTTCCTTGAGCCTGTTAAAGCATTTGCGCTGAAACGTAACGTCTCCTACTGCGAGGATTTCATCAATAAGCAGTATATCCGCGTCCACGTTTATGGCGACCGAAAAGGCAAGCCTCATATACATTCCCGAGGAATAGGTTCTTACGGGGTTGTCGATAAACTCCTCTATCTCAGAGAAATCTATAATTTTCTGTATTCTGTTATCTATTTCCTTTCGGGACAGACCGAATATGGCGGCATTTGTATAGATGTTTTCCCTGCCGCTCATGTCCGGGTGGAAGCCTGCTCCAAGTTCAATAAGGCTTGACACTCTCCCGTTCATAGTTACGGTGCCGCTGTCGGGGTACATTATCCTTGTCAGCAGCTTAAGCATGGTGCTTTTTCCGCAGCCGTTATGACCTATCAGCGCCACAGCCTCTCCCCGCTTAACGTCAAAGGATATCCCCTTAAGCACCTGATGTCTTTCATACCGCCGTCTTTTACTGAACAGGAGCGCCTCTTTAAGGCTGTAACCCCTGTCGTAGAACAGCTTGAACGATTTCTGTACGTCTCTTACGCTTATTGCAATATCGTTCTGTATCATTCCTTCACTCTTTTCCTCTGTCGGAGGAATCACAATGATTCCGCAAATCTTTTCTTTAACCGCCCGAATATTATAAAGCCTGCCGCGAGCATAATTATCCCTATAGCTGCCGAGCATAGAACCGAGGTCATATCAGGTGTCTGCTTGTAGTACAGAATATCCCTGTATGCAACGATAATACTGCACATAGGGTTAAGCTCAAACAGCGTCCTGAATTGTTCGGGTACCATATCCGGCGTGTACATTATGGGGGTAAGGTACATCCATGCCATCATGACTATTCCGAGAATATGCTCCAAGTCTCTGAAAAAAACCGTCACAGAGGACGTTATCATGGTTATTCCGAGGGCGAGAACATACTCTGTTATCATTACAACAGGAAGATAAAGCAGGGCTACGGGATTTATGCCTGTTCCCGAGATGATAAGCACCGCAAATATCACTATAAAGCAAAAAAGCATATTTACAAAGCAGCTTGTAACATATGCTATCGGCAAAACCTCTCGCGGAAAGTAAATCTTTGTGACCATATCCTTATTAGCAAGGATAGAGCCAGCTCCGCCCGACACCGAGGAGGAAAAGAATATCCATGGTATCAGAGCCACGAAAAGAAACAGGTAATATTTATCGGTATCCACCACTCTCATTATGGTGGAGAACACTATGGAGTAGACCGCCAATTGCAGCAGCGGATTTATAAAGGTCCACAGAAATCCCAGCACAGAGCCTTTATACCTTCCCCGAAGGTCCTTCTTTACAAGGCTCACTATCATCTGGCGGTAGTTTATCAGTTCTCGAAACACAGTCATTTTTTTATCTCCGGACAGCTCCTCCAGTATTCGATAATACTGCTGAGCGCTGTTGTCAGTCCTATTTTCGGCTCCCAGCCCGTATCTTTTTTCAGCTTTGTCACATCTGCCTCGATAAAGGGCACGTCAACGGGGCGAAAGCGCTCCTTGTCTGTTTCCACCCTTATCTCCGCACCCGACAGCTCTATTATTTTAAGAAGCACGGACTGTATTGTTACAGCGCGTCCGCTGCCCACGTTGTAGGTTTCTCCGCTTTTTCCCTTTTCGGACAGCATGGCGTAAGCCCTTACTATATCCCGCACATCGGTGAAATCCCGCTTCGCGGAAAGGTTCCCCACATATATAACAGGCTCACGCTTACCCATGGATATCTCGGCTGCCTGTTTGCAGAAATCAGCCACAACGAACTGCGGAAGCTGACCGGGGCCTATGTGATTGAAAGCTCTCACGGATATGATATCCATACCGTATGCCTTACAGTAAAGCTCCCCTATCATATTCTGGGTGAGTTTTGTTATTGCGTAAATGTTTGCCGGCTCGGGTTTTACCGTCTCGTCCACAGGCTCGGGACGGTTGGCGGCATAGCCGTATTCCTCGCTTGAGCCTATGAAAAGAATCCTCGGGGAAAGTTCCGCGGTTCTGACAGCCTCAAGGAGATTTATGCACCCCTTGATGTTGATGTCCGCAGTAAGGGCGGGTTTTTTCCAGGAGAGAGCTACTGAGCTTTGTGCCGCAAGATGAAAAATGCAGTCCGGCTTATAGCTGTTCAGCACTTCTCTTATGGCGTTTTCGTCCAGTATATCTAAATCTGCCGTGCTGTATGAAACCTCTCTGCCGCTGAATATGCTAATTCTTTCATGGGGGAGCTTTGTGGCGCATACTTCCCATTCTCCTGAGCAAAGCTCGCTGATAAGGTATCCGCCCACAAAGCCGCCCGCACCGATTATCAATGCTTTCATAGTTTCGTTCCCTGCTTATCGGGAATTTGCGAGTTCTTTTTGTACAAGCTCGAGGTCGTTCTTCACCATTCCCTCAACCAGCATGGGGAAAGACACCTCGCGCTTCCAGCCAAGCTCATTTTCTGCCTTTGCGGGATTGCCGAGGAGCAGGTCAACCTCTGCGGGGCGGTAGAACTTAGGATTTATCTTAACGATTACTTTGCCTGTCGCGGCGTCGGTTCCAACCTCGTTTACGCCCTCTCCGCTCCATTTTACGTCAATACCCAGAGCCTTAAAGGAAAGCTCCACGAACTCTCTTACGGTATGGGTCTCGTGGGAGGCGATAACATAATCCTCCGGCTTATCCTGCTGAAGCATGAGCCACATTGCTCTCACATAATCCTTAGAGTGACCCCAGTCGCGCTTTGCGTCCATGTTGCCAAGCTCCAGACACTCCTGTACGCCCAGGCTTATTCTTGCTGCTGCGTCGGTGATTTTTCTGGTGACGAACTCATGACCTCTGCGTTCGCTCTCGTGGTTGAACAGAATACCGGAGCAGGCGAACATATTATATCCCTCACGGTAATTTCTTGTTATCCAGTGAGCGTAGAGTTTTGCTACACCGTAGGGGCTTCTGGGGTGGAAGAAGGATTTCTCGGTATATCCGTCAAAATTCTCCCCCTGGTCCTCTATGCAGCCGCCAAACATCTCGGAGGTGCTTGCCTGATAGTATTTTGCGTCGGGCTTTACGGTACGGATTGCCTCGAGGATATTCGCCGCAGCAACACCCGTGATGTTTGCGCTTGCGACAGGCTCCCTGAAGGACTGTGCAACAAAGGACTGTGCGGCGAGGTTATACACCTCGTCGGGCTGAGCCTCTTTTATAGCGTTAATCATAGCTGCCATATCGGTGATATCGCCGAAGATGAAGTTTATCTTTTCCTTTGCGGGCAGCCCCTCGAGGTTGCCGAAATCAAGGCGGGACTTTCTTCTTACAAGGCCGTATACCTTATAGCCCTTTTCGAGCAGAAGTTCGGCAAGATAAGAGCCGTCCTGACCTGTTACTCCTGTAATAAGTGCTCTTTTCATATTTATTCCTCCTGTTTTCGCATTATTGGATGAGCCTTTTGGTGCTGTCGGCTCGTTCTTACTGTTCGCGGCTGCGCCTATTCCTGCTCCTTTATAAGCTCCTCTGCAAGGCTTTTCAGCAGCTCGGCGCTTTTCTCCCACGAAAAAATTTTTGCCCTTTCGACGCTCTTTATTCTTTGTGCCTCGTTAAATTCCCTGTCGGTCATTTTGATGAGCGCTTCTGCGATTTCATCGGTGCTGTACGGGTCAACGGAGATACCGCAGTCTCCCGTCACCTCGGGCAGCGAGGACGTATTCGATACAATAACGGGTACGCCGCAGCACATCGCCTCAAGGGGCGGCATTCCGAATCCCTCATAGAGGGACGGAAAACAGAACGCCTCTGCTCCGTTCATCAGCAGCGGCACATCGCTGTCATCTACATAGCCCGTAAACACCACTCTACGGGAAAGCCCCAGTTCCTCGACCCGCCTGAATATCTCCTCATACAGCCAGCCCTTTCCTCCCGCTATCACAAGCAGAGGGAGATTGGCGCACTTTTTCACTGCCTTGTCGTATGCCTCAACCAGCCGCGAAATATTCTTTCTCGGCTCCAGTGTTCCCAGATACAAGTAGTATTTCCCGTCTATTCCGTATTTTGGACAGAGTTGTTGACGCAGTTCTTCCCTGTCGGAAACGGGGAAGAACCTTTTACTATCTGCGGCGCAGGGGATTATAACAATATCCTCGGGAGCCACATTATAGTGCTTTATTATTTGATTTTTGCTGAACTGAGATATAGTTACTATCTTATCCGCACGTTTTATGGAGCGCTTTAGGGTGAGTTTGAGCATGGTTCTCGTTTTAAAGCTCATTGTCTCGGGGCAGTCCTTTAATACGGTATCGTATACCACAAGCACCTTTTTCCCTCCTGCAAAGGGGGGAAGGTAATAATTGAAGAACATGGTCACATCGGGGCTGCTTTTAAAAAACAGCCTGTATGGCACAGGCAGGAACACCTCTATCAGATGATAAAGAGAAAAACTGAACCACCTGCATGGTTCGTTGGAAACGCAGGATTTTCCGAACTGCGCGGCGGGGTTTTTATGCCGTCTTTTGAGGTCGAAATACTGCAGGATAAAGTCGTCCCTATCGTCCATATCGACAAGCGCCTTCAGAAGCCCCTGCTGATAAAAGCCTATCCCTGACTTCCCCGCACCGAGTATAGGCTGAATGTTTACGGCAATTTTCACATCAAACCAACTCGTTTCTGTTGCAGATTTTCAGATTCTCTATAACCTTTTTCACATCCTGAGTGCTGTCCTTGGCGCAGATAAGCAGTGCGTCATCGGTATCCACCACCACGAGGTTTTCAACACCCACTGTGGCGATAAGTTTTTTTCCGCCGCAGACAATTGTGTTGCTGGTATTAATGCAGATAACGTCGCCCTGTATCATATTGCCGTATTCGTTGGTTCTGTTGATTCTCTCAAGAGCGAGCCAGCTTCCAACATCGTCCCATCCGAAATTTCCGGGAATGGTGTAAACCTCCGACGCTTTCTCCATTACGCCGAAATCAATGGACTCCGAGCGGAATTTCGGAAATTCCTCCGCCACGATTTCTCTGAAAGATTCGGTGCCTGCCGCGTCGTATATCCTCTGCATACCCTCAGTCATATCGGGAAGGTGCTTTTTCAGATTTGTAACAATGGAGGACGCCTTCCACACGAACATACCACTGTTCCAGAGGTATTCTCCGGAGTTGTAGTATTCCTTTGCCAGCTCTATGTTTGGCTTTTCCACGAACCGCCTTACGTTATACACGCCCGGTTGTCCGCTGCCGTCGCCGAAATGGATATAGCCGTAGCCCGTTTCAGGGTAGGTTGGGGTGATACCTATAGTAACCAGTCCCGAGCCCTTTTCAGCGGCGCTTATCGCGGTTTTCAGGGTGTCAACAAACATCTGATTGAATTTTATCAGGTGGTCGGAAGGAAGCACCATCATAATGGCGTCCCCATACTTCTTTCTGATGACCGCTGCTGCAAGTCCTATGCAGGGAGCAGTATTTCTGGCGGCAGGCTCAAGCAGGATATTTTCGCCCGGTATCTGCGCAAGCTGTTCCTTTACAAGCCCCGCGTAGCTTTCGTTGGTGACTACAAAAATATCCTCCGGCTGCACGAGGCTCTCAAGCCTGTCCACCGTTTTTTGTATCATAGTTCTGCCGTCACTGGTGAGGGAAAGAAACTGCTTTGGGCGCTCTACGCGGCTTTTGGGCCAAAATCTCTCGCCTCGTCCGCCTGCCATAATTACTGCTGTGGTTTTCATCAAATATCGCCTTTCACTATAATTTAATCGGAGTTTTCTCCTCAAAATTCAGTCTGCGTTCTTCTATCACAAGGGGGCGCTTCATCATTCTTGAGTTAATGTTCAGCACATATTCGCCCAGCAGACCGATGAAGAAAAGCTGTATTCCGCCCAGCATAAACATTCCTATGAGCATTGGCGCATTGCCCATTGCGAAACTGTCCCAATAGATAAGTTTCAGCACAAGATATACAAAACCTATTGCAATGCTGAAAAACGCGATAATAAACCCTATTATTGTCGCAATGCGCATTCCCACCTTTGTATATGACGTGAAACTCAGCATAGCGGCGTCATACAGGCGATACCAGTTGTTGCTGGTTTTTCCGGCGCGCCTTTTCTGCTGCTCATATGGCAAATCCTTTCGTCTGAATCCCAGCTCAGCAACAATTCCACGCAAAAAAGGCATTGGGTCATCAAGTTCTCGCAGAACATTTATAAAGGATTTGTCATACAGTCCGAAACCGGTGAAATGCTCTATCTGCTCAACGTCGGACATCTTTTTGATTACCTTGTAATAGCAGGTGCGCAAAAACCGCATTATAGGGTTTTCCTTGCTGGTGGTTTTTATACCTGTTACTATCTTATAGCCCTCTTCCCATTCATGGATAAACCTGGGTATCATTTCCACGGGGTCCTGAAAATCTGCGCACATACATATTGTGCAGTCGCCGGTTGTCTGGAGCATTCCATAAAAGGGAGAATTGAACTGCCCGAAATTCTTTGCGTTGAATATTGCCTTTATCTTAGGATTGCCCTTACAGAGCATTTCAAGCTTTTCCCGTGTTGAGTCCTTGGAGTCGTTGTCTATAAAAACAAGCTCATAATCATACTGGGGCAGCGCTTCAAGCTGTTCAATGATTGCCTCAGAAAGAGGAACTACATTTTCCTCCTCATTGTATGTGGGAACCATAACGCTAATTTTCTTCATCATAATCACCTGTTTGCTTTTATGTAATCTATAGTGGCTTTTATGCCGTCCTCAAAGCTGCGGGAGGGTTTAAATCCCAAATCCTCCGACACTTTTGACATATCCGCGCCGAGGTACATTACCTGACGCTTGCCGTAGGGTATTTTTCCGAAGCCAAGCGTAAGGCTAGGGTCAATAGCGTCCCGCAGGATTTCGATATATTCTCTAAGGGATCTTACCGTTCCGCTTCCCAAAGGGTACACAGAACCGTTTTTACCTTTTAACCACATAAGATAAAGCGCCTCTGCGGCGTCACCGGAGAAAAGGTAGTCCCACATCTGACCGCCCTCTGTGAGAGGGGGTTCCTCTCCGTTCAGCAGTGAGCGGATAACGGAAGTAATCATCGTTTTTTCCCCGTCGTAGGGTCCATATACGCTTAGTATACGCGCCCACACATGGCGTATTCCGTACTCGCCGCACATTTCTCTGCTCATCTGACCTGCGCAGAGCTTTGCCATACCGTAGCCGTTCTCCGGGAAACAGGGTGTATCGGGCGTAAGCGGCCCACTGTGACGCCCGTATTCTGCCTGACTGCCTGCGCCCACGAAGCACTCGCAGCCCAGCGCCTTTGCCGCTTTTACGGCGTCAAGGGTATATCTTATGTTATCCGTTTGGGAATACATATCGTTTCGCCCTGCGCCTATTGTGTGTGCCCAGGCGAAGTGATAGAACACATCTGCATGGTCGATTTTTCCGGAAAGCTCCGAAAGCTCGTCAAGACCACAGAAGACCAGCTCTGCACCCTCAGGCAGCCTGTCTGTTCTGGTACTGTCTCTCCGGCATACGGCGTATACCTTTACGCCCTCTTTTATCAGCTTCGCGCAGAGGGCTGTACCTATGGCTCCGGTGGGACCGGTGATTACGGCAGTTTTCATATTTGTTACTCCAAGCTCAAATCAAATCTATTCTTTTGTTCTGTTCGTATTCTTCTTTAGGAAGGAACGGGAACATATCGTCCAAATCGGGAGACACAATCCTTCCGTCCTCAAGCACCTTAGACGACAGCTTCGGCTCAAAATTCTGGTGCGGGTCAACTACCGCCTCGCACATAACGGGACCGTCGGTTTTAAGTATGCTCTCAATCTGCGCTCTGGCTGTTTTTATATCGGTTATGCGCACAAATGGAATACCGTATGCGTAGGCAATCTTCTCCGTGTCTGGGAAGCTCAGACCATTTCCCACACAAACGCCCACCAGTGGCTGTCCTTTGAAGAGATTTGTCTGGGTCTGTCTGATTGAATGATATCCGTTATTATTTAGGTAAATTATCTTCATATTCAGGTTGTTATAGACCACTGTCTGAAGCTCCTGAATATTCATCTGAAAGCTTCCGTCGCCGTCGATGCAGACAACTCTTTTGCCATTCTGCTGAACGCACACGCCCACAGCAGCGGGGAAGCCATAACCCATTGCCGCGCATCCCGAGTTTGTAAAGAGTCGCTGACCCCTTTTGGTTTCGGCAGCCTGAAAAGACATAACGCAGGCAGATCCGTTTCCACATACGATTTTTTCATCTTCCTCAAAAGCCTTAAATGCCTCGCTCATAAATGCGTAGGGGTTCATGTACTCTGCATCGTCATAAAACTCCGGGCGGGTTGCAGGGTATTTTGCGTCAATGCTTTTGCACCATTCCAGCCATCTTTTATGGTCGGCGCTGTCTGCCTGATAATCAGACCTGTTTATTGATTTAAGAACATCCCTGACATTTGCGTGTATCGGCATATCTATTTTTATGGTGGGCTTTTTCAGCTCGTTTTCGTCGATATCCACCATTATTTTATATGCGTCCTTAGCAAAGCCCAGCTTATTATAGCTGATAATTCTTATGTTCATTCTACAGCCAAGTGTTATCAGCAGATCGCAGTTTGATACCACAAAGTTTCCACCTCTTGTGCCCACGGTTCCGGGCTTTCCGCAGAAACAGGGGTGGTCGTTCCAGAGAAGGTCGTGATTGTTCCAGGCGGTGACCACGGGGATATGCAGTTTGTCCACGCATTCCAGGAATTCCTCGTAGGCGTCTGCCAAGCGTATTCCCGTTCCCGCAAGGATAACCGGTCGCTTTGCTTCCTTTATTTTTCTAAGTATGGTGGAAGTAAGCTCCTCGTTATATCCTGGGTTTTCAATCAGGTCACATTCGGTGCTGTCAAAGGGTTTTAGATCATCGGTTTCTATAACAGCCGCCTGGACGTCAAGGGGGATATCCAGCCACACGGGTCCGGGACGTCCGTTTTTGGCAAGGTACAACGCTTTCTCAAGGTGATATCTTATTGATAAGGGGTCTGTCACCATGACTGCATACTTGGTCATAGGTCTGACAGAATCAATGATATTGTATTCCTGGTCGCCTAGCTGTCTTAACGGTAAATCGGTGCTCCACAAGGTTGTCTCACGCTTTACCTGACCGGAGATTATAAACATGGGAATGGAATCAAGCCAGCCTCCAAGTACTCCTGTTATGGCATTTGTTCCTCCCGGACCACTGGTAACGCATACCAGAGCGATTTCGTTGGATATACGCGCATATCCCTCGGCAGCTATGGCGCAGGCCTGCTCGTGATGATTATAGGTGGAGTGCAGACCATCCTGATGTCCGATTGCGTCGTTCAGGTGCATTGCTCCGCCGCCTGTAACGGTAAAAACGTCCTTTATTCCGTTTTTCACCATAAACTCAGATACATATTTGGCAAGTTTGATTTTCATTCCCATTTTCCCTTTCGTTGGATTTTAGCCATACATTCCCTAAAGCGCCTGGCATTCAGAAATAATTCTTCAGTTCATCGGGGCAGGACGCAATTCCCACATTCGGAAAACCCATAGCGTCCTGTGCGCTGTCAAATCCGAAGCCGTACGTTACTGCAATAAAATTAACGCCTATATCCCGCGCGCCTATTGCGTCGTTATCGCTGTCTCCTATCATAACAACCCGGGAATAGTCTGTCACTCCGGAATCAGCAATGCACTTTTCAATAATGTCGCGCTTTTTCAGTTTGTTTTCGTGGTCTGCGCCGTACATGATATCCGTAAATCTGTCAAACCTGAATGCTCTCAGGATTTTTTCCGCATAATCCTGCCGCTTATATGTTGCGATGGCGATTTTTACATTATTGTCCGAAAGCCACTTCATGGCGTCGTATATTCCCTCATAAGGCACGGCTTTTAAGAGGTCGTCGTTCTTATATCTGTCTCTGAATACTCCTGCGATTTCCTGGAGAATGTCTCCCGAAAGCCCGTAAGCCGAGGCGAAGGAATTCTGTATCGGGGGGCCGATGAATTTTTTCAGTTTTTCCTGACTCAGCGGCTCAAATCCGAACCTGTCTATGGTATATTTAACGGAGGAAAGAACGCCCTCTGTGGTATCAAGGAGGGTGCCGTCCACATCAAAAACAGCCAGCTCAAAACGCGGCATCGTGGCAGTCCTCGCTTTCCATATACTTTGAATAGGTTATAAAATCAAATCTCATATCCGAATACTTCTCAAAAAGCTCTGCTCTTATCATCTTATTCAGATAATCAGCCTGCGACTTAATAAAGGAATACTCCATTTTGGGGTTAGCATAGTTATCCTCTTTATTTGAGTAGCCGTCGAGTCCAGCGCAGCTTACATTCTTGACGCCGCATTTCCTCAGCACTTTTATCAGCATAATAAAGGAGTTGTCGCTGTATAAGCTGTCCTTTTCCAGAAGCTCCGAGAGCTTAAGGTGGTACTTGTAGGGTATTCTGCCTGCCGTGATATTAGTGGTGGCTATTATGCCGATATCCGAGTTTTTCGGCTCCCTCAGGCTGTCGGTCATCTGCTGATTTCTCTTTTTGTTTGTAACAAAAACATAATCTACCTTAAATGCCTTAGGTATATAATTTATAGAAATGATAAGAGGATTGTTTGCGCTTATATAATCGGATATAGTCTGCTGCTGAAGCTCCACATTCTTTCCGGGTCCGATAATAAGGATATTTCTTCCCTTCAGTTCCACCGACAGTTTTGCATATTCTTCTGCGTCGTCAATTTCTTGCTCAAACTCGCCGTATAAAGAGTCAGCGATTTCCTGGTCGTAGAGAAGCTTTTTAGGCTCCGGCTCAATCCTGTCGAGCACCTTATCAAGGTCTGATACCGAGAGGTTTTCTTTCTTGAGGAAGGTGCTTACATAATTCGGGTGGCAGCGGTTTTTGGAGCAAAGATAGAAGAACATCTTATATCCCCAAGGAGACTTGTCGTAGAGGTCCATAATCGTTTCCTCGATTGCCTCCAGCAGATAGTTTATTCTGTATTCTTTTCCAAACCTGTCGTTCAAATACATGGAAACCAGCTCTATCTGTGAATTGCCTGCGCTTTTTCCCATGCCGTAAAGCGTTGCGTCCACTACGATATTGTGCTTGGCAGGCTTATTAAGGAATGCTATATCATTTGCGTAAGCAAGCTGGAAATTGTTGTGGGCATGGAAGCCTATCTGCACTTCGCTGTCCACATTCTCATCCAGTATCTCGTAATAATGCAGCATATCATCTGGGTGAAGCAGTCCGTAGGTGTCTACCATTGATACTGCATAGGGCTTTACCTTATTCACCAGCCCGATTATCTCCATAAGCTCGTCATCGTTATAGCTTGTTATGGAAACAAGCTGGGAGAACACCTTGTAGCCAAGTGCCTTGACCTGTGCGCAGAACTCCATTGCTTCGTGCATAAGGTGTTTTTTAAAGATAACGCGTATTCCGTCTAGTACGGATTCCGACGCAGGCTGGAGATTTTCTATCCTACAGGTTCCGTAATCTATCATACCCACTATCATTGCGGAATGAGACTGCCATCCCAGCAGCTTACCTACAGAAGCTGTATCGGGCATAATTGTCCTGTTGATATCAAAGGGACGTCTGTCGTCGAGAAATCCTATCTCGATTATATCAACCTTTGCCTGTTCCAGTCGGTCAATAATGCTAATAATATTATTGTGACCGAATTCCCAGTCGTTTATATAGCCGCCGTCGCGCAGTGTACAGTCCAGTAGCTGTATTTCAGACATTTGTATTTTTCTCCTTAAAAAAGTATTTTACTTTAACGCCTCTATAATAACCTCAGCCATATAGTCAATCATCTCATCGGTCATACCGGGATAAACGCCTACCCAGAAGGTGTTGTTCATAATATAATCCGTTGTCTCAAGGCTGCCCGATACTCTGTAGGCGTCTGTGCCTCTTATCTGGTCGAAGCAGGGGTGCTTTATGAGGTTTCCTGAAAACAGAAGCCTTGTCTGAATGTTGTGGCTTTCGATGTACTTTGTGACCTCGTTTCTGGTTTTGCCGCATTCGGGCTTGACGGAGATAAGGAAACCGAACCAGGAGGGGCGGCTGTTCTCTGCGGGAACGGGGAGAATAAGCTTGTCGCTGACGCATTCAAGAGCCTTCAGAAGCCGTTCGTGGTTGTGGCGTCTGCGCTCGATGAACGAGGGGAACTTTTTCAACTGCTCGCAGCCGATAGCCGCCTGCATATCCGTAACCTTGAGATTGTATCCGAAATGGCTGTACACATACTTGTGGTCGTAGCCATGGGGAAGCTCACCGTACTGACCGTCGAAACGGTGGTTGCAGAAATTATCCCGTCCGGAGGGGCAGATGCAGTCTCTTCCCCAGTCGCGGTAGGAGAGGATAAGTCTGGAGAGCTTGCTGTTATTTGTATAAACGCAGCCGCCCTCGCCCATGGTCATGTGGTGGGGAGGGTAGAAGCTTGATGTTCCTATATCGCCCCAGGTGCCCGTATGGCGGGTCTCGCCGTCTATGGTGTACTGGGAGCCGAGCGCGTCGCAGTTGTCCTCAACGAGCCATAAGTTATGCTTCTCGCAGAATTCCTTTACTGCTTTAAGGTTAAAGGGATTTCCGAGGGTGTGGGCAATCATGACAGCCTTGGTTTTTTCGCTGAGCGCCGCCTCAAGGGCGTTTACATCAATATTATACTGAGGTACGGTCACATCAACAAAAACAGGCACTGCGCCGTACTGAAGAACGGGTGTGACAGTTGTGGGGAAGCCGCATGCTACTGTGATAACCTCGTCGCCCCTCTTTATCTGTCTGTCGCCCAACTCGGGTGCGGTAAGTGCCATAAATGCGATAAGATTAGCCGAAGAACCGCTGTTTACAAGGTACGCGTGCTTTACTCCTATCCACTTTGCAAACTCTCTCTCAAACTCCCCGGCAAACCTGCCTGTGGTGAGCCAGAAATCCAGCATTGCGTCGGTGAGAGCGCACATTTCCTTCTCATCAAACACTCTTGAAGCATAACTTATTCTGCTGCCCTTCTGGAAGGGAAGCTTGTTTTCCTTAAAATCATGGTAGTAGTCGGTAACGAGAGCCTTTATCTGCTCTCTTGCCTCTGTTTCATTGCTCCATTTGCTCATGTCATACATTCCTTTCCGGATACTCTGTCCATTTGTTCCATAAACTCGCAGATTTGCTTGTCCATACATCTCCTAAGTTCCTCAGTCGAAGCGCCCTCAGCGTACAGACGAGTCCATTCGACAATCTTTTCCATGGTGGTTTCCAGGTTCCATGTGGGCTTCCAGCCGAATTTTGTCTTTATCTTTGCGCAGTCCAGCTTAAGGAAATTTGCTTCATGTGGACCGCCGTCATATTTGTTTATCCACCTAGCGCCCTCTCCCCACTTGGAGACGAACAAGTCAACCAGTCTTCCGGTTTCATAGCAGCAGTTGTCATCTGGTCCCACGTTATAGTAGCCCTCAAAGGAGATATCCTCGTACTGCTTTGCAGCTATCATCAGATAGGCAAACAGCGGCTCCAGGACGTGCTGATAGGGACGCGTTGAAAAAGGATTTCTCACTATTATATCCTCATGCTTCTGTACTGCTCTTATGCAGTCCGGAATTATTCTGTCCGCCGCAAAATCGCCTCCGCCGATTACGTTGCCTGCGCGGGCGGTGGAAATCGCCGTGCTTCCGTCAGCGAAAAAGCTGTTTTTGTACGAATGGGTAACAAGCTCCGAGCAGGATTTCGAGTTGGAATAAGGGTCGTAGCCGTCCAACTCGTCGGTTTCACGGTAGCCCCACTCCCATTCTCGGTTAAGGTACACCTTGTCCGTGGTAACATTCAGGAAAGATTTCACGCATTTATTAAGCCTTACGCACTCCAGAATGTTTGCCGTGCCCATCACATTTGTTTCGTAGGTCCCAAGGGGATTTTTATAGCTTTCGCGGACGATAGGCTGTGCCGCTAGGTGGAGAACGATTTCGGGCTGTGTTTCCTCAAATACTCTCTTAAGCTTTTCGATATCCCTGATATCTCCGATAACGGAATCGGTATCCCTTTCTATATCCGCCAGTTCAAAAAGCGAGGGATTGCTGGGCGGCGTCAGGGAATAGCCCGTCACCTCTGCGCCAAACCCCGCAAGAATCTTACAGAGCCAGGAGCCCTTGAAGCCCGTATGGCCTGTTACAAGCACTTTTTTTCCTTCGTAGAATTCTTTCAGCTCCATCAGTATCGCTCCTCTGCTCTCAGTCGTTCCACTTTTTCCAGGGAGCCTGCCCGGTGGAAAGCAGTTTTTCAAGCATATCCATTTCGCGTTTTGTATCCATGCACTGCCAGAAACCGCGGTGCATATAGGACATCAGCTCACCCTCTGCCGCAAGAGCCTCCAGCGGCTTTTTCTCAAATACGGTATCATCGCCGTCGATATAATCGAATATCCTGGGGCTGAGCACCATATATCCTGCATTTATCGGCGCGCCGTCTGCTGTGCTCTTCTCACGGAAGGAATGCACCGCATTATCTCCTCCTATATCAAGAACGCCCTTCTGCTGTTCCAGCATAACAGCCGTCAGTGTAGCGATTTTTCCGTGGGACTGATGGAACTTCACCAGCTCCGCTATATTTACGTCGCACACGCCGTCGCCGTATGTCATCATAAACGTTTCGTCTCCGATATAGGGTTGTATGCGCTTGATACGGCCTCCCGTCATAGTGTTAAGACCGGTGTCCACCACCGTCACCTTCCACGGTTCTGCGTGCATATTATGTACGATGATATCGTTGCCCTTTGTAAAGTCGAAGGTGATATCCGATGTGTGGAGAAAATAATCCGCAAACCATTCCTTTATAACGTGCTGCTTGTAGCCTGCGCACACGATGAATTCGTTAAACCCGTAATAGGAATACTCCTTCATTATATGCCACAATATAGGCATTCCGCCTATTTCTATCATGGGCTTGGGTTTGTACACGCTCTCCTCTGATATCCTGGTTCCGAGGCCGCCGGCGAGTAGTACTACTTTCATGCTTGTTGCCATTCCTTTCCGTTGCGCCGTTATTTGCGGACAGGTCCGCCTAAACGCAGTCATTGTTTTTTTATAATGTGTTTTTTAGCTGAACCCCCCATGCCTTGCCGGAGAGTGTCACTACTGCGACTGCTACGAGCTTCATGCTTTCGGGTTATTCTTTCTGCTTTCTAGTGGAATGTCTGCCATTTTTCCTTTTATTTTCCAACCAACCACAAAATAAAAATATACAAAAACCAACAAAAAACACAATAACCCTATATAATTATACATCATTGTCCTATGTTTGTCAACATATTTTTGCTGCATACAGTAGGCAGCGGTTACTCGCGGCGTCTTGCCTAAGCCTTGCCCTTTTTTGAAAAACAGGGCAGACTTGTGTTATTGTCACAAAATAGCTTGACGTTTCCTAAGCTAAATGGTATAATAAACACAAATCTGTTCGTAGGAGAGAAAAATAAGTGAAAAAAAACAAGTATAAAATGATAGTTATAAATGGCAAATTTTTATCGCAGAATGTGACCGGGGTACAGCGTTATGCAAGAGAAATTCTCCTGGAAATGGACAAGCTTGCCGAAAACGGTCCTGAAATTGTCCTGCTTACAGACAGAAACGGTCGGGATATTCCGGAGTATCGGCATATTCGCGTGGTCAGAGTCGGAGGGCTGTGCGGAAATCTGTGGGAGCAGTTGTCGCTGCCGCTGTATGCGGCGTCCCACAAAGCGCTGTGCGTCAGCCTTTGCAATATGGCGCCTGTTCTGAAGCCGGATATCGTTGTCATTCATGACGTAAGCTTTAAGGTAAACAGGAATTTTTTTTCAAAGAAATTCGCCATGTGGTATAATCTTGTGTTTTCGCTGATAATCAGGCGCATCAAAGCCATTGTCACGGTGTCGGAGTTCAGCAGGAGCGAAATAAGCCGCTGCTACGGCATTGACCCTGCGAAAATAACCGTGACCTGCAATGGCTGGCAGCATTTGCGGCGTATTGTTTCGGAAAGAGATACTCTCAGCAGATACGGGCTTACTCAGGGGGAGTATTACTTTTCCATGAGCAGCATGGCTCCTAACAAAAACTTCAGGTGGATTGCAAAGGCTGCAAGGGCAAATCCAAACGCGATATTCGCGGTCAGCGGCGCCGTAAATAGCAAGGTTTTCGGGGATATATTTGACTTTGAGATACCGCAGAATCTGAAGTTTCTCGGCTACGTCAGCGATGAAGAAGCGAAGGAACTGATTGCAAACTGCCGTGCCTTTTTGTTTCCCTCGTACTACGAGGGCTTCGGAATTCCTCCGCTTGAGGCTCTCAGCATCGGCGCAAAGGCTGTTGTTTCCGATAGAAGCTGTATGAAGGAAATTTTCGGAGATTGTGTTTACTACATATCTCCCGACGACCCTGAGGTTGACCTTGAGAGGATAATCTCACAGCCCTGTGCTTCTCCGGAACCGCTGCTGGAGAAATACAGTTGGGAGAAAAGCGCCGCTATACTGTGTGAACTGCTGAAAAAGTATTCTGCTTAATTAACGTTGTGATGCTCCCTGCTGCAAGCAACTGATTTTGACAGGTACATACAAACTGCGGGCGGCAGCAAATACCACATTGGTCCTTTCAGCGGTTAGTCGCTTTTGCGCGTCTGACGATTCGGGATATGTATTTACCACGGCATATTCGGCTTTCATGGCGTGATGTTCCTTGCTGTTAGGATGGTGTTGATGTGCTATAATAAAGTTGTAACACCCACCCCCAAAGTGATATAATAAACACAGGAGGGAAAAACAATGGCAAATTACGATGAAGAATTCAAGAATAGGATAGTGCGGAAGCACTTAGAAGAGGGACGGACGATAAAAAGTCTGTCGGAGGAGTACCACGTTTCGGAGAACGGAATCGGGTACTGGCTTAAGAAATACCGTGAAGAATGCTCAAAGGATCCTGCTGCAAAGGAAGAATACGACCTCATGAAAGAAAATCTCAAACTCCGAAAGGAGCTTGAAGAAATGAGGAAGGAAAACGAATTCCTAAAAAAAGCAGCGGCATTCTTCGCGAAGGAGATCGATTAGCAGCATATCGATTTATCGACCA
>CAMCFA010000027.1 GCA_945873955.1 uncultured Clostridia bacterium | reverse complement strand
TAGAGCCTTCGCTCTTTTTCAGTTCCTCAATGCCTTGCAGAATATCGTCGATCTGGCTCTGAATGGTCATGACCTGTCTCTCTTTGGAAACAGGAATCTTACCGAGCTGAGAGTGACCGATGATAATTGCATCGTAGTTGCCAGTAGCGATTTTTGCAAAGAGCTGCTGGCGATTTTCTTTCTTGAAGTCCTTTTTGGTCGCAACAAGAATGTTTGCACCTGGGTATAACTTCTGAAAATCGTCACCGATCTGCTCCGTCAAGTGGTTCGGAACGGCAAACAGGCTCTTGGTACACAGACCTAACCGCTTGCTTTCCATAGCAGTAGCGATCATCTCAAAGGTTTTTCCGGCGCCAACACAGTGAGCGAACAAAGTGTTTCCGCCAAACATAGCGTGAGCGATCGCATTTTTCTGATGATCGTGCAGATGAATGTCCGCTGTCATCATCGGGAAAGAAAGAGCCGAGCCGTCAAACTCACGGGGACGAATGGAGTTGAACAGCTCATTGTAACGCTCCACAATAGCTTCACGGCGCTGCGGATCTTTGAAGATCCACGCCTTGAAAGCCTTGCGAATATCGTCAGCCTTGCGCTGTACCACACGGGTAGCGTCAATATCGACCACACGCTTTTCCTTTGTATCTCCCAAACCGTCCGGCACTTCGATCGTCTTGTAGACCTTTGGCTCTTGCAGATTCAGCAGATGCTCAAAGATGTCATAAGCGTTCATCTTGTGTGTGCCGTACTTCTGAGTCGCAAGCACCGACCTGTCGGCACTCTTGTTGCTCACATGGAAGGAATTTGCGTGGACGGAGTATTCCACTCCAACAATAGCAGACTTGTTCCAACGGGCAGACGGACTGTCACTCCGCTGATACGCTGGTGTCTGCAACAGCTCATACATGAACTGTTCGTAGTATTTCGGATCAATCCAAGCGGCACCGAGCTTAATGTCAATATCTCCGGCTTTCAGCAGTTCAGGCATAGCCTGTTTCAGAGCTGATACATTGATATTAAAGTCAGGATCATATTCAGCGATCTCCTCAGCTTCACGGAGCTTCTTGCGAATATCGCCCGACAAGTATTCACTTGCCGTCTGATACTCATTCTCCGTATGGGGAATCTTGAAAATCTCGCCCGTCAGGTCGTGCTTCAGCTCGTCCTCTGTCATACCCGTCAGACTGCTCATGTACTCAAAGTCAACCCGTGCTTTCTCCGCAATGGAGA
This sequence comes from uncultured Clostridia bacterium, assembly GCA_945873955.1. Classification (GTDB taxonomy): domain Bacteria; phylum Bacillota; class Clostridia; order Oscillospirales; family Ruminococcaceae; genus CAG-115. The sequence continues at coordinate 32,926 of CAMCFA010000027.1, read as the reverse complement.
GCGTGAGTGCTTCAAGTGCTGTATCAACTCGTTCCACAGCCTTCGGCGGCACGATAGTCCGCTTTGTGAAAATATCGGACTTTTCAAGGAGCTTAGTCTTATCATAGCTCTTTTCCAGTCCTGCCACAAGATTATACGAAACATCTTCCGCAAAATAACGCTTGTTGGTCTGAGAGTGGATAAGCCCGAACTTCTTGTAGAAATCATCGTATGCCACATTCAGCTTTGCCTGCAAATCCTTGATAACGCTGTCCGGCTTGTCAAGCTCCATTGCTTCGATCAGCTCACGGGTGAGGTCACGAAGCTCAATAAACGCCTTGAAACGCTTGTGCTGTGCAGTACCCTTATCGAAACGGAACTCACAGGCAGCGTTATTCTTTTTGAAGAACACCTGATCGTCCGAAAGGAAAAAGCTGTAATTACGCAGTTTCGAGGGAATCTGCACCTGCACACCGTCAGCCGTTTTCGCATAAACATCTCTGCCACGCTCATGACTGATCTCGGCGGAGAGCTTGCCGACTGCTTCATGAAGTGCAGAACGAAGGTCAAAACCGTCCTCAGCTACAACCATTGTATTCCGTCGTTATCCGAGGTGTTCTTATCGTCCTCGTCCTTTGGCGCAGGGCGCACCTGCAACGGATTGATTAGACCGCCGCGCCCTCCGGCAACGTCTATCCAGTCACCGTCAAAGAATTCACCGCGGCACATATCCTTGTATTCACCTTCGGGGTCGATGATTATGATTTTTGTGCCGTGAGCGTATTCGCTGGCGACAATGTGCTTTGTCGCAGTAGATTTGCCCGTTCCTGTGCCGCCGATAATGGTTATATTGCTGTTGGTGCGGCTCTTTTCGCGCTTCCAGAGGTCAAGCAGAATAATTCCGCCGCCGCTGTCCTTTCCGAGATAGTAGCCGCTGCCGTCATTAAAGCCGGACGCAGCAAATGGAAATCCGCCTACAAAAGTGGAAAGCGGAAACGCTCGACTGGAAATCTCGTTTATTTCCTTGTTCTGCGGATAGGTGGGGCTGATATGCTGATAGCCCTCTTTTTGGAGGTTAGCAAGTACGCGCAGGCGGCAGCCCACGGTGTTCGCAAGGGACACTACTCGCGTACAGCGTTCCCGGAAATCGTCCTCGTCATTTGAGATAACCATAATTGTGGTATTCCATACGCCCATAGTTTCGTTGTTCTGATCCATCTGCCGCATGGCGTTCTCCTGGTCATCAGCGGACTTTTCTGCTCTCTGGCGTTCAAGGGAGTCTTTCGTTGATAGCTGAATACCGCGCTGGGTGGTTATGTTCTTTGACATATTGGCAAGAAGTAAGCCGTTGTCGATTGGTTCGTAGTTTATAGCAACGATGGTACCCGGAAGATTGGTGAGCTTTGAGTACCAGCCATAATCGGGATTGGACGGATAGCTGATAACCGTATAGACACGGCAGAAATACTCGCCGAGCATAAAATCGTTGCGGTTAAATTCCAGACCAACAGGTGTTATCGCCGCCTGCAAAGCGGTGTTTATCTGTAATTCTTCAAATTCGTTCTGTTTCATAGGGTGTCCTTTCATCTTGCTTTCAGTACGGAAATCTTCTCGTCAACGTCTGTGTTTTCAAGGTGAGCATAAGCGGGAATATTCACGAGATTGCAAAGGCGAACAAGACCGCGGCTGTCAACAACGCTTGCTTTAATGCGGTTTTCGTTGTATATCTTGGCAAGTTCCTCGGCTCTTGCAACGATACCACGCTCGTCCTCGCGCTTGGTGCTTTCCCAGATGATGATGTAATACTGACGTTCCAGCGTTTCACCTGACATTACCATTCCCGCAAGCTCGTCCATTTCTGCTTTTATCAGCTTTCGCCTGCCGCCGGCAGCATCGTTTTTCAGCTGTTCATAATCGCGGAGGGCGCGGGATATATCAACAGGACGGGATACCGCGATATACTTGTATGGGTATTTTACAGAGGACAAGCGAGATGAGAGGTTTCGCTTTATAACCTCCTGCTCCGCGTTTGAAAACAGCTCGATTGACAGACCTTCGATCTGTACGGCTGCGATAATCATATCGTCAATAGTGTAAAGGCATTTTTCTCCTAGTGTTCGGGCATTAATAAACTCCTGCGCTGTGGCTTTTGCGGCTTTCTCCCGTTCTTCCTCGTCGTTGGACTTTATACTTTTGGCAGCTTCGTTCCTGCGAAACCACCAGAGAAAACCGCCGCAAAGCGCCAGCACAATAAGGGAAATTGCTATCTGCATAGGCTTTGTTCCTTTCTGAATTAAGGTTCAATCTCGTTTTCATCAGTCTGCTCGTTCTGCATGGATAAATGCGCCCATATCGCTGACGGATATGCTTTAAGCGTATAATCCGGCGAGCTGCATAAATCAAGAACGTCTGCGGGGTTATAATCACCTATAAAGACAGAGCCTTTGTTCTCTCTCCATAGTTCTCCGGCAAGGCTAGTCTTGATACGAACGGGATTGCTTTCTGTGGTTTGCCCTTGAGCTGCGTCAATACTATCCACATTATCCATAATAAGCTGACCGTTTCCGTCTACAATGGCATATTTCACGTCGGGCGAAAGCCCGTAGTTTACGCTCTCCACAAGGTACTGCGGATTGTCGGAAAGGAGCTGCCTTCCGTCAACTACTCGCCATTCGCCTTCAAGTCCGTCCGGAAGAATAACGCTCTCTCCGTTTATGCTGATAGGCTCATATCGGGTGTTGATGTAATGGTCATAGGCAGCGGGAATACGGTCAAAGGGGAATGATGTTCGCTTTTCTTTCACCTCGCCGCCGCTGAAATAATTCATAACAGCTACGGAACGCCTGTCCGCATTAAACTCAATTTCAAGCACATTTTCAGAGCTTATCATATTGTCGATATAATCTGTTTGAGGGATAAACAGCGCCGATTTGGATAATGTTTCAGCAAGGCTGTCGGTATGAAACAGCATAAGTGCATCAGCCGTGTCCAGTTCATCACAGCGGAAATACAACTTTTTTCCGTTCTCAATCAACGAAATGAGAGTAATAGTGTTGGTAGTGCGGTTGTTTTCGTTCAGAAGATCGTTCGCGGTTTCATTCCTCATATCGCACCATTGGACAAGAATGTTGTATAAACAATCTTTCTGAAAATATGGGTGATATGTGTTTACAAGCTCTCTGTCAAGCCTGCTATCTCTGGTGCAATGCTTAACAAAATCGTATGTGTTTGTGCCTTCGTAAAACTCCGCAGGAAAATCTTTCGTTCCTTTTTCGGCAATCATGCGATTTATGAGAGAAATCACCTTAGAAACGCTGTATGTCATAGTAATTCGTTGTCCTCCCAATCGTAATCGTCATCACCGCAGTAGCTTTCTTCATCTAAACCGAGAAATGAGGAGCGTTCAACAGAAAAACTGCCGCTTTCAAGCAGAGTAAGCTCGCCTACATTCTCTATCTCGTCCCAGAAATGAGAAATATGTTCAAGCTGCTCTGCGGTGGCATTTTCGGTTTCGCCCGTGATACCTGTCGGAGCAAAATGGTAGTATTCATACTCCGCATCAACCGTGTCGCTCTGATTGTGGCAGTAGATGTATTCATCAGCTCTGTCGCTGTTTTTGAGATATTCCTCACAGTTGCAATAGCTGCCCTCAAAGAACACCTCTGTTTCATTCCCCTGTGACAATTCAAGGCGTGTGAATGTGATGGGATGGGAAATATTCAGAGTATTTACCAGTGCAGCGGTGTAGTCCTGTTCGTTGAGGTAAGAGTGCAGCTGAAGAAATTCCCTGCGGTCTTTACGCAGAAAATCTCTCATTATGCGGCGGTCATTGGTAAAGTCCCAGGTGGTTTTATCAAGTCCGAGTCCGCGCCGGGCTGCTTTTGTGAGCAGTTTCATAGCATATTCGTCTGCAACGCACACGGCGGCGGGTTTGAGAAAATCATTTACCGCCGCCTCAAAACATTCTGTTCCGCGGTCGGCAAGGTATTGGCGGCAGCTGCTCTGAAGGTGATTGAAAAAATCATAATCTCTTGAATAGGTCTTAGCAATATCCACAATATCCTCAAAATCCAGATGATTGGTCACTATCTGACCGTTTGAGGTGCTGTCGGGATTGTAGTACATCCAGCGCACCTCGTTCTTTTCATAGTCGATAAAGAAAACCTCGCGATATTCAAGTTCGGGTTCGTTAAAAAGCATTATGCTGCCCATACTTGCACCGTCGGGCGTTGTTTCCCTGCCCATATTCGTGCGGATAAACAAATCAATGTAATTGAACGAAAATGAGTGCGTCTGTATCTCGTTAGATGTGCTATCTGCGGCAGTAATTCTACGGAACAGAAAATCGACCTCGAAAGCAAGGTAGTTTTCAGCGTTCTTGGCGGCGGTGTAATCATCATACGATGTGTGTGCGCCCATCTTCTCAATATCAATGAGAAAGAGCTGCTCCGCTTCGCAAAAGCTCTCCTGCTTACTGTATTCGTCGATTAGCCGCACCACATTTTCCGGTGAGATTGAAGGCGGACAGACGATGTATTCCGTTCGGTCTGCAACATTCAGTAATATAAGGGTTGGTTTGTTTTGGCTCATTGGTGTTCTCCTTCTCAATTCCGATAACAGCTGCTAAAGGCTTAATATTTATTAGGTGAAGTCTATTCACCATTGACTCTGCACCTCCATATAATTATTTTAGAACCTCTTGACAAACCCTATTAAATAGGGTATAATAATATCAAAGGAGGGAATGCTATTGACAAGAACATTTGTTATGCTCCCCGAATTTGATAAGCAATGGGCAAATCTTGGGCTTACAGACAAGGATTTAAACAGATTGCAGCTTGAATTGCTTGAAAACCCACAAAAAGGCGATGTAATTCAAGGTACCGGTGGGCTGCGAAAGCTGCGCTTTGCCTTTGAAAACAGGGGAAAAAGCGGCAGCGCAAGAGTTGCCTATGTTGATTTTGTTGTCTATGAGAAAATCTACCTGATAACCGTTTATCAAAAGAACGAAAAGGAAAATCTATCACAAGCCGAAAGGAACAATATCAAACGAGTGATTGAGTTCCTGGACAAACAGCTGAAAGGAGAATGATCCATGAGTGTTTATGAAAGCATTATGCAGGGTCTTAATGAAGCCGTTGAGTACGAAAAAGGCAATGTCAAGGCTCGTACTGCAACGATTTCTGTTGCTCCTATTCCCGACATTGATTCCGATGAGGTAAAGAGCATAAGAAACTCCCTAAACATGACGCAGGTTATTTTTGCCGCTGTCATGGGTGTTTCCGTAAAGACCGTAGAGGCTTGGGAAAGCGGCACAAACACTCCGTCCGGAACAGCAAGAAGAATGCTTTATATGCTGAAAACTGACCCGACTATCCCCGAAAAATTCAACCTCTATTGCAGATAAGGCTATCCGCTCCGAGTATTCGGGGCGGTTTCTTATTCATTAAAACTTTGCTTTCCATTCCGACTTTACCTCCAGCGTATAGCGCATTGGGGCAAGGCTTGACCATGCAAAATCATAGGGTATCTCAACCTCTATCGTTCCCTCAACGGAAAATTTCTCGGCTGTGCTTGTGTCGCCGGGAGCGCGGGGAGCCGGGGTTACTGAAAAGGTAATGTTCTTTATCGTGCATTGTGCTATTTCGCCGTTGGACATGGCATTATTCATATACTGCATGATTTGCGCTTTAGTCGCGGTATGTGATTCACGCCACACATAGCCGCCTGTGTTAGAATAGCTTGCTGCCTGTCCCTCGCGCACATTCTGATATAGTTTCGCATAATTTGACACCGAAACATGAATGATAGCGTCCTCATACTTATCGCGAATTGCTGCCACCTCGATATTTATGCGGATAACCTCAAAAATACCAAAGGCAAGCAGCATTACAACGATAACAATAACCGAGGTCATGACCGTAGAAAAGCCCTTGTTGGAGCGTAACCTTTTAAGCATTTTTCCAGTACACCTCCGAGATACCGTTTGCGCTGGATGTAATTGTGATCGGGTGCCCGGTAAAAACAAAGAACGATAAGTCCACTTGTGTGGATACTGTCACGGTGAATGTATCGCCTATCTGTATCTTACCGTTTTTCGACCATACAACGGTTGGGGTAATTCCACTGGTTTCGTTTAGCCGCTCAAGCCGTGCGGTGGTTTCGCTGCCTACTCTGCCGGCAATCTCTGCCTCACGGCAAAGCTCGTTCGCGTAATTGTTCAGAGTCATTTTCGTAAGGAAAACGGGGGCAACGGTGATGATGAACATCAGCATCATTACCATTATCATCACGAAAATCGTAACGCCGATATAGGTACTGCCTTTCTTTTCAGCAAGCCGTTTTATGTACTTACGCATACGCACCTCCTTAAAAGCTGAACAGCGTACCAAGGCAATATCTGCCGCAATGCAGCTCCCAACATATTCCATGAGTTCTGGGTTGAGGACGGACAATTCGGCAAGCCTGTTTACCTCACTCTCTGAAAGGTGGAAAAGCGCAATCAGTTTTTCGCGGGGTTCATAAAGCTGCAACGCTGTGAATGAACGAAACAGCTCGCCGAAAGTCATGCTGTCCGCACGGAACAGATTTGTTATTGCCGCGATCATCTTCTGCACCTCGTCGGTAAGGACTTCTCTGTTGCCTACCTTGCAGGGTATCTCGTCCCAGCGCAATATATCCTCTGCCGCCTTGAAACGATTGTAACCGGCGACGATTTCAAACTTTCCGGAATCAATGGGTACAACAAGAATAGGCTCCAGAAGGCTGTTTGCATACATATCCGACGCAAGTCCTTTAAGCTGCTCGTCCGCCATGTAACTTACCGATAGGCGATTGTGTCCGAGGGTGATACGCTCGGCGGCTATCTGCTTTGAGGGCAGCGGAAAATATGTTTTCAGCACGTTGGCAACATACTCGTTTACCTGCTCGGCAGACATATACGGAGATGTCACGATAGGCTGTTCGCTGCCTGTTCCTCCGGCTACAATCTCGCTTGCTCTCTCGGCGGACACCTCAAGGGTGTGCATTTCCTCATCAAAAGCGGTTTCGGAGGGGACAACCGTTTGAATGGGAAGGACTGCCGCAGTGGGAACAGGTGCGTTCTCACTTTTCTGTGCATTTATGTACACATCTTTATTTCTGAAAGAAAAAGCCATTAAAAACCTCCGTTAGTTGAATTGCCGCGTGTATTGCCCCGTATCGTTCGTAACGCAGAAAGGCGGATGTTCCGGTTCATCTTCGGGTTGTCGGTACTTAGCGCGTATGTCTGCTAAAATTCCGTCAATGTCGATTGATGATGTCTGAGTATCATAGTCGGAGTAAAATGCGTTAATCCGGTTTTCCGGATTGTATCTGTCATACTCCTGGGAATAACTGCCGCTGAAAAGGATAGCACGAATATACGCTTTGGGGTTCGCCGCCTTTCGTTTCCGTGCGGAATTGGCGGTGTTCATCACGTCATCATAGGTTATTGCAGCAAAACGCTTGTGCAGCTCGTCCTTTGGAATAACACGCCCGGATATGCGGACAGAATTAGCGTTCCGGCAGGTGGTTATTATTTCAACAACCATATCGACAAACCTATCGTCAAGTTTCTGTTTGAGTTCGTCTGCATTTATCTGCTGCTCAACCTCCGCGGTAGAAACAAAGCTGTCTATACAGTTATTTCTTTTTTCAGTATCTATATCTTTTCTGTCATCGACAGATTTGATAAATACAATATTTTTTTCAACAGTATTTGATTGTGTGCGGTTTTCCGTATGCGGAGCTTCCGTATTAGGAAAATCGCATTTCGGAGCAGCAGAAGAAACAGCTTTTTCTTTCTTGGCGGCAAGTTTATACTCTGTCTGCTCGCCCTCAAGCATGGTGTAGGGTAATTCATAAACGGTGTATTCCACTCCGAAAAATCTGCCTTTCTCGTCCCTCAGTTTTCGACGCTTTAGGTATTTATGTTCCTCAAGCTCGTCCATCGCGCTGCGTATAGCGCATATACCGTCCTTCATAAAGCTGGAAATGCCCTTGATGGTTATGTTGTATCCGTCGGGCAAAGCAAGCATTGTGGAAAGCACATTCTTGCTCTTTCCCGACATTTGAGGCTCGTTGAACAGGCAGTAGTTGGATATGACCATATACTGCCGTTCGTGTTTAATGCGAATAATCTGGTCGTTTGACTTGTTCACGGCGCTGCACCTCCTATATATCCCACTTTTTGAGATTTACAAAGATGTAGCCGCATCTGTCGGCAGGTACGATAAATCTCTTTCCGATAAGACCGTCAATACCGCAGCGGAAATCGTCCTTTACCTCGTTTTTGTAGGTCGTAAGCGGAATGGTCGCGTCAAATTCGCGGAGCATAAGTTCAAGGTATGTACCCATTTCTGTCGCTGTAAGCGCTTTCAGCTTACCGGAAAGCACAAGCTCTCTGACAATATGGTTTCTGCGCTCGCTGTCGGCTGTGACTATCCCGCCCTGTCGTATAACGATTGGCATATCTGAATTTGCTCTCATGTAATACCTCCTGCTGAAAACAAAAATAGGCTCCCGTTTTCTGTCGGGAGCCGGTAGTGTATGGTCCAGCCTGCCGGAGTTGCACCTGCATATACTATCGGCCGGAAATGTGGGCGCATAGATGGGAGAATATGCGCCCGTTGGAAAGATGGGGTATATCACGGCTCTATGAACCGGTGATGTCCATTAGGAATCGCATAAATAGGCTTAACAGCGAAAAGCCGGCAAACAGGCTGATAAGAAATAGTATCTTGCGGTTAAGTGCCTTGTGCTGTGCCTCGTTCATTTTAGGCGTTTCCTGTTCCTCAATCTTTATTTCGGCGGAAAACAGCCCTTTGCTGTCTTTTTCGCTCAATACGGCGACGCTCCTTTCTCCAACTGCTTGAATTCATCGTTCTGCCTGCGGGTGTCAAGCCATTCGGCAATAATATCATCACGCTGAAGGCAATAGCAGAAATACTCGCCGAGTTCGTCCTTGTCTATTTCTCCGATTGTCTGACTGACCTCATCGTGAGAAAAGGATACAACATAATTTTCCTCGTCCTCTGTATACTGTTCAGCAGCGGGAACAGCAGAATTTTCATCAGCAGGGGTCGGGGCAGGCGGTGTATCCTGCGGCTTGTCCTCGGATGGAGTATCGGACGAGGTTTCTTCGGGCGGCTGCTCCTCACATGATGTTTCTTTTTCGGAAACAGGCCTTGTTTTCTGCTCTGCTGGACCTGCACCCTTCTTTGGTTTCTTATCAAATACTATTTCGTTAAGCGTTTCTTCGTCAAGTCCGTATCTGTCCTGCTCGGCTATCTGCCTTGCATAGTCCTCGTTCATTTCAAAAGATGGATTATCTGCAAGCCATTCTGCAAGGACAGCCTGATTGCCCTCGGATAGTCCCACAAATATCTCTGCGGTGCGGAGCGATAATCGTCCCTCGTCAAGCAGATCAAGCAGCGCGTCGGATAAACTGGCGCATTTCAGATATTTTGAGATCGTCTTACGGTTGAGATTGTACTGTTCCGCTATCTTTTTCTGAACGCCGTAGCCTTTACCCTCGATTTCAGACAACACCTCATACTGCGCCTTATAAGCTCTGATCAGTTCGGACGGGGAAAGAGCCTGCCGCTGACAAAGGTTTGTATCCAGCATCATCAGCTTTGCGTGTATCTCGTCCGTGTCCTTAACTACTGCCGTTATATCTGTCCAGCCGAGCATTCGGCAGGCTCGCGCACGGTTATGACCTGCGATAATTCGGTATTTATCGCCCTCCGGTCTGACGATAATGGGCGTAAGCAGACCATTTGTACTGATAGACGCTGCAAGAGTACGCAGCGCGTCATCCGAATATGGTTTGAACGGCTGATTATCCCATTCAAGGAGCTTGTCAAGCGGTATGAGCTTTTCGCTTTTCTCCGAAAGAAAACCTTCGCTGTTCAGCTTACCGCTGTTTGCGCTTGGTTCCAGATTAAACGCCATTTGGTGCAGCCTCCTTATTAAGTATTTCCTGTGCAAGCTGCCTATACTGATCGCCGATAGTAGAGCTTTTCTTTGACACAAGAGATATTCTCTCGGCAGTGCTGTTGGCAGCTTCAATACGGCGGCTTATCTTCGTTCCGAAAACAAGGTCGTTATACCGGTTGTTCAGCACCTTGTCTATTTCCTTCGACATAGCTGTGCGCTCGGTCATGGTTTCAAGTATGCCGAAAATACGGAGTTTCGGATTGATGTTCTCCTTTACGAGATTGAATATATCCTCAAACTGCACTATGCCATTGAGTGCGAATTTCTGCATTTGCACGGGAATAATCACCCCGTCAGCAACAGCAAGCGCATTGGTGAGAAGAATACCGAGTGACGGCAGACAATCAATCAGAATGTAATCGAATTTGTCAATTTCCTCATCGGTGACGATAGCATGACGGAGTACCTGTTCGCGGCACATTGTTTGAGCGAGGAAAAGGTCTGCTGTCGCAAGGGTAATATCTACGGGGACATAGTAGATATTCTCCGCTTCGTTGAACACGATACAGTTTGACAGATGGCAAGTGCCTTTCATTACGTCGGCAACGGTATGACTATTGTTGTCAAAGTCATAGCCGAGATAGTCGCTCAAATTTCCCTGCGGGTCGATGTCAATACAGAGAACCTTATTGCCGAGTTCTGCAAGTGCCGCGGCAAGATTGACCACGGTAACGGTTTTTCCAACGCCGCCTTTCTGATTGGCAACAGCGATAATCGTAGGTTTCTTTCCTTCCATTATCAGAACACCTCCACCAGCTTGTCAATCACCTCGACGAGGGGATCCTTACTTTCGCATAACGGAGATACCGCAAGGAGTACACTTATGAGAGCGTTATCTCTCTTGATAAGCTCACCCTGCGTCTTGATGAGTTCTCTCTGCAAGTCGATAATTCTGCGCTGTTCCTCGACGGTGTTCACAAGGTCGGCAGCTACCTCGGTTAAAGCAATGCAGCTTTCAAGGAATATCTGTTCTGCCTCTGCCTGGTTGTTCTTGTCCTGCGTGTTCATAATAGCCTCCCATATTATAAAAGTGCAATCCTTTTTATGAGAATCGGCAGACCGCTAAAAAGGAGTAAAAAACGGTCTGCCGATTTATATATGTAAAAGCCTTTCGGCTATTTACCGTATTGGTGGGCAGACGGAAAACTGCCCACCGTAGTAGGAGGTATCTAATCCCCGGAGCGGGGGGATTATCAAAGTTGTATATAAAAAAGGCAGGTGTTTGCCTGCCTTTGTGGTATTCAGATTTAGTGGGTTAAAACATTTCCTCCAGTATGGAGTCACCTTGCGATTTCATTTCCTCAGTAAGATGCTGATATATCTGCAATGTTACCTGAATGTTTTTGTGTCCGAGCCTTTCTTGAACATATTTCGGCTTGGCTCCTGCTGTGAGTAACATACTGCAATGTGTGTGCCTTAATGAATGGAAATCAAACTTAATGTTCAAGTCGCTATTTATAATGTGAGATGTGTGCTGCATAATTCTCGGCTGTGTGAAATCTCCGCTCTCCCTGATGCAGAGAAGATGTACTTCCTCTCCATCACCAACGGTATTCAGCCTTCCGGATTGAGTCCTGAAGTTGTGAACATAGAGTTCGTCATAATAGTCTTGGGCTTTGCGTTGACGCTCTCTTTCTCTTTTCAGCAGTTCACAGAGTTCGGAATCTATTGTGATTGTTCTACAGCTATCGTATTTCGGTTTTGAAAAGTACCAATAGCTGCCGTCCTCCGGATTATCCTTGTTCTTGTCTTTCCATTGAACCTGGCGCTTGATTTCGATGGTTTTCTTGTCAAGGTCAATATCTTCCCAGCATATTCCAAATGCCTCTCCTAAACGGAGTCCGCATTTGTAACCAAGCATAAGGGGAATATGGGCTGTTGACCGCTCCGGAAAGCGTTCAAAAATCCGTTGCATATCTTCCTTTTCAATAAAAACGTGCGGGTTTGACCTCGTTGGAATATGCGGCTCAACTCTCGGAGAGGGTAACTTAACAAAATTCATTGGGTTTGAGATTATGTAGTGCATTGGTTCAATAGCATAATTAAGAGAGCTTGATAGAATTGCCTTTATATTAATCAAGGTATTTCTGCTATATCCATTGTCAAATAAATCATTGATGAATTTTTGAAGAATAGATGCAGTGAGATTTTTTACCTTGTAATTGCCTAATCTGGGGATAATATAGGAATTGATTTTCTTCCTGTATCCTGCAAGGGTGTTTGGCTTTATGCTTGTCTGAATGTTCTCGAGCCATTCGTTCAAATAATCGGCAACGCCTATCTCCGAGATAGTAATGGTTTGACCTGTCGAATTGAACGCATTGAATGCAGCCGTGCCTTGTTCAAGTGCTTCCTTTTTGGTTTTGAAACCACATTTTTGAGCAAACTTGCGTTTCCCGTTCTCGGATGCAATCTCAAAACGATACACCCAATTACAACCCCTTTTATAAACTCGCAATTCAGACATCTTTTTTCCTCCTTCAATTTATTTGGTATAGAATTATTATACCATAACAAAAAGAAAAAGTCAATAGAAATCCCATTGTAATCCCGTTTGTTTAGTGTCGCAATAACCATCTGGTGTATTTTACGAAACCGCATAAATGGTTTCATTTTGGTTTCGTTAGCACAAATAAATATTTAGTGTAACAGGAAACCCCATAATGTTAGTAGGTGCAAATAAGTCATGCGCCATTCTCGGCAATCCCCTGTACAAAGCCAAAAAGTCAGGGTCTATAAGTTACAAGAGAGGTTATTTGATTATGGTTTGATGAGCATATATTTCGTGGGCAACAATCCCATGGTTGGCGCTACTGTTGCTTGTGCGGTTGCTGTTGAGGAAAGTTTCAAGAAGTAAGATTTTCTGTTGCCCACCCCCTGTGAGAATGGCTTAACAGAGCCAATCTTTGAGGTTGGACATAGATGGGCAACACCCGAAAATCATACGAATTTTACCGCCCTTTCGGATAATCCGAGAGGGCGGTTTTTATGCGTGAAACCAATTGGCACTCAATGGATAAACGTTGATATGTTCCTTGACTATCCTCCTCAGAAAGGGTATAATAGTAATTAGACAATTCAGTTCAACTTTACAAAAGTAAGAAAGAGATGAGATGAATGCAAAACCGTTATACAGGCGACATTGGAGATTTTGGCAAGCTGGGTTTGCTTCGGGTACTAAATTCGGCGGGGCTTTCGATTGGCGTGAACTGGTATCTTACTCCCGACGAGAGCCACAACGGAGATGGGCGCCATACCGGCTATCTGAATAAAGAACAATATCAAGCCTGCGATAAGCAATCCGATTGCAGCTCCGGCAACAGCACCGATCAGTGCGCCTATAACTGCCCCTGCAACAAGTCCGAGTACTGCAAAGATTATGAACATATTATCACTATCCTTTTTGTATCATTTATACCAATGCCGCCCTGAATCTGTTTCAGAGCGGCAAGCCGAATAATGCGGTAGTATCTATTGTTCAAGATATGTAGAAGCGGAATGCCCTTAGGATTTAGACCATATCCTGCGATGTTGATGAAATAATCTTACTTTGGTTCAGCATTGAACTGAATGCGTTAAGGTCGATTCCTTTATCCTTAAAGGTTTTTGCAAGAAAATCAACAGCGTTATCGTTTCCTTCCAGCTGTATCTGAGCAAGAGCCGTTGAACCCGCTTGAAGAACGATATCCGGACGTCTGGCAAACACCCCGCCAAGAGTCATTATACCCGCCGCTCCGGCTTTCTGAACCTTTTTTCTTCTGATAGAATATGGATCATATTTTGCCATTTCATCTGCCTGAGCATTAAGCCGGTCGATGCTGATTTCCGGTATTGTTACAAACACCTGCTTTATCATTCCACGTGCCATTTTCAGATACGCTGTCTGGTCATCGGTGATATTGGAGTATGTTTCTCCGTTCTCTCGAATCATTTCTTTGGCAAAGCTCCCATGATAGCCAAGGAAATTGTAATAATCCATAAGCATATCATATCCGCAAGGATCGTCTTTGTATTTCTGGCAGTATATTGCATATAGCATATAGGCAACATTTTCCCTGACTGCTCCGCCATTTTCTCCGCTGAACGCGGCTATTGACGAGATATCCTCCAGCGGTGTTGAAATGCCTTTGAATTTATTGACCAGTTTTCTCTTATCGTTATTGTTTAGAGGGAGCGAATTACGTATTTTGGAAAGTTCTATGTTAGCACGCCGAACATCAGAATTTTGAGCATCGGCATTAGCAAAACTGTTAAGGAGCTCATAGATCTGTGACATAACAGCGATTTTATCGCAATGCTGCATAATCAATGAATTCTTCTTCATTCTCTTTAGTACTTGACAAGAAATCAGTCAAAAGGTCAGAATTATCTATTGCGTTATCAAACTGATCAGATAATGTTGTCCAAAATTCTGATGGTTTATCATCATCGTAAGCGTGCATTAATGAACAATTATCATCAGCAAGGATCTTGGATTGAAAATTCTCCAGTTCCTCGATCGTACTTTGTGTATCAAGATGTAGTGCGGATTCAATAGCAATGAGCAGATTGTAACCATTCATTACTGATTTTATTGCTGCTTTTGCGCAGTGATTATTGAGGTCAACTTTCTTGATATCAAGCTTTGCGCGAACGAAAAATGAAAGCTTTGGTCTATTGTCAATCGCTCTGATTTGATTAACATAGTATATGGCTTTATCCTCAAGCTGTGGAAGACCCTGATCAAGTTTATCCATTGCCGATGATAGTTCTGCATCAAATTTTGATTCATTCGCCATTGCACGTTTATAGTGCCTTTGAGCAGCTTTTATAAACGAATGTGAATTTATTAAATCAATTTCCTTTAGTTCATTTACTGCATCCATTATGCATTCAAATTGAGCAAATCCACCCTGGATCAAGAATTGAACCATTTTTTCTGGTTTATAAAGTTCGAATTCGTCCACGAATCTCTGAACCTCTGGGTCGTTTGTCAATATGGGTACTTTAACACCAGTCGGAGTTTTGCTATGTGCCAGTGATGATGCCGCCTTCTGCACGATCTGAGTCGGCATCATTGTTGCGGTGCTTTTAAACAGCTCAACTGCCTTTTCTTTCAATTCCATTCGATCACCTTCAATCACCATTATTACGGAAACTTACAAGTATAGTTGCTGCACCCCGGCATATTAGCCTTCTTTTTTGTACCCCATTTCTGGCATATATTCTCCACCTTATTGTCAAACTCCCACAGACCTATCTGCGGAGCTTTGGGAAAAATAGCGGAATTAGTCGGGTCATACCAGAACTTGCAAAAGGCACAGAATTTCATATTTGATTTTGCGTTAAACTGTAACATGGCTTGCTTCCTTTCTTGTGGCATACTATCATAAGACCGCCTCAATTGTTTTTCAATTTAAATCGATGCTATACTTATCCAAATAAGATTATATCACAATAAATATAATTTGTCAACTGTATAACAGTAATAAATTATCACAATATACTTTATAATTATGAGAAAGGAGGGCTTGTAGCCATGAATGTAGCGTCGCGAATAACATATCTGAGAGAAAAGCGGGGACTGACCACTAACAAGCTGGCTAATCTGGCAGGGGTGTCACAAAGCCACCTGCGGGAGATAGAGCTGGGTATGCGCAATCCTACTGTTGAAACGTTGTCTTACTTCTGTGACGCACTCGGCGTTACTCTGGAGGAGTTCTTCCGGGAAGAGGATTCGGGCATCAATCCATGCCTTATGAGTGCAATAAGCAAGTTGTCCGATAAGGAGCAGATGGCATTGGCGGATTTCCTAGATGCACTACACGAGAAACACAAATAGCATTTTATCCAAAAGATTCATAGAAATAATCATCTGCTGATTACAGACACTTTTGATTTGAATATTGATAACAGGAGTGACTTTATGATTAACAATACTAAAGATACTTCAGGAGCTGATGTATATAGGCAAAAACACCGACTTGCAACTTGTGCAGAGTGGTAAAATTGAAGTGTTTAGGCTGGGGAATTGGTGGAGAGTGATGAGAATAAGTGTAGAAAAGTATATAATGCTTTATAGCAGTTTTGGGGATTGATAAAATCGTCGAACCATTCGACAAAAACCCGTCTAAGCGTTTTCCTGGTAATTACCTCTCTGTGAATAATAAGCAATCTATTTTACTCAGAAAACAGCAAATCCGAGGACAGATAATCCTCGGATTTCTTGGGTTTGATGTATGTTCAATCACTTAAACCGTGCATAATACTCCTCGAGCTTCTTATCGCAAATCTTGTGAATCTGCTTGAAGTCATCAGTAGTCAGCTTCTTGAAAATCCACGGGTTGAAACGCACCACAGTCACATCTTTGCAGCGCTGGAAGAAACGCATATCCGCAAAGCGCTTGAACGGGTTTGCGAGAATGTTCTTCTCCACATCCTTGTCGGAGTAGCCGCCCTTTGCGAAAATGCTGGAAGGCTTTTCTACAACAAGCCCCGCAGCGGCTCTGCCCTCGTAATACTCCTTAAAATAGTCCACAATATCCTCTAGCGCAACACAGCCGTTTTCATCTGCATGGCGCATCATTTCCTTCAAAAGCACAGGCTTGTAGGAAAAACTCATGTCCATCTTGCTGACGAACTCCATAAACTTCGACTTGATGTTGCTCTGCGTAATCAAATCCCAGCCGTACTGTTCTGCGTAGACTTTCACGGTGTCTTCCCTGAAATAATTAAAGAACCTGTTCTCGCTTATCGGCACAGCCAAATCCGGCACGATTTTTCCCTCTCTGATGTAGCGCTCCACCGTTTCCGACTGAACATCAACCATACGGACAAACTCAAGCTGCGAAATCATATTCTGCACCTCGGTCTGCCAGTTGAACAGATCGATTATCTCATAGTCTGCGGCGTCGATGGGCGTGTCAAGATAGGCAAGGCTGTTCTGTTTCAGCAGGTCATCAATGTACTTGTTCTCCGAAACCTTGTTCGGGTTGTGGTAGCTTTCGCCGTCAATCTCGATGGCTATTTTATCCGTGCCGCTCAGCAGAGCGAAATCAATGAATCTCTGATGACCGTAAATATCGGCAAAGGGGTACTGAATATAGAGCTTTTCGGCTTTATCGGGTCCAAAGGTTTCGCAGAAAAGCTGCACAAACAAGTCCTCGGCAGGGCTGTTTACCGAATTAACTGTAATCGCGTCATTTTTCATATCAGTTCTCCACAACTTTCTCAAGGAAAATCCTGTCCGCAAACCCGCCGCGCTTTTCGGCTTTTGCCGCTCTAAGGCGCTCCAATTCCTCCACGGAATACCCCCGCGCCTCGGCGATAGCGTACACCACCTCGAGCACATCTGCCATTTCCTCAATACTCTTGTCCGCCTGATACTCGGTGCACTCCTCGGTAAGCTTTCTGTCAAGCTCGGCGAGGTATTCTTCATCGGACAATATGCGCGTTACCGCCTGCTTGCCCGCAGAGGTGATTATTTCGAGGATTTTATCGCGGACGAGTTTGTTGTGTGTTATTGTTGGCATACGTATCTCCCTTTTTCTGTGAAACATTGTTAATGTTATTATAGCACATTGAATTGCAGAATGCAACATATATATGGGTCAATATCCACCCAATATGCAGTATTTACAACGCTGCTCGCCTGAATAAATTGCACCCAAGACACGGCTAATTATTCGGCAGAGGAGACATTATTGGTGCTTTCGGGGTGGGTAAACTGAGTATACTGAGGCGATTTGGCAAATTCGACTATGGTATCAATATTGTCAATAAGGAACCGCTGAGCTTCCGGCGAGTATTGGTTTACCCAATACTCTCTCATTGATTGCTGCGACTGACGCAGTTCCGGAATAATGCCAAGATTTACACCCTCCTCCGTCGCATATTTTGAGACGAAATCTGCATCGGCAACAAGCAATCCTATGCTTACCAAATAGGCTCTTATCCACCTTGCCGCAAATTTCTTACAGTGATTTGCTTCGGTCAGTCGGTTGATTTCATCAACTAATTCCCTCAGAAAAACAGGATGGTCAAATTCAACGAGATTAGCCCGCTGTTCATCGGTCATATAGAAATCTACTTTTTTGCCCGAACCGCTGGGTTTCTTTTCAACCACGCCGTTGTTTGCAATAACCTGTCTCAAAATATCCGACACATAGTAAAGGCATCGTGTTACGCGGACGTTGTTGACCATATCGTCATCAGCGGCAGTTTCATCTGTGATGGGATTTATTCCGTTTGCCATTTTGCGGATATAGGATTCTGCACGAATCAGCTTGTCAAGCTCTGTCATATTCTCACCTCATCAAAATCATCAGGGAGCGCTTTGCTCCTCGCTCTTTTTCAGCCAAATCTCGGGCAGTATAACCGCCGCGGATTCTCCTGTTTCCTGCTTTACCCACTCAACAATAAAGCACACCCTCGCCTTGTACGGCGCATAGCCCTTTTCGCGCAAAACCGCAAGCTTTCCCCTCACCGCCTTTGACGGAATGACAAGCTTATTCCCGTTTGCGAAGAGGACGTCGCCCCTTATCTCCAACTCGTCACCGCTTTTCAGTGCGAAAACCTCGGCTTTCTTCCCGATGAAGAAATCAAGGAACACATCTTTCATTCCAAGCTGCATTACAAGCTCGTCCGGCTCGGGATAATCGCTGCTGTCGGTTTCGCATTCGATTCCCTCGACGGAAATATTGTCGAAAACCGCATTGTTATAGTGAATGTACAGCGCATTTTTTGCGCGGGTCATGCCCACATAAATCTTGCGCTTTTCCTCGTCGGTGCTGTCGCACGATTGATTCAGCATGATGTACACATTGTCAAACTCACGTCCCTTTGCCTTGTGAATAGTGGATATCGTTACGGCATTCTGCTCCTGTAGAGTAAAGGCGTCATAGCTTGACTCAAAAATGAACATATCGAAATCCGATTTGTACAGTGCTCCGCCGCTCACCTCCTCAAACTGCGACAGCATATTCAGCACCGTTTCAAGGCAGGTGCTTTCGCTGTATTTTTCGCGAAGCTGCTCCTTTGCGCTGTTCCATACTCTTTCGGGAATTGTCGGCGAATTGCCCTCGGAATTGCGCTCTAACAGTTTGCATAACATCTTCACCTCGGAAAGCTGGCTCATACGGAAACCATCGCTGCTTTGAATAAGCCTTGCGGGAATACCGCGCTTTGTCAGCAGCCCGAGCATACGCAAAGCGTCGTCGTTTGTGGTAGTGAGAATTGCGGCGGTGCCGCTGTGCCAAGTGCCTTGCAGGCAGTCGGCAACGGGGATATCCATGTGCTTTGCCGTATGCTTAATCAGCTTTACAACGCCCTCTTCCTCACGCACGGCACGGATAGGTTCATTCTTAAGACGGTTGGATATCCTCTCGGCGTAGGCGTTGGCGAGAGTCACGATTCTGCGGGCGCTGCGGTAGTTGTCTACCATTGTGTAATGCGCCGCGCCGTACTCGGTGATAAGGCTTGCCATGTGCGCGGAGCTTGAATTACGGAACTCGTAGATGTTCTGGTCGTCGTCGCCTACGGCAATAACGCGCATATCCTCGTTGCGCTCCATAAGCGCTTTTATCAGCGCAAACTCGTTCGCGTCCATATCCTGCGCTTCGTCAATTACGGCAACGGTTTTTGTGATTTGCCCCTGCTCGACTTCGCCCTCGGAAATCATTCTCGCCGCCTGCGCCACTATATCCGCGGAGTTTTCAAGCGATCCTATTCTTCCCGTAATATCAAAGCAGTAGCTATGGAAGGTCTTTATGTCCATATAGCGCACCGCACCGCCCATTAGCGCACACAGCCGCTGCCTGAACTCCGTTGCCGCCGTGCGGGAGAAGGTCAGCATAAGAAGCTGCTCGTGCTTGGTGTCCTCCATCTGATAGAGAGAAGCAAGCTTGCGGACAAGCACCATTGTCTTGCCGCTTCCCGGTCCCGCCGTAACGACAATGTACTTAGACGCGTCATCGTTAATTATATTCTGCTGACAAGGAGAAAGCTCCCCGAAAATCCGGTCGAATTTCTCGGGGGTGATGTTGCGGTTAATCTCCTTTTCGCGACCTGCGAAATACTTCGCAATAAACTTCTTGTAGTCCATTCCGAAATAGTCGGACACGAACCGCAGCGCCGCGTCATAGTCGCGGGTCATCATATTCGCGTACTCGCCGACAATGTGTATCTGCTGAATTTTCTGCTTGTAAAACTCGCTTAGCTGCTTGTAATCCTCGGTCTTGTAGCTGATTTTGTTGTTCTGCTCAAGACGGGTTATCTGCATGGCGTTGTACAGCACCAAAAAGCCGCCCTCGATGTCAATCGCGCCTATCTTTGAGAGGTAGAGCAGGGCTGACTTTATGTCCTCCATGTCGGGCTTTTCAAGAGAGCGCTCACCGCAGTATTCCAGCAGCTCAAGCTCCGAAAACTCCACGAGTATCTCGTCCTTTTCGGGCGCTTTCAGCTCCTCTGCCTTTTCGTAGAGCAGTTCAAGAATATTCTCCGCAGCCGAAATGCGCTTTTCGGACTTTGCCTTAATTCTCGCAATATCATCGGACAAAACAATCTGAACTTCTTCTCCCGAAATATGGGATTTTTGCATATAGTCCTTTATCATAAAGAAATATAGCAGCGTCTTTATCGCCTTTACGGAAGCGGAGGAAATGCCCGCTTTCTGCGCCTGCTCGTTAAGGTCTTTGAGGTTATAGAACTCTACACCCTCGGTTATGCTGTTAAGCAGGAAACGCTCCAGCGCGGCATATCTTTCGAGAATTTTGGCGGATTTGCGCATTGTGTCGTTTCTGCGGATATAGGCGGTGAGGTCGTTTGCGTTGGCAAGAACCCCGCTTTCGCGCATAGAGCCGATACAGAATACCACGTCCTCCATGGGTATTCCGAGAATGTCGGAGAGGTGGTCAACGCGGCTCTCGGCTTCGTTATTTCCCGCGTCTGCGCGGCTTCTTTCGGATATCATGCAGCGGATTATTCTCGCGGCAAACTGCTTGTGCTTGTCGTCAAGCTTATCAAGTCCGTTTATCTTCTCTGCCGCTTCGGTGTAGTTCTTTGCGTTTATGCTGGACGCAAATACGCGCGGCACGTTCTTCCCACGTTTCAGATATCCAGCGGTTTCCAGCGCGTTTATCGCGTTTGTGACGCGGGTTTCGATTTCGTCCTGCTCGTCGTTCCAGCCTGCGATTCGCGCAAGCTCTAAAGCGGAGCGGGTGAACGTCATTCGATAGCGCGAGCATTCCTTGACCGCGCGCCAAATCTGGTTTATTTCCTTGATAGACAGCTTGCTCTGATTAAGCATCATAAAATGTCCGTCCAAATCCTCGTCCTTGAACAGCACATAGCATTCCGCCTGAAGCTCCTCGTCACGCCCCGCTCTGCCTGCCTCCTGAACATAATCCTCCAGCGAGGGCGAGATGTCGAAATGAACCACAAGCCCTACGTCAGACTTATCAACGCCCATGCCGAAAGCCGAGGTCGCCACGATAACATTGACCTCGCCGCTCATAAATTTCTCTTGGTTCGCAACCTTTTCGCTCTTGTCCATTTTTCCGTTGAAAGGCAGCGCATTTATTCCGTCCGCAGAAAGCCTTGTCGCAAGAGAATAGGTCCTCTTGACCTTAGATACATAGACGATTGAGGGGCAGTTTTTGGCTGTCAGCAGATTTCTGAGTGCAAGGTATTTCTCCTCATCGTTCTCTTTGTAAAGCACCTCGTAACGCAGATTGTGCCGCGCCGCACCCGATGCGAAAAGTTCCATTTCTATTCCGAGTTTTCTGCGGAAATAGTCGCTGATGTCGCTGATTACTTTCTGCTTTGCGGTGGCGGTAAAGCAGGACACGGGAATCGGCTCGGAGAGGTTTTTCTTCTCCTGCAATTCGCGGATAAAGTCGCCTATGTACAGATAGTCAACGCGAAAATCCTGCCCCCATGCAGAAAAGCAGTGCGCCTCGTCAATGACAAAGCGGGTTATGTGGCGGTTGAGCAGGAGTTTTTCTATCGTCTTTGAGCGGAGCGATTCGGGCGAGATGTACAGCAGCGAAGCCTGTCCGTTCTGAATGCGCTCTATTGCGCTTGCACGCTCCACGGGGTCAAGCAGTCCGTTTATCGTCACCGCGTCGGCAATGCCTTTTTCAACGAGGTTGTCCACCTGATCTTTCATCAGCGACTGGAGCGGCGAGATTACAACGGTAAGTCCGCGGCAGGAATCGCCCGACATCAGCGCAGGAAGCTGGAATGTAACCGACTTGCCGCCGCCCGTCGGGAATACCACGATAAGCGATTTGTTGTCCACAGCCGCCTGCGCCGCTCTTTCCTGAAGCCGCTCACCGTCGTAAGTGCGGAAGCTGTCGTAGCCGAAATACTGCTTCAGCTTTGTGTGGATATTGTGCTCGCGATTGCAGAAAGCGCAGTTATTGCAGGGCGTTCCGCGTAGCGCTCGCATAACAAACTCAACCGCGGGGAAGTTGCGGTGCACCCAGTGCGGGATAATCGAATCCCTGTCGTCGGCGCTGATAAGCGCAAGGCAATATGCAAGCTCCACGGGGTAGCGGGAAATGATCGCCGACAAATCCGCGCTTCCGCAAATGTTCTGCGAAAAGCGCTCACGGATAAGGCTCTCGGGGGGTTCCTTGCTGATGTAATCCACATAATCGAAAAAACCGATGTACTCGCGCCTTGTGCCAATCAGCGCAAAGAAAACCGCTTTCAGTTTTTCGTCAAGCGCATTAAACGCCTCTACCTCGTCGAAGAACAGCTCCATGCACAAAGCAGCGTCGTTAGCTGGATCGTTAAGCTGCTCGGTCTGGATTTTGTAGTCTTTCAGCAGATGGTGATATGGCTTTTTCGGGAAAAGAAGCGGGGATATGGTGAGGGTATCAATTGCAATATAATCGCCCAGAATCAGATTTCTGATATACTTCAAATCATAGGCAATCAGATTATGCCCGCAGACATAATTGCAGCCCGATACGAAGTCAGAAAACTTGCTGTGAGAGGACGTGTGTATTCTTCCGCCCTCGGGTGTGACCGCGCCGAGGTCGCAGATTTCGCCGCTGTGGCTGATTTCGCTGTCTACGAATACTATCTTGCTCATAGTGTCACCGCCTGTTACTTCATGTCGATTTATATAATTATAACATCATATACGCAAAAATGCAACAGAGTTTTTCAGTTTTTTAGGAATACGCTGCTTTGTAAATCGCTGTTGGCATTGGAGTTGACATTGATAAGTCTATTTCATGTAATCAAGCCTTGACCCACCTGCCGGTTAAGGCTTGATTTAATCCTAAAAGCGTGCTATAATAGAAAAAATTAGTCAGTTCATCAGGAGGTAAAATATGTGGAACAACTTATCCGAAGCTTGGCAGTGTGCGTTTGAAGAAGCATGGGCTTCATTTAAAAGCGGAAGCATACCGATAGGGGCTGTTATTGCCGAAGAAAACGGTCACATCATTCTGCGAGAACATAATCGCTCAAACGAACCGGACAGCGTGAACAGAAACATCGCCCACGCTGAGGCAAACGCTCTGCGCAGGCTCGACACGTCTCATTATAACCCCAAAACGCTTGTTCTTTACGCGACAATGGAGCCTTGCCCTATGTGTATGGGAACAGCAGTGATGTCTAACATAAAGCACCTCAGATACGCCGCAAGAGATATGTACTGCGGCTGCGTTCATCTTAAAGACAGCGACCCATATCTGATGGGGCAGCGTCTTGATTATTCCTTTGCAGATGATGAAATGGAATTTGTACAGCTCACTATTCAGAGTTATCATGAATTCAGATATGTCAGTCAGGGCGCAAGCGACATTGTGCTTAACCGATTTCGTGAAACAAACGAACTTGCGGTTATACTTGCGGAAAAGCTGTTCAGAGAGAAGACACTTGACGCCTTTTCCCGTGAGCAGAAACCCTTTTCGGAAGTATACGATTATATACTCTCACATACTCCTTGATCGATAATTAAAATTCGTTCACACGATGATTTGCTGACTCAAACCACAAAACCGAAATGGAAAGGTCAAAATTATGAATGCTGTAACAAAAAAATGGCTGCCGGATAACGTTATTCAAGCAATGACGGAAAAAGCTCTCGGACATACTCCGAGCAATTTTTCTGCAACTCCGCTGTCGGGCGGATTTTGCAGTGCAGTCTACCTGATAAATGCTGACAGCGAAAAGCTTGTGCTTAAAGTGGCGTCCGATGATTCCGTCAAAGTAATGCGTCATGAAAGAGCATATATACCTACGGAAGTGCAAATGCTGAAATTATTGAATGAATCTGCCGATATTCCTATGCCAAAGCTGTTATTCTATGATGACAGCCGAACGGTTTGTACTGTGCCATATTTCTTTATGAGCTTTATTGAAGGCTCGCCTCTTTCCGATAATAAGGACATGACCGATGAACAAGGTATGGCAGTGCAGGAAGAAATGGGCAGGATTACAAGAAGCATCTGCAATATTTCCGCAGGAAAATTCGGTATCCCCGGTATTCCCGAAAGCGAATGCGACAGCAACAGTGAATTTGTATATTTGCTGATCGACTGGCTTCTGCTTGATTTTGAAGAAGAGAGCACTCAAGACCTCCCCGGAATAACGCCCAACGATTTGCGCAAGCTTATTAAAAGCTTTTCCGGAGTTCTTGACACAGCAGCAGTGCCAAAATTTATCCACACAGACACATGGCCCGGGAATGTCATGGTAAAGGACGGAAAACTGACCGGACTTGTCGATTTTGCAGCGGTGCTTTACGGTGATCCGATCATGAGCCATGATTTCCATGAATTCGGTGATGCGCCATATCCCGGTTTTCTCCGTGGATACGGCATTCCCGAATTATCAGCAGATGAGAAGATACGTAATCAGATATATCGTGTATGGCATCGTCTGGGTATGGTTGTTGAGAGAGTTTACCGCAAATACAGCGATCCCGGTATGTATGAATGGGTGATAGGAGAGTTTGTAAAGGAAGTCAGGACGCTGGAAACAATGAGAATTGATGAAGTCACCTAAGCTGACTTTTCTTGCTTTCAAAAACCTCGCAGATGAGTAATTGATCGGCATACCCCCCTCTCCGGTGTGGATACTGTAATGCACCAATCGAAGCAAATGGCTCTAATAAGCCACTTTCGGGGTGAGCAACAAATTTGCGGAAGAGTTGAAACTTACCTCTTGCGCAGTTCCTCACATAGAAATCTAAAAGGCAATCAAAATGTTGCTGCAATTCCATTTATAAGCATAATACAAAACCAATGCAATCTCCGCCGGAATAATATGGCGGAGATTTTCTTTTCTGTCTTAGCTCAGCAATACGCAGAACATCATAGGCGAACTGTTATCAACCTTGCCGTGCCCAACAGATAGACAATACCCATTGGGCTATTGCGGGATATATTGGAACAAAACAGCACAGATATGGAACGAAAATTCCGTATTTTTCAAGCGCATAAACTTTTCGTTCCACGTTATGTCAATTTGCACCAAGTCTATTGACAAACGCAAATTTGCTGTGTTATAATGTAAGAGAGTATACAAATGTTGGGAATATATCGGCAAGCCCTGCATTTCAGCAATATTCAAAGGAGGACGACATGAACAAGCTACTTAGGAAACTTACCGCGGTCGTTTCGGCGGCGGCGGTGGCACTTACCGGTGTGAGCTTCGGCGGCATTGCGTTTGCCGAGGATTACACGGAGCAGTGCGCTTTCGAGCTGACAGGAAAAGGTTTTAACGTAGAACTATACGAGCTAAATTATATTGTTAAAATCAGCGATGGCGCAGAGCTAACCATCAAAAACAAAAACCCCGAAGCCTCGACAAAAGACTATATCGAGGTTGAAAGTGGCGCAAGCGCAAGCATCACCCTTGCGGGAGTTAATATTGATACACCCGGTTGCGCATTCAAAATAGCAGACGACAGCACCGGAGATGTCACCATTACCCTTGCGGACGACACAGAGAACACGCTGGATAGCGATAAAGGAGCCGGCTTGCAGAAAAACGGCGGCACAGGAACGCTCACCATTAACGGCGGCGAAAACGGCACAGGCAAGCTCACCGCAACGGGCGGACCATTCTGTGCGGGCATAGGCGGCGGCGGAAGCACGGAAAATGCAGCCGGCAGCTGCTCCAACATCATAATCAACGGCGGTGTTATCACTGCAACCGGCAACTATTTTGGCGCAGGCATAGGCGGCGGTGGAAGCACGCTAAATTCAGCCGGCAGCTGCTATAACATTATAATAAACGGCGGCACAATAACCGCAACCGGAGACTTGAAAGCCGCAGGCATAGGCGGCGGCGGAAGCGTTCAAGGTGCAAGCGGCGATGGCTCAGGCATCACCATAACCGGCGGCAATGTTACCGCAACCGGCGGCTCTTTGGGTGCAGGCATAGGCGGCGGCGGAAGCAATGAAAGAACAAGCGGCGTCGGCTCAGACATCACCATAACCGGCGGCACTGTTACCGCAAACGGCGGCGAATATGGCGCAGGCATAGGCGGCGGCGGAAGCACAGCATACAAAGGCGGCGATGGCTCAAACATCACCATAAGCGGCGGTATTGTTTTCGCAAACGGTGATTCAGGCGCAGGCATAGGCGGCGGTGGCACCGGATCGTTAAATAAAGGCGGAAGCGGTTTGGATATCGCCATAAGCGGCGGTACTGTCGTTGCAACCGGCAATTCCTCCACGGGTATAGGCGGCGGATACTATGGTGACTGCAAAGGTGTCACCATAAGCGGCGGCACAGTATCTGCAATAGCCGCAAATGTAGGTTCCGGCATAGGCTCAGGACTTTTTGGTAATACTGCTTTGGATATCAAAATCACCGGCGGCTCAGTAAAGACGGTTACCGAAAAAGGGAACTTTTCTATCGGTAATTCACAAACAGAAACTGTACCGACAAATGACAACGGAGAAAATGTATATCTTCGCACATACGAGAACACCGGTGATTACCCTGTAAAGGTAGACGGAGCAGACTATACACCCATAAACCACAAAGCGGCTGACAGCGCCGACTCAAATCTCTACATATATCTCACAGAGGGCGAACATTCTGTTCAGTTTTATGTTGACGGCAATTGGCTTAACGCACCGTTTGTAACACCGCCCGTGCCGTTTACAAATCTCCAGTATAACGGCGCACCGCAGGAGCTTGTTTCGGCAGGTAATACAACATTCGGCACGCTTTTATATTCGCTTGAGGAAAACGGCGAATACACCTCGGCTATACCCACGGCAACAGAAGTCGGCACTTACACCGTATGGTATAAGGTAGAAAGCACCTCGGAAAATACCGGAACAACTCCGAAAAGCGTTGAAGCGATAATATCAAACGAGCTGCTAAGCATAACCGCAGCGGACGGCAGCACGCTTGTCAAGGGCGAGGACTACACCTATGAAAACAGCATTCTGACGGTAAAGACCGTGAAACCGGTTGTTATCGCCAACAAGGACAGCGAAAACGCCATTGACCACGCTATCGCAATAGCAAGCGGTGTTTCCGCCAATGTAACGCTTGCGGGCGTGAATATTGACGTATCGGCAAAGGATAATACTGCGGCTTTCCTTATTGAGGACGGCGGCACAGGCACAGTCACCGTTACCCTTGCGGACGACACCCAAAACACGCTTAAAAGCGGCAACGTCTATGCAGGTCTGCAAAAGAACGATGGGAATGTCGCTCTGGTAATAGGCGGAAACGGCACGCTTAATGCAATCGGCTACAAGGACGGCGCAGGTATCGGCGGCGGCAAGGACGGAAGCGGTTCAAATATCACGATAAACAGCGGTACTATATATGCTAAAAGCTATAGTAATGGTGCAGGAATCGGCGGCGGTAATAAAGGAAATGGTGAGCACATTACAATAAATGGCGGAAATGTTACTGCAGCCGGCGCTGTCGGCACAGCAGGAATAGGCGGCGGTTATAACGGCAATGGCTCAAATATTCTTATCACAGGAGGCATTGTAAATGCCAAAGGTAATAGCGCAGCCGGAATAGGCGGTGGCATAAAAGGCGGTGGCTCAAATATCACCATAACAGGCGGTAAGGTTACCGCAACATGTTCAGCAGGAAACGGTTCGGGAATCGGCGGTGGTCAGGACGGAAGCGGCTCAGACATTAAGATAAGCGGAGGTACGGTTACAGCATACGCAGAGAACTATGGTGCAGGCATAGGCGGAGGTTCTGGGAAAGAAGCCTCAAATATTGTTATCACGGGCGGCTCTGTAAAGGCTGTTTCAGGATATTCAAACACTATCGGCGGCGGTCTTAATAAAGACGCAGTTACCCCCACCCTTGCAGATATGTCAACCCCCGTATATCTGCTTACAATCGATAACTCCAACGGCTATGACGTAACGATTGACGGCGTAAAATACCCCACGCACGATGACGGTAATGTATACGCCTACCTCCCCGGCGACAAGAGCCACACCGTAAGAGTTGGCACTAGCGTAACAGTTTATACCTATAACGCAGATACAAGCACTTGGGTTGCGGGTCTGACATTGACCGCTCCTGCGGCTGCTACCCTAGTTTATGACGGCGAAAGCCACGAGCTTATTACGGCAGGTACAACAGGCAGCGGCATAATGTCGTATTCCTCCGCAAAGGACGGCGAGTACAGCGACACAGTAATCCCCACCGGCAAGGACGCAGGCATTTACGAGGTCTGGTACAAGGTTACAGACGGCGAAACCCTGCTGGCAGGTCCCGACTGCGTTGAGGTTGAAATCGCCCGCGCTCCCGTAACCGTTACGGCAGACAACAAGAGCAAGGTTTTCGGCGAAACCGACCCCGAATTAACTTATACCGTATCTGATACGACACCGCTTGTAGGTGATGATTCTCTCACAGGTACGCTTACCCGTGCAGAGGGCGAGAATGTCGGCACATACGATATAACACAGGGCACTCTCACAAACGACAACAACCCGAACTATGATATTACATTCACCGAGGGTACATTCACGATAAATCCCGCGGATATTTCCGCAGCAACTGCAGAACAGGTCAACGCATTCACCTACAACGGCAGAGCAAGAACCCCCGTATTTTCGGTAACGCTTGACGGCACAGAGCTTACCGCTAATGATTGTGATATAGAGGTATCATCGCAGACAAACGCAGGCGAATACACCGTGACTATCACGGGCAAGGGCAACTACACAGGCACTGTAAGCAACGCCAAGTGGACTATTGACAAGGCGGCTGTGACTATCACCGCAAACAGCTACACGGTCAAGGTCGGCGACGCACTCCCGACATTTGAGTACAAGGTATCGGGGCTTGTGAACAACGAAACGCTGCCCATTACCGTGACTGTTTCCTGCGCCGCAACGAACAGCGACAACGCAGGATCATTCCCGATTAGAGTATCGGGCGAAGATGAAAGCACGAATTACGAATACAACTATGTTAACGGCACATTATCAATCACCGCAAAGAAAATTCAGACCATCACCGCCGATGATGTGACCTTCACCTATGGCGAAAGCGGCAAGAAGATTACCGCTGCGACAAACGGTGACGGAGCGATTACCTACGCAGTTACAACAGGCAATGATGTTATCACCGTAGCCGCAGACGGCGCTATCACCGTTCTGAAAGCGGGTACGGCGACCGTTGAAATTATAGCGGCTGAAACCGATGTTTATGCACAAGCTACCAAAACGGTTACCGTAACGGTAAACAAGGCGGCTGTGACAATCACCGCGAACAGCTACACAATCAAGGTCGGCGACGCGCTCCCGACATTTAAGTACAAGGTAACGGGTCTTGCAAGCAACGAAACGCTGCCGATTACCGTCACTATTTCATGCTCCGCAACCGACAGCAGTACAGCAGGAACATTCCCGATTAAAGTATTGGGCGCAGATGAAAGCCCGAATCACACTTTCACTTATGTGGACGGCACTCTGAAAATTACGACAAAGGAAATTCAGACGATCACCGCCGATGATGTCACGCTGACTTATGGCGAAACCGAAAAGAAGATAAGCGCAACAACAAACGGTGACGGAGCAATTTCCTACTCTGTCAAGACAGGCGATGATGTTATCACC
Organism: uncultured Clostridia bacterium; assembly: GCA_945873955.1. Classification (GTDB taxonomy): domain Bacteria; phylum Bacillota; class Clostridia; order Oscillospirales; family Ruminococcaceae; genus CAG-115. Next base: position 2,864 of record CAMCFA010000027.1, on the reverse strand, counting down.
GTAGCCGCAGACGGCACAATTAAGGCTCTGAAATCAGGTACGGCAACCGTTGAAATTACAGCGGCTGAAACCGACGCTTACGAACAGGCGACAACTACCGTTACCGTAACGGTCAACAAGGCTGCTGTAACAATCAAGGCAGATGATAAAACTGTATATCAGAACGCTGCCCTCCCCACATTTACTTATTCCGTAACAGGACTTGCGAACGGCGATAAACTTTCGTTTACTCCCGTTCTAACCTGTGAAGCGGCAGACACAAGCACGGTAGGCACTTATGCAATTACCGTTACTATCGAGATAACCGAAGATGAGTGCTACACCTACACAGCGCAGAACGGCACTCTTACCGTACAGAAGAAGTCCTCCGGCGGCGGTGGAGGTGGCGGCGGAAACAGACCCTCTACCCCGACAGAACCCAATAACCCCTCTATCGGCGGCTCTTCCAAGAGTTGGAGCGACGTTGCGGCTGACCTTGCGAAGCTCACAACAGGGTCAGAGGCAACAATCGAACTTAACGGCAATACCACAGTTCCCGTTGAGGTAATCAAGGTTATTGCCGAAAAGAAATTGAAGGAAACATTTGTAGTTGACAGCGTTAAGAGCTGGAAAACAGATGGCGCAGAGATAACTACTCCTGCGGCGGCTGACCTGTCAATTCTCACGACAAGCAAGCTGAAAACAGATACTCTGCGTGGAATATCCGGTTATCAGTTCTCCATGAACAATACGAATATCCCGACAGACCTCACAGTTGCGTTTAAGACAGCTCACGCAGGGAAGTTTGCGAACCTCTACAAGTCTGTTGACGGCAAGCTGACGTTCGTGACCTGCGCGAAGCTCGGCGAGGACGGCAAGGTTATCCTGCCCGACGTCACCGAAAAGGGCGATTATGTAGTAATGCTCTGCGAGTTCAGCGACCGGCTCGGCGATATGGATAACGACGGCGTGATGAACGTTATGGACGCTGCGGCTATTCTCAAAGACATAGTAGAGATCGAACCGGGCAAGAACCCGCTTATGGCGGACTTTAACGGCGACGGAAAGGTCAATGTTATGGACGCTGCGGCAATTCTGAAAAGAATTGTTGGTTTAGCGTAATCGCAACCGAATAGCAGAATGGGCGTACAGAGATGTGCGTCCATTTTTGCGATTACAAAAAGCATTGTTAGCGCGTCATTCAAGCCGGTTAAGAAATAACCCTAATAAACGGCTTAATTAAGCCATTTTCAGGGTGGGCAACAGATTTGCGAAAGAGTTGAAACTTTCCTCTTGCGCAGTTTCGGATGATGAACGCTCAAGATTTAATCAAAGAACACAGAAATGCGTTTTGACATCATTACAGCAAGAAAGATTATCGGCAGTCACGTTAGTTGACTGCCGATTTTACTATACTATTGAAGCTGTTTACTTGTTACCCTACGATTGTTATAGGTATGTGGACAACGAATTCCGGGATATAGTAAACACAGAAAGTTAGAATTGCCGAAAAGTATAGTTTTTTGAAATAATCCTTAATCCGTAAACTTCAATCCCCCCCTCTATACAAACCCAAGGGAATATGGTATAATAAACAAGCTCCTCGCATTTTGATACTTTCAGCAACTGTAGTGCTACAATAGATATTGGACAAAGATGAGAAAAAAGAATTGAGAGATAGACCAAAATCTGCTAGAATAAAGTTACCACACCCAATTCAAGTGAAAGAAGGTCTATCTCTCATGGGTAATATAACACAAGAAATGCGGTTTCGTCATCCCTAATGAAATATTGCGAGAAATATGGTGTGAAGCGAGCATCTCGCAAATACAATAAAAGCCGTTCGTACATATACTTTTGGAAAACGCGCTGGGACGGCACAATTGAATCACTCGCGGAGCATTCCAAGCGTCCTCACCATTACCCGAATGAGCATACTCCCGAGGAGCTTAAACTCATCAAGGATATGCGGCGGCGCAACCTACAGCTCGGTCTTACCGAGAGGAACACAGCACTTATTCATCAGCGGATTTCTTAAAACGCGCAGTTGAGTGGTACAAGCGCCGCGGAATCAAAGTGGAATGCGTTCAAACCGACAACGGACCTAAGTTCACAACGCGGTTTATTCAAGGCTTAAAGGACAAGCCTACTCTGTTTCAAAATACTGCCGCAAAGCTCGGTATCCGCCACAAGCTTATTCGTCCGTACACTCCGCACCACAACGGAAAAGTCGAGCGCATCCATTTTCTGTGAATATCATCTCAATGTCCGCAAATGCAAACGGTATTGTGTCAAAGCACATAAAATGCCTGTGATAATCCTCGTTTTATGTGGGGTTGTCGTTGTCCGGAAGCTCATCTATGATAACTCGCTGTTTACGATGGAATTGTTACATTATTTCCTCTCGGTGCTGTAAGGTCATCCGCGTTTTAAGTACGCTCCCGTCTGACACATGAACATAAGCGTCCTGCTTTTTCATAAGCACATACAGTATGTCGCTTATGGGGATAATATAATGCTTTCGGTCGGATATAAAGGATATTGTTTTGTCTGTCACTTGTAATACCTCGTTTCGTTATTCCGGCAGGAGTATTCTGCTTATTATAATTATAACGCAAAATTGGAATATTGCAATTACCTGTCGCAATAATGTATTGACAATCAGTCATGCAATGGTACAATCCATTTTAGACGGTACTGAGAAGCCATTTTCAAGGTGGGCAATATTTTTGCGGTTGCCAACATTTGAGATAAAATCACAAACCTCTTGAAAACATCTTGCTCGTGAAACGAGTTAAAAGCAAAAATCGCGCTTTCTGTCCTTTCAATATATGATAGATTTATAATTTAAGTGCAACACCCGAAAAAATAATGACACATAAAGC